>CAVIBR010000004.1:0-114811 GCA_963641445.1 Bacteroides uniformis
AAGAAATTTTAGAAACGTTATTAAATTCTTATTATGGGTACAATGTTGATATTTATAGAACTACTATAGGCGTTAACGTTGCTAGCAATATAATTTCAGGCATTCCGGTAGTAGTATCTACAAAAGGCTCTTTATGGTATGGCAATCATGGAATGACGATCTATGGTTACAAGAGATACGAATTTACAGAAACCGTAAATGGTTCTTCAACAACAAAATCGGCTTATATGTGGTTAGTTGACGACGGATGGCTCGGAAGTCTATCAAACAAACCACGCTGGTTCGATCCTAATAGAGGTTCCGTTAATAATTATTTCTGTACAAATAGAAATTCATTAACTTGGGAGGGGTGTTAAATGAAACACATGAAGAATAAAAACGTTTTGTTGGCCGTACTTGCAACGGCACTTTGCTCATGCGGCAATTCTTTCGACTCTGCTTCAAAATCTTTGACTGATGATTCTAGTGACGCTTGGGATACTACACCGGCGAAAATAGGCTTGTTTGATGAACTAATAGAATTGAAAAATGGTGGTGATTTTACAGTTTATGGCATTACTTTTGTAGATGGTCTTTTAAAGCTGTCCGTTTATTTTAGAGATATTAGTTGCAAAGCAACTGATTTCTCTGCGTATCTTGAGCCAGGCATTTCCGCAAAAACTGGATTTGTACCCGATAATCTAGATAGAGCAGAAGGAGTCATTAAACTTACCTTGGTCTCCAAACTTGATGAAAATTGGGCTGACAATTTGGGCAAGGTAAAGATGGATTTTTTATTTAACATTCCAAAAGATTGTATAACCACGATTCAAGGTGATTTGGATAAAGACAAAAAAGCCTATTATTTCCTTTCCACAGATTTTGGCTTTGGTCCTTGCGAAATGTGGTATAACAAAAACACGGAAGCAGAAGGAGCAACATTTAAATCCTTTTGGCAAGACGTATCCGCTGATTATATATTAGCTGGTGCGACTGGCAAAGACTTACCATATGAATTTAAATCTCGAAGAGAAGAGTATTTTAAATAATTCATGAAACACAAAATTTTAGGCAAAGACATTTTTGTGGATGGACATACGGGCTGTTTTGCTAGAACTCAAGATGAATCGAACCTAACAATCTTGAATTCTTTTGATTTTGATAAATACGTTCCTGATTTTGCTGAATACAAAACCACTTCCGTTACTTTTTGCATAAACATTTCAAACGCATGCAATTTGAAATGCGATTACTGTTTTAACGATAAGAAAGACGGCAAAAGTTTAAACTTAGATGAGATTTACGTCTTTCTTGATAAGTGTTTTGCTAAATTCTCCGATAAAGAAAAATATTTCGTCGATTTATCCGGAAAAGGCGAGCCTCTTTTGTTCTTGAAGAAGATTTTGGAAATCAAAAGATATTGTGATGAATGGTCAAACAAATTAAGACGGGAGGTCTTGGTTCAGTTTGTAACAAATGGCACCTTGCTTTCGAAAGAAATTGCTGAAATTTTGCAAAATAATGGAATTTTATTTGGTGTTTCACTTGATGGAAATGAATCAGTTCATGACAAACATCGTATAGATTCAAATGGCAATCCAACTTATCAAAATGTTCTTGATAACGTAAAGGCTATCGAACATCATGAATATGTAGGAGCGGCTTGCACGCTGACGAAAGACGTTTTTTCTTTAAACGATTCTCTAAATGAACTTTCTAAGATCTTTAATACGGTATCGTATAAACCTGCAAGAAATTGTTTAGAATCCTTCGATGAAGAAACTCTCGACCTATGGTTTGCTAGTTATGACGAACTTGTTAAAGCACTCATTAATGAAGCATTAGCTGATGATATCAGAAGAACTAAAATCTTGCTCAATGGTGAAGATTATTTTGGGAAATTCCTGCATAGGGTCATTTTAAATCAAAGAACAATTCTTCGTTGCGATGCGGGATTATCAAGGTTTGCTCTAGATAAGGATGGCGTTATTTATGCTTGTCCAGCATCTTTGCTGATGGATGAATTTTCAATCGGTAAGGGTTTTGACGTTGATTTTTCGAAATCTAAAGAGATGTTTGACAATCAAACGAATTCTCCTTTGTGCCATGAGTGTGATTTCCGTTATCTTTGTGGGGGAGAATGTCCTGTCGAAAAGCATCTTTCCAATGGAATTAACAAAATAATGTGCCGTTATAAATCTCATCTCATTTTATTAAGCATCTATTTTGCGCTTACTCTGTTTGAAAGAAACCAAAATACATTCTTTGAACTTAGGGATTTCTGCCTTGAAGTAAACGCCAGAAAGAAACTTGATAATAAATTAATGATGTTTTTGGATGAGAATCCTCAACTAAGCTTTACTGAAGGCAAGAAAATTTTCGATTCGTTGCAGAAACGTTATTGATTCTTATTCAATAAAAGAATATTTGGATCTTTGAGAAACATCTCATTTATTACCATAGTTTAGAAATATAATTTTCCATTCAAAAAATCAAAATATTCAAAAATACACGTTAAAACCCCAATGGAATTTAGAAATCTAATAGTAAAACGATCAAATTTTAAACTCCTTTTATAATACAAAAATGATTAACTACGTTTATCTAAATATTGAACATTCCTTTCATCGGAAATCGTATCCAACTCAATAATGTTTAGCAAAAATGTTCTAATTTATAAAAATAACTGTTGAAATTTCTAAATTTATATGTAAAGTTTTTGTATCGGCGTCGATGAGGAAGAGTAATTCTTAAGATTCTGATAGAGAGTTCCGGATGGTGGAAGCGGAATAGAGAAAGAAGAATGAACATGGCCTTGGAGCTGAAAGGTGAAATTAAGTAGCCTATTCCGGGTATGCCCGTTATAGCAAATGAGTTTGATGGAACTCTCAAAGATAAAGCTAGCGATGGCTTTATGAAGTAAGGTGGTACCACGGGTAAGAATCAATTCCCGTCCTTAGTAAGCATTGATTTGTTTATTGAGGACGGGATTTATTTTTCCCTCCGGAAAGGATGGAATGGCATTACTTGAAATTAAAAACCTAAGTAAGAAATTTGATGACAAAGTTGTTTTGAATAATGTCTCACTAAATATAGATAAAGGGGACATTTATGGAATATTAGGCCTCTCTGGCGCTGGTAAATCAACACTAGTCAGATGCATTAATTCCTTAGAAACATTTGATGAAGGAGAAATCTTATATGATGGAAAACTTCTTTGTTCTCCAACACAAAAGATAAAAAGAGAAGAAAGAAGAAAATTTGGAATGATCTTCCAAACCTTCAACCTCCTACAACAAAAAACAGTCTTAGATAATGTCTTATTGGGATTAAAAATCAATCACGTAAAGAAAGAAGAAAGAAAACAAATTGCCTTAGAAGCATTAAAGAAGGTTTCTCTTGAAGATAAGATAAACGCTTATCCTAGCGAGTTATCCGGAGGACAATGCCAAAGAGTTGCAATAGCTAGAGTCTTAGCACTTAACCCTGAAGTTATTCTCTCGGATGAAGCGACCTCTGCGCTTGATCCAGAAACAACGTCTTCGATACTTGAACTGCTTAAGAAACTCAATAAGGAATATGGTTTGACAATCGTAATGATATCTCACCAGATGAATGTAATTGAGCAAATCTGCAATAAGGTTGCAATTATCGATAAAGCAAACATAGTCGAAGAAGGAAATCTTTCGGATGTATTCTTAAACCCTCATTGCGAGATAACAAAGAAACTCATATATTCAACAAAACTGAATACCAACTTAGATACTCACAAGGTCATAAGAATTCTCTTCGATGGAAATGTTGATGAACCTCTTATCTCAAATATCGTTCACGATTGCAACATTCTTGTTTCAATTGTCTATGCTGATACAAAAGTCGTAGATGGAAAAGCTTATGGCCAAACAATTATTCGTTGTCCACAAGAGAATAAAGAGATTGAGAAGTTAAGTAAATATCTAACGATCAAGAACGTTAAGTTCGAGGAGGTAGATGATGAATATTGATTTCTTAAAAATCACCTTAGAAACCATAGGAATGACAGTGATATCGACAATTCTTGCATATCTAGTTGGTCTTCCTCTTGGAATCATTCTAAAAACTACATCGAAAAACGGGCTTCATCCATGTAGATGGCTAAATCTAATTCTTGGAATCTTCGTTAACTTCCTACGTAGCGTGCCTTGTTTGATCTTAACCGTAATTCTATTACCACTAAACCGCCTTCTTATCGGAAGAGGGACTGGTGTCTGGTATGCGATGATTATTCCTCTATTCTTCTCGACATTTGCTTATGTTGCAAGAAACGTTGAACAATCTCTTCAAGATGTCGATAACGGAGAAATAGAAGCGGTTAAATCCATGGGCGCTTCAAACTTCCAAATAATTAGATATGTATTAATAACGGAAGCAAGAAGTTCTCTCTTGATCGGATTCACAATCACAATCGTAAATGTATTGGGCTACACTTCCTTCGCCTATAACATTGGCGCAGGAGGATTAATAAGCGAAGTTTGGTCGTATTACACAAGAAATACATCAGACTTCCTAACCAGTTGGACTTTCTGGATAATGATCATCATCGTCGTAGCGCTCGTTGAGATCATTCAAGAACTAGGCTTGTTCTTGGCAAAAAAAGTCGACAAAAGAAAAAAACTTAAATAAGGAGAAAATTAATTATGAAAAAATTCGTAAGCTTATTAGCATTCACAACCGTCTTATCTTTAGCAGGATGTAACTCAAACGAGAAAACAAAAATCACCGTTTGCGCATCAGAAATCCCACATGCTGAAATCTTAAATGAAGCAGTAAAGCCTCTTCTTAAAGAAAAAGGCTATGAACTTGAAGTTAAAATCCTTGATTGGACATTACAAAATGATGGTGTCTATAACAACGATTATGATGCAAACTATTTCCAACACCGCCCATATCTCCAACAATATGATTCCGGCACCACAACATACTCAACTGACTACACCTATAAAAAGGTTTTCCCTGTTGCAACAGTTCACTTTGAACCATTAAGAATATATCCAGGCAAAAAGACTGCAGCAGACTTTGAAACATCAAAAACAAC
Organism: Bacteroides uniformis; assembly: GCA_963641445.1. GTDB lineage: Bacteria > Bacillota_I > Bacilli_A > RFN20 > CAG-826 > UBA4951. The sequence goes on from CAVIBR010000004.1 coordinate 5,054, forward strand.
TGCGACATATGAAATTTGTAACGACGTTTCCAATGAAATCAGAGCTTTAGACTTATTAGTTTCAGCAGGCGTTATCGAAAAATACGACGTTAATGACAAAGGCAATCCAATTAACTTACCATTAAACATCAAAACAATCGATGAAAACTTATTAGTCTCTTCTTTAAGTGACTATGACTATGCCGTTCTTCCAACAAATAGCGCTTTAACTGGTCACTTAACTGCTGATAAGTCTCTTCCATCAGAAACTGATGCCGTCAAAGACTTAAGAGCAAACGTCGTTGCAGCTAATGTCACAAAATATAACAACGATTCTGCTTATAAGACAAAAATTGATGCATTAACTGATTGTTTGCTTGATTCAACAGTCGATACTTATATCCAAACAAAATATTCAGGCGTTATCTCCACTGCTCAAAAAGATTTAAGAAAATAAGGCAGGCGTGTAGCGATTATGCAACAATGATATGCATCAAATTAAAATAGGAAGTGCAATTTTGTCTTATCGTTGTATAATCGCACATTGTAGGAGAAGTTAATAATGTCTAACAATATTAGAATTCAAGATGATTTATATCATTATGTAAATGGAGAATGGCTTGAAAAGGCCGTTATTCCTGACGATCGTTCCAGGGTTGGAGGCTTTTCAGATTTAGATGAAGGAGTAGAAAAACTCCTCCGTGCTGATTTCGCCTCTTTTGCTGATGGAAGCAAGGAAATCCCTTTCCCAGAAATCGCTGAAGCAGTCAAACTCTATAAAAAGGTTTTAGACGAAACACGTCGTAATGAAGAAGGAATAAAGCCAATTCTTCCTTATTTAAAGAAGATTGAAGGAATCAAAACCGTTGATGATCTTAATAAGAATGCAAAAGATTTATCTTATGACGGTTTTGAACTCCCAATTGCTTTTGGTGTCCAAGCCGATATGAAGAATGCTGAAAAGAATTCTTTCCTTATCACTGGCCAATCAATCATTCTTCCTGATACAACCTATTATGGAGAAAAAGCAGAAGCAGGCAAACAATTACTAGAGATATTCAAAGGAATGACTAAAGGCTTATTGGCTTATTCACCCTTAAGTGAAGAAGACCAAGCTAAATATATTGAAGATACTTTAGCTTTTGACGCATTAATCGCCAAAGTTGTTAAGAGCCAACTTGAATGGGCTGATTATGTCAATGACTACAACCCAATGCCATTAGAAGAAGTTTCTTCTTACTTAGCACCATTTGATTTTGCTGGCTTATTACATCAAATTTATGGAGAAGACGTTCCTCAAACGATAATCGTTGCCGATCCAAAAGCAATCAAAGAATTCCATGCATATTTCAGCGAAGAAACATTCACTCTTTATAAACATTGGGCATATGTAAAATTCTTTATTTCCGCGGCAAAACGCCTCTCTATTCAAATGCATGATCTTTCTACGACCTATAGCAGAGCCCTTTATGGTATTGCAAAAGATCCAATATTAGAAAAGCAAGCTTATCAATTAGTCGGTCAAGTATTCTCTGAACCTGTTGGTGTCTATTATGGACGCACATATTTTGGCGAAGAAGCTAAAAAAGATATTGTTTCTTTAGTGAAACGTATCATCGAAGCGTATAAAGGCCGTATGGCTAAAAATACTTTCTTAGCCCCTGAGACAAAAGAAAAAGCGATTCTTAAACTCAGCACCATTGAAATAAAGATGGGTTATCCAGATAGAATCGATCCATTCTATTCCGAACTTACAGTTACTGAAGAAGATTCTTTATTTGCCGCATGTCGCAAAATTGCTCAAAAGAAAGGCGAACACGAATTAGAAAAACTTCATAAGCCAGTCGATCGTTCTGAATGGGCAATGCCAGGCCATATGGTTAATGCATGCTACAATCCTTTTGCTAACGACATCACCTTCCCTGCTGCTATTCTTCAAAAGCCGTTCTATTCTCTTGAACAATCCGAATCAGAGAATTTAGGCGGAATTGGCGCAGTTATCGGTCATGAAATCTCTCATGCTTTCGATAACAATGGCGCTTCATTTGATGAAAAAGGAAACTTAAATAATTGGTGGAAAGAAGAAGACTATAAAGCCTTCAAAGATCTAACTAAAGCCATGATTGATGAATTCGACGGAATTGATTTCTATGGTGGAAAAGTCTCTGGCGAATTAATCGTTTCAGAAAACATTGCCGATAATGGCGGAGTCGGTGTCACACTTGGTATTATGCATGAAATCAAAGATGCATCATTCAAAGATTATTGGATTAACTGGGCCAAGATTTGGTGCATGAAAGCCCGTCCAGAAATGGTTCAATTACTTCTTGTTAATGACGTTCACGCTCCATCTGAGCTTAGAGCAAACATCCAACCTCGTAACTTCGAGGAGTGGTATGAAGCCTTTGATGTCACAGAAAAAGACGCGATGTATATCGCGCCTGAAAAACGTGTCCGTATTTGGTAATTAATCAAATTGAATCGAATATAAATCTAATTTAGAGGAGCCCTTGAAATGCAAGTAAAGGGCTTCTTTTTTTGAATGAGGTTCAATATCGATTGTTATCGCATTATTTTTTGAAGATATGGCATGCGTGTATTTGTTTTCACCATTTTCAGAGAAAGAAATAGATACTTCTCCATTGAACTTTCCACTATATTTCAGCGTTATTTTATGAGTGTTAGATAAATCAAAATATTTATAGCCAATCACGCATCCATCACCAACATTTTGGACATATTGTTTGCCTGGTGCTGAATCTGTCCCATCTTGGTGAATTCTAAGCTTTTTCTTTTGATGAGGCAAAGCAAAGAATGGATAGAAAACATTTGGTTTTTTATCGTGATAATAACAGCAAATTGATGCAGGATATTCTCCTTTTCCTTCTAAAGGCTTCAAATTTAAGCCACAAGAAGTAATCTCAACTTGTTTGATCTTACCGTTTTCATCTATGGCTATTGGTTCGGCACAATCTTGTCTATCGGTATTTGTGTAGTTTGTATGACGATGATAGAAAACATACCATTGACCATCAACTTCAATTATTGACCCATGGTTGTTACCTATTGGAGTAACCGCATCCTTTTTTGCTCTTCCATTTAATCCAACGTCTCCGTTAGAAATAATGACTCCTTGATAGGCAAATGGCCCTAAAGGAGAAGAAGAAGTCATATAGCAAAGCTCATGTCCTGCTAAAGAAGAATATATAAAGTAATATGTATTTCCTATTTTTCTAAGAGATGACGCTTCAAAGAAAGCATGTTCTTTTTCCTTTACTCCATTAATGTTCTTTTCTTCGTTTGCCATTGAGAACAATTTATGTGGTCCATCTTTAATGGTTACCATGTCCGATTCTAGTTCCATTCCATAGCCGCCTTGTGGTTTGAGATGATGCCTAATCATTGGGAACCAGGTTATCGCTCCAAAGCCTGAATAAAGATAAACTCTTCCATCCGTATCAGTTAAGACGCCTGGATCAAATTGAAAAGCGTCACCTTTTCTTCTTCCTAGATCCTCTCCATTCTTATAATGAACATTGCCAATAAATTTAAATGGACCACGAGGAGAAGAAGACTTTGCCACTCCAATCGTTCCCTGCCAGGCTAAAGAATAATAAAGATAGAAATTTCCATCAGGACCTTGCGTTACGTCTGGCGCATATAAATCTAATTTTCCGTTTCTATTAAGCGGATCTTCTTTCTTATCGAAAATTTCTCCTTCATAACGCCAATCGCTTAAATCATCTAATGGAGCAGACCATGTAACGTAATTGTTATGAGAGAAAGGAAATTCTCCATAACAGTCATGCGAACCATAGACATAAAGTCTTCCATTAAAGATATGCGGCTCACAATCGGGCGTATATTCGCTTAATGGTAAATAAGGATTAAATACTTGTTTTTTCATTAATTAAGTACCTCAAAAAATTACAAAAAAATTATAATCAAATTTCTTGATTTTTAGAATGAAAAATGCTTGGCAAAAATGTAGTAGTCAATTATTAAAATTGGTAAATAAGTAAAGAGCACTAGCAATCAAGTAAAATTGATACCTAAAAAGATTTTTCAAATTAGTTAAATTAAAAAAGTATCGATAAAATCTAAACTTTTTAGTCTTTTTTATACACTGTATATTCTACAATATGTTTTTACTTGAATTCGCTTTTTGCAAGCCTAAAATAAGTCTTGCTAAATAGAAATAGCGCACCACAATTTCTTATAAGCAAGAGGTAGACTATATGAAGACTTTTTATGACGAAACATTAGATGGAAACATGGAGACAGAAGAAATAAAAATCTGTGTCATGAAACGTTCAGGAGAACGCGTTCCTTTTGATCGTCAAAAAATCGTTAACGCTATTAATGGTGCAAATGATGAAGAAGGAATTCCTTCCGAACGTCTTACTCCCGAAGAAATAGCCAATATTGCCTTAGGAATTCAAAAAGACGCATCCAACGCTGGTCGTGATTTATCAGTTGAAGAAATCCAAGATAAAGTAGAAGACGCCCTCATGGGATCTGGCAAATTCAAAGTCGCTAGATTATATATCACTTATCGTTATAAACACGCCGAGAATCGTAAGATGAGTGACATCGACCAAAAGATTGCTGGTGTTGTCGAAAGAGATAACGAAGAAGTAAAACAAGAAAACTCCAACAAAAATCCAACCATTCTTTCGGTTCAAAGAGATTATATGGCCGGCGAATGGAGCCGTTACTATACCAATAAATATCTTTTACCAGATGATATCGTTGAAGCGCATAAAGAAGGCATCATCCATTTCCATGATTCGGATTATTTCGCCCAACACATGCATAACTGCTGCTTGGTTAATTTAAAAGACATGCTTGAAAATGGTACATGCATTTCTGGCACGCACATTGATAAGCCACATTCTTTTGCTACTGCGTGTACAGTTGCTTCACAAATTGTTGCCCAGGTTGCATCAAGCCAATATGGCGGACAAACAATAACCATGTCACACCTTGCCCCTTTTGTTAACCTTTCAAGACAAAGAATCGCTAGACGCTTAAAGGCGGAATTCGAATCTTGCGGCATTGAAACGACAGAAGAGAAATTTAAAGATCTCGTTGAACAAGAGGTTATTAAAGAAGTTGAAGGCGGATGTCAAACAATTCAATATCAATTGATAACTCTTCAATCAACTAACGGACAAGCACCATTCGTCACAGTCTTCTTATATCTCCACGAACTTCCAGAAGGCCAAGCCAGAGATGATTTAGCCTTAATCACTGAAGTCATGTTAAAACAACGTATGCTTGGCGTTAAGGATCGTACAGGTGCTTATATAACTCCTGCCTTCCCTAAATTAATATATGTTTTGCAAGACGATAACATCGAAGAGGGCGGAAAATATTACTATCTCTCTAAGTTAGCCGCGGAATGTACGGCAAAACGTATGGTTCCGGACTATATTTCCGAAAAAATAATGATGGAATTAAAGGGAGACACCTATCCATGCATGGGATGCCGCTCTTTCTTAACTGCTGATCGTTTCACTGATGCAGGATTAGGGAATATCAGCGGAGCGCTTGACTACAAGCCGGGCGAGCATCGTTATTATGGTCGTTTCAACCAAGGCGTTGTCACTTTAAACCTTGTTGATGCAGCTTGTTCTTCAGGAAAAGATGAAGCAAAATTCTGGCAAATCATGAACCAACGTCTTGAACTTTGCCACCGCGCTCTTCAAATACGCCATAACCGTTTACTCGGAACACCAAGCGATGTCGCACCAATACTTTGGCAAGATGGTGCCTTAGCCCGCTTAAAACCAGGCGAGACAATCGATAAATTACTCTATGATGGATATTCAACAATATCTTTAGGGTATGCAGGCTTAGCCGAAGCTATCTACTACATGAGAGGAACTTCTCACACTTCTCCTGAAGGTGAGCAACTCGGATTAAGAATCATGCAACTCCTTAATGACAAGTGTAATGAGTGGAAAAAGATGGAAAACATCGACTATTCAGTTTATGGAACACCACTTGAATCCACCACATACAAATTTGCAAAATGCTTGCAAAAACGCTTTGGAATCATCGAAGGAGTTACTGATCACAACTATATAACCAATAGTTATCACGTTAATGTTCGTGAAAACATCGATGCCTTTGAAAAATTAACCAAGGAAGCAAAATTCCAACGTTTATCCCCTGGCGGAGCCGTTTCATATGTCGAAGTTCCAAATATGCAAGATAACATTCCGGCCGTTCTTGCCATCATGAAACACATGTACAACACAATTCTTTATGCTGAATTAAATACCAAGAGCGATTTCTGCGATTGCTGTGGGTATGATGGAGAAATAAAGATAGTCCGTGATGGAACTGGCAAACTTGTTTGGGAATGCCCAAATTGCGGGAACCGTGACCAAGCAAAGATGCATGTTGCAAGAAGAACGTGTGGCTATATTGGAACGCAATATTGGAACCAAGGAAGAACTCAAGAAATTCAAGATCGTGTCCTTCATTTATCTTGTCCGACTTGCGATGCCGATAAGCATTAATCTATAATCCCTCTATTGAGGGATTTTTTCTAAAGGAGCTTTTTATGCATTATGGTCAAATAATGTTAGTTGATTCAGCCAACGGCGAAGGCATTCGTCTTTCTCTTTTCGTTTCTGGTTGCACAAATTGTTGCAAAGGATGTTTCCAACCTCAAACATGGGATTTCCTCTTTGGCCAAGAATTCAATGAAAAGACAGAAAATTTTATTCTTAAAGAATTAGAAAAAGACTATTATTCTGGTTTAACCTTACTGGGTGGAGAACCTTTCGAAATTGAAAACCAGCGGGGAATTATAGGGTTAATTCGGAAATTTAAAGAAAAATTCCCTAGCAAAACAATTTGGTGTTATACAGGTTTTACCTATGATGAAGACCTCATTCCAGGTGGCAAACGTTATTGCGAAGTAACCGATGAACTTCTTGATGCAATAGACATCCTTGTTGATGGAAGGTTCATCCTAGAAAAGAGAAATATCTCACTCAAATTCAAAGGATCCGAAAACCAAAGAATAATTGACATGAAACAAACTAGAAAAAACGACCATGTCGTTTTGTCTCCATTAAATAGTAAATAATTAAGCATTTTTCGTTTCTTTTTCCTGATAATCCTATAAGATATCAACATATGGAAAAGAAATTAGAATTATTTGAATTACGTCCTCATGGCGAAGAAGACGTAGAATTTTACGCTCTAGAAGAGCTTTTCGCCGCTCTCACTGAAGCTGGATATGCCCTAGAAAGACAATTCTATGAAGATGGTGAATTTGCTGATGAAGAAGCAAAATCCATCATTGAAAAAGAAGGATTAGGCATCCTTCCTCTTGCAAGAATGGATGGGAATATCAGCATCAAAGGAAGATATCCAACAATTGATGAAATTGCAGATTTCTTTGATATAACTATCACCTACGAAGAAGAAGGGCATGACGATTGCTGCTGCGGCCACCACCATGAAGATGATTGCTGTTGCGGAGGCCATCATCACCACGAAGGGGATTGCTGCTGTGGTGAAGATGACCATGAATGTCATTGTCATGATGAGAAAGAAATGGTTGAAAACACTGATTGCTGTTGCTGCCATCATGAAAAATAAGGGATACATGTATGGATATTACCTTAATTCATAAATATGCCGAACTCTTAATTCGTTCTGGCGTTGCCTTAAAAGAAAACGAAAATCTCATCATCAGTGCGAATGCTGATCAAGAAGATTTCGTTGCTATATTAACTCAGGAAGCATATCAAGCTGGTGCTAAAAACGTCTATGTCAACTGGACGTCACAAAAAGTTTCAAAAGCTTCCTTAATCTATGGCAAAGAAGAAAACCTTTCTACTCTTTCGCCAATGGAACTTGCTTATTGGAAATTCCGTGGTGAAGAATTACCCGCTTTTATATGGGTTGATTCCGATGATCCAGATGGTGCAAAAGGAGTCGATTCAGCAAAAGCAGCCAGGATTCGCCAGGCAAAATACAAAATTTACGGCAAATACAAAGAGATGGAAGAAAACAAAGTTGCTTGGTGTATAGCAGGCGCTCCAGCTAAAGAATGGGCCAAGAAAATCTTCCCTGAAGATAACGCAGAAGATGCTATGGAAAAGTTATGGGAAAAGATCCTTTACACTTCCCGCGCTTTAGATGGAAATGGCATTAGCAATTGGGAAAAACACGATATCAATCTCAAGAAACGTTGCGATTATCTTAATTCTTTAAAATTGAAAGAATTACATTATTCTTCTAGCAACGGAACTGATTTTACTGTTGGTTTAATTCCAGGCGTCATCTTCCTTGGAGGAGGAGAATTAACTCTCGATGGGCGTTTCTTCCAACCAAACATTCCTTCCGAAGAAGTATTCACCTCCCCTAAAAAAGGTGTAGCAGAAGGAATTGTCTATGCTTCAAAACCTTTAGTATACAATGGCGTTCTTATCACCAACTTCTGGGTTAAATTCCATGAAGGAAAGGCGGTAGATGTTCACGCTGAAACAGGTGAAGAAGCACTCCGTTCAATCTTAACCTTAGATGAAGGATCAGCATATCTTGGCGAATGTGCGCTTGTCCCATTTGATTCGCCAATAAATAACACAGGCCTTTTATTTTACAATACCTTATATGATGAGAATGCCGCATGCCACCTTGCGTTAGGCAGAGGATTCACGGAACTTTACCCTGATTTCCAAAACTATAGCGAGCAACAACTACGTGATTTCGGTATCAACTATTCTCTTAGCCACGTAGATTTCATGATTGGATCAAAAGATCTTGATATCGTTGGAACAAAAGAAAATGGCGAGAAAATTCAAATCTTCCATGACGGAAACTGGGCCTTTGAAATATAGTTTTCAAGCAAATTACAATCAATTAAGAGTCTCATCGAGGCTCTTTTTTAAAACTGATAAATCGGTAATTTTAAATCGGTTAACAAAGAACAAATATGGGGTTATAATGAAATACTAACCAAAAGAAAAAATATGAAAAAACCTAGATTTTATCGATATTTTGCAACATTTAATAATGCTTCATTGTAAAAGGTTTGTAAAGAAATTTTTACAAGAAAACGTTTTCATTATTTTCCTTTGTGACAATTGTTTTTAGTGGTTGTATAACCTAGTGGATGAGATTTATCTATCATTCGATTGTGCAAAAGAAAACTCAAATTAATCTGTAGAAGATAAAGAGTGATTTTTTGCCTTTTTTGTTTGATTGGATATTTTCATCAAGGATTTTGATGGGTTATACACCCGAAAGGATAATAAAATGAAGAAATCTTCCAAATTCCTCTTCTTTGCCGGCTTACTTGCCGCTACCGCATCACTTGCTTCTTGCAATGACAATTCTAAGGTAATTTCAATCTTACTCGTTCCTTCCAATGATCCAACAACTTTATTGGAAAGAGCCAATGCTTTGACACCATCTTTAAATGAAGCAATTAAAGATACTGGTTACACTTTCAAAATTACCGTTGGTCAAAGCTATGATGCTGTTATGAACGCTCTTACTTCTGGTACAGCAGACGCAGGCTTCCTTCCTGGTGGAAACTATGCACAAGTTTCTGTCACTAATCCTGGAAAAGTAGATCTTATTGCTTCCGCAGTTCGTGCTGGATACAAAGTCCAAGCCGACGATTTCAAAGGAAATGGCGGAAACGATATGTTCAGCGATGTAAACAAAGAACTTCAAAGAAAGGCTATGAATGGCGAAATCACCGTTTCTGGCAAGGCCGCTTCTGAAGCAACTGAATCCGATCCTGTCTATAAATATCATGGTGAACAATCAGAAACCAACGTTAACTTCTATTCTGGTGTTATGTTTAGCCGCCGTGATGCTTATAGCCATGAAAAAGGCTTTAAGGAATTTGGAATCACCGATGGAATGACAACTGCTGAAGTAGTTAAGAAATTACACGATAATGAAGCAGTCTTTGGTGTCATGGGCAATGGTTCCTCTTCTGGCTTAATCTATCCAGCTAAGATGGTATATGAATTAGGTTACACGAATATGTTCGTTTCCAAAGCCACTTACGAAAAAATGAGCGCTGAAGAAAAAGCAAAATCCTTAATCGGTATCAACCAAGGAACTTATCCTAATGGCTTATCTTACCTTATGTCTACTGGCGTTATCGATGTTTCCGTTGGATTCATGGATACACGTTATGGTTCAGGCTACGTTCAAACTGGCGGACCTTTCTACAATGATGATGGCATTTTTGATAACACCTACACCGTTGGTATCACCGATCCTATCATGAACGATACGATTTCTTGCAAACATTCCCTTGCTCAAGAAGCTCGTGATGCTATCTATAAAGCATTCACCACAGCGGCAGCTACCGGCAATAAGAGCGAAAAAGATACTCCAGCATATTATCTTTATCAAATTTATTCTCATACTGGTTATGCTAAGGCTGAAGATGGCAACTATGACAATGCTCGTCAAATGTATAGTTGGACAAAAGAACATTCAGTTAAAAACCCAGATGATTCTTCTAGCGCAGCTAAATAAGCAAGCAACTAAACAAGAATAAAACAATAAACTTACATCAGGAGACCAATAATTATGATCGAATTAAAAAATGTTTCTAAGGTATATGAAGATAATGGCTTCAAAGCTTTAGATGATATCAACCTCACTATCAATAATGGTGAATTCGTTTCGATTATTGGTCTTTCTGGTGCTGGAAAATCAACGCTAATTCGTTGTATCAACCGTATGCACGATATTACAACAGGCGAAATTCTCATCGATGGGAAAGACATTAGCAAATTAAAAGGAAAAGAATTAAGAATGGAACGTCGCCGCATAGGAATGATTTTCCAATCTTTTAACCTTGTTAAACGTGCTAGCGTAATCAAAAACGTTCTTTCTGGACGTGTTGGCTATCATAATTATTTCGCAACATTATTTGGAATTTATAAAAAAGAAGAAAAAGATTTAGCCTACCGTTCAATGGCTAAATTAGGAATTCTTGATAAAGCATATGTTCGTGCCGACCAGCTTTCTGGTGGACAACAACAACGTGTAGCTTTAGCAAGAGCTCTTACTCAGGAACCTGAGCTCATTCTTGCCGATGAACCAGTCGCTTCCCTAGATCCTATTACAACGGTTTCAGTCATGGATGATTTTTCTCGTATCAACAAGATGGGAATCACAATCATTGCAAACATGCACCACGTTGATCTTGCTAAGAAATATTCGACAAGAATAATTGGGGTTCGCGCTGGAAAAATCGTTTTTGATGGAAAACCAGAAGAAGTAACAGACGAAGTCACGATGAAAATCTACGGACGTTCATTAAATAGTTCAGAAAAACTTGGCGAAGCCTTAGAAGAAGCTTCCGAAAACAAGGAGAATAAGTAATGAGCGCTAAGTTAAAAGAAGGAGAATTGACCCTAAAAGAGAAATTGAGCGCCTTTTGGGATAAAGTCAATTGGGGTGAAGTCCAAATAGACGTTTCCGACAATCACGATGGAAGCGATGTTAGAAATGTAAGAAAAAAGAGACCTATATTGCTCATTGCAATCATTGTTTTGATCGTCGGTCTTACTGTTATTTCCATTTGCTCAATGGATTTAGGCAGCACAAGATTCGGTTGGGATTCCGGCTGGGAATTCATTAGTGGATTATTTAAAGCGCCATATAACCCATATTTAGATTTCTATCCATATAACATTGAAGTAAAAGATTGGTCATCATGGTGTTATTACATGGAAAGGGTTTGGCTTCCTTTCTTAGTTAGCGAAGGCCTTCCGTCATTATGGAATACAATTGAACTTTGTTTCCTCGCTTCATTATTTGGCGGATTGATTTCTGTACCTGTTTATTATTTATGTGCTAGAAACGTTGTAAAACACGGCTATATTTATGAACCTTTACGCGTAATTAACGACATCATTAGAACCATTCCTACAATTACTCTTTGTACTATATTCGTTCTTATTTATGGTGCGACAAATTTCACTGGTATTGTTGCAATGACAATATTCACAATTGGTATCATTTATAAAATCATGTATGAATATATCGAAACTTTGGATATGGCTCCATTTGAGGCGGTATATTCTGCAGGTGGTATGCGTTTCCAAGCAGTCACTCTTGGCTTACGCCCTTCAATAAAACCAATGTTCTTTGCAAATATGCTTTATGTCTTTGAAATGAATATTCGTGGATCCTTGATTCTTGGCTATGCCGGTATTATCGATTCGTTAGGTTATAAAATATCCGATTGGTCGCATGATACGTTGGATTTCTGGAAAATCGGTGTCGTATTAGTTCCTTTATTCGTATTGGTATTTATCCTTCAACTTTTATCTAACTACATTGGGAGGAAGATGAGATGAGCTTAGCACAAATATTCTTAATTATTGGCGCATCACTTATCGCCGCCCTTATCATCGGAACGATGGTTTATGCTAACGTTCGTAAAGTCCCAAAAGGAGCTAATAGAAATCTTAAGAATTTTGGTGACTTCTTTGTTAACTCTAAACGTTTTGTTTATGGCAGTGGAAGTGCTCAGCATTTTGAAAATACGACTGATGCAATGTTCTCCTCGCCACATAAATGGTTGTTGGATGTCCTTCTAGTGATAGTTTTTGCCACCATTGTTCTTTATATGAATGCGGACCTTAATCTTCTAAAATGGGGAGATAATGGTTTGTATTTCAATGCCCCACTTGCGGCATCAGGTAAAACAATTTGGGAAAACATTGGTCGTTTATTCGATATTGATTGGTCTTATTTTTTCGGATATGGTGAATATTATTTCACTGAAGGCGTTATCTTCAAACTCTTCCAAACATTCGCCATTGCCTATGTTGGAACCTTAATTGCAGCTGTTCTTGGCATTCCTTTCGGATTGCTTGCCTCACATCATTTGTTTAAAAGAAAAGCATACATCTCTGAGATTTTCTTGATTTTCATTAGAACTATGCCAGAAATCCTTCTTGCATTATTAATAGTTAATTTCACAGGCATGGGAGCCTTAACTGGCGTTATCGCTCTTTCAATTCACTCAATTGGCATGATTGGCAAACTATACGCTGAAGAAATTGATGAACTCGACATGCAACCATTAGAAGCAATCGCTGCATCCGGTGGAAACATGTTTCAAAAAATCCATTTAGGCATCATGCCAAATTTCCGTCCAGCATTATTAAGCGTCGCTCTCTATAGGTTTGATATTAACTTAAGAACAACAACAATCATTGGTGTAGTTGTTGGCTCAGGCTGTGGAATTGGCTTCTCCTTAAGCACTGACGCCTCTATCAATAACTGGAATAGACTTGGCGCAGATATTCTTGGCGTTGTCTTATTCATTGTTTTGCTTGATATTTTATCTAGCTGGCTTAGAAAGAAACTTGTCTAATGAAAAATTTAATACTCATGGCAGGGATTCCTGGCTCAGGTAAATCAACTTGGTGCAAGGAATATCAAAAAACACACGAAAACGTTTTTATCATCGATACTGATGAGACTAGGAAACAAATAACTGGCTCATATCTTATTTTCCCTGAGCATATGGAAGTTATTTACGATGAAATGATTCGCCAAAGCAATGAAATCTTTGCTAAATATGATAATTGCACGGTAATAGAAGATTCTATCTTCCTTGAAGACTACCGCAGAAAATATTACATGGATCGTTTAAAGGGATATGACCATTCCCTCCTTTTTATGATCAAGATGCATGATTATTCAATTTGCTATAAACAAAACAAAATGCGTATCAAAGACAAATGGGTGCCTGATGAGGTAATCGACAATATGATTAAGATTTACGTTGGTCCATCTAAAGAAGTAGCAGCTCTCTTTGATGAAATTAAAGTGGAGTATTGGAACTAAAATAAAGGCCTTTTGCAGGCCTTTTTTGGATTTTTAACCCAGAGGGAAGAATAAGTTTCCTCGTTTTAATGAGGTGGTCTCCTTGGTCAGCTTTTAGGATTCCTGAGTCTACCTAAGCAGTCAGGCTTTCAACACCAGCGTCTCCAGTCAGGATACCTATGGATAAAGTTGTAGGGGAACAATGTTTCCCTCTGGTTGCTAGCTTCCTAGCAAATTCATTATATATAAATCTCAAGATTTAGTGAAGAATGCCTTCTAATAAAATCTTCAATCCGACACCAAAGAAAACGATAGCAGCAATAAGCCCTGCCCATTTCTCAAGATATTTGGCAAGTTGCTTAGCAAGTAAGGCTGTTCCGAATGTTAAAACGAATGTTACACAGCCAATGACGGTAAAAACGATTAATGCATCGCCAATTGATAATTCGAGGTAAACGAATCCAATGCATAACGCATCAATTGCTGTTGCAATATCTTGCCATAAAACTTCTAATATACCTATTTTTTTGGCTTCGACTGGTTCATCATCAGTTTTCTTAAAATCTTTGATCCATTCAACTAGCGACTTAATAGCTAATGCGGACAATAAAGCAAAAGCAATCCAAGGAATGTATTTCTCAAGCTTTTCTTTGAAGGCATATCCTGCAAAATAGCCAATGCATGGCATAATAAACTGAAAGATTCCAAAACTTAAGGAAATTAGAATCATTTTCCATATTGGCATCTCTTTTTCTTTCAAACCATTAGTCGCACTGACAGTCATCGCATCAATGGACATAGAGACAGAAGTTAATAATGTGTTTACCCAATCAATCATAGCGAGAACGATTATATATTTATAATTTTTAGTTGGTGCTTGCTAACTTTAGTCAATTTAAAAATAACGCTTACATATGTAAATATTAATTGCTTTTCTAAAAGAAAACTTCATAATTATTTTTGTTATTCGATGGCAAAATTATGAACGAAATCAAAGTAGAAAATCTCACTAAAATATACAACCAAGGATTAGAAAACGAAGTCCGTGCATTAAATGGTGTTTCATTCCATTTAGAAGAAGGAACATTCACTATCATTTTAGGCGCATCTGGCGCAGGGAAATCCACTTTGCTTAACATTCTTGGTGCAATGGATAACGCAACATCAGGCTCTTATTTGATTGGAGAAGAAGATGTTGCAAAATATGATTTCAAAAAACTTTCCAAATTTAGAAGAGAAGACATCGGCTTTGTTTTCCAATTCTATAATCTAATGCCAAACCTTACCGCTTTAGAAAACGTTCAATTAGCTGCTTCAGTTGCAAGAGAACCATTTGATTCAGAAAAAATATTAGAAGAAGTAGGCCTTAGCAAAAGAAGGCTTAATTTTCCTTCCCAGCTATCTGGCGGAGAACAACAACGTGTTGCAATTGCTAGAGCCATTGTCAAAAATCCACGCCTATTATTATGCGATGAACCAACAGGTGCTTTAGATTCTAAAACAGGCGCCCAAATTTTAAAAATTCTCTATGATGTCTCGGTTAATTATAAGAAAACTGTCATCATTGTCACCCATAACTCTAAGATTGCCGAATGTGCAAAACGTATCATCCGCATATCAGATGGGAAGATTCTTTCTGATGAGATAAACCCAAACCCTATCAGTCCTGAGGAAGTAGATTGGTAATGAAAAAGAAATCAACTATCTCCTTGCTAAATAAGATGCTCATCCGTTCCTTAAAAAGAGGATGGGCTCAATTCCTTTCTATTATTTCCATTGGCGCGATTGCCGTGACTCTTTTCGTTGGTCTTTTAGCAAACGCCGATTCATTCGAAAACAGAGTTAATGAAGTATATTCCGAGGGAAATCTTTCATCTTTATGGGTAACTACGACTAAGTATGATTCTAAAGACCAAGAAGAAATATCTGCTTTATTAAACGATGATGAAGAAATGGAAGGAAGGCTTTATTTGCCTTGTAAGGTCGGATCAATGGATATCTATCTTGCCGTCCTTCCTGATATGCCAAGCATCTCTAAACCATATGGACAGTTAGATTCAGACGGAGATGAGACGGATTTCCTTTTTCTTGATAAAGAATTCAAAGAAGATAAATCCCTATCTGTAGCTAATAAATATGGCGTTGGTTCTGATGCCTCATTCTTTTTAACTCTTTCATCTTATGGCATTTCAGATTATGCTGATTTCCTTGATTCATATATCAAAGACGGAGGAAAGAACATTTTTAAGGAAGACACTATTTCCTTTAACGCTTCCGTAACTGGATTCATGTCTCATCCAGAGAACATCACGAAATCTTCTTACAACACTTCGTTAGTCTTGATGTCCGATTCCGTTTTCAAAAAAGGTATTACAAAAATGCTCGAAGATAATTTCACCCCTATCGGGGTAAGACTTATTTTCAAAGTAATGCAAGCAACTATTGGCTTTAACTCTCAATCTTCTGAAACATTAACAAATCCAAATCAATATCTAATTTCCGTAAAAGACGCGACGCGTGTATCAATTCTCAAAGAAAAAATAAATGATTATTTTGATAGCAAAGAAGAAAATAATCTCTATTTAACAACGTCTAGATCGGAAATGCCTTTCTATGTAACTATCAATAACGATGTCACACAAGCGAGGCAATTCACCTTTGTTTTCCCATTCGTTTTCTTCGCTGTTGCGATTTTAGTAATCTTAACTACCCTTTCACAAAGAATTCTTCAAGAAAGATCACAAATCGGCACGATGAAAGCCATTGGCTTAAAGAAGTCACAAATCTATTGGCATTATATTCGTTTAACTAGCATGCTTGTTGGATTAGGAACATTGATTGGTGAAATAATTGGCCCTTTGCTAATTCCTAGAATTCTTGGTCAGAAATATTCAATTCTTTATTCCTTGCCAACAATGCATTATATTTTCCCAGTTTGGGAGGGAATCTTAACTGCAGTAGTTTTCCTTGGCGTGGCAGCTTTAGTAACCTTCTTAATATGCCATAAAGAAATTTCTCTTAAGCCAGTTGAATCCATGCGCCCAGTTCCTCCAAAGTTCAAATACAAGCATGTGAGTTCATCTAAAAAAGATAAGGTAAACAAACTTTCTTTAAAAATGGCTTTCAGAAACATCAGAATCAACAAGGTTAAATCCTTAATGGTTATAATAGGCGTTCTTGGCTGCACGGCTCTATTATGTTGCGGATTTGGCATTGAAAATACGGTTGATAATGGCATCGAACACGATTTATCTATGTTTTATAACACGGATATGAGCATTTCTTTTAAACGCTCTTCATCTTTAAGCGAGATTCGTGATGATCTTCTTTCCTATGAAGAAGTCAAAAGCGTTGATCCGTACATTATGACAAATACATCCGCTTTTATTGATGATGGAGCACAAGTTGAAACCAGAATCTACCTTATTCAAAAAGACACCGACACGATAGGCTTAACTTTTGATCATAGTAAAGTCGCAATAACGCAAAAAATCGCTAAGAAAACCGGCGCAAAAATTGGCGATACAATTCATTTTACTTACAACACGATTTCTTATGAAGCAGAGATTGCTCTTATTGAAGATGTTTTCGTTTATCATGGCGTTTATGCATACACGGATGCCCCATTTTTTAAAGGAGAAGACTCTTTCACCTACAACACTGCCTATGTGAAAGTTAAGGATAAAAACAATATTTCAAGTGCTGCAGAAACGTTCTTAGAAAAAGATGAAAACATTGCTGGAGTTACGACTTATCTAGAAAGAAGAGCAATGATTAAAGATGTAATGTCTGGCGTATACGTTATGACTAATGCCGTTAAGGTTTTTGCCATTCTTTTAGCTATCGTAGTTCTTTATAACCTTGCTTTGATGAATTTCCAAGAAAGAACAAGAGATATAGCAACCCTTAAAGTTCTCGGCTTCTCAAGGCATGAAATTTCCCTTTCCTTGCTATTTGAGACGATGTCTTTAACTGCTGTTGGTGTTTTATTTGGTTTGGCCTTAGGCTATCCATTCATGCTAGCGGTTTTAGGAACGAACGTTGTTGAATTAGTTGAATATCTTTATTCAATAACCATCATTTCCTACGTTATATCTTTCTTCTTAACATTTGTTGTTGCCTTAATCGTTAATATGATTTTGACTCATAGAATCAAGAATGTTTTGATGGTTGAGTCCTTAAAGAGCGTGGAATAATTTCATTATTTAATGAAGTAGTGATAAACTAAATAAGATTTTTGGTGAATATTATGGAAGAAGAAAAGAAGTTACCTAAAGTAATGTTAACAGGCGATCGTCCAACAGGAAGATTGCATATAGGTCATTACGTTGGCTCCTTAAGAAGGAGAGTTGAATTACAAAATAGTGGCGATTTTGATGAAATGTATATCATGATCGCAGATACGCAAGCTTTAACTGATAACGCTGGCAACGTTCAAAAGGTTGAAGACAATGTCATCGAAGTTGCTCTTGATTATCTTGCCGCAGGAATCGATCCAAGCAAGGTTACGATCTTTGTTCAATCAAGAATTCCTGAACTAACTGAATTTACCTGTTATTTCATGGATATCGTTTCTCTTTCAAGACTTGAAAGAAATCCTACAGTAAAAAGCGAGTTAGCAATGAGAGGCTTTGGGGAAACCATACCAGTTGGCTTCCTTACTTACCCAATATCTCAAGCAGCAGATATCCTTCTTTTTGGCACAAGCATCGTTCCAGCAGGAGAAGATCAATCTCCAATGGTTGAGCAAGCTCAAGAAATTGCTCACAAGTTTAATTCTTTATTTAAACCAGTCTTTGTTGAACCAAAGATAATGTTGCCCGAAAACACATACGCAAGACGTTTACCAGGAACTGATGGAAAGGCAAAAATGTCAAAATCCCTTGGAAATTGCATATATTTAACGGATGATGAAGCAACAGTTAACAAGAAAGTCATGTCGATGTTCACCGATCCAACCCACTTAAAACCATCTGATCCAGGACATACAAAAGACAATCCAGTCTTCATTTATCTTGAAGCCTTTGCAACAGATGAGATGTTTGCAAAATACTATCCTGAATTCCATAGCCTCGAAGAGCTTAAAGCGGCATACGAAAAAGGTGGAATAGGAGATGTAACCGTTAAGAAATTCTTAGCTAAATGCTTAAATGAAGTTCTTGAACCAATGAGAGTTCGTCGTCATGAGTTAGAAAAAGATGTCGCTCACGTATATGAAATCCTTAAAGAAGGAACGGCAAAAGCTCAACAAAAAGCCGCATATATTGCAATGCGTGCTAGAAGAGCAATGGGAATTGATTATTTTGAAAATAAGAAGTTAATCGAAAAACAACAAAAATCCTACAACAAAGCCCATCAACAGCAAGAGGCTTATGCTGAATATTTAGCCAAGCAAAAGAAGTAATTAATTTATTCAAAAATCAAAAAACGAGCGGCGAAACCCGCTCGTTTTATTATTTTTCACTATCGTCTCTTGTCTTGATTATCTTATAACCAACACCACGCATTGCTTTGATGGTTACATCAGATCCTATTTGGACAAGTTTCTTTCTTAAGGAAGATAAATAAGCCCAAACAACATTGATTTCAACTTCAGTGTCGTATCCCCAGATATTTTCCATAATGCGTTCTGTTGATAAGACTGTATTTTTGTTTCTTAATAGATATTCTAATAATCGATATTCGGTATCGGTTAATGGTAAAGATCCATTAGGAGTTCTGATTTCGAATGTGTTATGATCCAATTCAAGATTCTCGATCTTATAAGGTTCTAATAAATCGCCTTTTCTTCTTGTTAAGGAACGGATTCTTGCTAAGAATTCTTTCATGGAGAATGGCTTAGTTAAGTAATCATCCGCGCCAGAATCAAGTCCTTCGACTTTATCATCGATTTGAGATTTTGCCGTGAGAATCAAGATTGGCGTGCTATTATTTTCTCCTCTTAATGTCTTAATGAATTGAATTCCATCCATTTTTGGCATCATCAAATCAGTGATGATCAATTCATAGGTTTCACGATGAGCCTTCTCAAGTCCTTCAAGACCATCATAGGCTGTTTCAACGTCATATTTGTTCGCCTTCAAGACACGAACAATGACGCTTGATAAGTCCTTTTCATCTTCAACTAATAGAATTTTCATAATTTTCTCTCCTTTTATTTTGTATTTGCTTTTTTCCAATCTTTAATTGCTTTCAATCGTTCCCCATATTTGGCTTCTAGCCCTTGCGTTCCTGGCTTGTAATACTCCTTGTCTTTTAAGGAATCAGGAAGACACTGCATAGCAGCCATTTTTTCTTTCGTGTCATGAGCATAAATGTAACCATTTCCGTATCCTAAATCTTTCATTAAAGAAGTAGGGGCGTTCCTTATGTTCATTGGAACTGGTTCATCTAGCATCTTTTTTGCATCCGATGCAGCTAAATCGTAACCAACCTCCATCGCATTAGATTTTGGCGCTAACGATAAGTAAGTAACTACTTGCGTTAGATTAACCGAACATTCAGGCATTCCTATGAAATGGCAAGCTTGGTAACCTGCGACTGCTATTTCTAGAGCCCTAGGGTCTGCCATTCCAACATCTTCTGAAGCGAACCGTATGCAACGTCTAGCTATGTATAGAGGTTCTTCGCCCGCTTCAAGCATCCTTGCTAACCAGTAAATGGCCGCATCAGGGTCTGAATTTCTCATCGACTTATGCAAAGCGGAGATAATATTATAATGCTCCTCACCTTTCTTATCGTAAAGAAAAGTTTTTTTGGATGTAATTTGTTCTAGCATTTCTCGCTTGACGATAATCTTATCGCCTTGCTTGTCTGAATTGCTGATTAATATTTCTAGTGTCGATAAGGCATTTCTTGCATCGCCATTCGAGAAAACGGCAATATCAGTTAATATTTGATCATCGATTTTAATATTTTGATCACCAAATCCGTCTTTGGATGTTATTGCTCTTCTTAGCAATGAAACAATATCATCAGCACTCAATGGATTTAGAACGAATACTTTGCAACGAGACAACAACGCGTTATTGATTTCGAATGATGGATTTTCCGTTGTCGCACCAATAAGAATAATCGATCCTCTTTCAACATAAGGCAAGAAGGCATCTTGCTGGGCTTTGTTGAAACGATGAATTTCATCAACGAACAAGATTGTCCTATCGCCAAATCTTTTGTTCTTATCCGCTTCTTCCATGACCGCTTTGATTTCTTTAATACCTGAAGTCACGGCAGAAAAGATGATGAACTTTGATTTTGTCTTATTGGCGATAATTTCTGCTAAGGTTGTTTTTCCAACTCCTGGCGGACCCCAGAATATCATTGACGAGATTTTGTCATCATCAATAAGTTTCCTTAAGATCCTTCCTTCACCAATAAGATTTTCCTGACCAACAAACTCATCTAAAGTCTTTGGCCTCATTCTTTCTGGGAGAGGTGCGTCTATTTTGTTATCATAAAATAAAGAATCTTGTTCCATCTATAATATTTTAAAATATTTATTTTCAATATGAAACTAAGACATTTCTTGCATTTTAGGTATGTTTAAAGTGATTAAAAACGATTTTAAGTAATCGGTGTAACTTTTTGCTTTTTCAAGATTTAACTTTGAAGTTTCAAGTTATACAATAATGAAAGTTGTCGGAGGGAAAATTTAAATTATGGCAAAAACAAAAAAAGAAAAAGGAAAACTTTGGAAGGAATTCAAAGAATTCATTAATAAAGGCAATGCCTTAATGTTGGCCGTCGGTGTCGTCATTGGTGGCGCCTTTAGCGCAATCACAAACGCATTTGTTAATATCTTATTAAGCGTTTGCACCTGGGCAGTCCCAGGAGGTTTAAAAGGACTTGTCACAGTTCTTCCAGCATTAAATGATGCCCAAAGAGGAATGGACTCTGCTAATGATCTAGGACAATTCTTTGATGCTGCTCAACTTCAAGAATTAGCAAAAAAAGAAGCTATTGCAACTTATGGCCAAGCAACAGTTGACGAAACTCCAACTCTTATTGAAAATGTCAAGACGACAATTCTTGGCAAGTACACCTTACATGGTACGACATATACCTACAATATGTCTGCTGTCATCGATTGGGGAACATTAATCAACGCTTTCATTTCTTTCATCATTATTGCTTTAGTCTTATTTGCTGTTGTTAAAGTTGCTAATGCAGTAGCAGCAAAGAAGAAACAAATCGATGCAGAACTCTTGGAAGCATATTATCAAAAACATCCAGAAGAAAGACCTGCACCTGTTGAACCAGGACTTCCTGAACCAACAGAAAAAGAACTTCTTGCTGGTATTCTTGCTGAATTAAAAAAGAACAACGGTGGAGTTACAACACCAACCGAATCTAAATAATTAAATAGGCGACAACTAAAATTAAGACGGGCTTAAACCCGTTTTATTTTTTTACAAAGATTCAACTATGTGTTTGGCGTATTGATAGGCAACATTTATACCCGTTGTTTCTTCAACGCCCTTAAGAAAGGCGTTAGAGTTAACTTCGCAAAGAATTGGTTCGCCGTTCTCGCCTTTTAGAAGATCGACACCACAATAATCTAAGCCAAGTTCTTTTGCAGCCTTTTCTGCTAAAGAGATATAAGAAGGACCAATCTTTTCTATCTTTCCTTTGCCGCCTTGAGCAATGTTGCTCCTAAAGTCCCCGTTGTCGTTATAACGTTTCATTCCGGCGACAAACTTGCCTCCAACGATGATGAGCCTATAATCAAATCCAAATGAAGAAGATATATATTCTTGATATATATGAGGACAGGATTTTCGTTCAGTCTCAAAGGTAAGCAATTCATCATAATTGTTTAACAAAAACACCTTATTTCCCAATGAACCATAATTTTCTTTTGCAACCATAGGAAACTTTAATTCTTTGATAACATTTTCAAGAAACGCTTCATCAAGAAAACCGGAATAATTAAGTGGAGCAGAGATAGTTTTTGGCATCTTAATTCCTCTATTCGCTAAAGAAATATGAGTTAACATTTTATCGTCACAAAGATATATCGCCTTGAAAGAATTAAATAATCTTAATCCGGATATTTCTAACATTTTTGAAATATATGGATCTTTGTCTAAATAAAGACAGAATTCATACATATCTTTAATTTTATTGATGATTTCCCCATTACCATTTATATAAGTTAATATCTCTTGATTTGTTTTTAATTCTAAATCAAAGTCAAATTTGGATAATTCCTCTTTCATTCTGCTATATGAATGAAGTGTGGAAGGCGATTTTGCGTATGCATTAATAAGGCAGAGGGCTTTTCTCATAACGTTTAGTAGTTTAACTTATTTACATCCAAGTATCATTAAAAACACTAAATATCATTACTATATGACTTAATTATGTTAAAATTATGTCATGAGTAACAAAATTCAACCAATAACAGCCCTAAGGGACACAAACAAATTAGAAAACGATTTAAAAGAAAATGACGGAATGATGTATATAACAAAAAATGGTTATGAATCTTTCGTTTTGCTTTCCCCTGAAAATTATGAAGATTTACTAAAATCATCTGCAAAACCTTCATGGATTAAAAACGAAAATCCAAAAAAACCATTTAAATCCCAAGGATTTGAACAATCTGATCCGCTTGGATTCATTAACGTTAGAGCATCTACAATCAACGTCGAAGTAGGAGGAGTCACTCATAACGCCGAAGAAATTATCAAAAAGGTTCAGCAAGCTAATGATGATAAAATCTCCATCCTTTGCTTAAATGAACTTTGCCTTTCTTCATATACATGCAACGATATTTTCCATTTTCAAACGATCTTAGATCAAGTTGAAATAGCAATCGAAGATATTGCTAATCAAACAAAGAATGATGATGTTTTCTTCGTAATTGGCGCACCACTAAGAAAAGATAATGATTTATATAACTGCGCTATCGCAATTCACAAAGGAAAGATTCTTGGTGTAGTTCCTAAAACTTTCATCCCTAATTATGGAGAATTCTATGAAGCTAGATGGTTTAAAACTGCACCAAACGAAAATTCATCCATCATCATCAATGGAAAATCTTATCCATTTGGGAAAAAGCTTATTTTCATCAATGAAAACTATCTCAATTTAAAAATAGGCATCGAGATTTGCGAAGACCTTTGGGCACCTAATACTCCATCAACTGATTTAGCTTTGGCTGGGGCAAACGTTATTTTGAATCTTTCGGCTTCAAATGAGACGGTAGGAAAGGCTTCGTATCGTAAAGATCTAGTTGGCATGACATCAGCTAGACTTAGATGCACATATATTTATGCAGATTCCGGAGATGGTGAATCCACGACCGATTTAGTTTTTGCATCCCATAATATAATTGCTGAAAATGGAAAAATCCTCGCTGAAACCCCTCTATTTTCAATGAAAGATGCATCTGCAACCATAGATTTAGAGAAACTAATTGCAGGTAGAATTAAAACAAATACATTTGAAAGCAATGTTGGTTTTGACTTTATTCCATTTTCTATGGAACTAGAAACTCCTAAGAAATTATTAAGACATTATTCGAGGAATCCTTTTATCCCTGAGCAAGAAGAAGTAGATCTCTCTCGTGTCCAAACAATACTTGATATTCAAGCCATGGGATTAGTGAAAAGGTTAAAAACAGTTCATCAAAATAAGGCCGTTATCGGTCTTTCTGGCGGCCTTGATTCTACTTTAGCATTGCTTGTAACCGTTGAGGCATTTAAAAAGCTTAGTTTCGATCTAAAAGGAATCACAGCTATAACATTGCCAGCTTTTGGAACAAGCAAACGAACCCATGATAATGCCGAATTGTTAGCAAAAGAACTAGGCGTATCATTTGAAGAAATAAACATCAAAGATAGCGTTATATCGCACTTAAAAGATATTAATCACCCTTTAGATAACCATAATGTTGCATACGAAAATGCCCAAGCAAGAGAAAGAACTCAAGTATTAATGGATGTTGCAAATGATCGTAATTCCTTAATGATAGGTACAGGAGATCTTTCTGAACTCTGCCTTGGTTGGTGCACATATAACGGAGACCACATGTCAATGTATGGCGTTAACGCATCAATACCTAAGACATTAGTTAGGTATCTTTGTGAAGGTTACGCTCTTCTTCACTCAGAAGCAGCCCCTGCCTTAAACGATATAATCGACACCCCTATATCTCCTGAACTTTTGCCAACCGATAAAAATGGAAATATCGCTCAAATGACCGAAGATAAGGTCGGACCATATGAATTAAACGATTTCTTTATCTATCATTTCTTACGCTTCGGGTATCGCCCTAAGAAAATTCTTAGAATCGCTTTAGAAGCGTATGATGGCAAATACGATAAAGACTATATAAAGAAATGGTTAAAAGCTTTCTTTGTGAGATTCTACCATAACCAATTTAAACGTTCCTGCCTTCCTGATGGTGCGAAAGTTGGATCGGTTGCAATCTCCCCTAGAGGTGACTTAAGAATGCCATCTGATGCCTGTTTAGATGATTTTCTAAAAGAAATCGAAGAACTTTAATGCAAATCTAGCCATTTGTAATGTAATATAATAGTACTATGAAAAAGAACGAAGAATTAAAGTCAATTGACATTGAAGCAGGTTTCAAAAAAGAGAAACGCAAGAAAAATCATTTCTTAGAAATTCTAAGATTTATTGTAACAGGCATTATTTGCACCCTTATTGATGCAGGCCTTTTTTACGTTTTGATGAAGTTTGTCTTCAACGGATTAGCAGAAAAAGGCGCTACAGATGGATACAGTGGATATGTTGCTTGGGGAATTGCCACAACAATTTCTTTCCTCGTATCTTGCATTGTTAATTTCTTCATTTCCCGCTTATGGGTCTACCAAAACGTTGATAAAAACATCAACACAAAGAGTGCTAAATCATTCTGGACCTATGTTGGATTATCCGCTCTTGGCTGGTTAATTGGCTTAGGAATTCAAGAAGCAGGAGTATTTACTTGCAACACAATATGGCCTGATATCAACCTCTCCATTGACTTCGTTAAAGTCTCGTGGGCTGATTTATGGAACCAAGCTGGATTAGCTTTCTGGGCCTTCGTTGTTATCTTCGTTATCAAGACATGCGTGACATTAATCTATAACTATCTCACAAGAAAATTCATCATCTTCAAAGAGCCAAAGAAGAAAAAAGAAGAATTTGGCAAGGTTAATTCATCCGATCAATTAGTTGTTACTGTTAGTGGAAATCAACAATCTTCCGCTGATAACAAGAGCAATACGAATGCTTCTTCGCAAGAAAGAAAAGGAAATATTGTAACTAAATCTTCATTCCAAAAAATCTTCAAAGAAGAAATCGAAAAAACATACGGAACTCAGCAAAAACGAGTTAACGCTTCTGATGCCGTTAAGATAGTTCGTGAAGAAATCGAACGTTATAACGATACCCACGGTAGAAGAAAAGGCAACAACTAACCGATATGAAAATTGCGATTATTGGTTCAGGAGCAGCTGGATTATATAGCGCGATTCTTTTAAAAAGAAATAATCCATCATACGAAATTCACGTTTTTGAAAAAGAAGAAAAACTAGCAAAGAAACTATATGCAACAGGAAATGGCCATTGCAATCTCCTAAATAAGAAACTTTTAGCTAATAAATTTAACAATCCTCAATACTTAAAAACTATACTGAAAGAATTTTCGTATATCTCATTAAAAAAAGAATTGAATGATCTAGGCGTTGCTTTGCTAGAAGATGATGAATGCGTATATCCTCTATCTTTCCACGCAGGAACATACGTTAAATACCTTCTTACTCTAGCAAGTAGACTTGGCGTTGTTTTCCATAACAATGTGAGAATAAACGATTACAAGAAAGAGCCTAATGGCTTTCAATTAGATAATTTTGGCTTTTTTGACAAGCTTATTGTCGCTACAGGTGGCAAATCTTCAAAAAATCTTGGTTCTGACGGATCGTTCTTCAATATTCTTAAAAAACATGGATACAAAATTAACGATCTTAGACCTGGCCTTGCCCCGATAAAAGTTAGAGAAAATGTAAAATCCCTCCAAGGAATTAGGCATCATGCCTTAGTTAAAGCTAGCGTAGATAACAAACAAATCTTTCAAGAAGAAGGGGAAGTTCTTTTCAAAAAAGACGGTCTTTCTGGTATCGTTATTTTCAATGCCGAAAGTGCAATATACCGGACACGTGTAGTTAAAAACCCTAAAATAACCATCGATTTATTCCCTGAATATTCCCTTTACAATCTTTGCGATATTCTTTCAAAAGCCAAAGAAAACAATCCTGAAAATTTCCTCTCTTCAATTCTTCCCTTGCCTTTAGAAAATTACATACGCCAGTTAGCAAGAAACGAAGAAATCTCAAATATTGTCACAAATCTAAAACATCTAACATTTAACGTTACCGGACCATATGATTTTGAAGATTCCCAGGTAAGCATTGGTGGATTAGATTTAGGGGAAGTCTCATATTATCTAGAGTCAAGCAAAGAAAGAGGCCTTTATGTAATTGGCGAGGCGTTAGATATCGATGGTAATTGTGGTGGTTACAACCTTTCTTGGGCTTTGATAAGTGCTATTTTAGTTAGCAAGCATATTTAATTTGGCCTTAAAACTACAACAAAATTCGTTTTTCTAATCAAAAAGATTAAAATCTTCATTGACTATCTATTATAGATAGACTTTAATTTATACGTTGTATCTCAAGAATTCTTTTGAATCTTGAATACGTGTGAGGTGCTTTATGAAATATACGTCTACATCAAGAACATTATCTCTTATTGCCCACGCTTTGATTTTCTTAGCGTTTGGCTTTATGGGCATTTGGTTTGGTTTCTTTGTCGTTCCCCAATATTTAGGCGGTGATGCCGCTCATTGGTATAGCGATTCTGGCTTAGCTTTCAATACCAACGGTTCATTCTTCTTATGGTTTGAACTTGCCGTAATTGGCCTCTCATTTATGATTATTTCAGGAATTGGCTTCTATCACGCTCTCAAGTCCTTACAAGATATTCGCAATGATGAACCAGCAGTAAAATCTTTCATCGCTTTAATCTGCGAAGGATGGATTTCTGCCGTCTTCTTCCTTCTCCAAGCCTCTTTACTTTGGGATTTAACAGCAAATGGCAACGTTGCATTCGTTATCATCATGGCAATCATCATTGCTATCATTCTCTTGATTGCAACCAATATTCCAATGGTTAAAATCTTCGATCAAAGAGATCAAAAACCATTACTCCGTGCCTTCATAGGCTCTGCTGCACTAGTCTTAATTATTATCGCAATTGAAGCGGCTCTTGGCTTAATCGGTTCTTCTACATGGGCCAACCAAAAAGTCCAAGTTTCTTACTTACTAATGGTTGTTATTGCTGCTAATTTCGTTGCTGCTATCTTCGCCTTCTTTGGCTGGCTTGTCATGGGTAAAAACAAAGAAGAGAAGGGCGTTAGAGTTGCAACATATCTTGCAGCTGCATCTCTTTGCTTCGTTGGCGTTGGATTAATGGTCTATGGCATTATGGATATTTGCTATCAATATGCTCCAGGATCAAGCACTGTTGCTCTTGCTGTTCACCTTTATAATAAAGACTTATCCTTCGATTTAGGTTTTGGCATTATGGGAATCGTTCTTGGATCCTTATCCTTAATCGGTTCATTAATTCTTGCTTATTTCGCCAATCACGACGCACCAAAAGCAATCAAGAATCTAGAATATTAATTCTTTCTCAAATAAGAAAAATGAGGTCCACTAGTTTGGACCTCTTTAATTTTCCATCGCTTTCTTTGCTTCAGGGGAAATATCTCTTAGATAAACTATTTCATCATAAAGATTCTTGATTTCTTCCGAAGGATCTTCGTATTCTTTTCTTAATTTCTCCATGACATCTAATGGGACTTTTCTGCTTCTCATGGAATTTTGGTAAAGAGACACTTCAAAAGGGATATCAAAGACAACAAGCACGTGCTTATCAAACTTAGGAGTCAAATCAAAATACATCTTCCTTAATTTATTTGTTAAGTGAGTCGCATCTGCAATAACGGTTAAATCTTCCATATCTTCAACATGTTCATTAAGACGGCTATTAAAGATACTCCAAACTCTTTTTTCATCGATAAAACATTCTTCAGAACCAAAAAGCTCTTTTCTTATTTCATCTGATGCAACAATAAATGTATTTTCATGTTCTTTTTGATACTTATTAGCCCAAGTGGATTTTCCACTTCCTGGAACAGCCGATAAAAGTATCAATGTTTTCATACTCAAATAGTTTAGTGGAAACGATTTAAATTGTTAACGTTATTTAATCATTTTTCAACAATTGTTTATAATATAAAAGATATGAAATCTTTATCAAAATTATTCCGTTTCGGACCTGGTCCATCTTCCTCCCATACAATCGCGCCATCTAACGCCGCAAGACGCTTCAAAAGTCTTTTAAAAAACAAGGATGTAACGAAGATAGTTGCTACTTTGTATGGATCATTAGCATTCACTGCTTTTGGCCACCATACCGATAAAGCAATTATAAACGCACTTTCTCCATATATAGTAGAAATCAAAATAGATAAAGAAGCCCCTGTAGAACATCCATTAACAATGAGTTTTTCTGCTTTTAAAGATGATAAAGAAATATTAACAAAACACTATTCATCATTAGGCGGAGGAGAAATAACATCAAGCGATGATTTAGATGTTATTGAAAAAGATATTTATCCATTCCGTAACTTTGAAGAAATTAAAACCTTCATGAAAGAGAATAATCTATCAAATCTTAAGGATTTCGCTCTTATTTATGAAGATAAAGACATAAGCAAATACTTAGAAGATACATTAGAAGAAATGTTTGCCTGCATAGAAAAAGGTTTAAAAGCAACAGGCAGACTTCCAACTAATAATAATCCGCGCCTTATTTGGGATAGATCAGCAGGTAAAATTTACGAAAAAGCCCTGCAAATCCCCTCTGAAAACGAAAAAAGAGAAATGCTTTTAACCTCTTATGCATACGCTGTTGGTGAATCTAGTGCTTCAGGAGAAGAAGTAGTCACATCTCCAACATGCGGATCTTCTGGAGTTCTACCTGCAATTCTCTATTATGAGTATCATGATGAACGTATAGAAAAGAGTAAATTGGCAAACGCCCTATTTGTAGCGGGGATTTTTGGAAATATTGTAAAACAAAACGCTTCAATTGCAGGGGCTATTGGCGGTTGCCAAGCTGAAATAGGAACTGCTTCCTCGATGGCTGCAGCAGCTCTTTGCTATATAAAAGGTCTAGATCTTTTCTCTCAAGAATATGCTGCAGAATGTGCAATGGAACACTTCCTCGGTTTATCTTGCGACCCGGTTGACGGATATGTCGTTATTCCTTGCATAGAAAGAAATGGCATGGGAGTGTTAAGGTCATATGATGCATACCTATATGCGAAATACGTCGCCCCCATCCGTAAAAATCAAGTTTCTTTTGATAATGTCGTATCCGCGATGAAACTAACTGGAGATGCCCTAGAAGAAGCGTATAAAGAAACTGCCCAAGGTGGTTTAGCTAAAATATTAAAAGAGTAGTATCTCCATTCTTTTTGATATATACTCTTTCACTGCGTGTTCTATCCTCTGAACCACGCCTAAAAAACAAGGAGGTCAAGATCATGACCAATAATGATCAAAACGAAGTCTCTTTTGAGACCCCTTCTGAGAGGGGAAATTCTCAGGAAAACGGAAAGAAAAAGGCACGTATTGATACGCGCACTCTGATAATTTACATAACTCAGAATGCTCTTGTCGCAGCAATCTATTTCGTATTGACTGTATTCACCCAGCCAATTTCTTTCGGCGCGATGCAAATTAGACTTGCTGAGGCCTTAGGCTTACTTTGCTTCTGGCGTCCAGATTTTGCAATCGGAATGACTTTAGGGTGTTTCTTAGCGAACACTTATTCATTCTCCCCATGGGATATGTTGCTTGGCACTTTAGCAACTCTTATTTCCTGCTTACTAATTAGCTATGCTTCCAAATGGCTCTGGATGGGAATCATTTATCCAGTCATCATCAATGGACTAGTCGTAGGTGCTGAATTAACTTGGATTTTCATGAATCCAGTTGGTACGTATGTTGATTTTGCCGTTCAAGGCGGATGGGTTGCTCTTGGTGAATTAGGAGCAATGGTAATCGGTTATATTATCTGGATGGTAATATGTAGGCTTAAGATATTCGACAAGGTCTTTAAGCCAGTAAGGCATCAAAACGCTAAGTTCTAACTTCTTTAAAAAATAAGATATTAGATATAAAATCTAAGGGCTATGGATTCAAAACTTTTTTATTTAGAAATTAAACACATCGACAAATACACAGGCGCTAGATATGGAATATTGCATACTCCTCATGGAGATGTAGAAGTTCCTATGTTTATGCCTGTTGGCACAAACGCCACCGTCAAGACTCTTTCACCAGAGGAAGTGAAGTCTCTTGGCTCAGGTGTTATTTTGGCAAATACCTATCACCTTCATTTAAGACCGGGTGAAGATATTGTCAAAAAAGCTGGTGGGGTGCATAAGTTTATGAATTACGATGGCCCGATGCTTACCGATTCAGGCGGTTTCCAGGTTTTCTCTTTGCAAAAAACAAGAAAGATCACGGAAGCAGGCGTTGAATTTAGAAATATATATAATGGTGATAAGGATATGTTTACGCCAGAGAAGGTCATCCAAATTGAGGAAGATATTGGCGCGGATATCATCATGTCTTTTGATGAATGCATCCCATACCCTGTCACCCATGAATATGCAAAAAAATCCACCGAAAGAACGATTCGCTGGGCTAAAAGAGGGCTAGCCGCACATAAAAGAGAAGATCAAGCTCTTTTTGGAATCGTTCAAGGCGGTGAATTCACTGATTTAAGGGAAATGTGCGCTAAAGAATTAGCCGCATTAGATTTCCCTGGCTATTCAATTGGCGGAACCTCAATAGGCGAACCAAAAGATGTTTGCTTCAAAATGATTGAAGATGCAATTAGATACCTTCCTACAAACAAACCTAGATATCTTATGGGTGTTGGTTCATTAGATTATATTCTTGGTGGAATTGAAAGAGGGGTTGATATGATGGATTGCGTTCTTCCAACTCGTATTGCTCGTCATGGAGCCTTAATGACTTCAACAGGAAGAATTAACATTCGTAAAGCGGAATACAAAGAAGACTTCACTCCACTTGATCCTGAATGCGATTGCTATACTTGCAAAAACTACACCAAGGCATATCTTCACCATCTATACCTAACTCAAGAAGAATTTGGCAAACGTCTCAACTCAATCCATAACATTCGTTTCTTAATAAAGATCGTTGAAGGAGCAAGAAAAGCTATTCAAGAAGATCGCTTCAAGGAATACGAAGAGGAAGTACTTGCCAAATATGGCGATGCTAGAGGTTTCTAATATGGATATAAATTTATTTGATTATTATTTGCCTGAAGAACTTATCGCTCAATCTCCAAAAGAAAAAAGAGATACTTGCAAATTGATGGTTTGCAATCGCGAAACTAAAACAATCGAGCATAAGATTTTTCATGATATCATTGATTACCTTAAACCCGGTGATGTTTTAGTAAGGAATAACACCAAAGTCATTCCCGCCCGTCTATTAGGTGCAAAAAAAGAAACAGGAGGAGCAGTTGAAGTCCTTCTTTTGAAACAACTAGAGAATGATACATGGGAATGCTTAGTTGGCAATGCCCGTTCAGTTAAAGTAGGAACACATTGTGTTTTTGGCAACGGGGAACTTGTTTGCGAATGCGTTAATGTCAAAGATGAAGGCATCCGTGATATGAAATTCATCTACAAAGGAATCTTCATGGAGATTCTTGAACAATTAGGGCAAATGCCTCTCCCACCATATATCAAGAAACAATGCTCAAATAACGATGATTATCAAACCGTATATGCAAAAGTCCCAGGCTCTGCGGCCGCGCCAACGGCAGGTTTCCATTTCACAAAAGAGCTTTTTGAAGAAATACGCGCTAAAGGTGTTGAAGTAGAAGACATCACTTTGAATATTGGCTTAGGCACTTTTAGGCCAGTTAAGGTTCAAGACACAAAAGATCATGTGATGCACTCTGAAGTTATTGAAATGAGTGAAGAAGTTGCCGCTCGTTTAAATAAAGCAAAAAAAGAAGGAAGACGCATCATTGCAATTGGAACAACCTCCATTAGAACCCTAGAAAGCATCTATGGCAAATATGGCGAATTCAAAGCGACTCGCGAACCAACTAGACTCTATATTGAGCCAGGCTACACTTTCAAAGCCGTTGATGCCATAATCACTAACTTCCATCTTCCAAAATCAACCCTCGTTGAACTTATATCATCCTTTGCCGGAAGAAGTTTTATTCTTTCTGCTTATGCTGAAGCGGTAAAAGAGAAATATCGTTTCTTCTCTTTTGGCGATGCAATGTTCATTTACGGTGATAATTTCGATTATTCTAAAGCCATCGATTAAGAATGAAGTCCCATATTGTTAATCACAATTATTATTTAGAAAGTCTTGAAGAGATAAAGAAATTCCCTAAAGATAGAAAGCCAACTATTCTTTTGCATGATTGCTGTGGACCATGCGCATGTTTTCCTTTGCTTTTCCTTTGCAAGCATTTTGATGTAACCCTTTATTACACAAATTCAAATATCAACACCAAAGAGGAATTCGATAAACGTTTAAATGAAGTCAAACGATTAATAGATTATCTCAAAGAAACGTGGGGCTACGATGTTAAACTAATCGTTTCTCCTTATAACCACGAAGAATACATGAAGGATCTCTTACCATTTTCTTCTCTCCCTGAATGCGGATATCGTTGCCAGTTGTGTTATCGCAAAAGAGTGGATGAGGCGTTTTCTTATGCAGATGCAAATAATTTTGATTACGTTGCAACCGTAATGACAATCTCAAGGCAGAAATCTTCAAAAGTTATAAACGACATTGCTAAAGAACTTTCTTCCCATCACAAGACAAAATACTTTTTCTCTGATTTCAAAAAGAACGGTGGAATCGATAAAGGCGTAGAGCTTCGTGATCAAATCGGATTATATTGCCAGAATTATTGCGGTTGTGAATTTAGCATTAGAAAAGATAAATAGACGCTTGCCTATATTTCATGCTTCTCTCTTTTTTGAACGAAGTCATTGATTTGCAAATATTTGCGATTGGCTGCAACTCTTTTTTTAATACTTCGTCCCCTCTTGAAACAAATATTAATTTAGGTATAATTTAGTTATATTCAACGTTTGTTCACTTAATAAAGGGGGTACTTATGAGAATAACAATCGGAATATTATGCTTGTCGATTTGCTCTTCTGCTTCGATTTTTTCCGCTAAGAAAAACATTAATTTGAATGCTTTAGGTGACACGGTGGAAGTAAAGGCTTTTTTTGAGACTAATTTAGATACTCTATCTTCAGAATATGAGAAAAAGTTTGGCGGCAGTTGGAATCCAACACGCATCAAGTCCGTATCTGAAATAATTGATGTGTCTAGCAATGCTGAGTGTGGGTATCTAGTATCATTTAATAAAGGGTACATTGCTTATTCACGTGATTTATCAGTTTATGAATTTGACACTTCTTCATGTCTTGATGTTCGCGATCACTACTATTTTCGTGATAATCGTATTTTGTACAAAAACTACGATGAATATTTTAACCTCGAAGCAACAAACGCTAGTGATAGTGGAATGGATGGCGCCTTTTTCCCTATTACCGATGTAAAAGGATTGAATAACTTTGTTCTCACAGGCTGCCTATGTAAGATTCCATATTTAATGGAACATTATCCAAGCGTGGAATATGAAGATTGGCTGCCACTATGTATGAAGCAAGTGGAAAATACTTGCACATCTTCAGCTTTTTCGAATTTGATTTTTATGTATAAAGAAAAAGGCCTTGATGATTTAACTATTGGATTAAACCCAGAGGAAGTGAGAGACTATTTTGGAAGTTTAGCCGGAACAACTCTTGAAGATGGGACATCATCAGTTAACATTCATCCAGCCATGAAACGCTATCTAGAAGTAGCTGATACTTATAATAACAATACTACTAATAGATGGCAGGCGCTTGCTGGGTCCAAAGATGATTTTCCGACTTTTGAGAGCTACTATAAAGGTGGAATGGGACATAGCGCCATACGCATTGGGGCTGGGCAAAGCGACTATTGGTGGTTCTTCAAAAGTTATTGGAGAATAGTTATAAGCTGGGGTCCAAATTATAAATTTGACGAAAATACTCGTTCATGCGTTTGGATAGGGGGAAAGCAAGCTGATAACACCTTTGGCAAGAATGCATGCATATATGTTATCGATGCTCAATATGCTGTTAATAGCTGGACAATTCAAAGATGAAACACATTAATAAACGACTTATTGCATTATTTGCTGTTCTCCCTCTTACTGCTTGCAATGAATATATTTGCGGTTCCCGCCCTAATTATAAGCCAGCAAATTTTGTCTCCTTTTTTGAAAAGAGGGCCACTATTGATGATAGAGTAAGCTTTTATTACAAAGCTCCTGATGACGAAAAATTTTTCATTGAGGAATGTCCATCCGCCCCTTTTAAATCTAATGGCTCCGATCAGGTAATTGGCCTTGTCCTAGGATATTATTGCGACTATAGTACTCAAACTGGTTTATGCACACTTTCAAAAACAAATGATATAATTTCGATGAATTTAGAAAAGGATCTTTCTGCTGCAAGCGTTGGCAAAAAATGTTTAGAAAAGCTTAATGTTGTTGAGTATTTTTCCAGCAATGATATTTGGCTAGCCGTTGGTGATTACTATTTAAAACAAGAATATTGGATCTATACTCCTTGTCTTTATTATCGTAGCGTCACTGTTAGAGTAACTAGAAATCAATTAGAAGAAGACACTCAATTGCTTAATGGCATCAAAGGTTTGCTAGGCAACAACGAAGAAGAATATTCAGAATGGGCGAAGAAATCCTTCAATGCCTGGGACGATGATTTTTACATCGAACTAGGCATGAATGGTGATGAAAGCCGCTTTGAGCCTGATATCTATCTAGGTTACATTCACGTTCAATTTCCAAAAGATTCTGAAACATATGCCTGGTCAAATAAGACCGAAAATCAATCATAAAAATACAAAAATAACGATATTAAACATGTTATTATTTGTGCACCGTGCATAAAGTTTTAACATGCTTTTTCTTTAATTTTTCACAAAAAATCGATGAATAGTGGATTTTTTCAAAAAGTTAAGATGTTACCTATATTTTCGCATTGAAAAAGTAGTTGACTTCATACACGCGTAGAGAGATAATTTTCGACGCTGGCGCAAGCTAGGAAGTGTGATGTTGCTGACACACCGATACCCGTTGTAGAGTAACGGCTTAGTCGGGAAACTCACATGGAGCCAAAACCAAGCAAGCCTGGTGAAACAAGGAGGAAAAATCATGGCGAAACAACAAGTCCTGCGCATCAAATTGCAGGCTTACGACCACAAGATCATCGATGTTGCAGCCGAAAAGATCATTGAAGTCGCAGACAAAACCGGCGCCAAAGTCATTGGCCCAGTACCTCTCCCAACGGAGAAGCAAGTGTACACAATCTTAAGAGCTACCTTCAAATACAAGGATAGCCGCGAACAATTCGAAATCCGTACACACAAGAGATTGATCGATGTTGTCAATCCAACAAAAGAGACTGTCGAAGCTATTCGTAAGCTTGACTTACCTAACGGCGTCGATATCGATGTCACAGCGAAGTAAGGAGGTAAACATTCATGAAATCCATTATCGGAAGAAAAATTGGAATGACCGAAGTCTTCGCAACTGACGGAACAATGTATCCAGTCACTGTCATCGAAGTCCTTCCAAACGTTGTCGTCGCAAAGAAGACAAACGAAAAAGATGGCTATGAAGCATTACAAGTCGGCTATGAACCAATTGCCGAACGCCATCTCAACAAATGCGAATTAGGCATTTACAAAAAATCCAACGTTGCTACACACGCACATTTATATGAATTAAAGGGCGAAGAAATTTACTCCAAGAACGTTGGCGAAACCCTCACAGCTGATTTATTCCAAGCTGGTGAAGTGGTTGATGTTGTCGGTACAACCAAAGGTCATGGTTACACCGGTGTCATCAAGAGATATCACAAACATATTGGTCCAAAAGGCCATGGTTCAGGATATCACAGACAAATCGGTTCTCTTGCCAATAACGGCCGTTGTAATAACCGCGTTATCCCAGGTAAGGTCATGTCTGGACATTGGGGCCCACATCAAGCGACAATCCAAAACATTACCGTCGTTGCTTCCAATGTTGAAAAAGGATACATCCTTGTCAAGGGTGGCGTCCCAGGACCAAAAAAATCGATCGTTATGATCAGAAGCGCGATCTTAGAGCAATTCAGAAAACCAGAAGTCAAAGAATTAATTGATCGCAGCAAGAAAGGAGAATAAGAATTATGGCAACAAAAGCAATTACTCTCCCAGTCGTTTCATTAGCAGGCGAGAAAGTCGGCGAAGTCAAGCTCTCTAACGAAGTCTTCGGCATCACCGCCAAAAATGAACAAGTCGTTCATGATGCAGCCGTTGCTGAAGAAGCAAACTATCGCCAAGCAACTGCCAAAACCAAAAAACGTCACGAAGTCAGTGGCGGTGGCAAAAAGCCTTGGAGACAAAAAGGAACCGGCCGTGCTCGTGCAGGTTCTAGCCGTTCACCTATCTGGGTCGGCGGCGGTAAGGTCTTCGGACCAGACGGAAATCAAAACTACAAGATTTCCCAAAACAAGAAAGCTCACGCACTTGCCCTTAAGACAGTTCTCTCCCAAAAGGTCAACAATGGCTTAATCATCGTTGATGAACTCAAAGCAAGCAAGGTCTCCACAAAAGATTTCAAAGCAAGCTTAGCAAGTGTCAAAGCCGAGGGCAAAGTGCTCCTCGTCGCTTCCGATGAGAATGTCGTCTTGAGCGCTAAGAACATTGACCGTTTAGAGCTCCGCGCTGTTAACAACATCAGCGTCTACGATGTCCTCAATGCAAATGTCTTAGTTATTTCAAAGAAAGACATCGAAACCCTTGAAGGAGGACTTAAGTAATGGCAGCAAAGAAGAAAGTCGAAGCAGTTGAAGAAACAAAGAAAACATTCGCTTCCCCAACTCATCACGACTATGAAGTTATCCTTGATCCAGTAATCACCGAAAAGAGCATGGCTCTTCTTCAAAATGAGAACAAGATCACTGTTAAAGTTGCCTCTAACGCCAACAAAACTTCCATCAAGGAAAGCTTCCAACGCTTATATCAAGTTAGTGTCGACGACGTCAAAGTCATCAACGTTCTTGCTAAGAGCACAAGCAGAGGTGGCCGTTATCAAGGACACATCTCTGGCTACAAGAAGGCCATCATCACCATCCATGAAGGTGAAGCGATCGACCTCTTCAAAGAGTAAGGAAACACCGTTA
This sequence comes from Bacteroides uniformis, assembly GCA_963641445.1. GTDB lineage: Bacteria > Bacillota_I > Bacilli_A > RFN20 > CAG-826 > UBA4951. Next base: position 43,323 of record CAVIBR010000004.1, read on the forward strand.
AGTCACTTATATCCTTATATATAGACTTATAAAGAATCCACTATAGGAGAAAATAAAATGGCAATCAAAACATACAAGCCATATACGAAATCGAGACGTGAAATGGTCTCCCTCTCGTATGAAGACATCACAAAAACAACTCCTGAAAAATCATTACTTGCCCCTAAGAAACACACTGGTGGCCGTAACAATCAAGGAGTCATCACCTGCCGTCATCACGGTGGTGGAAACAAAAACCGTTACAGAATCATCGACTTCCGTCGCAATAAAGATGGAATCCCAGCAACAGTCAAAGCAATCGAATACGATCCAAACCGCACCGCATTCATCGCCTTACTCTGCTATGCTGATGGTGAAAAACGCTACATTATTAGACCAAAAGATCTTAATGTTGGCACAACAGTCATTTCTGGAGCAACAACTGATATCAAGACAGGAAACAATCTTGAATTAAGAAATATCCCAGAAGGTACATTCGTTCACAACGTTGAACTTATACCAGGAAAAGGCGGACAACTCTGCCGTGCTGCCGGAACAGGCGCGCAAATCCTCGGTGCTGACGGAAAATACGTCATCATCCGTTTAGCTTCTGGTGAAGTTAGAAAAGTCTTAGGCGTTTGCCGTGCAACAATCGGTATCGTCGGTAATGAAGACTACAACCTTGTTAATAAAGGTAAAGCTGGTAAGAGCCGCTACAAGGGCATCCGCCCAACAGTTCGTGGTTCTGTCATGAACCCAGTCGATCACCCTCATGGTGGTGGTGAAGGTAAGTGTCCAGTCGGACGTAATGCACCACGCACCCCTTGGGGTAAGAAAGCAATGGGCGTTAAGACCCGTCGCGTTAAGAAGAATTCTACACGCCTCATCGTAAGACGTAGAAATTCTAAATAAGGAAAGGAGATCAAAATATGTCTCGTTCAGCTAAAAAAGGACCATTTGTTGACGAATACCTTCTCAAAAAGGTTGAAGCCATCAAGAAATCCGGCAAAAAAGAGGTCATCAAAACTTGGTCTCGCCGCTCGACAATCTATCCAGCATTCGTCGAACAAACCTTCGCTGTCTATAACGGCAAGGAACACATCACCGTCTATGTCACAGAAGATATGGTTGGACACAAACTTGGCGAATTCGCCCCAACTCGTAACTTCCCTGGTCATCATGGTAACAACCTCAATGACCAAGCAGCTAAGAAATAAGGAGTAGATTATGGCAGAAGAAAAGAAAACCGTAAAGAAAGCTCCAGCCAAGAAAGCTGCAGCTCCAAAAGCCAAGAAAGAAACCAAAAAGGAAGAAATCAAGGCTGAAGAAGTAAAAGAAACAAAGAAAGCTTCCAAGAAAGTCAAGGCCGAACCTGTTAAAGAGGAAAAGCCAGCTGTCACAGAAGCTATCGCTATTGCAAAAGATGTTCGCGTCACCCCACGTAAAGTTCGCTTAGTTATCGACCTTGTCCGTGGAAAAGACGTTGATGAAGCTCTCGCAATCCTCAAAAATGTCAACCGTGCTGCTAGCGCTCCAGTCATGAAGATTGTTAAATCTGCTGCTGCTAACGCTACCAACAACTTCGGAATGGATGGCGACAAATTATACATTGCCGAAATCCAAGCTTCCGATGGCATCAAGATGAAGAGATTCATGCCACGTGGCAAAGGATCTTCATCCGGATTAATCAAGAGAACAGCAAATATCCGCTGCATCGTGAAAGAAAGAAACTAAGGAGAGTAAACTAATGGGTCAAAAAGTTAACGCTAACGGTCTCCGTGTTGGAATTAACCGTGGCTGGGAAGCCAATTGGTTTGCTTCCAAAAAAGACTACGCGACATTCTTAGGCGAAGATATCGCCATCCGTAATTACTTAGAACCTCTTCTCAAAGAAGCGGTTGTAAGCCACATCGATATCGCTCGTAGCAAAAATGACAAAGGCTCCACAGTTATCATCAATGCCTTCGTCGCTCGTCCAGGTGTCATCCTCGGACAAGACAACACAAAAATCGCAGCCATTAACAAAGGCTTAAAGAAAGTTGTCAAATCTGGTTCCGCAACCCTCAACCTCGTTGAAGTTAAGAATCCAGACCTTGATGCAACCTTAATTGCCAAGTGGATTGCTTCCGAAATTGAAAATCGTCAATCTTTCCGTTCAACACAAAAGAAGGCGATTCAAAGAATGAAAAAGGCTGGCGCACTCGGTTGCAAAACCCAATGCCAAGGCCGTCTTGCTGGCGCTGAAATCGCTCGTCGTGAAGGTTACAAAGTTGGTGTCGTACCACTCGAAACACTTCGTGCCGATATCGATTATGCTGCTGTCACTGCCAATACCGCTTATGGCGATATCGGTGTCAAAGTATGGATCTGCCGCTCTGCTAATACAGTAAAAGCAGCAGAAGCTGAAGATAAGAAGGAAGGAGGACATGACAATGCTACAACCAAAGCGCGTTAAGTATCGTCGTCCACATAGACTCTCCTACGAAGGCGTTGCCTCCAAAGGTAATACAGTCGAATTCGGAGAATACGGCCTTGCCGCAACCGAAGGTGGATATCTCGACAACCACCAAATCGAATCTGCTCGTATTGTTCTTGCAAAATATACCGATAGAACAGGTAAAGTTTGGATCAGAGTCTTCCCTCACTTAGCAAGAACTAAGAAACCAGCCGAAGTCCGTATGGGTTCCGGTAAAGGTTCACCAGAGAGCTGGGCAGCCGTCGTTAAGAAAGGCAGAGTTATCTTCGAGATTGGCGGAGTCAATCCAGAAGTTGCTATCAAAGCCCTTCACCAAGCCGGTTTCAAACTCCCACTCAAAACAAAGATCATCAAGAGAACAAAGACCTTAAGTGATGCTGAATTACTTAAGATGGAAGAACAACATGCTTCCTCTCTTGAACAAATTGAAGCTGAAGACAATATCGAAACTGTCTCTGATACAGGAAACGATACTCCAGCAGCAACCACTGAAGGGGGAAATAAATAATGACCATTAAAGAATTAAGGGCCTTGTCCCCTAAAGAGCTCGATGAAAAGATTGCTGAATTAAAGCAACATCAATTCGAACTCCGTCGTCAAGCAGCCGTCGGACAATTAGAACATCCTGATGACTTGCACTTCGTCCGCAAGGACATCGCCAAAGCTGAAACCGTTAAACGCGAGAGAGAACTCCAAATTAACGCTTCAGAAGGCAAATAATGAAAGGAGACCACAAACATGGAAAGAAATACAAGAACAAAATTCCAAGGCGTTGTTACCTCAGTTAAGATGAATAAAACCATCACTGTCACGGTTTCCACCAAGCAAAATGATCCCCTTTACCAAAAGAGAGTCGGATATTCTAAGAAATATCACGCCCATGATGAAAACAATGCCGCAAAAGTCGGTGATGTTGTCACCATCATGTCCTGCCGTCCTATCTCCAAAACAAAGAAGTTTATCTTAGTTTCCATTGATAAGGCCGCAGCCACTGGCACAAACGCCAACGATGTCGAAGCCGCACTCGAAAAGAGCGAAGGTTCTGACACAATCGTTAATGAAGGCGCAACTAAAGAAGAGGAGAAATAAGCATGATTCACAATGAAACTAATCTTGTAGTCGCTGATAACTCCGGTGCTCGTGCAGTCCGTGTCTTCCGCCTTTATGGTGGATCCCACCGCAAAATGAGCTCCATTGGAGATGTCGTCCTCTGCGCTGTCAAAGACGTTACCCCAAACGGCAAGATCAAAAAAGGTCAAGTCGTCAAAGGAGTCATCGTGAGAGTTAAACGCGCTGTCATCCGCAAAGATGGTTCTTCCATCTCCTTCGATGATAATGCTGTCGTTCTCATTGACAATGACGGAAACCCACTTGGAACACGTGTCTTCGGACCTGTTGCTCGTGAACTTCGTGATAAAGGCTATATGAAAATTATCTCTTTAGCCCCAGAAGTCTTATAAGGAGAAAACAACATGAACATCAAAACTGGTGATAAAGTTATCGTTCTCTCTGGCGATGATAAAGGCAAAATCGGCGTTGTCCAAAAGGTTTATCCTAAGTTGAACAAAGTCGTTGTCGAAGGTGTCAACGTCCACAAGAAACACAAAAAACCAACTCAAGCAACTCCAGAAGGATCCATCCTTGACATCTATGTGCCATTCGATGCTTCCAAGGTTGCCTTGATTGATCCAAAAACAAAGAAAGCCACCCGCGTCCACAAAAAGATTGTTGATGGCAAAAAGATTCGCGTCAATGCGAAAGGCGAAAGCTTAGAAAAGAAATAAGGGAGGAATGAAAAATGGCTGAAGAAAAGAAAACTGTTAAGAAAGCTTCCCCTAAAAAAGCTTCCGAACCAAAAGCAGCTAAGAAAGTTGCCCCAAAGGCTGGCTATGTTAACCGCTTAGAAACAAAATATCACGATGTTGTTGTTCCAGCTCTTGTCAAAGAGTTTGGCTACACAACCCCAATGCAAGCTCCTAAATTCGAGAAAATCGTTATCAACATCGGCGTTGGCGATGCTACCTCAAATAGCAAAGCCCTCGACGACGCTGTTAGCGAGCTTGCAACGATCACTGGTCAAAAACCAGTAGTCACAAAAGCCAAGAAGTCCATTGCGACCTTCAAACTTCGTCAAGGACAGGCTATTGGCTGCAAAGTTACGCTTCGTGGCGTGAGAATGTATGAATTCTTCGATAAGTTAGTTTCCATCTCCCTCCCACGTGTCCGTGACTTCCGCGGCGTCTCCAAGAACGCTTTCGATGGCCGTGGTAATTACACACTCGGTGTCAAGGAACAATTAATCTTCCCTGAAATCGACTATGATAAGGTATCTAAGATTCGTGGTATGGATATCGTCATCGTTACTACAGCAAATTCTGATAAAGAAGCATTTGCCCTCCTCCGTGAGATGGGAATGCCGTTCAAGAAATAACGAGGTAAGCACATGGCAAAGAAAAGTTTAGTAAATAAGTGCAACCGCCCACAAAAGTTCGCAACCCGTGAATACACCCGTTGCCAACGTTGTGGTCGTCCACACGGCGTTCTCCGTAAATTCGGATTATGCCGTATCTGCCTTCGCGAAATGGCCTACAAAGGCGAGATCCCAGGCATGAAGAAAGCATCTTGGTAAGGAAAGGAGAACACTAACATGAACGCAGACCCAATTGCAGACATGCTCACACGCATCAGAAACGCTAATGCTCTTCGCTACGAAAGTGTTTCCATGCCTTATAGCAAAATGAAAGGCGAAATTGCCAAAATTCTCTTAGACGAAGGATTCATCTCTGGATTCGTCGCTGAAGGAGAAAAAGCAAGCAAGACCCTTCATATCACTCTTAAATACGGTGCCAATGGCGAAAGAGTCATCACCGGATTAAAGAGAATCAGCAAACCTGGACTTCGTGTCACAGTCGAAGCTGACAAGATTCCAAGCGTCCTCAAAGGCCTTGGTATCGCAATCGTTTCTACTTCCAAAGGCATCTTAACCGATAAGGAAGCAAGAAAGAACGGCGTTGGCGGAGAAATCCTCTGCTACGTCTGGTAATCTAAGATTACAGAAAGAAGAGAATAACAATTATGTCACGTATTGGATTTAAACCCATCGCTCTTCCAGAAGGCGTTACCTACGAAACAGTAGATGGCGTCATGACCGTCAAAGGCCCTAAAGGCGAAGTAAGCGTCAGAATTCCTTCTGACGTCAGCGTCGAGGAAACAGACGGCCACCTCCACGTTAAGCCACTTGCTGCACACACAAAGCAAGGCAGCGCGGATCATGGAACAACAGCAGCTTTATTAAACGCTGCCGTTGTCGGTGTCCATGAAGGCTGGAAGAAAGAATTAGAAATCAACGGTACTGGTTACCGTGCCTCCGTCAAAAATGGCGAAGTTACTATGTTCTTAGGCTACAGCCATCAAATCACTGTTGGCCCAGTTGGCAAATACACAAAGATAACCTGCCCAGATGAAACACACATCATCGTCGAAGGTTGCAATAAGCAAGAAGTTGGCCAAACTGCCGCTCTCATCTATGACAAGCATAGACCAGACGTTTATGGCCAAAAAGGTGTTCACTACAAAGGTCAACATCTCATTAAGAAAGTTGGTAAGCGTGCTGCTGCCGGCGGTAAGAAATAAGGAGGTAAATAGAATATGATCAAAAAAGAAGCAAGATCAGTCGTTCGTGAACGCAGACACCTTCGCGTTCGTGAAAAGATCTCCGGTACTGCTGAGTGCCCACGTTTAGTCGTCTTCCGTTCCAACAAACACATCGAAGCCCAAATCATCGATGATGTCAAAGGAACAACCCTCGTCAGCTCTGGCTCTGTCCAATTAAAATTAGCATCTGGCTCCAATTGCGAAGCTGCTGCTAAGGTTGGCGCAGATATCGCCAAAAAGGCTATTGCTGCTGGCATCACCAAAGTCGTTTTCGACCGTGGTGGCTATCAATATCATGGCCGCGTCCAAGCTCTTGCTGACGCCGCTAGAGAAGGAGGCTTAGTCTTCTAAGGAGTTAATTATGGAAGAAAATAAAACTGTTAATGCTGTAGAAGAAAAGCCAGCTAAAGAAAAGAACCCAACAGGTAATCCACAATATGAACCACGCGGTTCCCGTGGATCCGAACGCCCAGGCAGCCGTAAATTCGGCAACCACAAAGGCAAACCAGGTGAAAGACGTGGTGGACGTGGCGGTTTCCGTCGCGTTGAAGACGATTTCCAAGACAGAGTCGTCACCATCAACCGTGTTACCCGTGTTGAACAAGGTGGTAAAACCATGCGTTTCGATGCTCTCGTCGTTGTCGGCGATGGCAAAGGACATTATGGCTATGCCATGCGTAAATCCGGCGAAGTACCGGATGCGATGAAGAAAGCTCTTACCGCCGCAAAGAAAGATCTTCACTATGTTAAGATCCAAAAAGGAACCATTGCTCACGAAGTCTCTGGCTCCCATACTTCAACCAAAGTTGTCTTAAAACCAGCTCCAGCTGGCACAGGTATCGTCGCCGGTGGCGCAGTCCGTGCCGTTCTCGAACTCGCAGGCATCAAGAACATCGTTTCTAAAGTCTATGGTTCCCGCACTGCCATCAACGTCATTCGTGCAACCGATGCCGCCTTATTACAACTCAAAGAATACGATAAGGTTATGGTTCTCCGTGGTTTAAAGACCCCAGAAGAAATCAAAGCCTCCCACGCTGCTCCAAAAGCAAAGAAAGGAGAATAAGATCATGGCTGAGAATTTAAATAGTCTTGTTGTCATGCCTGGTTCTAAAAAGGAACACTTCCGTAAAGGACAAGGTATTGGCTCTGGAAACGGCAAAACTGCCGGTAAAGGTCAAAAAGGACAAGGTGCCCACGCTCATACAAAGAAACGTGGATTCGAAGGTGGACAAATGCCATTGGCAAGACGTCTTCCAAAATTCGGATTCAAGAATCTTGCTAGAGTCGAAAAAGCCATTGTCAACGTCGGTCTCCTTAACTCTTTCGAGGATGGCGCAACCATCGATGCTAAAGTTTTACTCGAAAAAGGTTTAATTAAGAACGATATTAATGGAATTAAAATCCTTGGTAGTGGTAAACTATCAAAGAAGCTTACCGTCAAGGCTGATGCTTTCTCTGCTTCCGCAAAGAAAGCCATCGAAGAAGCCGGCGGCGTAGCTGAGGAAGTTAAGTAATGAAAAAATTCGTCTCAATCTTTAAAAATAAGGATATTGTCAATCGTATTTTCTTCACGATAATGATCCTCTTTGTTCTTAGGGTTGGGGCGGTTATTACTGTTCCTGGGGTCAAAGTCTCGGATGAATTATCTAATATCATGAATAGCGGAAACTCTTTCGCTCTCATGGATCTCTTAGGCGGGGGAGCTCTCTCGAACTTCTCCGTATTCGCCCTTGGCGTTTCACCTTACATTACTTCTCAAATTATTATCCAACTTCTCTCAAAAGACGTCCTTCCGGCTCTTACCGAACTCTCCAAACAAGGTGAGTACGGAAGAAAGAAGATGGAAATGGCCACCCGTTATCTAACATTGCTTCTTGGAGCGGTCCAAGGTTATGGTATGATTCGTACCATGGTTAACCAAGGATATATCTCCCTTAGCATGGCTGATAACTTCTGGACATATGCCTATATTGTCACAATCCTACTTGGTGGCTCAATGCTTACCATGTGGCTTGGTGACCAAATCACAGAGAAAGGCCTCGGAAACGGTATTTCCGTCATCATCTTCGCTGGATGTGTTAGAAGCCTTCCAACTCAAATCTCTACTGCCTGGAGCAAATGGATAAGTGGCAACGTTGATTACGGTTCAACCCAAATGATCAAAGGTGCCTTCCAATTCGCTCTATACATATTGGCAATGCTTGCGATTGTCGCATTCGTTGTCTTCACCGAGTTATCACAAAGACGTATTCCAGTCCAACATGCTGGAAAAGGCGGTGCCTCTGCCTCAATGGCTCGTGCTTCCTTCTTACCAATTAAAATCAATTCGGCTGGCGTCATTCCGGTTATTTTCGCTTCAAGTATCTTAACAGCGCCAAGTATCATCGCTTCCTTCATCTCAACTGAAGCAAGCAATGCCTCTTGGCTGAATATCTTCAATTACAACACCACAATGACCATGACAAACTTCGATGGTACAACGTGGAAGATGAACTGGGGATTGTTCATTTACTTGGCCTTGATTATCGCCTTCACATTCTTCTATGCAGAAATGCAAATAGATCCTGAGAAGCTTGCTGATAACTTCCAAAAATCCGGTTCCTACATCCCAGGCATCCGCCCAGGAAAAGAAACGGAAAGATACGTTGGAAAAGTTCTAAATCGTGTCACCTTCATCGGTGCCATCTCATTATCAATCATTGCCGCCTTGCCAATAGTTCTTGTTTGGGCTAACGCATTCGGAACTGATACTTCCCTTGCCATTGGTGGCACAGGATTAATCATCATTGTCGGCGTCGCTATCGAGCTTAACAGCCAAATCGATGGCTTGATTGCCGGAAAATCTTACGACCAAGTTAAGGAGGCATAATTATGCTTAATATCATTCTCATGGGCCCTCCAGGTGCCGGAAAAGGCACGCATGCTACATGGATGGCCAAGGAATACAACATCCCACACATTTCCACAGGTGACATGTTCCGTGAGGCCATGAACAGTGGCTCTGAACTTGGAAATAAAATTAAAGACATCGTTAATCGCGGGGACCTTGTAAGTGATGAACTTACCTGCGCCCTCGTGAAAGAACGTTTATCTAAACCTGATTGCGCTAATGGATACCTTCTTGATGGATTCCCACGCACAATCGCGCAAGCTGAAGCTTTTGAGAAAATTGGTGCAGAGATTGGACGCGCTCCAAACTATGTCATCAATGTCTCTTGCCCTGACGATCTCTTAATCGGACGTATCGTCACAAGGCGCGTTTGCCCAAAATGCGGCGCAGGCTTCAATATCGTCACTCTTAAACCAAAGAAAGAAGGCATCTGCGATAATTGCGGAACTGCTTTGGTTCAAAGAAAAGACGACAACGAGGAATCATTCAAGATTCGCCTCGCTAACTACTATAAGAGCACTGCCCCTCTCCTTGATTTCTACAAAGAGAAAGGCTTACTCCATGAGTTCGATTCATCTAGCGGACTCGAAACCACTAAGAAAACCATCTCGGAGTTCTTAAGAGGTTTGAAATAAGATGATCATCATTAAATCCCCACGAGAGATTGAATTAATGAGAAAGGCTGGTGCCTTAACAGCTAAAGTCTTCGAGGTTGTTGGACCTCTCGTGAAACCTGGCGTTACGACCCAATACCTTGCTGAGATGGCTGAAAAAGTCATCGTCGAAGGTGGCGGAATCAGCGCCGAAAAAGGTTATTGTGGATTCCCTGGCATCATTTGCACGAGTGTCAATGAGGTGCTTGTGCATGGTATTCCATCTCCTAAACGTGTTCTAAGAGATGGTGACATCGTTTCTCTTGACGTTGTATCTCTTCTTAATGGATATAACGGCGATGCATGTAGAACCTATGCCGTTGGCATTTGCCCAGAAAACAAACTTAAGCTCATTCGTGTGGCAGAAGAATGTTTCTGGAATGCGATGAAACATGTCAAAGATGGTGCCCATCTTGGCGATATCTCCCATGCAATTCAAGTGACTGCGGAATCAAACGGATATTCCGTTCCACTCGAATTCACAGGGCATGGTATTGGCAGGGAGATGCATGAAGATCCTTATATCCCTGACTATGGTGAAGCAGGGACAGGACCGATTCTTCGCGAAGGCATGACCTTAGCGATTGAGCCTATGATCCTTGAAGGCTCTAATAAACTTAGAGTTATGAAGGATGGCTGGACTACCGTATCTAAAGATGGCAAGCCTAGCGCACACTATGAGAACACAATTCTCGTAACCAAGACCGGATATGAGATATTAACTTTAGAGCAAGGAGGAAAATCCATTGAGTAAAGAAGATTGCATAGAAGTTGAAGCTAAGGTATTAGAATGCCTTCCAAACGCTAACTTCAAAGTACAATTGACAAATGGGGCGGTCGTTCAGGCCTGCGTTTCTGGAAAAATTCGCATGAATTACATACGAATCCTTCCGGGTGATAGAGTCACCGTCCAATTCTCTCCTTACGATTTAACACGTGGGCGCATCACATTCCGTTTCAAAAACTAAAGTGGGCAACAGTTCCCAAAAGAAGGAGTTTAATTACTATGAAAGTAAGACCATCCGTCAAACCAATCTGCGATAAGTGCAAGATTATCCGCCGCCATGGCGTAGTTATGTGCATCTGCCCAAACCCAAAGCACAAGCAGAGACAAGGTTAATTTAAGGAGTAAACAACAAATATGGCACGTATTGATGGGGTTGATATCCCAAGTGAAAAACGCGTTGTAATCTCTCTTACCTACATTTATGGTATCGGTGATACAACCGCAAAGAAAATCTGCAAAGATGCAGGCGTCAGCGAAGACATCCGCGTTAAGAATTTAACCGATGATCAACTCGTCGCCTTAAGAACAGAGGTCGCCAAATACAAAACTGAAGGCGATCTCCGCCGTGAAGTCGCTATGAACATCAAGCGTCTCACCGAAATTGGCTGCTATCGTGGCATCCGTCATAAGAGAGGTCTTCCTGTCCGTGGACAACGTACAAAGACCAATGCTCGTACCCGTAAAGGTAAGAGAAAGACGATTGCTAACAAGAAGCAAGCTACCAAATAATAAGAAAGGAGAAGAATTATGGCTGCAAAGAAAAATACAAAAACTTCAGTTCGTAAGAAAAAAGTTAAGAGAAACTTTACTGTTGGAACAGTCCACGTTCACGCTTCCTTCAACAACACCATTGTTAACGTTACCGATTTACAAGGTAATGTCATCGCTTGGTCAAGCGCTGGCGCATTAGGATACAAAGGCGCTAAGAAAGCAACTCCATTTGCCGCTCAATTAGCAGCAGAAGCTGCTGGCAAATCAGCATTCGATCAAGGATTAAGACAAGTTAACGTCGAAGTCAAAGGCCCAGGCCCAGGCAGAGAAAGTGCTGTCAGAGCTCTCGCAAATGTTGGCTTACAAGTTTTATCCATTTCCGATACGACTCCAATTCCACACAACGGCTGCCGTCCACCAAAGAGACCACGCGGCTAGTTGTAGCGTTCTCGGCTAATAGGGAAATACAGGAGGAAAATATTAATGGCTAATAACAATATCGATCAAACAAACGAAGAGCTCATTCTACCAAAACCTTTCATCCCATTCGATTTCACAGTTGAAATCAACGATGAAGAAGAACACTATGCCCGTTTCGCGATCAAACCTCTCGAGAGAGGATTTGGAACCACTCTCGGTAACGCACTTCGCAGAGTCTTGCTAAGCGCCCTTCCTGGCGCTAGCGTCTATGCTGTGCAAATCGATGGCGTTCGTCATGAATTCTCTTCAATTCCAGGAGTTGAAGAAGATGTCACCGCCATCATCCTTAATCTCAAGGATCTCATCTTAAAAATCGATTCCGATAATCCAAAAGAAACCAAGGAACTCAATATTGACTTCCAAGGCCCTGGCATCCTTACAGCTGGCGACATCGTTTGCCCAGCCCTCGTTGAGGTTGTCAACAAAGATCTTGAAATTGCTCATGTCAACAAAGATGGCCATATCAAGATGAGAATATTCGCTGGCAAAGGCAGAGGATACTACACTGCTGATGCCAACAAAATCGAACGCAACGTTAACCAACTTGGCTATATTGCAACCGATTCTAACTATTCACCAGTTGTCAAAGTCGCTTATGCTGTTGAATCAACACGTGTTGAGCATGACTCCCACTTCGATAAATTAACACTCGAAGTCACAACAAACGGTGCTATCAAACCACATGAAGCAGTCGCTATGGCCGCTCAACTCTTAGTGGTTCACTTCCAAAAGTTTGCTTCACTCGATGAGAAGGTCAGATCCTTCAAACTTGAGAAAGAAGAAGTCAAACCAGAAGAAAACAAATATCAAGGAATGCTCATCGAAGAACTCGATCTTAGCGTTCGTAGCAACAATTGCCTTAAGAGAGCGGGTATCTCCACTGTCTTAGAACTCACTCAAAAGAGCGAAGACGAGATGATGAAGGTTCGTAATCTTGGTAAGAAGTCGCTTAAAGAAGTCAAAGAGAAGCTTGCCCAAATGGGCTTACACTTCCGTGATTATGTAGGAGAATAATTATGCCAGCACAAGGAAGAAAAAACGTTCATGGTAAAACCGGCGTCAGATTCAAGGCCGCTTATACCGCTTCAAAGAACTATTCAATGCTCCGTAATGTCGTTTCTGAGTTAATCGTCCACGGACACGTTAACGTGACCTCTGGCGTTACCCAAGAACTCGTTACCCTCGCCGCTAAAATGGTTACCTATGCAAAACAAGGCGATCTCGCAGCTCGCAGAGAATGTGAGAAAGTCCTCCGTAAAGGAATCAAAGACGAAAAAGGCGTTGATAGCTTAACAAAGCTCTTCAATGAAATTGGCCCTAAATTCAAAGACCGCAATGGTGGTTACACCAGAGTCTACAAGCTTGGTGCCCGTAAAGGTGACAATGCTGAAGTAGAAATGGTCACATGGGCTGACTAATTAAAAGAAGTTCAATTAGAGATCAAGTAATCTTGGTCTCTTTTTCTTTTTTGCTTTATGCTTATAGGGGTAAAAATATGAAAAACTACATTTTTGATTTAGATGGCACGACCTTAGATACGATTGAAGGAATTCAAATAGCCATCAATACAGCACTAAAAAATGCTGGATATAATTATTCTTTTGATAAGGAAGGAACGAAAACGCTTATCGGCGAAGGCGCGGATACGCTTATCCATAGAGCGTTAAAAGAAAAAGATAGCGAAGAGAATTTCAACGCACTAAAAAAAGAATATCTCCCTCTATATCATTCGGAACAAGAAGACCATACTTTCCTTTTTAAAGGGCAAAAAGAAGTTTTAGAAACCTTAAAGAAAGAAGGAGCACGTCTTTTTATTTGCACGAATAAACCTGACGCGTTTGCAAAAAGAATCGTTTCTAAGATGTATGGCGATTCTCTTTTTGAAGAAGTGTGTGGTCAAATCGAAGAATTGCCAGTTAAACCTGATCCAAGAATCCCTAATTACTTAATTGAGAAATACAATCTAAAAAGAGAAGAAACATTATTTGTCGGCGATTCTAAAACGGATATTGCCACAGCCAAAAATTCTTCGTTGAAAGTAGCAATTTGCTTATGGGGTTATGGCTTCTATACAGAAGATCTTTTAAACAAATGTGACTATATTTTCAAAGACGTTAAAGATATATTAGAGACATATGATAAATTGTATTGAAAAGAGAAAGAAAATAATCTTATCCGTAAGACTTCTGCCATCGATAATCCTCGTATTGGCATCTTTAGCTTTTTCTATTGCCTATATCTATCCTAAATATGCAGAAACATATCGGTATATCCAAGCTGGAGGTTTATTTGGCTTTGCCTTATTCTTTCTTGTTATTGATGTAGGACTAGAATATTCTTACAAAAATCAAGGATTGCCATATCATATTGCTTCAACGGTGATTTCAGTTGGCCAACTATCTTATTTTGGAGCAATGATTTTCCGTTACATAAAAGATCTTCAAGAAGGAGATGATCTTTCAAAAAGAATCTTTCCGATGGCTTTTCTTGTTATCCTTTTACTAATAAATACTCTATACCGTGTTTTGATTTGGCTTAATAAATGGAAAACGGAAGAAAAAAATGGCAATGACTTATATGCGGCATATATCGGCTTCTTAGGTCTTGGTGGGGCATTGCTTAATTCCCTTGTTTTCTCTGCTATAAAAATATATTCCGAAGACCTTATTAGCTCCTATGTTGGAATATTTGCAATAATTTCTTTCCTTTCTTGCATCATTGAAGCGATTATCGGAGTCGTCTGGCTTTCTTTTAAAAAAGTTAGAAGTTCAAGCAAATCAAATATATTCTTCTACATCACGATATTCTCTTTGTTTGCTAATATTGCCGCACTTATTACTGCATCATTTGGCTATGGATATCAAATCGTAAGCATGGTCGTAGGAGTATTTTCCTTTGCATCATATTCAATCTCCATACTCTTTATTGGCCTTGGATTATTCTATTTATCATATTTAGGAAAGAAATCGAATATTCTTAAGTAGAAAGACGTTCGTCTTCTTATTTGAATTTTCCAACAACAATATTAAAGAATTATTAGCTCTTTATTTGCTATCTTTTGTTGCCGAGAAGGGTGCCTAGGACTAAAATTTAGTATCTTAGAAAGGATGGATTTATGCACGAATTAAAATTGTTCAATTCCCTTGGAATGAAAGAAGAAGTTTTTACTCCCTTAGTCGAAGGAAAGGTTTCCATCTATTGTTGTGGCCCAACAGTCTATAACGATCCTCATATTGGCAATTTCCGCCCAGTAATTACTTTTGATGTACTTAGGAGATTACTTATCCATCTTGGATATGAGGTTACCTTTGTCTCAAATTATACCGATGTCGATGATAAAATAATAAATCGCGCGAAAGAATTAGGCATAAGCGAAAAAGAATTAACAACTTCAGTTATAGAAGAATATCGTAGATTAGTAACAGAAGTAGGCGCTCTTCAACCAGATTACACGCCAACTCCAACAGTCTATATGCCTCAAATCATTTCTTACGTCAAAGATTTAGTTGATAAAGGATACGCCTATGAATCTGATGGAGATGTCTATCTTTCAGTTAAGGACATCCCTCAATATGGCGAATTATCCGGTAATTCCATTGAAGATTTAGAAAATGGCGCAAGAATTGCTGTTGGTGATAAGAAAAGAGATCCAGTTGATTTTGCTCTTTGGAAAAAAACTACGGAAGGAATCAAATGGAGCACGCCATGGTGCGAAGGACGCCCAGGATGGCATACCGAATGTTGTGTCATGATTCATTCGATCTTTACTAAGCAAAACGGTTATATCGATATTCATGGCGGAGGATTTGACCTTAAATTCCCTCATCATGAAAACGAAATTGCCCAAGCTAAAGCCCATGATGGACATAAATTGGCTCATTTCTGGATGCATAATGGTTTCATTAATATCAACAACGAAAAGATGTCTAAATCTTTAGGTAACGTTATCTTAATGAAAGACGTTGTTTCTGAATATGGCGGCATTCCATTTAGATTAATGTTACTAGCTTCCCATTATCGTGCACCAGCTGCATTCTCTGCCGATACGATAAAAGAAGCACAAACCAAATATTCCCAAATTCTTACTGCAACAAGAAAAGTCGCTATCATCCTTGAAAGAAACGGCATTGATATCAACATGTTAAAACCAAGCGATGAAAGAAAGTTCCTTGATGCCATCTGTGATGATTTAAATACACCAAACGCTTTAACGGTCTTATATGATGAATTAAAGACATTGAACTCTTTGTGGCGCGTTAAAGAAATTAATTACGATCAATTGAAAGACTCTTTTGCTAAAATCAAGACCTATTGTGAGGTTCTAGGCCTTACATTATCTCTTCCTAATCTAAATGATGAAGACAAAAAGCTTTATGAGGAGTATGATTTAGCTAAGAAAAATAAAGATTTCGCTAAATCAGACGAAATTCGTCAACTTTTAGTCGAACGCAACATTTTCTGATAGGAGGACTTATGTTACTTGAAAATAGCACGACCTGGAATAGCTGGGATACTAATATTGTTAATTTGTTTAATTCCGGCTTTTCTGGCGCAATATCTCCTGAATCAGGCAATTTATTACTAATCATCCTTTCCTTACTTCTAGGAGGCCTATTCTCTGGTTTAATTGGCATGGAAAGAGAATTCAAAGGGCACGATGCAGGCTTAAGAACGCACTTATTGGTCGGTCTTGGTTCAGACTTAGTTATGATTGTTTCAATTTATGGCTTTGGAGAATGGACTGGAACACGTGATCCAGCACGTTTAGCTGCCCAAGTTGTTTCTGGTGTCGGTTTCTTAGGCGCCGGGGCCATTCTAAATAATGGTTTAGATGTTAAAGGGCTAACGACTGCAGCGACAATCTGGATATCAATGGCTATCGGCCTTGCTTGCGGAAGTGGTAACTTCATTCTAGCAAGCATCGGCTTTGCTCTAGCATTTGTTTCCTTGATTGTCTTACATCGAGTTGATAAATGGATTGCAGGAAGAAATCCTGCCGTCATGATTATCGTTCCTTCGGATAAGCCTTCGCTAAAAGAAATTATTCTTATTGCCAATAGATACAACATTGCAATAAGAGATGTTCATACCGAATTAGTATCCTATCAAGACAATTCCGCCTTAAGGATAACTCTTCGTTGTGCCTTCGCCTCAAAGGAGACTGTAACCTCCTTCTCAGACGATGTTAGGTTCACGTTAAAACCATTAGAATTAAAAGTTACAGTTTAGTATTGTAAAATGACAAGGTGTTAGATATAATGAGTATGCAAGTTTACGGCAAGAATGCCGTCCGAGCGACAATAGAAGCGGGTAATGGTGTCGCTTTATACACCATTAAGCGTTTCGAGAATGATGAACTTGTTTCGCTTGCTCGGAAAAAAGGAGTCTCGGTCAAATTCGTTAATGATGGCGATTTGACAAATATGGCTAAAAGCCCCTCCCACCAAGGCTTTGTAGTCACGAGCGATGGTATCAGGAGTTATAGCCTTGAGGAATTGCTTCAAAGTATTCCTTCTGAAAAGAAGAATCCTTTGATTGTCATCCTTGATGGAATCGAAGATCCTCATAACCTTGGTGCGATTATCCGCACATGCGATGCTTTTAGCGTCGATGGCATCATCATGAAGAAGCATGGCGAAGTCCAATTAAATTCGACTGTCGCCAAGGTATCTACTGGAGCTATCAATTATGTAAAGGTAGCAGTAGTTACCAATCTTAACCAAGCCATAGAAAAATTAAAAAAGAATGGCTATTGGGTTGTTTCTTCCGATGGATCTGCCACAGGTTCTTATTTGGATGTCGATTATTCTTCTCCGATCGCATTAGTGGTGGGAAGTGAAGGTTTTGGAATCTCGAAACTAGTCTTAAAGAATTCAGACTTCATCGTAAAGATCCCAATGAGCGGTCACGTTAATTCATTAAATGCCTCTGTTGCCACGGCTATCCTTATTTCCGGCGTTGTTGCTCAACGTACAAAGAAATAAGAAAGAGTGGTAACTATGAATTTTGAAACCTCCTCAGACGAAAGTCTGCTGTTAATGGCAAGAAGTCAGAACGCTGAAGCGTATTGCGCATTAACGAAACGCTATTTTGACAAGAAAAGGCTCCTTTGCTCTCAAGCCTCTGCAGCATTATCAAGCAAGTTTGACCAATGGGACCTTAACCATGCGTTTTATCTAGCTTTCAATGCTTCGATAAAAAGTTATTCTCTAGGTGAGGGAAGTTTTCATTCCTATCTCGTAAGATGCCTAAAGAATGCTTTGATTAGAGAAGCGGAAAAACTTCATCTATTCAAGAATGTACCAACAGTTTCTTTGGATTTCGTCTCTTCTGAATCAAGCGAAAGCACGCTTCATGATGTTATTCAAGACACAGGAGAAGAAGATCCAAGGATGTATGTTAATTATCTTGAAGAAGTCCAAAGATTTGCCAAATGCAAAGAAGGAATCGATGATGAAGTTCTTCAAGTCGCAAGATTGAAAATCGATGGATGCAAATACACAGAAATTGCGAAAATACTTTCGATAAGCCCAAAAAGAGCTAGCAGGGACTATGAAAAGTATGAGGAGTTAGTCAAAGAAATTGTTTTTGGAAAGTAATATTTCTTAAGAAATAATTTGCCTAATTTTGCTTCAACCATTATATTAATAATGCGAAGCAAAACATTCTTCGCTTTTTTCATAGTGCAGTAGCGCTATATATGTTCTGAGGTAATGACGCATGAGTAGAGAAAAAGTATTCTTAATTTGCTCCGATTGTTTGTCTAGAAACTATCAAGTTAGCAAAAGACAAGACGATCCACGTCGTCTAGAACTTAAGAAATTTTGCCATCATTGTGGTAAGTACACCTTACACAAGGAAAGCAAATAAGTTGGAAGGAGACTTTATGCCTAATCCAGTAAAGTATATGAAAGAGGTTGTCCGCGAAGGCAAACGTGTTCGTTGGCCAAAGCGCGATACCTTATGGCCGACTATAGCAGTCGTCGTTGTAATCGCTGTTTTCGCTGCTATTTTCCTCTCTTTGGAAGATTTAGCGGCCGCAAAAATTATCGAACAATTAAAAGCAGCCTTTGGAGGATAAAAAATGGCAAACGATTTAGCTGAAAAACATTGGTATATTGTTAATACCTATTCCGCTCATGAAGCAAAAACAGCGGAGAACATCAAAAACCGCATCAAGACAATGAACATGGAAAACTTTATTTTCCGTGTCTTAGTTGCTGAATACGAAGAAAAATGCATCGATAAGGAAACTGGCCTTCCAAATGGCAAAGTCAAGATCAAGAACCTTTATCCAGGTTACATCTTCGTCGAAATGATCATGACCACCGAATCTTGGTTTGTCGTTCGTAACACTCCAGGCGTCACTGGTATTACCGGTTCAAGCGGCGGAGGTAGAATGCCTACCCCTGTTTCTCGTGAAGAAATCGAACCTGTTCTTAAGAGAATGGGCATTGTCGATGAAACAATGTATGATCGCTATAACGTTGGCGATAGAGTTAAAATCATCTCTGGTCCACTTGAAGGAACCGAAGGTGACATTACCTCTATCGATAAAGACACTGGCGCTTGCCGCGTTGAAACAATCTTCTTTGGACGTGTCACTCCAGTTGATGTTGAATTTTCTGAAATCGAGAAAATCTAATCGAACAAATTTTCAACTTAGATAATCCTCATTTTATGGGGATTTTTCTTATATCTAAAATATATGAAAAATTATTCATATTTATGTTGATATATGAATGAGTATTCATTATAATTAATCACGTTAAATATGAAAGGAAATTCATATGTCCGAATTACCAAGTGAAAAAATAATCGATTCAATGGAAGATTTGCTTAGCGTTGCTTCCGATTCCACAAGACTTAAAATCATGCTTTCGATTTTAGAAGAAGAACATAACGTAACTGAAATCATGAACATGGTTGGAGCATCCCAATCCCTTGTTTCTCATCAGTTAGAGATTCTCCGTAAGCATCGTATTGTTAGTGTTCGAAAAGATGGCAGAAAATCCTATTACATTTTATCTGACCATCATATTAACGAATTAATAAAAGTCGTATTCGAACATGTTATGGAAAAAGAAGGAGAATAAATATGTCTGAAGAAAAGAAAGAAATATTAGTTAGCAGTATTCGCCTAGTTTTAGGGTTAACTGTTGCATTACTTGGTTTATTCGTTTTTAACGAAAACAATTATAACGTTTGGGTCAACTTCGCCATTATGGCTGTTGCTTGGCTAATCGTTGGCTACGACATAATCATTGAAGCATTCTTCTCCCTTATAAAAGAGAAAAATCCATTCGATGAAAACATGTTAATGCTTATTGCTTCGATTGGTGCTTTCTGCCTTAGAATTTTTGGAAAGGATGAAGGAGAAATCTTTGGAAACGAATTCTTCGAAGCATTTATGGTTGCCTTCCTTTTCCAACTTGGTGATATTTTCGAAGATTTAGCAACAGATAAATCTCATGAAGCAATCACAAATGCCGTTGGACTCAGAGCAAAAAAAGCTTCCTTACTTGTTGATGGAAATATTAAATCAGTTAAGCCGGAAGAGTTACAAATAAATGATAAGATTCTTGTCAAAGTCGGTGAAATCATTCCTGCTGATGGAAAAATCATCGATGGCGATGGTGATATTGACATGTCCTCATTGACTGGCGAATTCAACCCAGTCTATAAGAAATCAGGAGACTTTGTTAATTCTGGAACGATACTTAAGAACGGCTCAATAACAGTTGAAGTTACAAAATCATACGAAGATTCAACAGTTAGCAAAATCATCTCTCTTGTTGAAGAATCTTCAGAGCAAAAATCCAAAGCGGATAAATTCATTACTAAGTTTGCTAAAATCTATACTCCAATTGTCGTAACAATCGCCATAATTGTTGCCATTCTTCCCCCGCTTATCATTGGAATGAACAATGCCGAAGTTTGGAAACAATGGATCAAAATCGCCGTATCAATCTTAGTCATATCTTGCCCATGTGCTGTTGTAGTTTCTGTCCCTCTAGCATACTTTGCTGGAATTGGGCTTGCATCAAAATACGGCATCATCGTTAAGGGCGGTTCTTATTTCGACCAATTGAATAACCTTGGGGTTCTTGTAACTGATAAGACCGGAACTCTTACATGTGGTAAATTTGCAGTAGAAGAAATCCACGCTGAAGGACTCTCTGAAGAGAAGTTTCTTGAATATGCCATCGCATCGGAATCTCGTTCAAACCATCCAATTGCCAAAGCGATAATCGGTGAGACGGACACATCCAAAATTTCATCTGAGATAACCGAATATAATGAGTTAGCAGGTTATGGTGAAGAATTAGTTTACAAAAGCCATAAAATTTTAGCTGGAAATGAAAAACTTCTTCGTAAGAATTCAATTTCCTTCGAAAAACCAGATGTTATCGGAACAGTCGTTTATCTTGCTGTTGACGGGAAATATGCAGGCTACATTCTTCTTACCGATCAAATCAAGAAAGAATCGCTATCCACGATTGAAAACATCCGTTCAAACGGAGTTAAAACGATAATGCTCACAGGCGATAAAGAAAATAGTGCTAAAAAAGTCGCTGAAGCATTAAAAATTGACGAAGTGCGTTATGAATTATTGCCAGAAGAAAAAACAACGATTTTAAAGGAAACAATCGATGCTAGTCAAAAAGCCGTAGCATACGTTGGCGATGGAATAAATGACGCACCAAGTATCACTTTAGCAGATGTTGGGTTTGCAATGGGCGGCGTTGGAAGCGATCTAGCTGTAGAAAATGCCAATATTGTCATCATGAACGATGATATTTCTAAGGTTTATACGGCAATAAAAATCGCTAAAACAACAAGAAATAGAGCGATATTTAATGTTGTTGCTTCGCTTCTAATCAAAGTTGCAATTGCCTTATGTTCAATATTCATCCCTAATTTCCCTTTGATGATCGCGGTCTTTGCTGATACTGGAGTAACTCTCTTAATGGTTGCTTCATCGATATCCCTGTTGCTTCACAAAGTAAAATAAAAGTTAATTGGCTTCCTATACTTCTAGGGAGCCTTTTTATGCACACTGCACAAAAACATTGATCAAATGAATTTCTTGTTGATTCATCCCACGCACGTGCGTATAATACTCGAGCACGTAAATTTGCACACGTGTAGCGTGGTAGGATCCTTTGACGAGGACCCGACAAGCCACTGCATATCGTCATTAAGGAGGACAATATGGCAAAGAAAATCGTCAAAGTCCTTAAGATGGAACTCCCAGGTGGAGACGCCCATCCAGGACCAAAGCTTGCTTCTGCAGGCGTTCAAATGGCTAAATTCTGCACTGACTTCAATGCAAAAACAGCCGACAGAAAAGGACAAACAGTCCCTGTAATCATCACAGCTTATGAAGACAAATCCTATGACTTCGTTATCAAAACATCACCAGTCACAGATTTACTTCTCAAAGCCGCTGGAATCAAAAAAGGCTCTGGTGTTCCTAACAAAACAAAAGTAGGACACATCTCTGCTGCTCAACTTGAGGAAATCGCTCAATACAAGATGCCAGATCTTAACGCAAATGACATCGAAGCTGCAAAGAAAATCGTCGAAGGATCTGCTCGTCAAATGGGCATCACCATCGACAAATAATAGGGAGAGACAACAATGAAACAAGGAAAGAAATACATTGCTGCTAAGAAACTCGTTGACGAAAACAAAGAGTACACCCTTGAAGAAGCAGCCGCTCTTCTCAAAAAGACCAGCACAACAAAATTCGATTCAACAATCGATATCAGCTTCGCGTTAAATGTTAATCCAACATTAGCTGATCAATTAATCCGTGGAACATTAGTTCTTCCACATGGCAATGGCAAAACCAAGAAAATCCTCGCTGTCACCAACACAAAACAAGATGAAGCAAAGGCCGCAGGCGCTGACTTTGTCGGTGGCAAAGAAATGCTCGAAAAGATCACTTCCGAAAACTGGTTTGGCTTCGACATCATCGTTGCTACCCCAGACATGATGGGTGAACTTGGTAAAATGGGCCGCGTCTTAGGTCCTAAAGGCTTAATGCCAAACCCAAAGACTGGCACAGTTTCAATCGAAATTGGCAAAGCCATCACCGAAATCAAGAAAGGTAAGATCTCTTACCGTGTTGACAAGGATGGTAACTTAAATGTTTCTATCGCTCGTGTCTCCTTCTCTGATTCAGACATCATCGATAACATGCAAGCTATGATTGACGCCATCGTCAAATCACGTCCATCAACAGTCAAAGGTGTTTACATCAAAACCGCTGTCGTCCATACAACCATGGGCCCAGGAATGAAAATCACCTTCCCAACCAGAAACTAATTCTGGTCACCAAATTTGGTGAATTGCTTGTTATTCCTAAGATAGCAACGGACACATGTCTTAATAAACCACGTTGCTGAGGTTACAAATTCACAATAACTCACTAGTTATATCAAGCTTCACATATATATATTAAGAAAGGAGGAACACAGTATGAATGCATCTGCACTTCAAGCTAAAAAGGATTCCGTCAAGGAAATCACTGAAGGTTTCAAATCCAGCAAGACAGTCGCTATTGTTTCTTATCAAGGCTTAACAGTCGCCGAGACACAAGAACTCCGTCGTACCTTAGCAGAAAAGAACGCCAAGATGGGTGTTTACAAAAATACCTTAGTCCGTCGCGCTTTAGCTGATCAAGGAATCGAAGGATTAAACGATCTTCTTGAAGGACCAAATGCGTTAGTCTTCTCTGAAGACGTCACAAGCGCCGCCAAAATCCTCTACAAATTCTCCCGCTTCCATGAACACCTCGTCTTACGTGGTGGTCTTGTTGAGGGAAAACCAGTAGATGCCAAAGGCATGAAAGAAGTTGCCAAACTTCCAACAAAAGAAGCATTACTTTCTATGTTCTGCATGGTTCTCAACGAACCTATCGCTGGCTTTGCCAGAGTCGCTAATCAAATTAGCGAGAAGGCTGGAGCAGAAGCCCCAGCAGCCAACTAATCTCTAGGAGGAAAAAACAATGGCTGAAAAATTAACAAATGAACAAATCATTGACACTCTCAAACAAATGACCGCCCTTGAACTCAAGGCTCTCGTTGATGCTGTTTGCGCAGAATTTGGCGTCACCGCCGCTGCCCCAACAGCTGCTGCTGCACCTGCTGAAGAAGAAGGCCCAGTCGCAAAAGGACCAACCGAAGTCTCCTTATTCTTAAAGGGTCTCGGAACTGCTTCCAAAGTTGCAGTTATCAAAGCAGTCCAAGGCATCACTGGCTTAGGACTTATGGAAGCTAAGAAACTCGTTGACGCTGCCCCAGTCGCCATCAAAGAGAAGATCTCTCCTGTTGAAGCTGAAGCTTACAAGAAGACCCTCACCGATGCTGGCTGTGAAGCTGAAGTTAAATAAGTTTCACTCAATCTTTGAACTTTGCCCTACCCATAGACTACTCGTCGCCTGTGGGTAGGGTTTTAGCGCTTATAAGGAGGAAGCAAAATGCCCCAATATTTCGACAATGTCGAAGGAATGGAACATCAGGATTTATCAATAGAATTTGATATTTTAGATCAACATTACTCCCTCAAAAGCGATAAAGGCGTATTCTCGAAAAACAAGCTTGATTTCGGAACGAAACTCTTAATAGAGACCATTCTAAAATCTAACGTTTGTTTGGGCGAAAGAATACTAGACCTTGGGTGTGGAGCGGGACCGATAGGACTAATCCTCGCTCACCTCGACCCTTCTAGGCAAGTAACACTTGCTGATGTTAACGAAAGGGCCCTCGAACTTTGCAAAATCAATGCCAACAAACTTGGTGTTAGCAAACAAGTAGAGATAGTCGAAAGCGACGTTTACCTCAACGTACACTCCACCTTTGATACGATAATCTCCAACCCTCCTATAAGAGCAGGGAAACGTGTCACCTACCGTATTTACGATGAGGCATCATCACATCTTCATGAAGATGGTTCCTTAATCATCGTCATAAGAAAAGAACAAGGCGCCCTCTCCGTAAAAGAACATCTCGAAGAAATCTTCGATAATGTCACGGTATTGGACCGTAAAAAAGGTTATTACATCATTCAATCGTTTAAGAAAAAGGAGCAGTATTAATGCCAAACGAAAAACCATTCCTAACCGAATTCCCAGGACCTAATGGTAAAAATTACCCAGTTGGTCTTAACCACCGCGTCAATTTCGGAAAGATTTCCGGATCATTAGAATTACCATACTTAGTTTCCGTTCAAACGAAATCTTTCAAGTGGTTTAAAGATAGCGGAATTGACGAAGTCTTCAGAGAGACTTTCCCAATCGAAAATAACAATAAGACAATTTCCCTCGAATATGTTACATGTCATTTCGAAGAGCCAGAATACAAACCTCTCGAATGCAAAGAAGAAGATTTAACATATTGCAGCAAATTGAAAGCAACTCTCCGTTTGCGTAACAAAGAAACGGGCGAAATGAAAGAATCAGAAGTCTATATGGGCGATGTCCCAATGATGACTAACAGCGGTACTTTCATCATCAACGGAACAGAAAAAGTCGTTGTATCCCAAATCATCCGTTCTGCAGGCGCTTATTTTGAGAATCCAAATGAAAAAGGCGTTGAATTCCATGCTGAATTAATTCCTACAAGAGGAACATGGATCGAATTTGAAAACACCAACAAGAATATCATCTATGCTGATATCGACCATTCTCAAAACGCCTCCCATAAAATCTTCGCACCTTCTTTATTCAAAGCTCTTGGTTTCCAAGAAAGCGATATTACAGAATTATTCGGTGATTCTGAAGCCTTAATCAACACAATAAAGAAAGACGCAGGAAACAAAGATTCAACCGCAGCTTTAGTTGAAATCTTCCGTAAATTAAAACCAGGTGAACCAGTTACCAGAGAAGGCATCACAAACTTCATCCTCCAACGTTTCTTTGATGAAAAACGTTATGATTTAGGCAGAGCTGGTCGTTTTAAACTTACACAAAAATTAGGCATTTATAGCCGTTTAGCCGGCCGCGTCCTTGCTGAGCCACTCATTGGCGCTGATGGAGAAATCGCCTCCAACAAAGACGGCGAACTCATGATTGCAGGCTATACAGTCACAAAAGAAGACGTTGAAAAACTTCGCGATGAAGAATTCTTCGAACAAGGCGCAATGGAATATGATCTTGCAAGCAAGGTCAACCCAATCTTCGCTATCGGCTCAACAAAAGTTAACATCGTCAAAGTTCACGCCAAAGATAAGGTTACAGAGAAAATCATCAATCTCATCGGTACTTCCTTAGAACTTCAAGGAACTTTCGATGGTTCAAAGAAACCTTTACTTTGTATCGCTATCCCAGATATCGTCGCTTGCTTCTCATATTTTGAAAACATTCGTGAAGGAATCGGTTCTTTAGATGATATCGATAACCTTGGCAACCGTCGTGTCCGTTGCGTTGGCGAATTGCTCCAAAACCAATTCCGCATGGGTCTTACAAAGATGAGCAAGACCATTGTTCAACGTATGAACACCACAGTCGACTTCTCTGAGGCTAAGCCACAAGCTTTCGTCTCTATCCGTCCATTGACCTCTTCTATCCACGAGTTCTTCAATACATCGCAACTCTCCCAATTGATGGACCAAGTCAACCCACTTTCTGAGCTTGCCAACAAACGTCGTCTTTCCGCTTTAGGCCCTGGCGGCTTAACCCGTGAAAGAACAACCATGGCTGTTCGTGACGTCCACGATACCCACTATGGCCGTATCTGCCCTATCGAAACACCAGAAGGTCAAAACGTTGGTTTAATCAACAACTTAGCCACCTATGCTAAGATCAATAAATTAGGATTTATCGAGACTCCATATCGTCGTGTCTTCAAATCAACAGACGAAAATGGCGTCACTCACGTATATGTTTCCGATGAAGCAGAATATCTTTCGGCAGATGACGAAAGAGGACTTTATATCGCTGAGGCTAACATGAAAGTCTCTGAGCCAATGGAACTTACATTCGATGGCCACAAAGAGCTTGTCAAAGAAATCCTCGATGATGAAGTTGTCACCCGTCATGATGATGAAAATATCCGTGTCAGCAAGGAAATAATCTCCTATGTTGACGTTTCACCAAAACAAATCGTCTCCGTTGCTGCATCTTGTATTCCATTCCTTGAACACGATGACTCTACCCGTGCTCTTATGGGTGCGAACATGCAACGTCAGGCTCTTCCTTTACTTGAGCCAGAACTTCCTTATGTCGGAACCGGCATGGAAAGAAATGTCGCTCATGACTCAGGCTTGGCAGTTGTTGCTAGAGCAGATGGCGAAGTCACCTATATCGATAGTACTGAAATCACCGTCAAAGAGGAAGAAGGAGAACATACGTATTTCTTACGTAAGTTCGAAGGAACAAACCAAGGAACATGTATCAACCAAACACCAATCGTCCATGTTGGCGATCATATCAAAGAAGGGGATGTCATTGCTGATGGCCCATCCATGAAGAATGGCGAATTAGCCTTAGGACACAACCTCCTTATCGCTTATATGACTTGGAACGGCTACAACTATGAAGACGCCGTTATCATGTCTGAAAACATGATCAAGAACGATACATACACTTCAATTCATATTGAAGTATATGATGTCGAATGCCGTGAAATCAAAGGAGGAGACTCCGAAGAAATCACTCGTGACCTTCCAAACGTTGGCGAAGATGCAAAGAAATACCTCGATGAAAGAGGCATTATCATCCCAGGCGCCGAAGTTAAAGAAGGAGATATCCTTGTTGGTAAGACCACACCAAAAGGCCGTATCGATCCTTCACCAGAAGAAAAACTTCTTATGTCTATCTTTGCCGAAAAGGTCAATGATGCAAAAGATACTTCCTTACGTGTCCCACATGGCGGACAAGGTATTGTCTTAAAGGTCAAATGCTTCTCTCGTCGCCATAAAGACCCACTTGCTCCTGGCGTTATCGAAAAAATCAGAGTCTACATCATCCAAAAGAGAAAGATCTCCGAAGGTGATAAGATGTCTGGACGTCACGGTAACAAAGGTGTTATCTCCAAGATCTTACCAGTCGAAGATATGCCATTCTTACCAGATGGTACGCCAATCGACATGATGCTTTCTCCAATGGGCGTTCCTTCCCGTATGAACATCGGTCAGGTATTCGAAGTTCAACTCGGCTTAGCATGCCGCAAATTAAATATGCGCGTTGCTACCCCAGTATTCGATGGCTTAACCTCAGATGAAATTTCTGAACTCATGAAGAAAGCTGGACTTTCTAGCGATGGAAAGACCATTCTATATGATGGACAAACAGGTGAACGTTA
Source organism: Bacteroides uniformis (assembly GCA_963641445.1). Classification (GTDB taxonomy): domain Bacteria; phylum Bacillota_I; class Bacilli_A; order RFN20; family CAG-826; genus UBA4951. Next base: position 71,263 of record CAVIBR010000004.1, read on the forward strand.
TCCTGAACGTATCGCTGTCGGTGTCCAGTACATGATCAAACTCAACCACATGGTTGATGATAAATTACATGCCCGTAGCGTCGGACCATACAGCTTAATCACCTTACAACCTCTCGGTGGTAAGGCACAAAACGGTGGCCAGCGTTTCGGTGAGATGGAAGTCTGGGCTCTTGAAGCTTATGGCGCAGCTCATACTCTCCAAGAAATGATGACTGTCAAATCTGATGACCGTGTCGGAAGAAGAAAGACTTACGAATCAATCATCAAAGGCAGCGCACTTCCAAAAGCAAGCATGCCAGAAGCCTTCAAAGTTCTCACAAAAGAACTCAAAGGTCTTTGTATGGATGTCTCTCTCTTCAATAAAGAAGGCGAGAAGATTGACATGGATGCCCTTGTCAAAGATGCCTTGGTTGAAGAAAGAAAGGCCAATTCGACCATCCGTAACCTCTCCAATGCACGTAACAATAACAATCAAGAAGATGATTCCTTTGAAGAGCCATCTTCTGTCAATGATGTCTTAGAAGCAGCTTCTGAAGAAGGCCTTAGCATCACAAGCAACATTGGACACAATGAATAATTAGGAGGAAGAAAGAATTATGTTTGATATAAACAATTTAGCCGCAATGCAAGTCGGACTTGCTTCCCCAGATACTATCCGTGGCTGGTCACATGGCGAAGTCATCAACTCCGAAACGATCAACTACCGTTCCCACAAACCTGAATTTGGTGGATTATTCTGCGAACAAATCTTCGGCCCTGTGAAGGACTATGAATGTTCATGCGGAAAATACAAAAAGATGAGATACCAAGGCACGACATGTGAAAAATGTCACGTCGAGGTCATCTCCAAAGAGTGGAGAAGAGAAAGATTCGGTCATATCGAACTTGTCTCTCCTTGCACCCACATCTGGTATTTAAAAGGCATTCCATCCCGTATTGGCTTACTCCTTGAGATGTCACCAAAAGATCTTGAAGAAGTTGTCTATTTCGCTGGCCACGTTTGCTTAAATCCAGGAACTTCAACCTTAAAATACAAGCAATTCTTCAATGATGGCGAAGTAAGCAGAAATGAGTTCGTCAATGCTATCGAAGCTATCAAAAATGGCGGAGATGTCGTTGAAGGAAGCGCTGATTACTACAAAGCCGAAGAAATCATTCAACGCTTAAAGAGCCCAAACGAGACTTTCGACTTTGCTTCCGCCTCCGCTTTCGTTGCTAAGTACACCGATGCTGAATTTGGCGAAGGTGCAGCAGCCGTCAAACGCTTACTTAGCGAAATTGATTTAGACAAAGAATTTAACATTCTTACCGAAAAAATCAAAGAAGAAAAAGGTCAAGCACGTTTGAAAGATGCAAAGAGACTCGAAGTTGTCGAAGCCTTCCGCAATTCCAACCAAAAACCTGAATGGATGGTTCTTGATGTAATACCAGTTATTCCACCAGAGCTCCGTCCTATGCTTCAACTCGATGGCGGACGTTTCACTGATTCTGATATCAATGATTTATATCGTCGTGTCATTATCCGTAACACACGTTTAAAGAAATTAATCGAAGGCAATGCCCCAAGCGTCATTCTCTGCAACGAGAAACGTATGCTTCAAGAGGCAGTTGATGCCTTAATCGATAATGGACGTCGTGGAAAGCCAACCGTTGGCAAAAATGGCCGTGAACTCAAATCCCTTTCTAGCGGATTAAGAGGAAAACAAGGCCGTTTCAGACAAAACTTACTCGGTAAGCGTGTCGACTATTCCGGTCGTTCGGTTATCGCGGTTGGTCCAAACCTCAAGATGTATCAATGCGGTCTCCCACGTGAGATGGCCGTTCAATTGCTCCGTCCATTTATTTCCGCAATCCTCTTAAAGAGAGGCATTGTCACCGCTCATAGACAAGCTGATAAGCTAATCGACGCCTATGATCCAAAGGTTTATGACATTGTTGAAGAGATCATCGGACAACACCCAGTTCTCCTCAACCGTGCTCCAACCCTTCATAGACTTTCTATCCAAGCCTTCCAACCTGTCTTAGTCGATGGACACGCTATCCGTTTACACCCACTCGTCTGCCCTGGCTTCAACGCCGACTTCGATGGTGACCAGATGGCCGTTCACGTTCCTCTTGGAAAAGCAGCTCAATCCGAGGCTCTTAACCTCATGCTTGCTTCTAATAACATTCTTGGTCCAAAAGATGGCAAAACAGTCGTCGTTCCTGGACAGGATATGGTCTTAGGCAACTACTACCTAACAGCCGAAGAATCCATCGTTGATATGCTCAATCGTGCGAAAGACCTTCGTAAGATCACAGTCTATGATGAAGTCGAAAAAGAAGCTAACGAAAAAGCCGCTGTCCAACAAGAAACATTCTCTAAAGAAGAAGGTAAGATCTTTGGATCTGTCACAGCCGTTCTTGAAGCATATGAGACCGGTTCAATCCATATTCATACCCGTATTGTCATCCCTGCTAAAGCAATCCATAAGACCTTTGGCGATGATTTAAATGAATTTGCTCTTCCAAAAGATGTTGAGAACAAATATCTCATCACAACCGTTGGTAAGATCATCTTCAATGAAATCTTCCCTGATGATTTCGTCTACATCAACTGCAATAAGCCAGCATCTATCAACCGCGAAACAATCGAATCTTGGTTCGTTTCCCCTGCTGATGTCCAAAAAGAGCATGATGCCCTTGAAGCAAAGATTGGCTCCCTAACTGATGAAGATGCAATCAAGTTCATAGTTGAAAACTACTTCATGAAGGAAGATAAGAAGACTGGCAAACTCGTCTATATCGACGAACACTATAGAGATGCCGATTACCCAGAACTCGCAAAGATTGCCTTAGCCTTCCACAAGGATGGAGATAATCTTGCTGAGCATATTGCCTTAAGCAACCTCTTAATAGGTATTGGCAAGAAAGATATCGGCGCCTTAATCGATATGGTATTCCATAAATACGATATGAAAGACGAAGATAGAGTTGAGCCAAAACCATCAAAGACTGCCGCAATCTTAGATAAGATCAAAGACCAAGGCTTCAAATATTCAACCATCTCCTCGGTTACTATCGCCCTTTCTGATATCAAAGATATTAAGAATAAGGATGGATATGTTGCTGAAGGTCAAAAGAAGGTTGATGCAATTAATGATGCATATAATCTTGGCTATATCGAAAACGAAGAACGTTATAAGCAAGTTTGTAGAGTCTGGACAAACGTCACCGACCAAGTTGCAAAAGAAGTTGCTGCTTATATGAAAAAAGATAACCGCAACCCATTGATCATCATGGCTGACTCCGGTGCTCGTGGATCCTTGGATAACTTCAAACAGTTAATCGGTATGAAAGGCTTAGTCTCCAACCCTAAGAACGAGGCTATCGAACTTCCTATCATTTCCTCTTACCGCTCTGGCGTTAAGGTTAACGAATTCTTCATCAACACCCACGGTGCTCGTAAGGGTGGAGCTGATACAGCCTTAAAGACTGCTGACTCTGGCTACCTTACAAGACGTCTTGTCGATGTTTCTCAAGACGTTATCGTTCGTGAAGATGATTGCCATTGCGATCACGGCTATAAGGTCCGCAAGATCGAAAAAGCCGCTGCAAGTGGCGGAGAAGCAAAAGTCATTGCTTCCCTCTCTTCCCGTATCAACGGCCGTTTCGCTATGCATGATGTCATCGATCCAACAACAGGCGAAATCATCGTTCCTTCCAACACCTTGATTCATGAAGATCAAGCCAAAGCCATCGAAAAGGCTGGCATCGAAGAAGTGGAAATCCGTTCCATCTTCACATGCCAAACCAAAGAAGGCGTTTGCCGTCATTGTTATGGTCTTAATATGGCAACCGGACACCTTGTCCAACTTGGTGAAGCCGTTGGTATCATGGCCGCTCAATCAATTGGTGAACCTGGTACACAGCTTACAATGCGTGTCTTCCACACTGGTGGTATGGCTGGTGAAGATATCACTTCCGGTCTTCCACGTGTTCAAGAACTTGTTGAAGCCCGTAATCCAAAAGGACAAGCAATCATTGCTAAGTTCGCCGGTAAGATTACCGACATCACCAATAACCCAGATGGAAGCCAAGCAGTCACTGTTACTTCCTTAGCTGGTCCAACAGTTGAAAGCCCAATGGCTGAAGCGGAAATCTACGATATTCCACGTAACACCAAACTTGCCGATGGCATCGTTAAAGGTGCGACAGTTGAAGCAGGCGGACTTATCACAAAAGGTTCGAAGAAACTTCAAGATCTCCTTGATTACACCGATGTTTCCACAGTTGAAACATATATGTTAAAGGAAATCAAATCGGTTTATGCCTCGCAGGGTATCGAACTTTCCGATAAGCATCTTGAAATCGTCATCCGTCAAATGTTACGTAAGATGTTCATCAATGATTCTGGCGACACAAAACTCTTACCAGGAACAAGAGTCGACATCGATCGTTACACGGAAGCCAACCAAGAGGCCCTCATCAATGGCTTACATCCAGCCGTTGGTCGTCCATTAATCCTTGGTATCACCAAAGCTGCCTTAGAGACTGAATCCTTCCTCTCAGCCGCATCCTTCCAAGAAACCAACCGTGTCCTTACCGACGCTGCTATCAAAGCAAAACGCGATAACCTCCATGGTTTGAAAGAGAATGTCATTACTGGCAAACTAATTCCAACTGGTTCAGGATTATTTACTGAAGAAGAAGAGAAAGCAATCCTTAGCAACTTCGATGTCTTAGCAAAGATGAAAGAAGTCAAGGCCCAATACGTTGAGGCTCATGACCGCAAAGATAGTATCTCTGACTAATTCATAACAACAATTAAGCGTAGCTCGTAACTGGGTTACGCTTTTTTTCAATCATCGCATTGAATTTGCAACGATTGGCGAATCGTTGCAAATCAATCAAACGATTCGTATAATAAGCTCATAAGAGGTTCATGTAATATGCAAAAAGAAAATAAACAATTGGAATATAAACGCGAAGTATCGAAATCATATTTGAAAACTGTTAGTGCGTTTGCGAATTACAATGATGGTGAAATTATTTTCGGCATAGATGATGACCTTAATGTTTTAGGAATGGAAAATCCAACAGATGCATGCTTAGATATAGAAAATCAAATAAACGATTCGATAAAACCTAGACCAGATTACACGTTGAAAATAAATAAGGATAATACAATTACGTTATTCGTAAGACGCGGAGAAAACACGCCATACACCTATAATGGAAAAGCGTATAAAAGAAACGATTCATCAACCATTGAGGTAGATTCAATCGATGAAAAGAGACTTATTCTCACAGGAATGAACATTTTATTTGAAGAATTAAACGTTGATGATAATGATCTAACATTCTCTTATTTAGGAAATGTACTAAGCGAAGCATTAGATCTTCAAGAATTTGATTTAGATACGTTAAAAAGTTTAAGTTTATATACCTCTAAAGGATATAACAATGCCGCTAAACTTTTGGCTGATAAAAATGATTTCCCAGGATTGGATATTGCTGTTTTTGGCGATTCGATAAACATTTTCAAAAAGAGAATTACATTAGCTGGTGAATCAATTCTCAAGCAATATTATGATTCTCTTGGCATATACAAGGATGAATATGTTGTTGAAAAAATAGAAGAAGGATTCAGAAAAAAGACTGAGCTTGTTCCGTTTGACGCTTATAGAGAAGCGGTTGCTAACGCTATAGTTCATAGAACATGGGATGTTAAAGCAAACACTAAAATCGAGATGCATCCAGATAAAATCGTTATTTCCTCACCTGGAGGCCTTTTAGGCGACATGACCAAAGAAGACTATATCAAAGGCAATTATTCATATCTTAGAAATCCAATTATCGCCAACGTATTTAGAAGAGCCAAAATCATTGAAGCCTTTGCAACCGGCATAAAGAGAATAAATGAGACATACAAATATGCTCCATGCAAGCCTATATATGAGATAACTGACAGTTCGATATCCGTTACCTTGCCAGTCATTTACTCATTTAGTTTTACGGAAAATGAGAGATTAATTTTAGATTCGATGAAACAAAATTATTCCTATTCTAGATCTGAAATAGAAAAAATAAGTGGTTTTTCTAAAGACACTTTGGTCAGAACCTTAAATTCATTGATAGATAAAGGAATGATCGAAAAGAAAGGCAAGGCGAAAGCCACTTTCTACGTAAAGAAATAGGAGATGAATCGTTGCGCTGATTTTGCGACGATTCGTCAATCGTTGCAAATTTCATCATTTAACGAGCAAAAAATGGCCATTTATCGTATTTTTGAAATTTGCAATTTCTGATTTACTAATAAAAAAATGCAACGATTCGTTGCATTAACGATTAAGATTGTTGTTTTTTGCTTTTGAAGAATTCTATTCCGCCCATTACGTAGAATGGATTCACATTAAGAATTCCTATAATGATCGTGATGATTCCAATCCATTTCTTTTTGTAATTGGTAACTAAGATAGAAACCGCTAAAAGGCTAAATAACGTCCATAAGAACGCGCTTATAGCAGGAATTAGCAATGAATCAGCCCAAAGGAGATAATCTCTAAATGGATTATCTTTCCTTGCATAAACAGAAGCCATAAGCAAAACGAAGGATAACGCCATCAAGACAATTTGGAAGATTGCTCCAGCCTTGTAATTCTTACCAAAATTTGTTTTCTTTTTCTTCTCTTCCTCTTTTGAAAGTTCGTTTCCATCCTTAACAAAGTGGTGATCGATATGTTTCCATTCTGGATTCTTGAAAGCGGAAACAGCAGAAAATATCGGATCCATTAAGGCATATAAAGGGAAGAGGAAAGAATAAGGAATGATCTTATACCAAGGCAACAAGATATGTTTCCACTCTTTGATGATGACTAAGGTGTTATGCAAGAGGGTTCCTAAATAAATTCCGCCAACAACGCCAATCCAATAATTAAGAACGCTCATCCAAGTGAAGCTATCATCTCCAACAATAAAGAATAAAGCTAAAATGGTGATTTGATAAATAGCCGTAATCCAAAAAACAAGGAAAGAATAAGGGAAGGTTTGGAAGAAGATGTCGTATTTTGACCATGATGGTTTCTTGAAGAAAGACTTAATCATTTTCCAAGCGTAGCGATTGAAAGCAATCAAGCCCCCTCTTGCCCATCTGATTCTTTGACGCCAAAGGAGTTTCAAGGTTGTTGGTTGTTCTTCGTAAAAGACTGCTTCTTCTGTAAAACCTGTCTTATAGTTATGAGATGTCAAATCCAACAAGGTTTCAATATCTTCAGTCAAAGAAACCCATTTCCATCCATCTTTTAATAAATAGGAACGTAATGTAGTAGAAGGACCATACATTTCTTGATTGCAACCTAAAACCTGTCTTGGTCTAAGTCCATCAAGAGAGTGGGCGAAAGCCTGAATGCCACACATCGAAGAAATCCAGTTTTCAGAGAGGTTTTTCGTGTTTCTATATGCAATGCACTCATCAACGCCAGTCGATTGAAGGTAGTTATTTATCTTGCTGATATAATCTGGTGCAGGAACATTATCCGCATCTAAGGTTGTAAAAGCATAATATTCATTGATATCGACATCTTTTTGAATCTGTGAAACCAAATATCTTAAACCATAACCTTTCGAACGCTCGTTCGGGTTATTATGATAATAGACTATTGCTCCACGTTCCTTGGCTATTTCACCAGTTTTATCCGTGCAATTATCTGCACAAACATAAATATCAATCAATTCTTGTGGATAATCCATTGCGCGAATCGAATCAATAAGATTTCCAATAACCAACTCCTCGTTCCATGCCGTAATTATGAAAGCGTATTTCTTATCTTTTGGCATTTCAGGATATTTCTTTGTTTTGCTAAATAAACCTATAAGAATATATATTGTTTTGTATGCAACTAAAACGCCAAGAAACAAAAAGAGCGATGAAAAGATGACTTGAACATAGCCTTGTGCGGGAATAGGCTCGTTATTTTCAATAGCATTCATAATCAAATCAATGCCTAAAAAAGAATAGAACCACTTACCTATCGCTTCCCAGAATTGTTGCATAAACATAACCTCATAGCAATTAAAATGATTATAACAAAACGTATGTTTTAATCAATGATTTAAAGGAATAAAACACATCTATATCTAATATAAGAAAGGGAATTGTTCTTAAAACGTTTAATTTAACAATATTTCAATAAATTATCCTTTTCCGAAAATTGATTTTTCAAGATATTTCAAAGCACACCTAACCCCGTGTATCAAAATTGATATAAATTCGATGTTGACAACGTTTTTTAAGGGAAGTAAACTTTTCGAGCATGTGAAAAGGGCAACAACCCTTTTTTCACGAATGCGTATACTCGTAAAGGAGAATAGGACAAAATGCCTACAATTAATCAGCTTGTCCGTTCTGGCAGAAAGAGCAACGTTAAGAAATCTAAGTCACCAGCCTTAGGAAAACGTTATAACTCCTTAACCAAAACGACAAAGAATCAACCAAGTGCTCAAAAACGTGGTGTTTGCACCCGTGTTGGCACCATGACTCCTAAGAAGCCAAACTCAGCTCTTAGAAAATACGCCCGTGTACGTCTTTCCAATGGTTATGAAGTCACAGCCTATATCGGCGGTGAAGGACATAACTTACAAGAACACTCCACCGTTATGATTCGTGGTGGCCGTGTCAAAGACTTACCAGGTGTCCGTTACCACATCATCCGTGGTACTCTTGACTGCGCCGGTATCGAAGCCCGTCGTCAAGGCCGTTCCTTATATGGAACAAAGAAACCAGCTCCAGCTAAATAATAGAAAGGATTAGAAAATTATGTCACGTAAAGGAAAAACAGAAAAACGCGATGTCTTGCCAGATCCAATCTATAACAGCAAGCTCGTCACACGTTTAATCAACCGTGTTATGTATGATGGTAAGAGAGGAACTGCTCAAACCATTATCTACAATTCCTTCAAAATCATTGAAGAGAAAACCCAAAAACCAGCAATTGATGTCTTTGCAACCGCAATCAACAACATCATGCCAGAAGTCGAACTCAAAGTTCGCCGTATTGGTGCTGCAAACTATCAAGTTCCAGTCGAAGTTAGCCCAGAAAGAAAACAAACTCTCGGTCTTCGTTGGTTAGTCACCTACTCCCGTCTTCGCAATGAAAAGACAATGGAGCAAAAATTAGCCGGTGAAATCATTGATGCCGCTAATGGAAGTGGCGCTTCCGTCAAGAAGAAGGAAGATGTCCATAAGATGGCTGAAGCCAATAAGGCTTATGCACATTATCGCTGGTAATTGAAGGAGAATACCCATGGCAGATGAAAATATGATCAATGAGAGTTCGACCTACGATCTCCCACACACCCGCAACATTGGTATCATGGCTCACATCGATGCTGGTAAAACAACAACGACTGAGCGTATCCTCTATTACACAGGACGTACCCACAAGATTGGCGAAGTCCACGAAGGTACCGCCACCATGGACTGGATGGTCCAAGAGCAAGAACGTGGCGTTACAATCACCGCATCTGCGACCACAGCCTTCTGGAAAGGCCACCGTATCAACATCATCGATACCCCAGGGCACGTCGACTTCACAGTCGAAGTCGAACGTTCTCTCCGTGTTCTCGATGGCGCTGTCACCGTTCTTGATTCCAAAAACGGCGTTGAGCCACAAACAGAAACAGTTTGGAGACAAGCTGATAAATATGGCGTCCCAAGAATTGTCTTCTGCAATAAGATGGACGCTATCGGTGCCGACTTCTATATGTGCTTAGACACATTAAAAGAAAGACTTGGCGTTAAATATGCCGCTTTCCAACTCCCTATTGGCAAAGAAAGCCAATTCAAAGGCGAAGTTGACCTCGTTACAATGACCGCTTGGATCTTCGGCGATAACAAAGATGATGTCCCACAACACATCGATATCCCAGATGATCTCAAAGACAAAGCTGCCGAATATCACCAAAAACTCATCGAAGCCCTCGCAGATTATGACGAAGACTTAATGATGATGGTCTTAGACGGACAAGAACCAAGCGTCGATATGATTAAGAATGCTGCTCGTAAAGCCGTCTTAACATCCAAATTCTTCCCAGTTTTCTGCGGAACAGCCTTCAAGAACAAAGGTGTTCAACTCCTTCTTGATGCCGTTCTCGATTATCTCCCATCCCCACTTGATATCCCAGGTGAAAAAGGAACACGCAATGGCGAAGAATATGTTTGCAAAGTTACCGATGATGCACCATTTGTCGGTCTTGCCTTCAAGATTGCCACTGACCCATTCGTTGGCCGTCTTGCCTATGTCCGCGTCTATCAAGGCGTCTTAAGAAGCGGAACTTACGTTCTCAACTCCACAAATGGAAAGCAAGAACGTATTGCTCGTTTAGTCCTGATGCATGCAAACCATCGTCAAGAAGTCGATTGCTTACACGCTGGTGAAATCGGCGCAGTCGTCGGCTTAAAGAACACCACCACAGGCGATACATTATCTGATCCAGCAGAAGATGTCGTTCTTGAATCACTTGAATTCCCAGAACCAGTTTTGGAACAAGCAGTCGAGCCAAAGACAAAAGCTGACTTAGAGAAGATGAATAACGCCATCCAAAAACTCGCTGAAGAAGACCCAACATTCAAAGCTCATACAAATACTGAAACTGGTCAAACAATCATTGGTGGTGTCGGTGAATTACAACTCGATATCATCGTCGACCGTATGAGAAGAGAATTCGGCGTCGAAGTTAACGTTGGAAGACCTCAAGTCAACTATCGTGAAACAATCCGTAAGACTGGTGAAGCACAAGGCCGTTATGTCAAACAAAGCGGCGGTCACGGTCAATACGGTGACGTTTGGATCCGTTTCGAACCAAATCCAGGAAAAGGATTTGAATTCGTTGATGCAATCGTTGGCGGTGCAGTTCCAAAAGAATTCATCAAACCAACACAACAAGGTCTTGAAGATGCAATGACTCGTGGTCTTGTCGCAGGCTATCCTGCAATCGATATCAAAGCCACCTTATTTGATGGTTCCTACCACGATGTCGACTCTTCCGAAGCTGCTTATAAGATTGCCGCTTCCATGGCTCTTAAAGCTGCAGCTTCCAAGTGTGACCCAGTCATCCTTGAACCTGTTATGAAAGTCGAAATCACCGTTCCAGAGAAGTATTATGGCGACGTCATTGGTGATGTCACCCGTAGACGTGGCGAAATCACAGGAGAAATCCAACGCGGTAACGCAAAGGAAATCGACTGCTTCGTCCCACTCGCTGAAATGTTCGGCTACGTTACTGATCTTCGCTCAATGACACAAGGTCGTGGTAACTTCATGATGGCCTTTGACCACTATGGAGAATGCCCACGCTATGTCCAAGATCAGATTATTGCTAACAGCAATATGTCAAATCGTTAATTGTGTTGATTAATTAATCGATGCGATTTACAATAATTGAGCGTTTTGTTTAAACCATTATTGGAGGAATAAAAACAATGGCAAAAGAGAAATTCAACCGTGACCGCACCCACGTTAACGTTGGTACAATCGGCCACATCGACCATGGTAAGACAACCTTATCAGCCGCAATCATGCACGTTCTTAGCTTAGTTGGCAAAGAAACCAATGGCGTCGAAGGAAATGCAAAAGACGTCGGATATGCTGGTATCGACTCTACACCAGAAGAAAGAGCTCGTGGTATCACCATCAACTCTGCTCACGAAGAATACGAAACCAAAACCCGTCACTATGCTCACGTTGACTGCCCAGGGCACGCTGACTACATCAAGAACATGATCACCGGTGCAGCTCAAATGGATGCTGCTATCCTTGTTGTTGCTGCAACTGATGGCGTTATGCCACAAACCCGTGAACACGTCCTTCTTGCTCGTCAAGTCGGTGTTCCAGCAATCATCGTCTTCCTTAACAAATGTGATATGGTCGACGATCCAGAATTAATCGACTTAGTCGAAATGGACGTTCGTGACCTTCTCACATCCTATGGATTCCCAGGAGACACTCTCCCAGTTATCCGTGGTTCCGCTTTAAAAGCCGGACAAGTTACATCCAGCAAAGATGCTGATGCAGCTTGCGTCTTAGAGTTATTACATGCTCTTGACACCTACATCCCAGACCCAGTCCGTTCTGATGATAAGCCATTCTTAATGCCTATCGAAGACGTTATGACAATCTCTGGCCGTGGTACAGTCGTTACTGGCCGTGTCGAACGTGGTGTCGCAAAAATGAACGATGAAGCCGAAATTGTCGGTATCCGTCCAACCATCAAGACAGTCATCACTGGTCTTGAAATGTTCCGTAAGACCCTTGATTTCGTCGAATCTGGTGATAACGCCGGTGTTCTTCTCCGTGGTGTTACCCGTGATCAAGTCGAACGTGGCCAAGTCCTTGCAAAACCAGGATCCATCGTTCCACACGACAAATTCACTGCTACAGTCTACGTCCTTACCAAAGAAGAAGGCGGCCGTCACACTGGCTTCTTAAAAGGCTATCGTCCACAATTCTTCTTCCGTACAACCGATATCACCGGTACAATCGACCTCCCAGCCGATGTCGAAATGGTTATGCCTGGTGATCACGTTACCTTCACAGTTAGCTTAATCCACCCAGTTGCTCTTGAAGCTGGTACAAAGTTCTCCATCCGTGAAGGTGGAAAGACCGTTGGTTCCGGACAAGTCGTCGAAATCCTTCACTAATTTATAATTAGTTAGGTATCTAGCGATTAACAAGCCCTTGCATTTGCAGGGGCTTTTTGCGCCTATTTATAGCAAATATTACTTTCAAATTTGTTCTCTTTCACATATAGTTATTGCCATGGAAGAAAAAGAAGTAACACAAATCGCGCCAGTATCTAAAAGAGCTCTCTCTTTTATTATTGATTTTGTCCTAGCATTCTTACTTGGCGTCATCATCAATTCAACATTGACCGGGACATATTTATTTAACGCTTTAGGAGGAAACGCCTATCAGCAGCAATATTATTCTTTTGCCGTTGATTCAGGCTTGGTTAACTCAACTAAAAACGATGATGGATCAATCAAAACCATCTTCTTATATGCTTATGCGCCTGATGGAAAAGAAAACACCAAATTGCAATATGTTGCAACTCCAACTGGCGAACCTGCTTATGAAGCATATCTAGATATTGTTTGGAATTATTACACGTCTTTTTATCCAACAGATGAAAGAATGGATAAACCTGAAGGATATTCTTATAGCAAAGACGCATTAGATTCTTATAAAACTTATGTTTATAAAGATATCTTCCTTTTGCCAAATCCTGCAAGTGTTGAAGGAAAAAGCGATGCAACGCTATATTCCTCAGATGAAAAACAAATCTATTTCCAATACGATACAAACGAAGATGGAACGCCTAATTTAACTGTTAAGCCAACTCTTAGAGATAACATCAAAAAAGACCTCGAAGATGAAACAAAGAAAAGCGATACATTAAAGAACCTTCGTGATTATTTCTTAGGAATTACCGAGTCGTCATCATCAATCTCTATCTCTGGTAATGGAATCTATTATCAAGCCGCTCTTCATATGGAGGGGCAATCCGGTTCCAATCAAACCTATTTCACGAATATTTATTCTAAAGTTACTTGGATTAGCTGGGGATGTTCAACTGTCGCTGTCTTCCCGCTATATTTGATATTCTTCTATATAATCCCTGCAATAGATAAAAAAGGAAGAACGCTTGGAAAATTGGCTTTCGGAATTGCTGTTATCAATAAAGATGGAACATATATGAAGTCATATCAAAGATTCCTTAGACCTCTATATATGGTAATTCTTTGCTCCTTGACTCTTATTCCTAATAACGCCATAAGTTTCTTAGTCTTTGGTGCCCTTGCCTTAGTTGACTTTGGCTTTGCCTCATTTGGGAAGAGATGCCAATCTTTGCATGATAAGATTTTTAGAACTATCGTTGTAACAACTAAGAAATCAAAAATCTTCAATACGGTAGAAGAAAAAGAAATCTATCTTGCAAAAGAGGAAGAAAGAAAAGAAGAAGAGCGTCAAATCAAAGTACCTTCAACAGGCAAAAACATCGATTTAAGCGTAATCGACGAAACACCTACTGAAGAAACGCCTAAAGAAGACAACTAGTCTAATTTTCTTTTAAAGAGATAACGATCATTCTTACGATCATAGATTATCGTATAAGGCGAGTGTATCTTATCAAGATAAGTCCTTAACTCGATAATATAACGTTTGAAAGTCAAATCATTAACAAAGAGTTCATCCATAATTTCATTTTTACGGATGACTCTTTTTTCTTTTATCTTATCGTAAATGTATAGCAAGCAGAATGTCTTAGAAAAAGTCTTTCTTTTCATCATGTTTTGATTTTATTCTATCTTTAGCCAAAAGAAAAACGGATTTCTTTAGAAAAAGAATTTTTACAATTCCGAACTCTTTTACATATTCTCAAAAATATTATTTCAAACTATAATATTCTTCCGGAAGGACACCTTCCAAGACATAATAACGACACCCCCGTTCCTTAGAGAATGAAAAATTAAAACGTTTTCTTTATTTTCTTGACCGTTGGTGTTTTTTCTTTTGTTGAATAGAAAGGTGAATTAATGAAAACAAAAAAACTATGCCTATTAGCATTAGGCAGCATCCTCATGCTTGCTAGCTGCGGAGAAAACAATTCAAGTTCAAGCGTTAGTAGCAATGAGGAAACCTCTTCATCAAGTCAAACGACTTCAGAAACTTCCTCAAGCGAAACATCAAGCGAATCCTCAAGTGAATCGTCTTCTGAAAGCCAATCCTCGTCCTCTAGCAGTAGCGAGCTTACGCCAGATGACTTTGATTGCATTACCATCGCCCAAGCCTTAGAAATTGCTAAGCAATATGAATCAGGTGCTACAACCGAACGTTATTACATCTATGGAAAAATCACGGAAATCCAAGACTATTCCTACGGTTCAATGACAATCCAAGATGATACAGGATCCATTTATGCTTATGGAACATATTCTGCCGATGGAGTAGACCGTTATTCCGCTTTAGAAAATAAGCCACAAGTCGGTGATGAAGTAATTCTATATTCAACTCTTTGTACCTACAACGGAACACAAGAAATCAAATCCGGTTGGATTGTTTGGCAAAAGACAAACGAAAAAGATATTGATGAAGACAACTACACTACAAAGACAATTGCTGAAGCAAGAGAAATGGCAATAGGCTCTTTAGTCAAGGTTAGTGGAGTTGTTGCTAGAATCACCTATGCAAACGGCATGGTTCCATCAGGTTTCTATGTCATTGATGAAACATCATCTATCTATATTCATTCCTCTGCAGCCGCATCAAACGTTAAAGAAGGAAACAAAATAACCGTTTGTGGAGCAGTCGATTTCTGGATTCTTGATAGTGAAAAGACAAGCGCAAGCAAGATTGGATATGAAGGATCTTGCCAACTTAGCGATGTCACAATAACCGAAAATGATAAACTGACCACGAATGTCTATGATAAGAGCTGGATTAGCGAAACAACCATCAAACATATCATGGAGACTCCAGCCACAGAAAACATCACAAACAAAATCTATAAGGTCAATTCCTATGTCAAAAAAGCCCAAGGCAGCGGCTTCACCAATTACTATTTCGATGATCTTGACGGAAAAACCGGTTCCTACACTTATACCCAATGCAACGGATCTGATTTCTCTTGGTTAGACCAATTTGATGGCAAGATTTGCACTGTCTATTTAACTGCAATTAACGCTAAGAGCTCTTCCTCAGGTGCTATTTGGCGTTTCATGCCAATCGAAGTTATTGATGAAAGCTATACCTTCGATACGACAAAGACAAATGAATTCGTTTGGGAATATCATATCAAGGACTTATTCCGTGAATCATATACTGGCGATCCAGTCATGGAAGTCCCTACAAGCATTTCTTCAGAAATCTTAGACTTTGAAAATGCTACGATCACTTATTCTTCAAGCAATACTGATATCGCATACTTCGCTGTAGAAGATGAAAAGACCATCTTCCATACAGGCGATACCGAAGGAACGGCAACCATCACAATTAACATTGATTATGGTACAAATCCAACGTTAACAAAGACATTAAATATTGGTAATGTCAGATCTTCATACGAAGATGCTTTAACGGTCAAAGAAGCAATCGATGCAGAATCAGATACAGAAGTTATTGTCAAAGGTATTGCAGGTCCATCATTAGTTAATAAGGAAGGTTTCTATCTAATTGATGAAACTGGCGTTATTGCAATCACAACTACAACTGAAGTGATGGAACAAATTTCTTTAGGGAACGAAGTCGTCTTCAAAGGAATAAGAACAAGAGGCTATGGTTTGAAAGACGGATCAACCTATGCTGGACAATCTTGCTTGACTGATTCAACTTTGGTTTCAAATCTCTATGGCAAACATGAATACTCTAGAGATACATTCATAACCGGAAAGACTCTTAAAGATTTATATAGCTTAGATGTTGCAGTTGATTATTCGACAAGTGTCTATACCGTGAAGGCCAAAGTTAAGAAAAACGATTCAGGTTACTATACTTCGATTTGCTTGTATACCGATGACGTTGAGAAATATACCATCTATTGCTCAAGCGGAAATCAATACAACTGGTTGTCAAATGCTTTTGAAGAAGGAACGGAATTAACCCTTGATATCGCTCCAGTCAACTGGAACAACAAAAAATTCTGGGCTGGCTGCGTATTATCCGCAACAGACGGCACAACAAGAGTTGATGGAACACTAAACTACAAAAACTAACAATCAGGAAAGACTTACGGGGCTAGCGATAGCTCCGTTTTTCTTTTGAGTATTCTAAGTTTTTATTTATAATAAGTTTCATGCCGAAAGATTATGTCACAAAAGTAGAAAATAACGTTGATGATAATGGCGTATTAATCGTAAGAGGAACCCCTCTAAGAAGAATTCTTGCTGAATTAGCGGATGCTCTTACTGCCTTCATTTTAGCAATAACAATCTACGGAATAGCCTTTCAAAGACTTTTTGGCTACGATCACTACACAAGCGAGATGAGCAAGATTTCTTCCTCGATGACCACAGTAATGATCGAAAGAAATCTCTATAAGAAAAGCAACGACGGAACAATTCTTTTAAAAACGGATCTTACTTCATATTGGTCTTATTACTATCTTGCTAAAAGTGATGAATCCTATCAAAAAAGAGAGAAATATGAACCAATAAAAGACTACTACACGTTAACTAGAGTCGACGAAACAGCAAAACTAAGCCAATATCAATACAATACGGAAATACTTAAGCTGCCATCAAACATAGATGGTAATTATGACGATACGATCTTTGCATATGATTCTAGCAAAGAAGATCCGTTAAATTCTGAACCACTATTCAAAGAAACGATTCAAACAAATTTGAATAAATATTATTTAGGAAATACGGATGCCTATGAGCCTAAAAATGCCTTTGATACAGTTTCGACTTTCTTTTCTAAAATTTATGATCAAGCCTTTTCTGAAGCAGTTAAAGATCAAACATATATGAATTTAGTCTTAGAATTTGCCTCTAAGATGTGGTCACGTTCATACCTTCAATCCGCAGCAATCATTTCTTCTTATCTCCTTGGATCAATAATTACGTTCTTATTGATTCCTTTAATTCAATTAAGTGGCTTAACTTTAGGAAAAAGAGTTGCAAAACTTCAAGTAAACGACCAAAAAGGAAGAAAACCACGTTGGTATTCGTTCTTAATTAGGGGACTTGTTCAAACTATCACTTATTGCCTGATGATTCCTTTTATAGGAGTTATGTCATACGGGTTTGGCGCTTTCGAGATGCCTTTTCTTGAAATAGGCTCACTTAATTTGAATTTATCTTTCTTCGGGATTATTGGCTTATTGCTAAGCCTACTTTCACTAATCATGATGTTTGTAACTCCAGAAAAACAATCCTTGCATGATTTAGCTTCATTGACTTATGTTAATACATCAGACATCAAAACTATCCGCGATACAGCAGCAAAATTAGAGAAAAAAGAAAATGGAAGAGAAGAAGGAAACTAAAACGTTAGAATATTACAAAGCCCCTTTCGGGAAAAGAATGGTTTCAATTGTAATTGAGATTCTTTTGCTTGCTTTTGGCACGTTTGCCTTTCTTTTCTCTTCACGTCTAATCGTTGAAAAGATGCCACTATATACCGATTCATTCGATACATATATCAGAATTTCCAAAGATTCAGGATTATATATTTGTAACAAAGAAACAGAAAATAATCTTGTAACTTTAACCGAATACTATGGCAGCAAATCATATGAAGTTCAAAATACGAATATTGAGGATGCGTTAACTGCTTTCTATACCTTAGAAGAATTCTTCTCTCAAGATCCAACTAGCGATTCCTATGGGCCAAATATTTATTACAAACAAAAAATAGGCGACACACGTATAGGAAATTCTGATGGAATATCTTATTTCTTATTAGATGCAAACGGCGTTCCTCAAAAAAATCCGTCATTAAGCGAAGAAAAGATGAATGCCTTTTATTTAACTGCTTATGATCGCGCTGTTTCCTATATCCAAAACAACGAAGAATATCTCCAAGCAAGAAATATCCTGACCATATACATAAATTTGATTTTGATTCCTCTTTCGATAACGCTCTCTTTCTTGATTTTTGAACTATTGATTCCTTTAACGATCGGAAGAAGAGGAAAGCAAACCTTAGGCATGAAATCAATGAAATTATCTCTGCTTTCTTCCGAGGCTCTTTCTTGTAAGGTGAAACGTTATGTTGCTAGACAAATGATTCAATTGTTTTTGATAGTTTTGCTTTCTCTTGTTTCTTTCGGAATACCTTTGATTGTTTCCTTCTCAATGATGATATTTAGGAAAGATGGGCAATCTTTTCATGATTATCTAGCTGGCACATATATGGTCGATTCATCCGAACAATCCATTTATTTAGCCTATGAAGAAATGGAAAAGATGCAGAAAAAAGCAAATAGCAGGGATTCAAATCCTCTTTTGCCGCCAAGGAAAGATGATTCAAATCAGCCTTTAGGCGATAATTCGATTTGGCGTAATCTAAAAGACAAATAAAATGTTATCGCTTACATGCCAACTAATTTCTCTATTAAAAATAGTAGGCTTGAATTAGAGACTCGTTTCTCTTAAAATTTACTAGCAATATTAATGATTGGAGACGCTCATGGAGATTAGACTTAAAAATCTTACCAAATGCTTCCCAGGAAACCCAAAAAAGGGAATTCCTGATACTTATGCTGTGAATGCTTTGGACGTTACCATTCCTGATGGAAAATTAGTCGGCCTTTTAGGCCCTTCTGGATGTGGCAAATCAACAACTTTATACATGGTTGCTGGTCTTTTGGAACCTACTGAAGGAGAAATTTGGTTCGGGGATGAGGATGTAACTGATCTTGAACCAGAAAAAAGAGGCATTGGCTTAGTTTTCCAAAACTACGCTTTATACCCTCATATGACTGTATATAAGAACGTAGCATTTCCTCTTACAAATCTTCGTATCGAAGAAAAAGTTCTTGATGAAAAAGGCGAACCAGTCCTCGATGAAAAAGGAAAGCCTTACATCAAAAAGAGAAAACTCACCAAAGATGAAATCGATAAAATCGTTCGTGAAACAGCTAAAATCGTTCAAATAGAAGAATATTTGGAAAGAAAGCCTAATCAATTATCCGGTGGTCAACAACAACGTGTTGCCATCGCTAGAGCCTTAGTTAAGAAACCAAAAGTTCTTTTACTTGATGAGCCTCTTTCTAACTTAGATGCTCGTTTAAGACTTCAAACACGTGAAGAAATCAGAAGAATTCAACAATCTACTGGAATTACAACCATATTTGTTACCCACGACCAAGAAGAAGCAATGTCCATCTCTGATGAAATCGTTGTTATGAAACTTGGCGTTGAACAACAACGTGGCGTTCCACAAGACGTCTATAACAATCCATGCAATAAATTCGTTGCTAACTTCTTAGGTACCCCACCAATCAACCTTTTCAAGGGCCGTATCAGAGATAATAAAGTCTATATTGGCGATGAGATGGTCCGTGAAATCACAGAAAAAGAAGTGCCGGATCAAGATTGCACAGTTGGCATTCGTCCAGAAGGTATCGTTGTTGATCCAAAAGGAAATTTCACATTCGACTGCGAAAGAATCCTTACAATGGGTCGCGATATCATGCTTGCTTCAAATCATCCAGAAGCACTTTCTAATATCAAATTCGTCGTTGACGCTTTCGTTGAAGTTTCTACTGGAACCGTTCATGCTTCCGTTAAACCTCATAAATGTTTTGCCTTCTCACTTGAAGGAAATGAGGAGAGGATTATCTAAGGATGGAAAATTCTGTTACTACTGCGAAAAAAGGAAATTTTTTCTCTAGATTCTTCAAGAAGAAAGAAAGAGTTTCCGCTGATGCTGGTGAAAAGAATAACTGGAAAGCATGGCTTTATCTCGCCCCTGTTATCATTCTCCTTTCAGTGTTCACTTTCTATCCTTTGATTAATACGATCGTTATCGCCTTCCTTAGGGATTATGACTACACGACTCAAACTAATTCGGGGTTCACATTTGACAATTTCCTTACTGTCTTAACTTTAGCTGGTAGGGATGGTGCTCAGAATCTTGTTTATCGTTGGAATTGTTTCTATGATGAAACGTTAGGCGGATTAGCTTATATCAACGCTTCAGGCGCTGCAACTCGTGTTTATTTCCAAACAGACGTCTTAACATACGCTTTGCCAAACACGATGTTCATTACGTTTGTCACAGTTCCTATTTCAATTCTTATCGCTTTATTAATATCGGTTTGTTTGAATTCAATTAAAGCATTTAAGAAGGTTTTGCAAACCATATTCTTCATTCCTTATGTCACAAACGCTATTGCCGTCGGCATGGTCTTTGCCGTTTTATTCGATTCTCAAGGTATCTTGAACTTCATATTTGGCCTTGGAAATCATAAGTGGATTGATGGTGGAGCTAGCTGGTCTTCTGGTATGCTTGCCTTATGTATCTATATCGTTTGGCACGCTCTTCCATATAAGATTCTTATCTTCTTATCAGCTCTTCAAAATATTGATAAACAATACTATGATGCAGCAAAAATCGACTGTGCTGGTAAATGGAAAACATTCTGGCATGTCACCGTTCCTATGCTTTCCCCACAAATTCTTTATATCATGATCACTTCGTTTATTGGATCATTCAAAGAATACACATCAGTCGTCGGCTTATTTGGCTCACCTTCAACAGACGGTGGTTCAACAAAGAACATGTACACGATTGTTTATTACATCTATGAATGCTTAAGCGCACCTACAACAGTTTCTAGAGGTGCAGCAGCAGCTGTCTTGCTATTTATCATCATTATGATATTCACTGCAATTCAGTTCCAAGTTTCTAAGAGGAGGGTTCATTATTAATATGGCTTACGATTCAAGAAATTTTATCCAACGCCTTCTCAAAATGAAGTCTCGTGAAGAGAAACAAGCAGAAAGAGAAGCACGTCCTGAATATCAATCTATCGATACTTCTAAGATGACATTAGTCATTAAAGAAGGAAGAGCGGATGCTGCCCAACTTCAAAAAACGCAAAAGATCGGCCGTATCATTACATCAATCATTACTTATGCCTTCCTTCTATTTATGAGTGTGATCATCCTCTTCCCGTTCTATTGGATGATTATCACCTCTTTGAAGAGCACGACGGAAATCCGTTCGACAACGCAAACTTTCTTCCCTGCGACAGTTCTTTGGACTAACTACATCACTGTTTTCAATACATTTGACTTTATTACCTATGTTGGCAATACCCTTGTGGTTGGCATCATTTCAACGATTGGCACGTTAATAACGACAATTCTTGCCGCATTCGCCTTTGCTCGTCTTAATTTCAAAGGAAAAGATCTAATCTTCGCAATTCTTCTTGCAACAATGATGATTCCTGGCGAAATGATGGTTATTACTAACTACATCACCGTCGCTAAATTACCTTGGTATGAATTTGGTGTTGGACAAGTCACTGGATGGCTTACATACAAAGATTCAGTCTTTGCATCTATGATCGTTCCGTTTTGGGTTTCAGTCTTCTATATCTATTTATTAAGACAAAACTTCAAACAAATTCCTAACGAACTATATTTAGCCGCAAAAGTCGATGGAAAGTCCGATTGGCAATTCCTTTGGCATGTCATGGTTCCTCTTGCTATGCCAACCTTGATCTCGATCTTTATCCTCAAACTTATGGGTACTTGGAACTCATATGTTTGGCCTCAACTCGTTACGGCAGGAAATGAATCTTGGAGACTTGTAACAAATGGTCTTCGTTCCTCCTTCTCAACAACTTCAGGAGAACCGCAATATGGTATCCAAATGGCTGCTACAATCCTCGTAACAGTTCCGTTACTCTTATTGTTTATCTTCTTCCGTAAGTATATTATGAAAGGCGTTGGCCGCGCCGGCATTAAAGGCTAGGTTTAAAATTGGTTACAATTCTTTAAGGATGTAATATAGAAAAGAAAAAATGGAGAGAAAAATGTCTAAGAAAAAAATCATTACAGGCGTTCTTGCGGTCTTATCTGCTGCATTCATCGCCACAAGCTGTGGGGAAAATACTGATAATAAAACAAGTTCTGATGCACCAACTAGTTCAGTAACTGAAGAAAAATCTTCATCCGAACAAACAACACCTTCATCCTCTGCTGAAACATCATCATTTGATGAAAAAGTTAAAGCCTTAGGAAATTTGAAAGAACTTACTTGTGAAGTTACTTTCTGGCATACAATGGGTAAGGAACTTCAAGGTAAACTTGATGAATTTATCAATGGTTTCAATAAAATTTATCCAAACATCAAAATTACACATTCTCAACAAGGTGGCTACGATGATGTAAAAACAAACGTTTCTAAAGCAATCCCTGCTGGCAATACTCCAACAATGACCTATTGCTATCCTGACCACGTTGCTGACTATCTCCCATCTGATTCAGTTGTCAAACTTGATGACTACATCAATTCAAGCGTTATCGGTTTAGGCGTTGATAATGGTCTTGGCGATCTAGACGCTTCCGATTTCGTCCAAAATTATTTATCCGAAGGAAATAATTATTCTATCAATGGCGAAGCTATCGAAGGATATTATTCAATGCCATATTCAAAATCAACAGAAGTCCTTTTCTATAACAAAGATGCTTTTGAAACATATGGCTGGAAAGTTCCTGAAACCTGGGATCAAATGTGGGCCCTTTGCAAAACAATCAAAGAGACAAATCCTGAAGTTACTCCATTAGGATATGACTCTGATGCTAATTTCTTCATCACTTATTGTGCTCAAAATAATATTCCTTATACAACCGGTATTGGTAATGAACATTTCCTTTTCAATAACGCTCAAGCAAAAGCTTTCGTTAACACTATTAAGGAATATTCCTGTATCGAAGGAGGAAAAGGCTATTGGACAAGCCAAACTCAATTAGGCTCTGGCACCTACACCTCAACAAAGTTTACCAATGAAGAACTTTATATGACTATCGGCTCAACAGGCGGAACAAAGTATAACAAGACAGACTCCTTTGAGACTGGCGTTGCAGCTTTACCACAATCAGATTTGAATAATGGCAAAGTCATCATGCAAGGCCCTTCCATTTGCTTCATGTCTGATTCTTCTTTGGCTGAAAGAGTTGGTGCATGGTTATTCTACAAATTCATCACAAACACCACAAATTCTGCCATTTGGTCATC
This sequence comes from Bacteroides uniformis, assembly GCA_963641445.1. Taxonomy (GTDB): domain Bacteria; phylum Bacillota_I; class Bacilli_A; order RFN20; family CAG-826; genus UBA4951. The sequence continues at coordinate 94,998 of CAVIBR010000004.1, forward strand.
TGAAACTGGCTATAACCCAGTTAGAACTTCATCGTTCACCGCTCCTGAATACGGCCAAAGCAAATATTCATTAGTCAAAACTGTTCTTGAATTTGCCGGAGCTGGCTCTGACTATCCAGAATGGTACTATACTTCACCATCTTTCAAAGGCTCTTCAGCAGCACGTACTGAAATCACAAGTTTAATGTCTGGTGTTTTAACAGGCACAAAGACTGTTGATCAAGCTTTTGAAGACGCATACACAAACTGCTTATACGCAGCTTAATTAACACATCATTTTATAGGCGGGGAACTTTACCCGCCTATATTCCAATTTAGACGAGGAAATTACTAATATGAAAAGAAACAATTTTGCCCTATTACTAACAGCAAGTCTTTTATCTCTTGCAGGATGTGGCGAAACAGTTAATAGTTCATCTGATAAAACTGATTCAGCTTCATCAAATACAACAGGTAGTGTTTCGAATGATGCTGATACTTCTAGTACAGATTCAGGAGAAGTTACCGTTGAATTCTGGCACACGATGGGAAAGGCAAACCAAGATATTCTCAAAGGAATGATCAAGAGTTTTGAATCCGAAAACCCTGGAATCAAAATCAAAGAAAGCGCTGCGGCTGGAGGATATGATGATCTTGAAGAGGCAATTCTTAAGGCTTCTTCGACTGGAGGCCTTCCAACGATGGCTTTCTGCTATCCTGACCATGTCGCTGAATATCTTGATAGAGGAACTAGTGGCATTGTCACCGATTTAACGCAATTCATCAATGATCCAGAACTTGCTTTCACAAAAGAAGATGGATCTCATAAGGATGAAGACGACAATGATGTTTATGGGGTTGACGATTTCGTTCCTACATTCTGGGATGAAGGATGTAATTACACAAAAGAAGGCGTTTATAGCGTCCCATTTGCTAAATCAACAGAAGCATTATTCTATAACAAAGATTATTTTGATACATATAACTGGGAAATTCCTCAAACATGGGATCAAATGTGGACCCTTTGTAGGGAAATCGCAGAGATGAAGTTGCCAGGAGTTGTCGCTCCTCTTGGCTATGACTCAGATTCGAACTTATTCATCTCCTTATCTAAACAAATGAATATTCCTTTCACGAGTGCAACAGGCGAAGAACATTATTTATTTAACAATCCTCAAGCTAAGGCTATGGTAAGCGACCTTAAGAGCAAATTTGATGAAGGATTATTTATCACGAAAGGTTCCAATGGAAATAACACCTATACATCATCAAAATTTACCGCTGGTGAAGTCATTATGACTATTGGTTCAACTGGCGGAACCACCTATAACCAAACAGCAAATTTCGAAGTTGGCGTTGCTGAACCTCCAGCATATGACTTAGCAAATAAAGCCGTCATTTCTCAAGGGCCTTCTATTTGTTTCTTCAATGCCGCTTCTTCGAAAATGGCATCTCCAGCTCAATTAAAAGCAGCTTGGAAATTCTATAAATTTATCTCTAATGCAGAAAATAGCACTCTCTATTCTGTTTCTACGGGCTATCAACCAGTAAGAACTTCCTCGTATCAAACTGAGACGTATAAAAAATTTGCTAGCGATACAACGAGTCTCTTAAACTCCGTTGCCAATGTTTCTTCTGGCATGCTTGACTCTTATTTCAATTCACCTGTATTTGTTGGATCAGCAAAAGCAAGAAATGAAGTCGGTTCATTATTAGGTGCTGTTTTATTAGGAAGTAAAACCGTTGATGAAGCCTTTGAAACCGCAATTTCAAACTGCGTTAATGGTTAATTTGGAGGAATGAAATTTATGAAAATGAAAAAGAAATTAATAGGATGCTTGCTTTCGGGCTTATTCCTCTCTTCTTTGGTTTCATGCGGACAAGAAACCCAATCGAGTTCACCTGTTTCCAGCAAGGATGAAACAGTTCAATCTTCCGAAACTCCATCTAGCGAAGAAATCAGTTCTTCCGAAGAACGTGAATTCATCGACTATACCGCTACAACGAAACTTAAATACCAATATAGCGGAAAAGAATTCTTGAAAGATGGTATCGGTGAAGTCACTTTAGTTACTAAAGTCGATGGAGATACGGCTCACTTCAAATCCAAGAGTGGAACTTCCGGCACAATCAAAGGCAGATATAACTGCATTGATACCCCTGAATCAACAGGCATGCTTGAGCCTTGGGGACACGGCGCTTCCGAATATAATGGCAAATTGCTTAGCGAAGCAAAACATATCGTTTTATCCACTGATAAGGCTGACGCAACTTCAGGCCCCGCAATTGATTCTACGGGTGGAAGATATCTCGTCTATGTCTGGGTTACAACAGTTGAAAATCCAACATTAGATGATTTCATCAATGTTAACCTCGCTATTTGCCAAGAAGGCTATTCAAAGGCTAAAGGCGTTTCAAGCAAAGAATATGCTGACGCATTCATTGATGCAGACGCCCAAGCAAAAGCGTTCAAACTCCATCTTTGGAGTGATGAACTTGATCCAGACTTTAACTATGATGATCCAGTCAAGATCGACTTACGCATGATAGTTGAAGGGTTTGATAGCAAAGGCGAAAAATATAACTGGGTTGGTTCAAAAGTTACTTTCGAAGCTTATGTTGCTGGATGTGGTCCAGATCAAGGCGCAGCATATGTTTGTAATGATATCACTTGGACTGATACAAGTGGTACTCATACTCAAAGATATGGTATGTATATCTTTACCCAATACATTGTTTATGCTCCATTACAAACAATTGGAAACTATCTAGAAATCTCTGGCACAGTTTCTGAATATAATGGAACATTACAAGTAGTAGATGTCTCATATTCCGCTTATTATCCGGATGATTATGATATCAAGATCATTTCAACTGGAAATGAAGACAAGGTCAAACCTGCAACAGGTTCAGCTGGAACATTTGCTTCCGATAAATACGTTAATACCATGGTCACAGTTGACTTAGTTTGCACTGGTGGCTATGCAACGCTTAATACTGCTACATCAACCGCATACGCATTCACCTTATATTGCCATGATAAGAACAATGCAAGCGAATCCTTGAATATCCGTATTGCTGATTCTATTAGCATCAAATACCCAGGAACGATGACGCGTATCCAAGATTGCATTCCTTTCTGGAAAGGAGAAAAGTCCATCTCAGAAGCAATCAATGATGGCAAAAATACCGATTCTAGAAAACTAGAATATATCACCATTACCGGTGCCGTTGTTAAATACATAACGACAACTGGTAAAACTACTTATCAAGTCAACCTTACTAAAAAGGCGGATTTGACTCTTCACATGAGTGAAGAATAATTAATTTGGTTTAATCTTCAGGAAGGAGAAATTATTAATGAAGAAAAAATTAAACATCTTAGTGTTGGCCTCAGCCTTTGCTATGCTTGGACTAACAGCTTGTGGTGAAAACACAAATTCATCATCTGAGTCTCAAGGAGCATCGTCTTCCCCAACGACGAGTTCATCAACTACAACTCCATCAAGCAGCGAAGAATCATCAGGCACATCATCCGCTGATGTTTGTGAGTTAACCGATGAAATCAGAGGAATTGCTCAAAAAGCATATGCTGCAGCAATTACCGCTTATAGCTCATGGTCTTCTACTGGTCTTACAGGCGATCAAGAATTAACCACCACCGTAAAGAAAAAGAATACTGATGGAACGAAAGAGTACACATTCACCTTTGTCTATTCTGTTGATGAGGCCTATGCTTCAAATTTAGCCATCTCTGAAAGCGGAGACAAACTCTTAGTCACTCTTCCAAACTCTCTTAAGGGTGAAGAAGATTTCAAAGGAAAAATTAACATTAAAGTCTTCCTTGAAGGATGCTCCGAAGTTGCTTATTCCGATAGTGTCAACGTCATTGCTAAAGCCTCTGCAATTTATGATCTTGAAACAATCTATTCATTAGATGCTCAAGGCGAAAAAGTTGTTAAAACAGGCGCAACAGTCACATTCAATGCCATTTATATGGGCATGTATCCAAGCCAAGGTGCAATGCTTGGCGATGGCGAATATGCCATTCACGCTTATAAATTAACAAAACTCGATGAAGGCATTGCGGTTGGCGATGCTCTTAGCGTTTCTGGTGAGATTAAGGATTATTCCGGTCTTCGTGAACTTGCAAACGTTACTGTTACTAAATTAGCAACTAGACCAGCAGCATTAAAAGATCCTGTTGCTATTGAAATGGAAGGCGAATCTACACGTGATCTCAAATGGGGAGATGATAACAGAAAGATCACTGTCAAAGGCGCAAAAGTCACAAGCACATATGTTAGCTCAGATAGCGGAAACACTACCATTTACACAACATTAAATGGCCACTCCTATCCTGTATTCCTTAACGCAACCTATTCTGCCGATGTTCTTCCTTCTTGGAAACAGGTAAGAAGTGGTGATGAAGAAGCTACATTAGTTCAAGCTGGCGATATCGTCACATTCAGCGGTTATGTCAGCGCATATAACAACGTCTATCAAGCCGTTTATGCTGAACTTACTTCTTGGGAAGAAGCCCCAATCGCCGTTAATGCTCCAAGCCAACTCTTCGTTAATGAAACTGGAACAATCACCACAACATTAAGAGGCGGAGTCACTCCAACAAGCGTAACTTACGTTTCTTCCGATGAAGAAGTTGTTTCCGTCTCTGATGAAGGGGAAGTTAAAGGCTTAAAAGTTGGTGAAGCGACAATCACTGTTACTGCAACAGGAACAGTTGATGGAGAAGAAATCACTGCAACCGATACAGTTACTATCTCAGTTGCTAAGGTCACTCCAACCGAAACAACAATCAGTGCGCTCATCGCTAAAGCCGATTCAGCAACTGTTGAATATGTCTGGGATCAAACAACAATCTATAAAGTCACTGGTATCATTGAAGGACTCGCTGGTGATAAATATGGCAATTCCTATTTAACCGATGCTCAAACAGGTGAATCCATTAAGATCTATGGCCTTTCTGGCTATGAAAATAACGGCTTCACATATTCTGGCGGAAAATGGACTTATAAGAATCCACAAGACGCTAAAGAATCCTTAAAAGATGTTAAGAATGGCGAAGAAGTCACATTAAATGTCATGTTTGAAGATGCTAAAGGTACAGCAAATATTGCTGGCTCAGTCGTTTCTCATGAAACAAAGAACTACACATATTCTTCAACAATAAAAGCCGGTGAAAACGGAACTGCCTCCTTGAGCACAACCGAACCTTCCGCATATGGCACAAAGATCACTGTTACCGCAACTCCAAATGAAGGCTATATTGTTGATGCTGTTACAGTCAAAACTGCTTATGGCACCACAACCTTAAAAGCAGCAGAAGATGGCACCTATTCTTATGAAGTCACCTGCAAGAATGAAGTTTCTGTCACATTCGCAGAAAAACCTTCAGGAGATGTAAAAACAGTTACTTTGAATGCTAGCGACTTCACCGCTGCATCAGACACCGCTATAGAAGAAACGAAATCCGGATTTACGCTTAAAGTTTCGAAAGGAACGACTACCACAGAACATATCAGAGTTTTTAAAGGGAGCACTATTACCATAAGCACTGAACTTGGCACAATAACAAAAGCCGTATTTACATGTACAGCTAGCGGCACTGCTAAATATGGACCTGGTTGTTTCACTGGCGATAATTATACTGCTGGCAGTGAAAAAGTTGGCACATGGGAATCCGCCACTGGCGCAACTTCCTTCACACTTACCGCTTCTGAAAACCAAGCTAGAGTTTCCTCTATTGTCATCACTTATTCCGCCAAAGCAGCTGCTTAATTAACATCAGTTCGCTTTAAGCCCTTCCATTAATTGGGAGGGCTTTTTTCATATATAAAATATATGAGTATTCTTTATTGTTATTGAAAAAAGTTCATTATTTAATTAAACTTTTCTTATGAAAAAGATAGTGAAAACATTAATAGTCCCAATCGCATTGATAACTTTAGCCGGATGCGATAATGAAATTTCGTCTTCGTCTGTTTCTACAGATACAAGCTCTTCAGAGGTTACAGGCAACCAAAACCTAACAACGGTTCTTGATTATTTCTCTCAAGGACTCAATACAGTCGCAACCTATAATTTCTTTGATTCAACGACAAAGCCAAGAACAACAACCGCTTTCTTAAAAGACGGTTTCTTTACAACATATCGTGGTTTTAGCAATCTTCAAAACATCGGTCTTGTCAATATTTCTAACGAACTCGGAACGAAGAAAGGCGTTGATGCAGGCGTATATACATGGACTAAAGAAAGTTCTGCTTTATCGCTTGGAAATAAGGTGGGTGAAGGAACATATCAATCCCTTTACTCAAATCCTCAAGAAATCACTACTAACAAAGAAGACTATATTCACTGTCTCCATCATGAAACTGAAGCTGAAGCAACGGATAAAACTGTCGAAAATAAGTTAGACGATGCAGCAAAATCTCTCTTAAACGGAAACTTCACATTGAACAAAATATTCAAAGATGATGAATCTAAGAATTTGCTTGTTTCTTTTGCTAAATCATTAGGCGTTTATGAGATTCTTTCTAGCTCAGGCATGGAACTTAATTATGCCAAGATTTATTTCGGACCTATTTCACCTGTCGTAAACGTTACTTTCTACACCCAAAAAGATGGTGGTTATTCAGAATTTGAAACCTCTATTGTCTGCACGCAATTCGGCACTGTTAAAATAAACGAATTAACTTCCTATATTGAGGCTGAATAATGAAGAAGAGAATTGTATTGCTACCTTTGCTTATATCACCAATTCTTTTTTCGTGTGGTGATGAAACAAATAGCAATAACTCATCAGCAAAAGAAGACTCATCTATTGATATATCCTCAATTATTCATGAATCAAGCGAAGCTTCAAGCACAAAAGAATTAACATTCAAAGAGGGATCTTCCTTGATTTTCACCGAATTCTTCAGAGGAACTCTCTCATCTGATAGAGCTGTAGAAATTGGAAATATTGGAAATGATTCTGTAGATTTAAACAAATATTCGATAATCATCTATAAATCTGGCTCATTTGATAATACATATGAAATTAAACTAAGCGGAATCTTAGAGGCAAAGAAAACATATGTAATCGCATATTCTTCAGCAAATGAAGAAATCAAGAAGCTTGCTAATCAGTTAGATGATAAATTCCCTAATATTGGTGTTTATCCGATGGTTATCACCGATGGAACATATATCTATGATACGTTAGGCACATTAGGTTATTCAGTCACTTGGTGCGACAATGTAGATTTAGTTAGAAAAAATGAATACATGGTCGGAAAAGAAAATTATGAGCCATATGATTGGATTGGCTATGCAAATGATGACCATTCCCGCCTTGGCGTTCTTGAATGCCCTCTTTCAGAAGAAGAAATCCTTAAAGGTCCAAGAATCGCTAGCCCATTTACTGAATATCCTTTCTTCAAAGAAGGATCGACAACTCTTGGCGGAGGGGGATTTATCGATGTTACCATCTATTCTTTAGTAGATGGAGACACGACTAAATTCAATTATCCTAGCGAAGTTAATTCGGCTGGTTTTAGAAATGGAACAAGTGTCCGTTACCAAAATATCGATACACCTGAAATAGATCATGGAGGAGCATCGCCTGCAGATCCTTGGGGAGACGCCGCTAAAGATTACACTGGCAGTTTGTTGACGAAAGCGAAAAGAATTCGTCTTCAATCGTTGCCAAATGTATCAATAACAGAGACCTATGGTCGTTTACTCTTATATGTTTGGGCATCAAATGAAACAAACGGAGATGATTCATTCTACATGGTGAATTACGACATTGTACTCAATGGCTATTCAACTGTAGCATTCTCCGGAGATACATCAGGAAAGATGCTATATAAAGGGATATCCTATTACCAATTCCTTGTTGATGCGAATAACAAAGCCGCTAAAGAAGGATTGAAAGTACATGGCGAAAAAGACCCAAATTATAATTATTAAAGAAGGAGAAGATGATGAAAACTTATTGCAAAGAATGTTTGAAAAAGAATAAGAATTCAACCGGTTCATGCTCACATTGCGGAAAAGAAATGGTAACAACTCTTAATGGCGAAGATGAAATTAGACCATTCATTCAAAAATTACACAAGAAAACCAATACTTTAAGACACTATATCAGTCACTCTTTGTCTTCTTTAGTTATTGGCGGGATTCTTTTAATCATCGCTTTCTTCTTTTACTATCTTTCCTTCTCTTCTTCAGTCGATAAGGAAACCTCAGAAAGAATCTATGTTATTAATACTTCATGTTCTGAATTCTGGGTTTCAATGGTTTGCTTAGCCATTGGTGGCGCAGCTTTCCTCGCAGGACTCATTATTTCTCTTGTCATTTACCGTATGAAAAGACAAGTTTTATCCGATATCGATCAAATTCGTGAGACCGGAAATCTTGAAACGAAAGCAGTAAAGCCATTGATTGTTGTTTGGTTTGAGAAAATCGTTGCATCTTTCAAACATTTGACGTGGGTAATCAATTACAAGAAAACACATAAAGCAAAAAAGGAGGGAAAATAATATGTCTACAAATACAGGCTTAATTTCTCAAGAAGAAAAAACAAGCCGTTTCTTTACTTTCAATAAGGAAACGTTAAAAAGACCAGGTGTTATTCTCCGTCTTATTGCTATTGCTGTTTGTTTGCTTGGTGTTATCTTAACGGTTGTTCTTCCAACTGTTACCATTCAATACAAATATTATTCTTCATCATCAGAATTTGATAATGCAAGAGCACTCCTCTTCCCTACTGAAACGATTTATGGACCTAACGCTTTATTCGGTGGGGGATACTTTGCAATGTATTTTAAGAGCAATATCCTTAAAGGTGTTCACGTTCTTTCATCAGTTGAAGCCCAATTTAACTGGATATTATTCGTTTTGTTACTTTGCATGTTTGGTTTCATGGTTCTTGCCGTATTTGTAACATTTACAAGAAAGCTTGAAAAATTCTCAAAATTAACCGTTCTTGGCTTTGCAATTGGCGCTTTTGCCGCAATTGGTTCGCCTATTTGGTTCATGGTTGCTAATAACATCGGAAATAACTACGCGGTTGCGACAACGGCCTTATCAAAATATTGGGTATACGATTCGCTATATTGCCATTGTGCTTGGGGAGCTATAGTCGCAGCAAGCGTCTTTATTATTGCCGCTATTCTATTCGCTATTGGCAGTGGATTAGAAAATAAAGGCGGAGAAAGAGGAAGATAATTATGAAAAAGAATTTATTACTTGGTTTAGCATCATTAATGCTTCTATCTTCTTGTGGAATTAACTCGTTTGGAAAAGAAATCTCTTCCCTCGATGATTTTGTAACTATCAGCACAGATTCTGATTCTGACTTTAATGTCGTTAAGGCCAATCGTGTCTTCTCTAAATCAGATAAAGGAACAGATACATCTTTATCTAGCACAAATCATAATGCGGAAATATATTCCAACGAAGATTTTGTCTATGAAGAAAGTTCAAAATATACCGGTTTCACCATCAAATATACGGTTGATACCTATTTCTTACTTAGCAACGATAAAATCGGAATCGTTTCTGAAGACGCGTCTATTCTAGAAACATATCGTGCTCAAGCTCATGCCTTCATAGATTCTGATTATCAAGATGTTTTAAATCAATATGAAAGAATGAAAACCTTCCTTGGTAAAGGCAATTCTGCTGAAATAGACGGCGTTTCCTATTCTAATATCTCTTTAACTTTAGCTGATGCAAATACAACATTAGGCTATACCTTAAAATACACACATCAAATAGATAGCACTATCCGTAAGGAAGAACACTATATCACTCTTGATAAGACTGATGATAAGTGGGGAATTGCTTTCTATTCTCAACGCATTACCGATGTTGTTGGTGGCGATGAACTTTATTACGTCACAGAATATCAATTCTCTTGCCTTGATGATAAAGCGTTAGCAGCTAAAACGCTTAATGCAAAAAACAACTTAAGCAATTACACGTTCACATCTAGTGGTCTTGGAACTGATGACGTCAATCTTGATGAAGACATCCCTTTAACAAAGAAATAAAGGCTGATTTTATTTCTTGCATGATTTACTTGCTTGTAGTAAGATACTTCATGCGCTGGTCCCTTAGCTCAGTTGGTAGAGCAGCTGACTCTTAATCAGCGGGTCGCGGGTTCAAGTCCCTCAGGGATCACCAAAGAAAAAATTAACTCCCAAAAACGGGAGTTTTTTCTTTCTAAGGGTTTTTTCAGCAATCGTATTCTCTTATCATTTTTAAGATATTTTGATACGATTCATCTTTCTTTATTACTTTTTTCAACCTTTTATTCTTATCAAAGATATCTTTATCTAGTTTTTTAATTTCTAATAGACTCTGGATACACCACTCAGGATCTTGCGTATGAAAAGAATAATAGACATTATTCATTAGTTTATGGTCAAACAAGCTTACAATGAATGATGTTGATTCCTCTCGCGTATAAGATATATATCTATATAAGTAACCCATCCAAAAAAGAGACTCTTTTGAATATTTGATTTTCCCGTAGTTTGAATCGCTAAATTGCGAAATTATGTTATCAATTCCTTCGTTAACGTCCAAAGAAACAAGCGAAGAACAATTCTCATCTAATGCTTTTGATAAATCGGAATGAATGAATCTTCTTAAAAATATAGGAGAAGAGCAATTTAAATCATATGATTTCTCAAACAATTTAGCTTGATACTCTGCTAACAAAAGTCCGTCTTCATTGAATTTTCTCATTTAAATAACTCCTCGATATATGGTCCATCTTTGTATTCTCTTTTTGCAAGTTTTAACTTTGTGTTTACTTCAAAAGCCCTATCATTTAAATGTTTCCTGATGTCTTCTCTTTCTAAGGCTGATATGTAATGTTTTTCAATTACATGAAGATGGTTGAGTGCTTTATCGGTCCTAAAAACATGCTGAAGGCCTAACGATGATGCAGACAATGAATGCAAAGCTATATTTGCATTGATTTCTCCTTCAGCAAATTGACTCATTATATAGAACATTTTGTTATCCGCTATAGGCGCAATTATTACATCACTTTCATCGATTTCTTTGATGATCTTTTTTATTCTTTGATTATTTTGGTAAGCTTTAATCGAGCCTCTATAAAAGCAAATTGCTAACATCCAATCCAATTCGCAATTAAAACGTTTTACTTTCAAATCGTTCAAATCATAAAAGAAAGAATAAACGCTAGAATTCTCTTTTTCGCTTACAAAAGAAAGAGTCTGAATATAAGATTCACCTAAATAGAAGCCTTTTCCAAAATCACAATTCTCTCGTGATTTATCTATAGAAATCGTTTTTAATCCTTCTTTTGACCCGTGAAATAGAACTTGTCCATTCTCTTTAAAGATTTCTTCCTTCGTTTTATTCAGTCTATAATTCGATTTATAAATATAAGAATATAGTTTCTCATAAACTTCATCGCTTATTTGATTTTTGCTGCTTATTATCGCGTTTATTGTCACACGAGATATTTTCGCTCTTTCTGATAACTCTAATAAATCGATATGTTCTGCTTCTAAAACGAATTCTAAATCCCTCTTTATATTATATGTACATTCAACTTTGACCATACGAACCCCATGCCTACATTAAAACATAAATGTATAAATTATACAAACAAGTTATAAATTTCAAATCATCCCTCTATATAAATGATTTATCGTCTTCCTACATGATGACAAAATTCCCTTTTCTTGATATAACTAAATCGTAAATGGAAAACAAACCCTCAATCTCTAGACTACGGAGAATAAAAGCAGTTTTAGAAAAGAAGCAGAAGAAGTATGTTACTTTGGATATGCTTTCACGATATGTTGGATTATATCCTGATATAGTTTCGGATGAATTGCTTTATTTCGATCCAATGGTCAAAATGGATACATCGTTAAATATGATGGATATCCTACCTTTGATAAATGAATATCTTTCTTCAATAGACGAGCAAAACAAAATAAATAGAGAAGCTAAACCTAAAAGACAAGCGGTTAGGAAGAAAGAACTTCTTGAATATAAATCAATTGGTGATTTCGTATACCATAAAATGGCTGGACCTGGTGGATTAATATCTCCTTCAGCAGAATTGAACGATCATGATTTACGCGTTTTAGAGCTTCTAGTTAAAAAAGAAACTGCAGCACGTAAAAAGAAAAAGAAATAATTGATTTTTCCCCTAAAATAATTATGAAGTGCAAAAACTGCACTTTTTAATTTAGCAAGGTGCAAATATTGCACTTTATAGATTTACTAAGTGCAAAAATTAATTTCAAAAGTCTATATATACTAACTCTTCAAGTATTTTTTATTTCGATATTGTTTGTATTTTATTTATTTTATCATCAAAAATAAAGATAAAATCTATATTTTTTTTAGCAATATTCTTTTTTTGATTGAATAAAAACATACTTTTAAATGTTAGTTGAAACTAACGTCAATTTTACATTCGTTCCTTGCAAAATCTTTCTTTTGAGAAAGACTTTTTAAAGTCTTATACTTTAGGTGTGTTTAAGGAGATATTTTTCTAAATGTCTGAAATTAAAAAAACTTTTAAATCGGTTGATGGCAACACAGCTGCCTCAATTGAAAGCTACTATTTCACCGAAGTAGCAGCTATTTACCCTATCACCCCATCTTCGCCAATGGCAGAAAATGTCGATGTCATGGCTTCGAAGGGAGAAAAGAACTTCTTTGGCCAACCAGTCAAAGTTGTTGAGATGCAATCTGAAGCTGGTGCTTCTGGCGCTGTCCATGGTGCTTTACAAGGTGGCGCATTAGCAACAACCTATACCGCTTCCCAAGGCTTGCTTCTTATGATTCCAAACCTCTATAAGTGGTGTGGTGAACTCTTACCAGCTGTCTTACACGTTTCCGCTCGTTCTTTAGCAACACGTGCCCTTTCCATCTTTGGCGATCAAGCTGATATTTATGCTTGCCGTCAAACTGGCGTTACGATGATTTGCTCTGGCTCTGTCCAAGAAATTGCTGACTTAGCTCCAATTGCTCATTTAACTGCAATTGACGCATCAACACCTGTTATGCATTTCTTTGATGGTTTCCGTACTTCCCACGAAGTTCAAAACGTTGAATTCGTTGATAAAGAAGAATGGAAAAAGCTCCTTCCTATGGATAAGGTCGAGGCTTTCCGTGCTCGTGCTTTAAACCCACACACTCACCCAGTAACTCGTGGCGGAGCAGAAAATGATGATATTTACTTCCAAGCACGTGAAGCTCAAAACTCCCATTGGAATAACATTCTTCCTGTTGTTGAAAAGTATTTTGCTGAAGCAACACGCTTAACTGGCAGAGAATATGCCCCATTCGTTTATTATGGTGATCCAAATGCTGATCGCGTGATCATCGCTATGGGTTCAGTTACTGAAACCGCAAGTGAAGTTGTTGATGCTTTGAATGCTGCAGGAGAACATGTTGGTGTTGTTAAAGTTCACCTTTATCGCCCATTCTCCGCTGAACTCCTTTCTAAGGCAATTCCTGCTTCAGTTAAGAAGATTGCTGTCCTTGATAGAACAAAAGAAAATGGTTCTGAAGGAGAACCGCTCTATCTTGATGTCGTTTCAGCGATGTTCAAACTTAATCGTCATTTCGACACCATCATTGGTGGACGTTATGGCCTTTCTAGCAAAGATACTCAACCAAAAGATGTTAAATCCGTCTTTGATTTCCTTAATGCTGAAAAGAACTGGACTGGATTTACAGTTGGAATCACTGATGACGTCACAAATCTTTCCATCCCAGTCGATCATTCATTCAAGATTCCTGCCTACTATACTTCCTGCTTATTCTATGGCTTAGGAAGTGATGGAACAGTTTCCGCCAACAAATCTTCAATCAAGATCATTGGTGATGCCACAGGACAGTATGCTCAAGCTTATTTCCAATATGACTCCCGCAAATCTGGCGGAACAACACGTTCACATTTACGTTTCGGCAAGAAACCAATCCGTTCCGAATATTATGTCAAGAACGCAGACTTCATCTCTTGCTCCCTTGATACATATATTTTGAAATATGACATCATTGCAAATCTCAAAGACGGTGGAACGTTCTTACTCAACACCAATATGAGTGATGAAGAACTTGCAAAAGCCATGCCAAACCGCATGAAACATCTCTTAGCTGAGAAACACGTTAAGTTCTATGCAATCGATGCTAACAAACTTGCTGAAGAATGCCATATGGGACGTCATACAAATACGACTCTCCAAGCCGCTTTCTTCAAACTCAATCCACAAATCATGCCTTATGAACAAGCTGAGGAATGGATGAAGAAGTTCGTTAAGAAGACATATGAAAGAAAAGGTATGGACATCGTTCAAAATAACTACGATGCCATTGATGCAGGCCCAGCTGGTCTTCGTGAAGTTAAGATTGATTCAAAATGGATTGAACTTCCAACAAACAAAGTCTTAGAAGATACTGGCGATACATATTATGACGAATATGTTGGCACAATCGATCGCCTTGATGGAGATGAACTTCCAACAAGCGAATTCCTTAAATACGAACTTGCCGATGGCACAATGGAAGAGAATATTGTCTTCCGTCAAAAGAGAGCCATCGCTGATCGTGTTCCAGTTTGGAATCCAACATATTGTATTGAATGTAACCAATGTGCCTTTGTTTGCCCACATGCAACAATTCGTCCATATCTCTTAAATGAAGAAGAACTTGCAAAAGCTCCTTCAATCGTCAAAGATTCAGTTAAACCAGTCACTGGTTCACCAAAAGCCGCCAACCTTAAATATCGTATCAGCGTTGCAACTGAAAACTGCGTCGGCTGCGGACTTTGCGTTTCTGAATGTATGGCCAACCAAACCGCCAAGAAACTTGGCAATGACCACTATGCTCTCCTTATGAAAGATGCAAAAGCAGAATTCGGTGAACAAGTTGCAGCAGATTATTGCTACTACAATGTCTCTAACAAGACTGACATCTTCCCACTTACAACCGTTAAAGGCGTTGGATTCCTCCGTCCATATATGGAAGTTTCTGGCGCATGCGCTGGATGTGGTGAAGCTCCATATTATCGTTTGCTCTCCCAATTATTCGGCCACGACTTATTAATTGCTAATGCTACAGGATGTTCTTCCATCTATTGCGGATCAACTCCTCTTACCCCATTTGCCAAAGATAAGAATGGCGAAGGTGTTGCCTGGGCTAACTCCTTATTCGAAGATAATGCAGAATATGGTTTTGGCATGAGAATTGCTAATGACTATAAGATGTCTGTCATCAACCGTATTGTTTCTAACGCTATCGCTTCAGAAAATACTGAAGATAGCTTAAAAGATGCCGCAAAGAAATATCTTGAAGCACTTTCTAAGAAAGATAGAGAAGCAGAACGCGTTATTGTTCCTACCCTCATTAAAGAAGTTGATGCTTCTAAAGATGAAGAAGTCAAAGAACTTAAGAATTACTATCGTGATTTAGTTGAGAAATCAGTCTGGATCATCGGTGGTGATGGCTGGTCTTATGATATCGGCTACGGCGGATTAGACCACGTCCTTGCTAATGAAGCAGATGTCAATGTCCTTGTCCTTGATACTGAAGTCTATTCCAACACTGGTGGACAAGCTTCTAAATCTTCTCAAACGGGTTCCATTAACAAGTTCACTGCTTCTGGTAAGAAAGAAGCTAAGAAGAACCTTGCCTTAATGGCTATGTCTTATGGACACGTCTATGTTGCACAAATCGCCTTAGGCGCCAATCCAATGAAGGCAATCCAAGCTCTCAAAGAAGCTGAATCCTATAATGGTCCATCCCTTGTTATCTGCTATTGCCCATGTTTGGAGCAACATATCAAAGGCGGGCTTGTGAACTCCATCTCTGAAGAAAAGAAAGCGGTCGAATGCGGCTACTTCAATTGCTTCAGATATGATCCAAGACTTGTTGCAGAAGGAAAATCTGGCTTAACAATCGATTCTAAAGAAGAACCTGACTGGAGCAAGTTCAGAGACTTCTTGATGCTTGAAACAAGATTCGCTCAATTACCTATCATCAACCCAGAACATTCTGAAGAACTTCTTACTAAGTGTGAGAAATATGCTAAAGATCGTTGGGCTGCAATCAAGAAATTTGGTAAATAATAACGATATTTAAAAAGAGGATCCTATCAATCGATGGGATCCTTTTCTTTAGCCTCTTCAATTAACCATAATGGTTTAACATAGAATTCTTTTTGCTTAATAGAAGAAGAGGAGGGGAACGCTAATTTGTATGCGTTTAGATACATTCTTTTTGCGGGAGTGCAAGAATACTTATTATCCCCTAAAAGATGATAACCCAATGATGAAATTGCCATCCTTATTTGGGCACGTCTTCCTGTTTCAATTGATACATCTAAGACAGTTCCTATTTGAATCTGGTTTTTACTTGTTAGATGAGTGACTGCTTCCTTGCCATTTTCCTTGTTCGAGAGAAAAACTTTTCCGCCTTTATCGTTACTTCCTAAGTATTGATTGACGTCATAATGAAGGTTTGGTTGAATCCTTTCTTCTATTACTGCTTCGTATAGTCTAACGACATTCCTGTTTTCGAAATAAGATTGAAGTTCCTCTTTCAAAGAAGAAGATTTAGCAAATATCATGATCCCAGAAGTTTCATAATCTAAACGATGAACTATAAAGGGCCTTTCGCCTTTCTTTTTGAGATATTCATACAAATAATGATATAGATTATAAGCGTATGTTCTCTTATCGTTTGTACGAATGCTAAAAACATTTCTTTCTTTATAAACAACGATTATTTCTTTATCTTCATATATTATTTGGTAAGGAGCTTTTTTCATAGAAATATTATAAAATGACTTTGAAATTTTACAATTGATTATCAAGTATCGATTGTATCTATATTTTTGATACAATTGTAAAGATTTTTTGAAGAAATTTAGGTAAAAATGAGAAAAATAACGCTTGACATTGCTTTGATTAGAACTAATATGAACTCGTTATTAATAGCAAAGGGCATGATAAAGACATCTATTAAAAACCAAAATTCTTTCAATTAGATTATCACCATTGAATCGTTTCTGCTAATAGTAGAATGCCTAAGCTTGTTCTACTCCCTTACTAAAAATGTGGAACAATTATTAATTATTATAGACTTATGTGTCTATGGAGGATTTATGTTAAGCATTATAATGACAGCGTTTTTGTCATTTACGATTGTGAATGGTAGTAACGCTATTGGTGATGACCCATATGCGGCATCTACTGCATCGTTAGGCCAAACCGATACGATTTTGGGTGGAGATGGAACTGGAACCGGATCTTCTGACGATTCTTATTATTCATCTTTGACAATTCCAACAGGTGAATTTGAGGTTAGTTCTTGGCGTGAAGGAGTCATTGGAAGACATCAAATGTCATCTATTGATTCGTATGAATATTTAGGACTCACTTCTATTTATTTGCTTACTGATTGGTACAATGGTAATGTTTTTGAAGATTTTTCTTTCACAAGAGAAACCGAAACTATCAGAGAACATTCTATTTCTACATCTATTAGTTTAGGTTTTGAATGGTCAGCGGCGATATCGCTGAAAGTTGGAATTGATGGATTAGAGGCTGGTGTAGAAACGGGCCCTACTGTTAAACTTTCGATTGGAAGCACTACGACCTACACATATACGCAAACGGAAAAAGTTACAGTCAATGTAAAGGTAAAACAAGAATATATCGACGGGAAGACTTTTGCAGTATGCTCTGCAGCCTACGTTTATAAGGTAAAGTGTCAGAGATGGCAATATGATAATTACTGGTGGGGAAACTATGAAGTCAGTAACAGCAGATCTGATTATTATACTTATATTGCAATGAAACCGACGATAACGCTCGTTTACCGGAATGGAGAGGTAGTAAAATGAAAAAGACGCAATTATTAATGACATTAGTCACAATCAGTGTGGTTGCTACAAGTTTAGCTTCGTGTCAGGAAGAAAAAGCAAAAACCGCTAGTTTAGACAATTATACGATCATAGAAACAGGCAAAAGGCAAAATGTTGTTGTAGCAAGAGTGGGCCTTACTATCTGTACGACGATTTTTTCGGCTTACGGGCAAGAGAATGTATGCGGCTATTCATTTCCAAATTCATTCATATTTGCAGGCAAAAATATACTCACGAAAGAAGAAAGTAAACTTTTTGCGGAGAAATATAATTACACTACATATTTAGAGGATGAAATTTCGGATGCTGATACATATTCAAGCAGAAACATTTACTCGACATATTGCATGCGAGAAGAACGATCAATGGCGGGATTGCGATGCAAAATTGATTCTGACAAAGGAAGCTCGTGCTGCCTTTGCCTTACGTGTGATGTAATGGAATATACATTAACGCCAAAGGATACATCTAAACCGGATATTACGATTTATGGATTTGTCAGCGTCCCAGTGCTTGGCCTTGAATATTGGAACGACTAATTTGTTCAAGCAATCTCTCTTGCTAAAACAAGGGAGATTTTATTTTTATGCTATTTAATATAAAATTAGCACATGGAAGAAAAACTTCATCACCGTTTAAAAACTAAAATGAAAGAAAACAATCTTTCAGCACGTCAACTCTCTGTTAAAACAGGCATATCTGAAGCGGCTCTTTCAAAATACCTTAGTGGAGTTAGAACTCCTCATATTGAAATAGTAGGAAAGCTTGCTGCCGCTTTAAATACCACATCCGACTATCTGCTAGGAATAGAGAAAAACGATTCTCCATATGAACAAATAGTCATTAAAATCAAAGAAAACAAAAAATATCTTAGTAACGAGGAGAAAATGTCGCTTATTCTATTAATAAGTGAGAAATAGGAGCAATTTATTATGAAAGTAACAAACATTGATCTTTATAAGTATTTTGGATGGCCAAAGCCAAGTAAAACTGCAAAAGGAATTTTACATGGCATATTCTTTGATGAAGAGAATGATGAATTTGATAAGAAACGTGTCCATCCAATGATGCTTATCTTTCCTGGGGGAGCCTATACTCAAATATCTCATAGAGAATCAGTAGCGCCATGTCTTTCTTTCCTTACTTATGGCTATAATTGTTTTTACTTAGAATATTCTTTAACTCCTAAAAATACTTATCCAACTCAATTAGTCGAAGCCATGATGGCTTTAACATATCTTTATAAGAAAGCGAAAGATATGAATTCAGATCCAAACAAGATTGTTGCATGTGGATTTTCTGCTGGCGCACATCTAGCCGGTTTGCTTGCGAGTGCAACAAAAGAAGAAAGAGACTTATTCTATCCTCTTGATAAATGTGGAGTTTCCCTTAAGGCGATAATTTATTCCTATCCTGTAGTCACTGAGGAAAATCAATCGGTTGCTAATTTATTGGGTGGACATCATGTCGCGTCAAACTTCTCTCTTTTAAATAGATTAGAGGGATATAGCATACCTACATTTATCTGGGCTGGAGAAAAAGATGATGTCGTAGATCCAAATACTAATGCGAAAGCCTTATATAATTCTATTAAAAATCTAAAAATCACTGCTGAATCCCTTTTCTTTTCAAATGCAAAACATGGTTATTCGACTGGTGATGTAAATACATATTCATTGAAAGATGATGATATTGAAGCAAGAAAAGAAGTGACTTCTTGGGTTAAGGAAGCAGCTGACTTCTTAACTAAATGTGGAGCTGGCCTAAATAGATGAATTTCTAGGTGCAAAAACGTCCTAAAAGGCTATAATTATATGGCTCGGGACGTAGCACAGCTTGGTAGTGCACTTGGTTAGGGACCAAGGGGTCGAGGGTTCAAATCCCTCCGTTCCGACCA
>CAVIBR010000005.1:0-102206 GCA_963641445.1 Bacteroides uniformis
TGTTGGAACGCCTTTGTCTGAACTTTCCTGAGAAATATAGCCAAAAAGACCTAATATGTTAGGGGTAGGTCCGTATTTGTCGTTGTTACCATTCCAATCGCTTTCTGTAACAGAAGAAGGCTTCTTCGAAGAAAGGCTGCTGAAATCATTGGTAACATTAAGGCTTGATATAGTATGTGAGTCTCCATCAAGATGACCATTGAATGGATTAGTTGATGTCCCTATTGGAGGAAGATTCCAACCACTCATATTTAGATCAGTAGTTATCTTGAAATACGGCTCCTGTCCTTTGAAGAAACCGATGTAGTAAAGCCATGCGAGGTTATATAGGTGAATTGGCTTTGAGATGATATATGGTGTTGTCTCGCTTTTCCCATCTCCTCCGCCGAAATATGCTCCAGCAGTAGATCCATTGATATCTTTTGTAACATCATTCCTATTTGTGAACCAAGCATATGAAAATGTCGCTGTAGCAATGCCTGCTGCAACGCAAACTAAAGAAATAACGCTTATTGTCGCTCTCTTATAGAATTTTGGTTGATTTTTGATTTTCATTAAGTTTGATTTTCTTAAATAAAAATTGATAGTTACAAGAAGAGATTTAGTTAATCCCCTCTAATAACTATCAATTAATTTATTTTTCATTGAACTAGATATATCTAGAACAAAGTAATAATAACAAGAATATTTTCACTTTCAATAATATTGAAACATGGATGTTAAAGACCTTTTAATTTCAATTTAGGAAAAAGAAAAATGCTTACTAAATACTGGACTTGGAAGGGGCCTGCGATGAAAAATATTGACTTTCCAATTGACAACGGATATGATATTTAAGTGGAGATTTTTAACATAATGACATCAAACCAATTATTAAATCAAACTGTTTTTAAAAAAACCAGCGAAAAACTCACCATCACAAACGTTAATGAATCTAAGGATTTAAAAGATGTTACAGTTCTTATGAGTAACGGGAAAACCTTTAACTTATATGTCGGATATAAGAGTGGCTTCATTAGATTTCTTAATGAAAATATCAATAAAGAATTTGATGAATTTCTTTCTAAAGAAAATGAGGAAGAAAGAAAAAAGATTAAGAAGAAAATGGAAAAACTGAAAGATAATGAAGATTTTGAAATTCCTTCTTTCTCTGGCCGTATAGATAGTTTTAGGAATGAATATTATTTCTTATCCAATTTCTACCCATGTGATATCACGTATAATGAAATCACATATAAAAATAATGAAGCAGCTTTTCAAGCTCAGAAAGATTTAACTAGATCCTTAGAATTTTCTAATCTTGAACCAAGGAAAGCTAAACACCTTGGAAGAAAGGCAAATCTTAGAAAAGATTGGGAACAAGTTAAGGTTGGAATAATGAGAGAATTACTTAGATGTAAGTTTGATCAAAATCCATCCTTAAAAGAAAAACTCCTAGAAACAGGAAACAAATATCTTGTTGAAGGTAATTCTTGGGGCGATAAATTCTGGGGAGTTAATAAAAAAGGAATAGGACAAAATAATCTTGGAATATTGTTGATGAAACTTAGAAGAGATTATCTTAAGGAAGAAAAAGAAAAGGAGGTAAATCCAAGTTAATTTTCTTCTAGATTGGTTTTGTTAAATATTCAAAAATCATTAGCAAAACCCATCGATTTATTAAATAGAATGGTTTTTTGAAGATGAAAATGATTCATCGTTTTTAAGCACAAATAAAATTGATGGATTCTCTCTTGGATCTCATATTAGGAGGATGTAGCCAAATAATAGATAGTTTTTAGAGTCTTCTGTTTTCTCTATATAAAAAAGAAACAGAACATAATTATTTGAAAGGAAAAAACATAATGAACACATTTGACAAAATCATCGGCTACGAATCAATCAAAAACGAACTATATCAAATCATTGATATGTTCAAAAATGAAGAAATGTATGAAAGAATGGGTGCATCATTTCCAAAAGGCGTCTTGCTTTACGGTAACCCAGGATTAGGGAAAACCATGCTTGCTAAATCCTTGATCGAAGAATGTGGAGTTAAGACTTTTTCTATTAGCAACAATAAAAACACGGGAGAATTGCTAAAAGACATCAATAATGCCTTTAAGGAAGCGGCAAAGGAAGAAAAATCCATTGTTTTCCTTGATGATTTCGATAAATATAGCGACAGCAAAGAATGGAATATCGATGATATAGTTTTTGCGACCATCCAAACAAATATCGATAGTGTTAAAGATGAAGATGTTTTGGTTTTAGCGACCGCTAATGACATTCAAAAACTTCCTGAATCATTAAAAAGAAAGGGAAGATTCGATCGAAAGATTCATGTTAAGCGTCCATCAAATTCCGATGCGGCTAAAATCATCAAATATTACCTTGAAGGGAAAAATGTTGATCCTAATCTTAACTATGAAGATGTAGTTAGATTAATTGATTATAAAAGCTGTGCGGATCTAGAGACTTTGCTTAATGAATGTGCGATATATGCGACATATGAAAGAAAAGATAAGATCGATATCAATGATTTCATCAATGTTTGCTGCAGAGATTCTTATAATAGGTCAAACGATGTTTTGAATTGCTCTCAAGAAGAACTGCATTCCGTTAGCCTTCATGAAGCAGGGCATGCCGTAATTGCAGAAACTTTAAGAAAAGGCGGGGCAAACTTTATTTCCGTTAAACCATCCGAAGAAGATGGAATGCAAGGCTATACGAAGATAAGCGAAAATTTCAAAAGAAGGCCTGAACATATTTTGATTGCATTAGGTGGAAAGGTTGCATCCGAATTATTTGGAAACGGAAGATGCGCATCCGGTTGCCAAATAGATTTACGAGCCGCCTCTGGTTTGATTGATTGCGGAATACAAGAAAGTGGGACTTTAGGCATGGGGAGCCTTACTGCTTTTGACCAGAGCCTTTCCGAAGGATTGCATGAAAGAATTGAATCAATCGTTCAAGCGGAAACGGAAAGATATCTTATTAAGGCAAGAATAATCTTACTTAAGAATAAGGATTTCTTATTTAAACTTACTGCTGCCCTAGAAAAGAAAGGCGTCCTCTTATATTCTGATATCCAGAAAATAAGAGAATCAGTCCAAGTAAGCGAAACAATCCTTGATTAATATTTCTTTTAGGCCAATGACTATTATGTTGCTGGCCTTTTTTCTTTTTAAGAGATAAAAATACATCCCTTTGTGATATGATATTCTTACTATTTTTCATGGGGGTGAACCGTATTTATTTTATTTCCAAAAGAATATGTTTCTAACTATAAGTGAAGAAGAAAAGAGGAGATTAGTATGAGGTTGCAATACGAATTTGATGAAGCAAGCAAAGAATGTTCATTAGTTAAGGTTATTGGTGAAGAAAAATATTTATATATACCTGATATGGTTGGAGATTTTAAGATAACTAGCCTTGCTAGCCATTCTTTCGATGATAGCGAAATTGAAGCAATTAGACTTCCAAGATATTTAAAAGTGATAAAAGAAGAAGCATTTCCTACGACTACCCTATTAGACGTATGTTTCGTTGATGATTGTAGGCAAATAAATAATCTTGCGGTAGAGAAAGGCAATGAAGCAGTATTAGTTAGTGGCATTACATTGATGTGTGACAAATCTTTTTTCATCGAAGAAATTGATAAAGCTTTTAAGGAAAAAAGAAACATTATCTTACTTGGGGATTCTGACTGTCTTTATAAAGATATTAATCACGCTCGTTCTATGTTAGGAGAATACCTATATGGGAAAAAATTAGGTTATGAAACATTTAACTGTGGAGATTTTTCCTTCATTGAAGATCCAATCGAAAAGAAGGAGGAAATGGAAGAATATTACGTATATGAAGGCAAGAAGGATTATTGCATTTTGGACTTCGTAAATGAAAAAGTTGATGAAGATGAACTGGAAAAGATCAAAGAACTTGCTAAAGAATATGAGAGAAACGGAAAAATGGTCATCTTCCTTATTGATGTGGAAGCTAAGAATCTCATAAACAGATTTAAAGATATAGCAGAAGTCCTCGATTATTCCTATTTGGTTCGATTTGGAAATGGCTCATCATCCCATCCAAAAGAAAAGAATAAATTAGAGAAATATCTTGAAAGCATCAATAAGTTATCTCTTTATCCTGAAATCATTGAATGGTATAAGAAAGAAGAAAAACCATCCATTTCCAAGATTCAAAGAGTTTTTGCTATGGGATATCCAACCGCAGCAAAGATATTCAATATATTAGTTGAAAACAAATCAAACTAATTGAGTAGTTTCTTCCTTGTTTAACTTCATATACAAAGTGTTTTTTAGCACGTAAAAAATAGTAAGAGTTATCATCGCACCAGTAAGAACATCGCTAGAGAAATGTGCGCCTAGTATCACTCTTGATATCATGACTGTAACAATCCATGCATAGCAAAATACGTTAATCAATATTTTGCTTAGCTTTTTGTTTTCGAAAAATACGTCTGGCAAAAGAGTTAGAAGAATTATCGTTGTAGCATTCGCGGAATGTCCTGAAGGAAAAGAGTCATTTCCGGAGAAGAAGGAGATTTCGTACCATCTTTTGAATCCTTCATAGGGATATTCAAGATCTCTCATTCTTGGACGACCCCACATGTATTTGAGCAAATATGAAAGAGCTAGTTCAATAAGAATGGTTAGGATAGCGATAATGGCAATTGATCTTATTTTATTGGAATATCTTTTTGCCAATGGCCTCATAAGGAAATAAGAAGAAACTGCTATTGGTAAGCAGAAAGAGAACCCATATATCAAAGAGTGATGAACGTGCAAATAATTCAAAACAAAGAATACCAATAAGAAAGAATATGCAAGCATGCCAATCACAGAGATGATTATTGTGAAGATATTTTTCCACTTAACATCTTTGTTTCTTGTTAAAAGAAGAAGAGAGAAAGAGTTTATCGCAATAAGATTGAAAGGAATCTCTGCAATGGTTTCAAAAGTCTTTCCAAAGATGCTGTTTTTATTTAGCAAAGCAACGGAAATGTTTAAATCATAGAAAGCAAAGACAATCATTAACGAAATATAAAACAAAGCAGGTAAGTAAATTAGTAATATTTTCTTTTTCATGCGTTCTCCTAAATATGTACATTAACAATCAGATAGTAAACTTTATGTATTCCATATTTATTGCATAATTGTTCGTTTATTTAATTTTATGTTTGTTTATCAAAAGCAAAAAACGTGACTAAGAAGTAACTTCACCGAGAGTGAAGTAGACAGTGAAGCGACAATGAAGTAAAACTTCACTCTTACTTCATTCTAGGTTAAAATATATTAATAAGTAGGAGGGACATGTATGTATTTTGAAGAATTAAGGCCAAATCAAAATCTTGAAGATTATGAGATTGAATTTAAAGGAATCATCTCTGAAGGGCCATCTAATGGTGATAAGAAAAGACTTGAATTTGGCTGGCTGAAGGAAATAGCTGCTTTTGCTAATACTTTTGGCGGTGTTTTGTATGTGGGTGTTGAAGATAAGACTCATAAGGTTTTAGCCCTTTCTCATGAAGAAACAGATAAAATCGTTTTAATGGTTCGCCGCTTGGTTCTTGAACATATTGAACCTCCTATAACTTATAACATTGAAAAAATAGATGTCCCAAATACGTCTTCAACTCGTTATGTTATCGGAATCCATGTAGCAAAAAGCAAGTTTCCTCCCGTTTCATTGCATTTTAATGGAGCAAGTTTCATCTTTGTCCGTCATTTTGGCGAAACAAGCCCTGCTACAGGCGAGGAAATTAGGGAGATGGTTATCTCAAGCGATTATGCCGCATACGACATCATGGAAACAGATGAGATTTTTAACAAAGAAGATTTCAAGACGCTATATTCCTTTTATAAGAAAGCTAATGATGATAAGGAATTAACTGAGAAAGATTTATTTAACATTGGTTTCTTTAACTTAGATGGCAAATTAAAAAGAGGCTCTTTGCTATTCAAAGATGATTGCAATGATCCTAGAACGTTAATTGAATGCTCGGCTTTTCCTGGCGTTAGCAAGGGCGATAATGTCTTTTTAGCTAGCAAAACAATTCGTGGAAATCTCTTGAAAACATATGAAGAAGCAATGGAGTTCGTCAAAGGGCGTTCTATTGATGGGTTTGAAAAGACTCCAACAGGTAGAAAAGATATATTTTCCTTTCCTGAACGTTCTCTTAACGAAGGAATAGCAAATGCGATTGGGCATAGAAATTACTTTATCCAAGGAAGTCAAATCGAATTAAATCTTTTCAAAGACCGTCTTGAAATCATTTCTCCAGGGTCTTTGATATCTAATAAGTGGTTAAGAAGGGAAACCAATTTGTCTGAAATTCCTCCATTAAGAAGAAATGAATTGATTTGTAACGTATTTACTCTTTGCAAACTCATGGATCATAAGGGAAGCGGGTTCGATAAAATTGAACAAGAATACAAAGAATACGGTCCGAAATTTGCTCCATTTGCAGATTCGTCAGAATCTTTCTTCTCATTAACGTTGCCAGATCTCACTCATAAAAGCGGTTTAATTGAAAACGATGAAAAGCCGGCAGTCTATACGTTAGAAGGCAAAGAAAGCCCGAAGCAAAACGAAATTCTTTCATATTGTTGGAATAAGAAGAGAACTGCATTAGAAATTGCCGAGATGCTAGGCATTAAGCCATCAAGCTATTTCCGCAAAGAAATTCTCTCGCCGCTTATTGATGCAAAACTCCTTTTTGCAAACGAAAAGACATTCCCAACAACCTATTTTTCAAACCATAATTTGGTCTTTCCAAGGTAACTTCGCTGACAATGAAGTAGACAGTGAAGTGACAATGAAGTATTACTTCACTCTTACTTCATTCTTACATTATTTAGGGGATTTCTGAGGGGATTTTTGAATTTTTATCTCACATTTAGTAATAAAAACATAAGGCATTTTATTTATTTAAAATGTCATTTTGACCCGCAATACCCCTTATTTTCATTTACTAGATTGTTGTTTGCTCTTATGCTGTCATTAAATCCATCTTGAAACGTTTGTTTTCTAATGCTTATACTTTAAATATATTTAATCAAGCTGGCTTTCTAATGAATATCGCAATTGTTGAAGATGAAATAGAGTGGCAAAACACCTTAAAGAATTATTTAGAGACTTTTTTGGGCCAAAAGAATGTTTCTTTTCAAACTAGTGTTTTTAAAGACGGAGAAGAATTCCTCTCATCTTATGAACGAGGATCTTTTGGTTTGGTTTTCATGGACATTGAATTTGGCAAAGATAAGGCCAACGGAATGGAAACCAGCAAGAAACTAAGAGAAATAGATGATGAAGTGGTTCTTATCTTTGTTACTAATTTAGCAAAGTTTGCCATTGATGGATATTCCGTCGATGCACTAGATTTCATTGTTAAGCCTCTTTCATATGATCCATTTAGAATGAAAATGGAAAGAGCCTATAAAATCATCTCTTCAAGGATGAGAGAAAGAAATGTTCTTATCCCTGTCGAAAATGGTTCTAAGAAGATATTGGCTAAAGACGTATATTACGTTGAAATATCAAACCACGACCTTTTTTATCATACGAAAGATGATGAATACAAAGTTCGTTCATCCTTAAAAGCGGCCATGGAATTATTAGATGGTCTTTCTTTTGCTCAATGCAATAGCTGTTATCTTGTTAATTTGGAATATGTCGAAAGAATCGAAAAAGATTCTGTAATACTCAATAACGGAAATAATCTGAAGATGCCAAGAACTAGAAGAAAAGAATTCATCGAGGCGTTAGGGAATTATTTATCGGGGTCAAGGAGATAAAATGTTCTTTGGCGAGATAAATAAAGTAAATCTTCAATTGGTTTTAGAGACATGTTTAGCCTCTCTTTTGATTTCTTTTCCGATATTCAAAAGAAGAGAGCATTTCCTAATTAAATGCATTCCTTGCATTCTTTTATTTTGTGTATTGGGCTATTTCTTCCCAGCATATTTTTTTGAAAATATCTGGGCACTCAACATCCTTTATTGGACATTCATGTATCTTTGCCTTTTACTTTTCGTGATTCCCGGTTTGCTAATTTGTTTCAAGATGAATTTTGTTAATGCCTTGCTTGTGGCATTTACTGCCTATCTTTTGCATCATATCAACAATATCCTCGCTTCATCGATTACAACCGCCATTCAGCTTTATACTCCAATTGAAGAAGATGCCATTCTTAATAACGTGATGATGTATACGATTAATGGACTTGTTCTTGTTATAACTTATGCGGTTTTCTGCTATTTCTATTTTGAACAAAGAAAAGAAAATTTAAAGTTTGCCTACAACAGTACCCAATTAGTATTTTTCGGATCGGTCGTAGTTATTTTCACGATTGTCATTTCCTCTGTCATTAGAATTGCTTATTACTCAGGAGATTCAAATGTTGTTTTTCTAATTGGTTTGATATCGAATTTCTCTTCATGCTTGCTTGTTATGATTTTCTTCTTTGTCTTTTTAAAGAGAAACAAACTGCAAGAAGAACTTCAAGTTGAAAAACAAATCCTTGAGCAAAGCAAGAAACAATATGAGATTTCCAGGGAAAATATCGATTCTTTGAATATAAAATTCCACGATCTTAAATATAGAGTCAACCTTTTAACTAGTAATGGACATGTGACAAAAGAAGACCTTAAAGATATTTATGATGATATCGATGTCTACGATTCTCTTGTGAAAACTGGGAATAAGGCGCTAGATACTGCATTAACAAGAAATACCCTTAGATGCGAGAATAATCATATTAAATTCACGACCATTGCGGATGGATCATCTCTTTCTTTCATGTCTGATGTTGATATCTATGTTCTTTTCAATAACGCCATATCAAATGCCATTGAAGCGGCAGTAAAACTAGCTGAAGAAAAAAGACATATTTCCCTCATCATCAAAAGAAAAGGTAACATTTTATCTGTTGAATTAGAGAATTTCTTCGATCCAAATAGTCTTAATATGAAAGATGGAAAAATAGAAACATCTAAAGAAGATAAAGACTATCATGGTTATGGCTTAAGATCGATGAAAAACATTGTTAAGAAATATCGTGGAGTCATGAAAGTGAGTGCTGAAGAAGATATTTTTAGACTCACAATGACTTTCATTTTAGAAAATTCAAATAACGACTAA
Organism: Bacteroides uniformis; assembly: GCA_963641445.1. Classification (GTDB taxonomy): domain Bacteria; phylum Bacillota_I; class Bacilli_A; order RFN20; family CAG-826; genus UBA4951. Next base: position 9,145 of record CAVIBR010000005.1, read on the forward strand.
TACTTGTCAAAGCACGACAAGAGCCTATGTAAGGGCTTTCTTTTTGCCATATACTCATGCCAGCAACTCTCATATCGAGTTACAACTCGTCTATTCGTTTAAAAGGCGAGGGACAAAAAAGGAGAAAAAAATATGTCCAAAAAGAAAAGAATGAAAAATTCTAAATTTTTAGGTATATGGGTCCCTTTCTTGGCATTAGCTGGCGCGACAGTCATTGCTGTTGAATGCGTCTTACCAAGCTTTGCTCAGATTTTAGACACATATGCCGGAGGTGTATGGGCCCCATTAGGAAAGGGAGAAGTCGTTAAGACTCCAGCTAAAGGAAGCGAAAACTGGAATTCTAAGTACTACGATGCAACCTACACAAAAGCAACTGAGAATAATGCCGGTTCAGCAGAAGCAAGAAAAAACGGTGAAAATACCGTTGAGAAAATCTGCGATGAAGGCATGGTTCTTCTTAAGAACAAGGAAAACGCCCTCCCAATTTCTACAAAAACAAAGATTGCTCTTTTAGGAAGAGGAAGCGTTGATCCAGTCTATGGCGGATCTGGTTCTGGTAACGTTGATACAAGCACCTGCGCAAATCCAAAGAGTGCGTTAGAAAAAGCGGGATTCACCATCGATCAAGATGCATATGATTTCTTCAATGCGCAAAAAGATAATTATGCAAGACAAAATATCGCCATGGATAACTATGCCAACTCAACATTCTTCATCGGCGAAATCGATCCATCAACGTATACATTCAGCCCTGTAAGAGATGAAGTGGCTGTTGTCTTTATCTCCCGTTGCGGTGGCGAAGGACTTGATCTTTCTAGAGATTTAAAAGCAGATACTCAAACAGATGCAAGCCAAACAGTTTTAACTGCCGGTGACATCAAGGCAGAAAATGCTAAAAAAGAAGTTGCTAATTACGTCGACGGACAACATGAACTTGAGCTTTCAAAAGAAGAAAAAGATATGATTTCCTTCGCAAAAGCATCATATTCAAAAGTTGTCATCGTTCTTAATGATTCAACAACCATGGAAATTGGCGACTTAAAAGATGATGATGGAATTGACGGAATCATTTGGGCTGGATCACCTGGTGCGACAGGATTCAACTCATTAGGCAAAATCCTTTCTGGTGAAGTTAACCCATCAGGAAAAACACCTGATTTATATTCAAGAGATTTCACTCTTGATCCAACGTTCGCTAACTTTGCAACAAATGGCGTTAACCAATACACAGGTGTTGGTGAGATTCTTGGAGGCAATGGCGACTCAAAAGACGCACACTTCGTTGAATATGAAGAAGGCATCTATGTCGGATATAGATATTATGAGACAAGATATGGCTCAAACGAAACTGTTTATAATCAACAAGTCGCTTATCCATTCGGCTATGGCCTTAGCTATACTTCCTTCTCAAAGGAAATCACATCAAGTGAAACAAATGGTGATGAGGTAAAAATCACCGTCAAAGTCACAAATACTGGTAAGGTCGCAGGAAAAGAAGTTGTTCAAGCTTACTACACTGCTCCATATACAGCTGGTGGAATTGAAAAATCATCAACGGTCTTAGGCGATTTTGCTAAGACTTCCCTTCTTGCAGCCGGTGCTTCAGAAGAAGTTACCGTTAGCATCAAGAAAGAAGATATGGCTTCTTATGATTATAACGATAAGAATGGCAATAACTTCAAAGGCTATGAACTTGAAAAAGGAAAATACGTTGTTGAAATCAAAGAAAATAGCCATACAGTTTCTAAAGATTCTTCTGGAAACGATCTTTCTGTCAGCTTCGATGTTGCCGAAACAAAAACATACAAACAAAGAAGTTCTGATAAAGCAGAAGTCACCAACCAATTTGATGATGTCTCTGAGATGTTCAAGAGCACAAAAACAGATGGATATGCCTTTGAGATGTCAAGAAACGATTTCGATGGAAGCTTCCCAAGCACTCCAACTGAAAAGGATGCTGAAGCAGATAAGATCACTGCTGGTGGAAAAACAGTTGCTGATGGTTTAAAACCATATACAGTTGAAAATAACGACAAAGATGTGATGCCAACAATGGGCCAAGACAATGGCTTGAAGTTAATCGACCTTAGAGGCCTTGACTATGATGATGAAGCATATGAAAAAATCCTTGATCAATTAACTGAAGAAGATTATTCCAAGGCTGGCGATTATCTCATCAATGGTGCTTATAACACGCCAAAGATGGATAGCGTTGGAAAACCTGCCACAGAAGATCATGATGGTCCTCAAGGATTCTCTTCTTTATTTAGCCCATATAAAGATGTTACTGCCTATATGTCTGAACCTCTTCTTGCTGCAACCTTCAATAAAGATTTAGGCAAGGATATGGGAAATGCAATCGGTGAAGAAGCGCTTGCTATGTATACCACCTTCTCTGGTTGGTATGGCCCTGCTATGAATACTCACCGTTCACCATTTGCTGGACGTAATTTCGAATATTATTCCGAAGATGGCGTCTTAGCTGGTAAGATTGCTGCAAATGTTGTCTCTGGCGCAGCAGATAAAGGCTTGTATGCTTATATCAAGCACTTTGCCTTAAATGATCAAGAAACGTGGAGAACAACGGCTCTTTGCACTTGGGCAACCGAGCAAACAATCCGTGAAATCTATCTCAAACCATTCGAAATCGTTGTTAAAGAAGCAAAGACTGAAATCGACTACATCAATGATTCCGAAGGCAATCACGCTAAAAAGACCATTAACGCTTGCACGGCCGTCATGTCTTCCTTCAATAGAATCGGCACGGTTTGGGCTGGTGGAAGCAAGGAACTTATGACTAACGTTCTTAGAGATGAATGGGGATTCAGAGGATTCGGGCTTTCTGACTTCAATCTCTATAGCTACATGAATCCAGACCAAGGCATGAGAGCAGGAACAGATATGCAACTTACTTGGAAAGCATATAAATCTGATTTTGCCGATACAAGCTCTGCAACAGCAAGAATTGCTTTAAGAAGTGCCTTCCACAATGTCTTCTATACGGTTACAAATTCCAATGCAATGCAAGATGTTGCTCCTGGAACAATCATCACCTATAAGACAAGCGGATGGAGAATCATGTTCTACATCATCGATGGTGTCTTAGGAACATTCGTTGTCGCAGGTACTGCTTGGGTCTTAGTAAGAGTCCTTGTTCTTAATAAGAAAAAAGAAGAGACCGAAGAATAATTCCTATTCTTTAAAAACAATTAAGACTTATGAGAAAAAACTCATAGGTCTTTTTGTTTTATAGGGGTTTTGCCATAGATATTTGGTTTTTTAGGCATAGAAAAAGCCTATATCTTCTTAGATGATAGGCTTAAGATTGATGTGATATTAGATGATATCGGAATCGTAAGAGAATACTTCAAATACTAAGGTGTTTGGATCTGAATATAAGGTATAGACATAGAAGACAAGCTCAACTTTTGGCTCTTCATCCTCATCGTAATAGAATTCGCAATCAAGGGTTTTACCTTTGCCAATTTCTACACCGTTTTCATATCTATAAGTTGTTCCCCAAACATCATCACCGGTATCAACGTCCATGGAATATAATCCTTCGAATCCAGTAGGAATGAGGTTGCTATCAGCAAATTCTACAAGGCTATCTAATGTGACGGTATTGCTTTCATCAGAGAGATCGAATGTCATTTTGATAAATGGATCATCATCTTCAGTTCTTTGAATGGCTACATCGGCATAACCATTATCTTGAAGAGTTTTTTGAATGACAGCGATTGCAGATTCTTTGTCATAATCAAGAATCTCTTTAGCGGTAACTGTACAAGTAGCGGTTATGACCTCACCAGTTGAAGTGGTTACTGAAGCAGTGATTGTCGCGCTATCTCCACCTACTGCATCAGAAGAAACGGTGACAAATCCTTTTTGGCTAACACTGATCTTATCTGGATTACTTGATGAATAACTTACATCATATGGCAACATATCTTTGTTAACTTGAAGTTTTTGCGTTTTGCCAATGCCAATTTCATAAGATTCAGAAGCAAATTCCAATGCTGGCTCATGGGTTTCTCCTGAGCCTTTCTTAATTGAAATGACAGTAACGCCATAGGAATAGTTTTCATACCATGTTGGATCAACAGTTATTTGAACTTTTCCATCCTTATCTTCATATAAGGTTCCACTCCAAGCATATCCCATATGATAGCCAAGATTTTGTAAGAGTTCATCATAGGCGTCTCCTGTTGCAAGTTCATCTTTATCTTTAACGGTGATTGTGATACCCGCTTCAGCTTCTGCTAAGCTTCTTGCTAAGGTTTTGATATCTTCATCGGTATATTCGATAGGAAGATCTGCATACCAATCTGGGTATGTTGTTATGTCTTCTACATAATATTCGTACCATTCTTCAACAGCAGCGGAATCTGTGACTTCATATTTGATCTTATCATCTGTATAAAGAGAGATATCTTCTAATTCAGGGAAGGAATAATCAGAAACACCTAACGTATTTTTAATAACGTCGTCGATTTTTTCGGATGGCCAAGTTTCAGTGAAAGTGCTTGTTGGTTCAGTTAAGTTGAAAGCAAGTTGAATGCCGATTTGATTGTAATCTTCATCATAGATATCATCGACTTCAATAGAAACTGTTTCAAGCCAGTTCGTGTATGGATCAGACCAGCCAGATGAGATGAATCCAACACCGCCTAAATCGAATCCATATGAATATGAATCAATTTCTGTTGTTTCAATTTGAATATAAAGAGTTCCGTTCTTTTTAAAGACATAGTAGGAACCTCCTTCATCAGCAGCAAGTTCAGGGATTTCTACGCCTGCTGCAGTTTCATATGTGGCTAATTGCTCTTTTGGCCAGGAAGTGAATGTATCTACTTTTGGTGTATAGCTGAAATAGAAAGAGTTGCCATTCATGTAATAGAGAACGGCTTCAACTGTTGCTCCATCTGATAATGTCTTATCTAAGACGTAAGAACCTTCAGAAATACTTTCGATTCTATTTTCTTTCCATCCATCAGCGATAAGTGCTGCAACATAGGTAGCGGTTAAATCTTCTGTATAGACATCGATCATTGCTAAAACGTTGCTAGAATAGGAATAGACTCTATTTGATGAACCTAATTGGATGAATGGAAGTTCGGTGCAAATTGTGCTAGCCATTGCTTCCTTCTCATCTTCATCCCATTCTGTTGCATTAGTTTTTGTGGCGCAAAGATCGTTATAACATTGTATGATGTTACGTGAAGCATTAGAAGAAGAGCCCTCAGAGAAATAATAGACCATATCAAATCCCTTGGTTTTATCTTCTGATGAATTTGTTAATTCAACGAATTTGATACCAGTGCTATCGCTTTGGGTTGCAGAACCGTTATATCCTTTAATTAGATTCCAACCATTCTCCGCTAAGTCTTTGTAATAGGTTTCTAAGGTGAAAGAAATGCCTTCATCATAGATTACTAAGAATTTAGAACCGTATGTGTCTTCCATTTCTTCGAAAGTGATCTTTCCAGTCATCTTGCTTCCTGGGTGAGGCAAGACACCTCCACAATATTCAACCATTAAGGCTTTTTCTTCTTCTGTCCAATCTGAAGTTGCTTCAGAAGATGAAGATATTGGTTCATCTGAAGAAGAAATCGTTTCTTCTGAGCTTGACGATACTGAATCATCAGCTGAAGAAACAACCTCGGAAACAGATGAATCTGGTGAGCTGCTTTCGGAACTTGATACTTCTCCACATGCGCCTAGGGCTAAGGAAGCTAAGGTCAAGACAAGAGCGTTTTTCCATTTTTTCATTGTTAATATACTCCTTATAAATATCACAAAACGTCTAATACGACGAAATGTATGGAAAAGTTATAAATTCACTCGTTTTAATGTCAAGTTTTATTTTTAACGTATGTTTCCTTTGCCTTTTGCGATTGATTTATTGATTTAATCCATTAAAAATTCAAATATCCACGTTAAAAGCCTATTGAATTACAGAAAATGAGGTGCTTTTCTTTGCGATTCAATCTAAAAATAACTAAAAACCATATCAAAACCCTATTTAATTAAAATTGATGTATCATAGTCAATAAATAAAAATTGAAGTTTAATTTAACTAGTATATAATGCGTTCAATAAATAAGGAGGAAACAATATGCTTGAAGTACGTAATCTTAAAAAAGTATATAGAGTCAAAAATGGCGACCCCGTATATGCATTAAATGATGTCTCGATTAAATTCCCTGAGAAAGGACTTGTTTTCATCTTAGGAAAATCTGGATCAGGCAAATCTACTTTATTGAATGTTATTGGAGGATTAGATGTTCCTGATGAAGGAGAAATCATCATCGATGGGAAATCCAGCAAAGAATTTACCAAAGGTGAATTAGATTCCTATAGAAATACCTATCTTGGCTTCATTTTCCAAGAATATAACATTCTTAATGATTTCACCGTTAAAGAGAACATCGCCTTAGCATTGGAATTGCAGCATAAGAAAGCCACCGATGAGATAATCGATAACATTCTTAAAGAAGTTGATCTAGTTGGCTTTGGAAAAAGAAAGCCAAATGAATTATCTGGTGGTCAAAAACAAAGAGTTGCAATTGCTAGAGCCTTAGTTAAGGAACCTAAAATCATCTTTGGCGATGAACCTACCGGTGCCCTTGATAGCAATACAGGCAAACAAGTATTTGAAACATTGAAGAACCTTTCTAAAGACAAACTCGTCGTTGTTGTTTCCCACGATAGAGAATTTGCCGAACATTTTGGTGATCGCGTCATCGAACTCAAAGATGGAGTCATCATTTCCGATTTAGAGAAGAAACCTACGAAAAACGTTACTCCAACAGAAGGCTTATCAATCTTAGGTGAAAACGTTATCCGTATCTCAAAAGATCATAAATTAACAGAAAAGGATCTCTCCTACATCAATGATGCAATAGATAAAGCAGAAGATGATATCTATATTGTCGCTGATAGCAACGTCAACAAAGCAGTTTGTCAAGCAGCAAAGATTGATGCAGATGGCAAAAGGAACTCTTTCACGAAAACCAATGAAGATGATATCAAAGGAGATAACGAAGAATTCAAAACCATCAAGAGTCGTTTTTCTCTTTGGCAAGCCTTTAGAATGGGCGCTAGATCAATCAAGGTCAAACCATTCAGACTTGTTATGACCGTTCTTCTTTCAACTGTTTCATTCTCTTTATTTGGCGCGTCTTTGACCTTATCGATGTTCTCTTCGCATGATGCCTTGACCTCATCGATAAAGCAAAATAGTCTCAATCTTTTCTATGCAAACGTAAAAGAGCAAGGAACCCAATATGGTTTTAGCGATGAAAGAATCGATGAAATCAATTCAACTGGTGCGAAAGCATACGGAACAAGAACAATTTCTAGCTTATCACTCGAAAGAGGAGATGGAATTGATAGTTATCATCTTACATCCTGGTCATCTTCTTTAAAGATAAAAGATTCATTCTTAGCTGATTTTGGTTTCACTCTTTATTCTGGAGATCTTCCAAAAGAGGATGGTGAATGCGCAATATCATATTTTGCTTATCAAACCTTTGAAGATTTTGGCTATAGAAGCAAGGATGGAGAAACCGTTATTCCTGCAAACGAGGTAACCGCAGATAAGATCATCGGAAAAACATTGAACGTTACCTTCCAAGGACAAAGCAAGACCAAAACCTATACTATCAAAGGAATAGTTGATACAAAAGTCCCTGAATCTTTAGCTAAATACCGTAAGAATCCAACTTCAGTTAATAGCCAAAGCGATGATTATGGAAACGTTCTTGCCTTAAGTGCCTATAATTCAATCCACGCTCAAATATTCCTTCCTAATGTTGAAAGCGAAGAAGAGCTATATGTTGTATCCGATTTTGGAAATAGCAAATCCGCAATCAAATACTCTCCATATATAACGAATACATTTTTCTTCGATAAGAGCAAAACTGAATTAGGCGATAAGGAAGCATTCACCTCTTTAGCAACTCTTGGTTATGAAGCAAAAGCTTATCCAGACATTCTTCCTGAAGGATCAAACTTTGTTACTAAATATGATGAAATAACAAAAGAATTTGAAGCGGATATTTCTTCTTATATTGATGCTAACTACGAAACGTTATTTACTAAATATATCAATAACGAGAAAATCACCGAGGAAAAAGATAAAAAAGAAGCAGTTGAAAACTATATCTTCTCTACCTCTACTGGAAGAAATACTGAAGAATACATCTCTTTCATGACATCATTTAGAAAGAAAGAGGTTTCTATCCTTAATGAAGTTAATTCCTTCCCTACATTAGTCCGTTCAGGTGATTTAGAGACCAAAGCCGGCGTTAACGAAACCGTCTCTATCAATGTTGTTGGATTAGAACTTGAATCTGACCCTCAAACAATGACTAATACCTTAGCAGTTTCTAAGAGTTATGCGACAAACTTAATTAACACCCTTAAAGCAGCTGGCAGCTATAATTACAACTACAACAAGGCTGCGTTCATCTCTTTAAAAGGAGCCAACATTGATTCATTCGTTAATTTCTATTCGAATAATAAGTCAGTTTTCACGAATAATTATGAAAACGATATTCCTAATGGCTCATGGTGTCTTGATTTGAATAATGCGACGATTACAAACGTTGAGATGATGTCAATGGTTGTTCTAGTTCTCACCCATGTCTTTATCTACATCGGTATTGCTCTTGCTATCTTCTCAATGTTACTCTTCTATAACTTCATTTCTGTTTCGATTAATAACAAGAAGAGAGAAATCGGTATTCTTCGTGCGGTTGGTGCAAAACGCATGGATGTCTTCAAGATATTCTATTCTGAAGCATTCATCATTGCCTTCTTGAATTTCCTTCTTTCAACCGTTCTTGTCTTTGTTATCTCCTTCTTAGTTAACAAAGAGATAATGAAAGATCCTGCCTTCCAATTCTCCTTGATGAATCCAAATTTCTTAGTTGTCTTAGCTTTATTAGGCATTTCAATCGGGTGCAGCATCATCTCAGCCTTATTGCCAGTAATACGTATTGCAAATAAGAAACCAATAGATGCCATACAAAATAGGTAAGATTCTAAATATCTAATTTAGGCCCTTCGGGGTCTTTTTAATTTTAGAAAGGATTCGATGATTATTTCGATCTAATACAAACGTTAAATATCATCCATGAAAATGGCTTATTTTTGAATAATAATTAGTTGTTCAAACAAACCAAGTAAGGGACTTTTGTGGGTGATATTTGCATCTTATTCACAATATTTTGATGAAATGTCAAATTTCTCTTGCAATCTCGTTCTCTAGTTCTATAATCGGACATAGCTATTTCATAAAAAAGTCTAAAAAAGACAGGGAGAAGAAAATTATGAAAAGAAAAGTATTATTAGGCTTATTAGCCTTTGGTGGGGGACTCACTGTTGTTGGCAGTGGTTTTTCTGCTTGGTATTTTAAGCTAGCTGATTTGGAAAGTAATCACAATGTCGACCATTACGTTACGGAAGTCAACTCTGGAATTGGCACTCTTACGGATTTAAACAAAGGTCAAAACCTCTATGTTGTCTTCGATCAAGGCGGATATGCTAACTCTGCAGATTTAACAAAAGGAATATCCATCAGAAACGTTACGACTGGTGCAATTTCGGATAGCAATTTAGGCGAGGTTGTTGAATTTATCGGAGCTACTTATACTCTCACAAAGGAAAATTGGACAACATTGACTAATGCTGGCATAACTTCGGGCACGTTTAAATCAACATTCACACTCAGCGATACTGCAGCTAATTATATTAAGTTTAAACCTGCAGGCGTTGATTATATTGGACAAAGGTCGCTTCCTGATAACGATAAAGGTTTGACTATAACCGATAAAGTTGTAACTTACGAATATACCGTTACCTTCCCAACCACTTGGGAACTTGCAGAAGGCGCAGATTTTGAAAAGACAATCAAATTCGATTGCAATACTCCTTCTACCGATGATCATGAAGGCGTTAACACAATGCTTCAATATAAGACTGATAAAAAGCCAACGACTAAAGATGCCTATGATACGATGAAATCAGCTTTAGATAGTGCCAAAGATCATCTTTTAACTTTGGAATATACATTTACTGTTGGAGAAGCAGCTTAATAATTGGTACTTTTAGAGGCTTAGAATGTCTGGATCAAATAAATTAATTGAAATAGCTTTTTATGTCTCTTTGTTTGTCATTATTGGCTTAGCCATTACTTTCTCAATCCTATTTACAATATACGCTATCTATAAAAAGAAGAATATATTCAATGGGCATGAAGATGATAAGCTACTAGGCGTTTTAAAGAAGAAATATCGTAAGCAATTAAAAGAAAACCGCGATATTTCTTCTTATAACGCTAAGCTTAAAGAAGAAGCGGCAACTGGTTATAAACAACTCCCAACCCTTGGCAATGTTGAAACATATGTTTTAAGTAAAGATGCTGAGGAGTTAGAGAAATACAAACTAGTTACTCTTATAAAGAAAGACGAAGAGAAATCTAAAAGAAGAGGAAGAATCACAAAGGTCTTCTCCGTTTTTCTTTATGCAATCGTTTTTACATTTATAGGCTTTATTGCTTTTTATAAATTGAATAACGAGACTTTCTATTTCGGTGATACGACCTATATGGTTATTCAAACCGGATCAATGGAAAGTGTTAATTCCAATAACGATTACATAAAGAAAAATAATCTCACCGATCAAATCACTCAATTTAGCATGATTGGCATCAAGAAAGTCGAGGATAAGGATGTAAATCTATATGATATCCTTGCTTTCAAGAATACAAATAACGAAACAATCGTTCATAGGGTCGTTAATATCAACGTTAGAAACGATACTTATTATTTTACCTTTAGAGGAGATGCAAACTCTGCTACAAGTTCATCCGAAATGGCTATAACAATTGATAGAGTCTTAGGAAGATATACCGGTTTCCAAAATTATGGGTTAGGCGTTGCTACGACATATTTCAAAAGCAGTGCTGGTATTGTTGCAATTGCTAGTGCCTTTGCCTTTCTTTGTGCTTTCGACGCATCAGAAAATTCCATTGATAGGGAATACAAGAGAAGATTCCTCTATGTTGCTAATAAATACGACAAGGAAGAGGAGTAACTATGAATTTTAGAAAAGTCATAGGTATTTGCCTTCCTGTTGCAGCATCATTATCCGTGCTTGGCGTTGGCTTTGCTAGCTGGGTTTTTGATGTTAACGATATTAAAACGAGCAACAACGCTTCAGTATATGTTGTTTCTGATGTTACAAAAGGTAGCATCACCATAGCAAAATCCCCCACAAGCGTCGTTTTTTCTGGTGGTTATAAAGGAGATGAAGACCTTTCTGATGGCATCGAATTTCTTAGAGACAACGGAACATATAAAATTGAAGATGATGAGGTAACTCTTAGATACAAACTAGAAGATTCCAATGATTCAATCGAAGGAAACAAATTCAGATTGTTCATTTCTTTTTCTAATGGAAATGATGATATTGATGACTATATTTGTCTAAATAGCATTTATTCATCCGCAGGAAATGATGGATATGATTTTAGCAAGGAATTAATCACATATACGACCACAAGCGATGAATACCCGAACGGATATTTTGAATATACCCTAAAGCTAAATAAGGCTATCCAATATACAGGAATGAATGCAAAACCATTAAATGAAAATGGTTATACAAGCGTTTGTTCTGCCTTAGTTAACGCTTCAATAACCGTTAAATTCGTTGTTATTTAGAAAAAAGAAAGGAGATAGATATGACAAAAGTATTAAGAAAACTTGCATTTCTTGGTGCCGTCACTTTAATGGGCGTCACATCTTTTGGCATGTCTTATTTCTATTTCGAGAATCAAAGAAGCAAAGAAACGACGATAAATAACAATTTCGTTGTTGATGATATCAAGGAAAACTATACAAATACAAAGCAATCAACCGAATATACGATTTATTTCTTTCCTAGCGCCGGATATCTTCATTTAGAAAGTGAATATCTTGAAGGAAAAACAACAGTTAAACCTGAAGAACAATTCGGTTACAAAGAAGTTCAATATACCGAAAATGGCAACATTCTTCTAGATGATAACGGAAATACAGTATATAAATTAAGCTCCGAAACAGGAAAATACGATACAAGCGCTGGTGTCACCTACGATGGTGCATATAGAAAATACAATGGTGATGAATTCCCTTGTAACTATTTTGAAGCGGATGGAAATCAAGAAAAAAATGCCTATGGTGATGGAACGGCATATACTGAAACACAAAAAATAACCACCGCTGATTCATCTGGGAATAAACGCACATGGGGCATCCCAAATGATGAATTTACCATTTTTAGCGACACTTCAAATAGAGTTGAGAAATACAACGCCCATAACCAATATTCCTTAGATAGGCTTGGATGCTGGGATGATTCTTATTACTATGGGTATACGGTGAAAGATAGTTCTGATGATAATGCTCCAGCCGGTTTAATCAAAGGAAATTCTCCAAGCATAGATTTATTAGATGATACAAATACAGGAAGATATTTACCAATCAAGGTAACAGTTAAAGATACCTTATCTACTGCAATAATGGAAAAAGCCATACCAAATGTCTTCACTTCAATGGGAAACTATCAAGATAGTCATAATTATTCTTTTGTTGAATGGACTTATGTTGCAAATCCTGATAGCAGTTCTCGTTCCTATCCATATAGCACGGTTACAAATAAAACTGATGGATCTTATCCAGTTGGCGAAGCCTTTAGACCTGTTCCAACAGAAAGATATTTCGATATGTTCTCTGATTTATCCAAATATGCGGATGAAAATAACGTGATTAGATTGTTCCCTCTTTTTAGCAACGGAATGAAATACTCTGCTTCATCAATTGAAACGGGTGGAGGAGCAGCTCAAAAGCTTGAAATATCCTATACAGACGGAAGTAATAGCCAATACAAATACCCTTTCTTCACAACTGATGTTTATAACGAAGGAAATGACTATTTCACATATGATGGCACGACTTCAGTATTAGAAAGCCAATATATTAGGATGTTCAAGTATAACAACATCAAAATAACAAGCTCATCTAATATCAACCAATTAGCCTTTAGCGCACTTAATCTTGGCGGAAGTAATTACCCAACAATCGGTGTTTGGCAAGGTGAGTGGCGTTCAATGTATTCAATTTCGAATATAGGCACGACCTTAATTGATCAATATGGCGAAGGCTTGTATACATTCTATGTATTCGTTGCTAACTATTCCTATCAACAAAATACTGGCTCTTGGAGTGGCTATAGCGAAGATGGAAGTGGTTGGGATTACGACAATTTCTATAAATATATTGTTGATCAAGCAATAGAAGGAAAATTCTCTTCGACAAAAGGGAAGAATCTAATAAGAATAGGCGATGTTTCTTCTTCGATGGGATCGTATAAATGTTCTCCAACGGTTATCGCTTTTGAAAAGATTGATGAACCAAAAATCATTTCTGATTTCCCTTCAACAGATTTGAATAAGACCAAAATCAATAACTATATTGCTAGTAAATATGATATGGCTGACGGCTTCTCTAGAAATACCGCAGCATTATATGAAGGTGAAAGCACGACTGATGGAGGATATTCCATTAAGGGAGATGATCTTTCTTCCTCAAGCCCATATACCTATATCATCAGAAATGCTGATTTCACTTCTGATTCATCACCATATTTCATTGTTGGATTCAACAACACCTATATCTTGTCACATAAATTTAATAACACAAAAGATTCAACACAATATGAATATTTGATATGCGATCCATCTGATACAAGCAATATTCAACCTGAAGAAGTATTCACACAAGGATATGAATATATTGAAGCAGTCGATGTTACCGGAACTGATAATGTCACATACCAATTATTCAAATTCAAAAATGGATGTATTGGCGTTTACGATATCATCATCAAATTCAATGACACGAATAGCCAATACGATATCTATATGTATCGCCATAGCAATTTATTCTGCTACGTATTCAATCAAAATCTTGGTGAATATCAACATGGAAGCTATATTAATCACGAACTTGATAGCAATTACAAGGTTGGAGATGCCCAATTGTTATTCGAAAGAAAATATTTCATTGGACAATCCTTAGCAGCAAGCGACACATCAACTTCGGTAAATAAAGATAAAACCTTAGATGAATGTCTTAGAAATGTTATTGCAACATATGAAGATAAGGATTTATCTCATTACAAAGTGATTGATAGAGTAACAAAAACTGTTGTAGCGGAATATGCTCAAACAACCGATGATAGTGGGAATTCAACTTATACTCTTCAATGTAATAAAAAGATATTCAAAAACTATATCTTCTATCTAACAAACGTGGCAGCATGATCTTGCTGCCTTTTTGCTTCTTAAAAGCGTTTTCTTCTTCCTTTTAATAATTAAGCGGTTATATACTATTAACCCGGTCGAGGTAGAGCGATGAAAAAGAAGAAAGACAAATTTAGCTACTTCACATATCTGAAGCCTTATAAAAAAGACGTAATATTAGCTGTAAGCACAATTCTTATCGAATGTGGCTTAGAGATTTCCTTACCGTTTTTGATGAATATCCTCCTTCAAAATGGCATGGATACCGATTTATCGGGTGATACTGCTACATATACGCTTAATCTTTCCTTTACCTTGATGATTGGCGGAATCATGCTAGGGTTTGCTGTTGCTTCTTTCTTTTTAGGCATGATAACCGCTAAAAGCACAGCAAGAGCAGGACGTGGGCTTGGCTATGAATTAAGAAAACAACAATATAAGAAGATTCAAGAATTCACTTTCTCGAATCTTGATGATTTCCGCATCAATTCCTTAATCACAAGAATGACTAACGATGTTCAGATAATCTCTGATTCATTCTGCCAAATTCTAAGGCCAATTCTTAGAGCCCCTCTCCAATTAATCTTTGCGACCATCTTTGCCATAATGATGTCAAAAGAACTTAGCATCGTCTTTGCAATTGCAGTCCCTTTATTAGGATTAGCTTTATTTACCATCGTCTTTATTGCTAGACCTAAGTTTTATCAACTTCAAACCGCTCTAGATAACATCAATAGAACCACTCAAGAAACTCTTGTCGCAGAAAAACTCGTAAGAGCAAATTCTAAGATGGATTACGAAGAAGAGAAGTTCAGGAATGTTAACGAAAATTCAAAAAAGGTCGGTAGAAGTGCCCTTGGTTTAACTGCTTTGAATATGGGATTCATGCAATTGATGACCTATTCTTGTATTCTTGCCGTTCTCTTTATTGGCGGCCAAACGGCTATTATTAATGCAAAAGACGCTGAAGCAATCGCTAATATTGCTACCTTCCTTAGTTATGTTAACCAAATGATGGCTTCTTTGAATATGCTTAGCAATGTCTTTATGATTTTCACCCGTTCGGAAGCTAGCAAAAAGAGAGTTCATGAAGTTTTCTCTGCTTCACCAGAAATAATCGATAAGAAAGATTCTCCATTAAGAATTTCTAAAGGAGAAATAACTTTCAATCATGTTTCATTCAAATACAAAGAAACAAGCGAAGAATATGTTATCAAAGACAACACCTTCCAAATAAACGACGGGGAATTCGTGGGGATTTTAGGCCAAACTGGTTCAAGTAAGTCCACTTTGATATATCTTATTGAAAGATTCTACGATGTTTCTGAAGGCGAGATATTGATAGATGGAAAAAATATCAAGGATTATCCCCTAGAAGAAGTTAGAAACAACATTGCTATATGTTTCCAAAATCCAACATTGTTTAGTGGAACAATCAAAGAAAACCTTCTTTGGGGAAAGAAAGATGCGACTGATGAAGAATTAGAAGAAGCATGCAAACTTGCCTGTTGCCATGATTTCATAATCAACAAATTACCTGATGGCTATAATACCTATATTGGACAAGGCGGAAGTAATGTTTCAGGCGGCCAAAGACAAAGACTTTGCATTGCTAGAGCCTTAGTAAGAAAACCAAAAATTCTTATTCTAGATGATTCATTCTCTGCACTAGATAGAATCACCGAAGGAGAATTGAAAGAAAATCTTAGGGAAAAGCTTCCAAACATGACCAAAATCATTATCTCTCAAAAGGTTTCTTCCATTAGTGACGCGGATAAGATCATTGTTCTAAATGAAGGAAAGATCAATTCCATCGGAACCAATGAGACATTATTAAGAGACGATGATATTTATAAGGATATCTATCATATCCAGATGGAGGGCAAATAATATGGAAAGAAAAAATAAACCAGTTAATTTGTCAAAAACCTTATTAAGGCTTTTCTCTTATCTCAAAAAAGATTGGATACTCGTATCCTTAGCTTTATTGATGGCTTTATTCTCAGGCTTTTGTGAGATATATGTTTCTCTTTTAGCCGGTGGAGTAACCGATGGAATAATCGAAAACATCCACGAAGACGTAGACGTAAGAATCAATCTTCTTATAAATAGCCTTACCCCAATAATGATTCTTTGTGCGACCGCGGTTATCGTAACCTTTATCTATAACCAGATAATGGTCGTTGTTACCCAAAAGGTTCTTTATCGCATAAGAAACGAATTGATGAAAAAGACCCAAACCTTGCCTATTGGCTATTTTGATAAGCATACCCATGGTGAATTGATGTCTTATTTCACAAATGATGTCGATAGCATCGTTAACGCATTAAATGATTCATTCACGAATATCTTATTTTCTGCCATAAAGATCGTGACAACAATTACCGTATTATTCATAATCAATGTCTATTTGACATTGATTGTTGTCTTCTTCATCTTGATCATGTTTATTTTCATGTATTTCAACGCCAAAGCTAGTAAGAAATATTTCCGTAAGCAGCAAGCGTCATTAAGCGCGGTTAATTCCGTCGTAGAAGAAGATGTATCTGGCGTTAAGGTAATTAAAGCCTTCTCTCATGAAGAAGAATCATTTGAGAAATTCTCTAAAGCCAATGATTCTTGGAGAAAGTCATCAGAAAAAGCTTTCTTCCACACTCAAGTCAATATTCCTTTCTTCGTCTCTTTATCATATTTGAATTTCTCGATTTCATCGGTTTTGGGTGTTCTTGCCTTATGTACTGGCTGGGCAGGTCCATTGACTTTCGGCAAACTTCAATCTTATCTTGTATTAACAAGAAATGCTTGCCAGCCATTCAATTTCTTCACCCAACACCTTAATAACTTCATGGTTGCATCCTCTGGAGCGGAAAGAATCTTCAATTTCCTTGATGAAGAAGATGAAATCGACAATGGAAAAGTAAGCTTAGAAAAGATAAGCGATGAAGAAAATTTTCAAGATCGTTATTGCTGGAAAATCCCTCTTGAAAATGGTGAATTCGAAAGAAGACCTCTTAGAGGAGAAATCAGATTTGAAGATGTACATTTCTCCTACGTCAAAGGAAAAGAAATTCTTAGAGGAATCAGCTTTGAGTCTCATCCAGGAAAGAAATCCGCTTTCGTAGGATCAACTGGAGCAGGAAAAACAACGATTATCTCTCTTTTAGCAAGATTCTACCCTCTTGATAGCGGGGCTATCTATTATGATGGAATCAATATCGAGGATATCCAATTAGTATCACTTAGAAGAGCGATATCAATGGTTACCCAAGATACTCACCTATTCACCGGAACAATTCAGGATAACATCAAATATGTTCGTCTCCATTCTTCAAAAGAAGAGGTCGTTGAAGCGGCTAAGATGTCTAGAGCGGATAGTTTCATCAAACGTTTGCCAAATGGATATGAAACAATGTTATATGATGACGGAGGAAATCTATCAGCTGGTCAAAGACAACTTCTTGGCTTAGCAAGAGCGTCATTAAACCGTCCGCCGGTAATGATTCTTGACGAAGCAACCTCCAATATTGATACCCGTTCAGAAATGCTTATTCAAAAAGGCTTAGAAGCATTAGAGAAAGATAGGACGGTGATGATTATCGCTCATAGGTTATCAACCATTCGTGACGCGGATGAAATCATGGTCTTAGATAAAGGGAAGATCATCGAAAGAGGAACCCAAGATGAACTATTAGCTCTTAAAGGAGCCTATTACGATTTATATACCGGGAAAGTAGAGTTAGCATAACGCTAGCTCTTTTTCTTAAATATTGATACACGTATCGGCTATTTTTTAGTAAACATCATTAAAATTGATGCCGAAAATGAAGAAAAAAACATTCATTACAAATCTTTACAATTTGTTGACAGTTGGAGGATTCTTGCATATATAATTATATGCATTGTCAAATCTTATAAGCGGATTGGAAATGTCTTCCTAAATATCATTAGAAACAACATGGACACGAAAATTTCATCTTTATTGAATTCTTTTTCAACTTTGATGAGGAACTCTTCGAAGATTTCCCCGGATGAGGTTGTTTCTTTGCTTGACCATATCGCAGAAGAGCTTAATCTTTCAGCCGTTTATGTTTGTGAAAATACCGGAGCTAAAAATCATTTCGCCTATCCTTATGTCTCACATGGCTCACATTTCATGACGATGGGTTATAACCTTATTGTCATGCAAGATTCCGATATTCATAATTTCTATAATTTCTTCAAAGACAACAATACTTACGTTTTCAATGATGAAATTTCTTCAAAAAAACATGCGACTGCAAAAGGAAACCTTGCTTATGGCTTTCTTGAAAATGGACTCTGCATCGGTTTTATCTCTTTTCAGCCAAAAGAAGGAGATGAAAATAGAGTTTGGTCTGAGAAAGAAAAAGAAGTTATTGCCCAATTAGGAAATCTTTTAAGACCTTTAGTTGTAGAAAGAGAAAGCAAAGGGCGTATTGCTTATAGAAAAAACATTGAGAGCATGTCTGTTGGCCTTTTTTGGTATTATCCTAAGTTACAGCTCATTATCATCCCTGAAACGACTATGGATAAATTCTCCATTGATACATTTATCTATCGTGACGCGCCATCGTCTTTCATTAATGAAATTGCTTCATCAGATTACGTCAAACAAATCGAGAACGCTTTTGCATCTTTAAATGATAAATTTGATAATGCATCAATAAAATTTGTCTCTAAAAAACATGAGAATGTTCGTTTTCAACTCTCTATAGCGATCAATCGCACCGATGCATATGACAAGCCTTTTGAAATCATGGGGATGCTTGAGAAAATAGATGAAGGAAAAGATAAATACCAAGAAAAGGCAGAAATTTTAAAACGTTACGATAAATTCAGAGAAACCATTTCCGATAACAATCATGCAGAATATTACGTGAATCTTCTTTCAGGAAAGATGACCGTTTTCAAAGCAAACAATGTTTTCCGCGATTGTTTTTCTGATGGAGACCATTTCGATGATTTCATCTATAAGGTGTGCGAGAGATTTGTCGCACCAGAGAACAAAGATGCATTCATAAAAACTCTCTCATCCGCTAATTTAAGAAAAACTTTAGGGAAAAACAAACGCTCCATTTCTTTAGTTACAAACTTCATGATCGATGGGAACATCAAGCGTTTTGAAACCGTTGTTGTCATGAATACGACCTCCATTTACGACTATACAAAAGACGCGATGATTTTCGTTCGCGACATTACTTTCAGTGAATCACTAAATTATGATCGCTTAACTGGCCTTTTGAGCATGTCTCATTTCTTAAACAAGGCAAAAGAATATCAATCAAGAGGTGAAACGGATTGCTCAATAATTTATTTTGATTTCCTTCAATTTAAGTTTTTCAACCTCGAATATGGTATTTCTTCTGGTGATGCTTTATTAAAGAAATTTGCAGAAATCCTCCGTGAAAGTTACCCGGATTCATATATTTCTCGATTTGCTGATGATCATTTTGTCGTTCTTGATGGAAGCAAAGATGCGAAAGAAAACGCCATAGAAAAAGTCGAAAAAGTTCTTAAAGAGATAAAGAACGAGAGGATTTTCAAACATCTCACCGCTAAAGCAGGCATATATTTTCCTGAAGGAGATATTGAACCATCGATCGCAGTTGATTATGCCCAATTAGCTTGCCAAAGCATTAAGAAAGACCCTCGATCAAATTATCGAATCTATGATAAATCTCTCCAAGCAAAGAATGAGAAGAGGAAATACGTTATCGAACATATCGATGAAGCAATAGAAAATGAATGGGTTAAACTTTATTATCAGCCAGTTATTTCATCTAGAAATTTCTCTCTTGTTGCTATGGAAGCGTTATCTCGTTGGATTGATCCAAATATCGGTTTCCTCTCTCCAGCCGATTTCATTCCTGCTTTAGAAGAAAATAACCTAATTTATAAGCTTGATCTTTACGTAATAGATGAGATTTGTAAGAAATTACGTCAAGAAATCGATTTAGGAAATAAAGTAGTTCCAATCTCTTTCAATCTTTCAAGAAATGATTTCCTCTCTTGCAAACCTTTTGTTGAAGTGGAAAAAGCCATAAGAAAATACGATATTCCACGTTACCTTGTATCAATTGAGATAACAGAATCCGTTACGATGGAAGATGAAGAATTAGTCCATAAGGCAGTCGAACAATTTAGAGATGTCGGATATGAAGTCTGGATGGATGATTTTGGATCAGGATATTCTTCGCTCAATGTTTTAAAAGATTTCTCTTTTGATGAAATCAAATTTGATATGGTCTTCCTTCGTCCACTAAGCGAAAAATCTAAGATCATTCTTGGTCAAACAATCGAAATGGCGAATAAATTAGGAATTAGAACTCTTTCAGAAGGTGTTGAAAGTAAAGAACACGTAGATTTCCTCAAGAGCTGTGGCTGTGAGCGTTTGCAAGGTTATTATTTCTCTAAGCCATTGCCATATAATGACTTAATTTCAACATTAAAAGATAAAAATATTTCGATGTAAGCATCAAAAATATAAAAACATTCGATAAATACTATATTTTAAATTTTTTATACTGCGTATTTTGGATAATATTGGAATATATTGACTGCGCTTTTTGGATATTTCGGCGATTTTTATGTTGCGCTTTTTGAAAAAAATGATATATTTTGACTATATTAATAGGTGATAAATTATGATTTTCAAAAGAAAAATAGATGATGCCTTGCTTGAATGGAAGACGACCACGAAAGGTCAAAAAGCCTTATTAATCGAAGGCGCTAGACGTATCGGTAAATCAACGGCAGTAGAAAAGTTTGGTGCTAATAATTATAAATCTTATATATTAATTGATTTCGGAAATGTTAGAAGTTCTATAAAGAAACTTTTCTATGATTCACTAGATGATTTAGACACGTTTTTCATGATTCTTTCTAGCGAATACAACACTCATTTATACGAAAGAGAATCTTTAATCATATTTGATGAAGTGCAACTTTTCCCACGCGCAAGAGAAGCAATCAAATATCTCGTTAAAGATGGAAGATATGATTACATCGAAACTGGTTCTTTGATATCAATAAAAGAAAATACAAAAGGGATTTTGATACCTTCTGAAGAAAGAAGCATATGCATGCGCCCAATGGATTTCGAAGAATTTGCTTGGGCATTAGGCGAAGAAATGACAATTGAATATATAAAGAAATGTTTTGATGAGAAAGTCCCTTTGCATGATGCATTGCATAAAAAAGCAACTCTTCTTTTCCAAGAGTATATACTGGTTGGAGGAATGCCTAAAGCCGTTGCAGCATTTATAGAAGGAAAGAAACAATTCCTTGAATGCGATAAAGAAAAAAGAGACATCCTTAAAACATATCGAAATGATATTTTGAAATTGGATTCTAATTACAAGAACAAAGTGTTATCGATTTTCGATCAAATACCAGGTTTTCTTTCAACTCATGAAAAAAGAGTTAAGATCTCTTCAATAAATCCTAAAGATAAATCTATTAATTACGAAGAGACTTTCTTTTGGCTAGCAGATTCGATGATTTGCAATGAATGTTTTATGTGCACCGATCCGAATGTTGGCTTATCTTTGTATGAGAATAGAACATTCATTAAATGTTACATGGGAGATACGGGATTGCTTGTCTCACACACGTTTGATGAAAACGAGAAAAACGATTTAAATGTTTATGCGTCTATCCTTAATGATAAGATGTCGATCAACAAAGGCATGTTATTTGAAAATGTGGTTGCTCAAATGCTGGTTGCAAACGGAAATAAGTTATATTTTTACACCCATTATAGCGAAGAAAAGCATAGAAATGACATTGAGGTTGATTTCCTTTTATCTAGTGGAAACAAAGCTGAAAACAAGATTATTCCAATAGAAGTAAAGTCAAACAAAAAATACAAGACCGATTCTTTGGATGAATTCATCATTAAATTTAAAAAGAGAATAGACAAGGCCTATATAATTCACCCTAAAAATCTCCATATCAGAGATAATGGGGTAATTTGTATACCTGCTTATATGACATTCTGCCTATAAACAATAAATCTTATCTAGAAATCGTATCTTTGAATTTATCGTAGAAGGTGTTGTCTTCTTTTAATTCACGATGCTCAGCTAAGGCTTTGCTAACGGCTTTTTCTTCAAGCAGATATTTTGCTATCTTCTCGTTTAACTCTTTGCCATTTTCCTCGTATGTGTCTAAGTAGGAGTGGTATTCTCCATCTTCTTTATAACCTATGACTTTATCAAGAACGACATTTGATCCTGCTTTGAAGATATTCTTCTCAACCATTGGCGAATAAGTATTCATCAATTGTTTGATTAATATCTTTGTTTTTTGCCTTTGCGATCCACCTGAACCGTTATCGCATACAGAACAATTCTCAGTGAATCTGCAAGCGCATTGAATGAAAGTAAGTTTATTGAATTTCTTCCAATCAAGAATGCTTTGCTCTCTAATTAAATACAAAGGCCTAATTATTTCCATTCCTTCATAATGATCGGAATGAAGCTTTGGTAACATCGTTTGGAAAGAACCGGAATTCAACATATTCATCAAGGTGGTTTCAATGACATCATCATAGTGGTGGCCTAACGCAATCTTGTTACAGCCAAGGCTTTTAGCGATACGGTAAAGAGCCCCTCTTCTCATCTTTGCACACAAATAACAAGGGGATTCTGCCGTGGAATTTGCGATATCGAAGATGTCTGTCTCAATTATTCTTGCTGGAATTTCAAGGGTTTGGAGATTGTTTTTGATGATCTGAAGATTGAGCTCATTATAGCCTGGATTCATAACAAGGAATTCCACGTCAAAAGGAACACTGGAATATTTCTTTAGATGTTTGAAAAGAAGACCCATTAACATGGAATCCTTTCCTCCTGAGATACAAACGCAAATCTTATCGTGAGGCAAAACTAGTTTGTATTCGCCTAAAGCTGCAATGAATTTGCGCCAGATTTCATATTTAAATTCCGTATCCAAAGAACGTTCGATTTCTTCGGCTTTCGTAAATGTTCTTTCTTTCTTACTTCCCATATTCATTCCTTATTAATTCAATCAATGCATTTATCTCTTCTTTCGTGTTATTTTCCGAAAGAGAGATTCTAAAACTTGTCAATGCTCTTTGCTTATCGTGATATATCGAATTTATTGCTTTTGATGGAGTTTGAGGAACGCTACAAGCGCTCTTTTGTGAGATACATACCCCTTTATTAGAAAGATAACTTACAATCTTTCCTCCAAGAACACCTTTCAAAGAGAAATTGTTGATATATGGATTCCCTTCAAAGGAGTTCAAACGTATTCCATTAATCCTTTGCATTTCCTCTCTTAAATAGGAAGATAGGTCGGACACGTATGCATAATTCTCCTTTTCTTTTTGAAGAGTTATCTCTAATGCTTTAACAAATGAAGCGAATAATCCTAGCGGAAAAGATCCAGAACGGTATGGACTTTCTGATTTCCCGCCATGCATAAGAGGGGTAAGAATTATTTTCTTCTTTTTTAGAAGAATTCCTGTTCCTGAAAGTCCGCCAAATTTATGTCCTCCAAAGGAAATCATATCGATTCCATTAAGCTCTAAAGGGATTTTTCCTATTGCTTGAGTTGCGTCAAGCAATAATGAGCAAGAAGATCCATCCAATATTTTTTGAACTTCCTGATAGTTTTGAATTGTGCCAACTTCCGATTCGACAAGAGACAAAGTTAATAAGAGGCAATCATCATTTAAGTTGCTTTTCAAAGAATCTAAAGATAGTTGTCCTTTTGAACCGGTTGGAAGAAGAAGAACTTTCGCTCCTTTATCTTTTAGATACGCCAATGCAGCATTCGTTGAAGAATGTTCAAACTCCGAAGAAAGAAATGTATTTCCATACCCAGAATATGATTCATATATCCCTTTGATTGCTAAGTTATTAGATTCAGTCGCCCCTGAAGTAAAAATCAAATCATATTCACTTTCATCCAAATTCAATAATTCAAAGACTCTTTTTTGGAGGGAGAGATATTTTTCATGTGCTAAAGAGCCAGCAAGATGAAGAGAATTAGAATTTCCTAGATATTCTTTTTCTACTTTTAGAAGTTCATCTAACGCTTCTAAGGAAGCAGGTTTATTTGCGGCATTGTCAAAATAAATCATAACGGCAAGATTTTAGCATAAAAAAGAGGGCCATAAGTAAACTTATGACCCATAAAATAACGTTAGGTTGATTATTTAAGTAAGGCAGAAACGCCAGCACCAGTAGAAAGAAGTCCACCAACAGTGCCAATTACACCAGTTAGAATGGCACCGATTCCTAAAGAATAAGTGTAGCCTAATGTAGCATCTCCGGCTGATTTGAATGAGCAGAGTTGAATGCTAAAGAAAGCCATTACTCCACCGGCAATAAGACAAAGTCCACCAACGGAAACGATGAATTTACCGAATTTTCCTTTCATGAAGCTGCCTAATAAGACGAGTAAGACACCAACTGCTAAAAGGATGAAAAGAATAAGGATACCAACTTTGAAGTTGATATATGCCTTGCCATCTTTGATACCATCAGCAAGAATTGACCAAGCTGGAGTTTCTTCTCCTGCTGTAGCTCCGAAAACACCAACAAATCCTGTTAATGAGCCAACTTCGCTTTCTTTGCCAAGTAATTTTCCTGTCAAAGTAACAAATTTCATGAAACCCATGAAAATTGCAACGATGCCAAGAATCGCGCCGAATAAGCCAACAAAAGTAGAAATCGGCGACTTCTTTTTAGATTTTCCCATATTTAAAGTTCCTCCTAAAAATCTTAATAAGATTTTACCACCACAAAGATATGCGACAAGTGTTAATTGAATAAAGGAAGATATTTTTCATACAGGGAATCATTTTGGGTGACAAAAATGACTCTTCCTTTTGAATATGATGTTCTTAGATAGCTTTTTGTAAGTCTTATTAGATGTTCGACTTCTCTTAGATCTCTTTCGGCTAAAGGAAATACGATAGTTTTGTATTTCTTTTCTTTTGCCTCAGTAAGAATTTTTAGAATGGAAGAAGAAAATCCTTTTATATCATCTTCATTTTCTAACGGAGTTTTTAAATATACATGGGTTATTTCTTTGTATGGTAAGAAATAACCTTTTGTTTGATGAATCTCGAAAGGCTCTATATCATGATTTTGACTTGATATTTCTTTAAGAAGATCTTTTCTTATCTTCAATCCGCCATGAAAGGTTATTTCATCATTGATGTTTTTCTTCATGACCTCCATTGGAGAATAAAAATCTTTTAATTCAGTATTTATTAGAAGATCCCCTTTGACACTTATAAGATCGTGTTTAATGAAAACAACTCTGTCATTGAAATGAAGCTTCCCTCCATCAAGATATTCAATTCTTGAATTCATCTTAGAAATGAATGGACCTTCTAATGAGAAGAAGTCATCATCTAAATCATTTGGCAAGGTGATTTTCATTAGCAAAGAGATTGTTTCTTCCTTATTCGAGAAAAGATTTTTGTAGTCTTTGCTAAAGCCGTTATATTTAGCAAGATAATCAATTAATTCATCTTCATTCATAGCGTTATTATTTTTTGTTATTTTAACTTATTTAGCAAGAAGAATACTAAAAGCAAAACTCTAAAAAGCTTTTAAATAATCTATTTAGAGGGGTTTTGCATGCCTTTTTTGGATTTTTCGATTTTTAAAAGTTCAATATAAGAGAAAAAACAAAGGCAAACTTTCTTGTTTAGATTAATCTAAGTGGCTAAAATTTAAGCGTTATGGTTAGTTTGGAAATAGTTATATTGTTACTCGCGTTAACAATCTCTAGTGTTAGCACGTATTTTATCTGCATGGCTCTTAATTGGACATTCTTTTGGATGGCTTTTATCTTTTTGCCAATCTCTTATCTTCTTTTATTTGGCATATGGGTTCTTATTCTCATTCTTTGGGGATTCATTGTTGGAGAAAGAAAAGAAATCAAGAAATTCTCTAAGTTTTATTATCATATCATCCGTGTTACCGATACAATGGGAATCCACCTATTGAACATCCGTTGGAAAATGAACGGTTTTGAGAAGATGCCAAAGAACCATGATTATGTGATGGTCACAAATCATGTCTCTAACTTCGATCAGATGATAATCATTGCCGCGATGAAGAAAATCAACCAACCCATGGCCTGGGTAACTAAGCCAGAGAATATGGATTTCCCAATCGCTGGACCATTTATCTATAACGCTGGCTATATCCCGATTGATAGAGAGAATCCAATCAATGGAGTTAAAGCCATAAAAAGAGGAGTCGAATACCTAAAGACAAATCAATGTGCGGTTGGAATTTGCCCAGAAGGAACAAGAAACAAGACCGATGAACCGTTGCTAGAATTTCATCCAGGTTCTTTCAAAATGGCCGTATGGGCTAATGTTCCTATCGTTGTTGTCTCTCTTCGTGGAACAAAGAAGATAAAGAAAAATGCTCCATTTAAAAGAAGCCTTGTCGAAGTAAATTTAGTTGATGTCATAACTCCTGAAGAATATCAAGGAAAGAGCACGACTGAAATCTCTTCTAGAGCAAGAGAAGCAATTTTAAAGGATCTCGAAAGGAAATAAAAATATGAATTACCTTTTTTATAATGATTTAGCATTTGCGGGAAAACTAAAAGAAAAAATTCCTTCAATAAAGGAAGAATTAGCAAAGAATCTAAATGATGATGTAAAAGAAGTGTCTCTTATTGAAACTGATATCGTTTCATCTTTAAAGACGCTCACAAGCAAAGATTCCATAATTCTTATCGGAGGAGATGGAACCCTTAACCATCAAATCAATGTTTTGCCAGTTGATGAAGAATTCCCGTGCGATATCTATTTATATCCATACGGCACGGGAAATGATTTCCTTAATGATGTCAAAAATAAGCAAGATTCAAAAACTCATCTCGTTAAATTAAATGAATATCTTAAGAATCTTCCATATGTTGAAGTAAAAGGAAAAACATATCGTTTCATCAATGGAATTGGCTACGGAATCGATGGAGAATGTTGCAAAAAAGCTGAAGAGCTTAAGAAAAAAGGCAAACAAGATCTAAATTATGGAAATATAACCGTAGGTCTTTTATTTCATGGATATAAGCCACCAGTTGCTAAAGTAGTTATTGATGGTAAGAAAGAAGCAACCTTCAAAAAAGTCTATATATCCGCGGCAATGAACGGAAAATATTACGGCGGAGGAATGATGGTTGCTCCTTCTCAAGAAAGAGGCTCTTCTCTTCTTACTTCCGTAATAATACACGGCAAAGGGAAATTAGGAACCTTAATGATGTTCCCATCTATTTTCAAAGGAAAACACGTAAAGAAAAAGAAAAACGTTTCCGTTATTCAAGGAAAATGTATCGAGGTGTCTTTCTCTCTTCCAACTGCCTTACAAATAGATGGAGAAGTTATTCCTGACGTTACTTCTTATAAGGCATATATAAAATAAGGAATTAAGACATATGCAAATTTAGCATATGTTTTTCTTTTTAGTGTTATTATCTTTTTAGTAAGGAGAACGAATTATGTCAGAAACAAAATACATTCCATATGAAGCAAGAGAGGGAGAGGAATCAATTGTCTATTTCACAAGAGACCTCTCTAGCGAAGGATTAAAGAAGGCTTATAACAAAATCAAAGGGGTTTTGACAGGGAAAATTGCAATAAAACTCCATACAGGTGAACCTCATGGCCCAAATATTCTTCCTCGTGAATGGGTGAAAGATTTAATCAATGATGAGTTACCAACTGCGACAATAGTGGAAACAAATACATATTACGAAGGTCCAAGATATGAAACAAAAGATCATCGAAAGACCTTAGAGACAAATGGCTGGACTTCCTGCCCAGTTGATATCATGGATGAAGAGGGAACAATTCATCTTCCTGTTAAGGGAGGAAACCATTTTACCTATATGTCTGTTGGCTCTCATGAAACAAATTACGATTCATTACTTGTCTTAACTCATTTCAAAGGACATACGATGGGCGGATTTGGCGGATCAAATAAAAATATTGGCATTGGCTGTGCTGATGGAAGAATTGGCAAAGGCATGATTCATACAAGAAATGGATCTTCCAATATGTGGTCGATAGCAGAAGAAGAACTCATGGAAAAAATAACTGAATCCTCTAAAGCTACTGTTGATTATTTCGGAAAGCATATTGCCTTCATCAACGTTCTTAGAAATATGTCAGTCGATTGTGATTGCGCAGGCGTTGATGCCGCGCCAGTGGTAACCCCAAACGTTGGCATCTTAGCTTCCTTGGATATTTGTGCGATTGACACTGCATCCGTAGATATCATTTATGCGATGAAAGAAGAAGAGCATCATGATCTAGTAGAAAGAATCGAAACACGAAAAGGCCTTCGCCAACTAACCTACATGAATGAGATGGGCATGGGAAATATGAAATACGTTCTTATTGATTTAGATAACGATGAAAAACGTATTGAAACAAAAGACTGTGTAACAAATCTCAAGCCATTTACGAAATAAAATATAATTAAATTTAGAGCAGGTTGATAAGAAAATCTGCTCTTTTTTCATCTAAAATCTTTACAATTGACTTTAGAAATAATTAAAAAAATCACTCAAAATTTTTACAATTCATTTCACGAAATTAGATATAATGCCATTTAATAACCGAATTTCAAGCATTATTTTTCGATTTTTAAGTTGTTTTCATGTTTCAGAAAAAAAGTTGGTAAAAATGAAAAATTTTCATTGACATTGACTCTATTAATTTAAAAATAGTTGCACAAGTTCCCGAAACAGGGAAACTTAGGAGGAAAAAACATGAAAACAAGAAAAGGATTACTTCCTCTAAGCACGTTAGCAATCGTCGGAATTCTAGCGCTTAGTGGATGTGATGGTGGTCAAACCCCATCGTCTAGTGCAGGAGGCTCTTCTGGTGAAAGCCCTATTTCAAGCTTGATCCCTGAAGAAACTAAAACTTATACCTACCATGATGCGACAAGTGGCTCTCCAGAAAAATGGGCACCAGCTACCTGGAAAACAAATGAAGATACCCTTGTCAGTGGTTACACCGAGATGGGCTTAGTCAACTACATCTTAAATGATGCAAAGAATGGCTATGAGGTTATCCCGGAGATGGCTGCCGAAATCCCAACGGATATTACAAACACCTTAACTGCTGATGAAGCAGAAAAATATGACATGAACGTCGATGAGGAAGGAAAACCTTATACGACTGGTCAAAAATGGGATGTCAAGCTTAATCAAGCTGCAGTCTTTGCTGATGGAACAGTCATTAATGCGGATACATATATCAACTCATTAAAAGACTTACTTGATCCTGAGATGCAAAACTACCGTGCTGGTGATTATGCAAACGGACAAACTGCTATTGCTGGCGGTCTCCATTACCTTCAATCCGGTCAAACAATGCTAGAAGACTATATCGATGGAGATGGTGTTGCCCACGCTGGAGAAGTAACTAGAGAAGGATGGTATCTTAACATTTATGACACGGGTTCCTTCCTTGGCTACTCAATTGCCACTCTTGCTGACTATTTAGTCGATGATGAAGGCAACTATATTTCTGTTGCAGCTGCAATCATGGATGATGAAGCTACCTGGGGAACTTCAGCAAATCCTAAGGATGTTCGTATCGACAACAACGAAGAGCTCAAGAACAAGGTCTTTGCTTTCTACCAAGTCGCAATCACTTTATTTGGAAAACCTTCTTCCATTGTTACGAATGATTTCGTTGAAGGAGACGTCGGTGATACATTCTCTCTCGCCACACTATGCAAACGTTACTATACATATGATGAATATGAATTCGATAACGTTGGTATCAAGAAAGTCGGAGATTATGAATTCTGGATCTATTTCAAATCACCTGTCTCTGACTTTAACGCCAAACAATTCTTCTCTGGCAACTGGATTGTCAAACAAGAACTTTGGGATTCATTAAGAAAACCTGTCGCTGATTCTGGCTTATATTCCACAACATATGGCACATCAGTAGATACCTATGTATCCTATGGACCATATAAACTCGTTACCTTCCAAACAGATAAGGAATTCGATTTCGACCGTAACGAAAAATGGTATGGATATTCCGATGGAAAACATGAAGGAACATATCAAGTCGATCGTATTGAAGTTCAATACGTTGAAAATATGGATACTCAATTAAGCCTCTTCCGTACAGGAAAGATTGATGGATATGCCTTAAGATCAGCGGATCTTAAAACAGTCTTTGGATCTTCTAGCCGTTTACTCTACACTCCTCAATCATATACAACGAAGATGAGTGTCAACAGCGATTTCTCTGCCTTAAAAGCTCTTCAAGATAATGATACGACAGGTAATCACACAATTCTTTCTAACGAAAAGTTCCGTCAAGCTCTCTCATTAGGTCTTGATAGAAAGACTCTTTGCCAAACACAAACTGCTGGTTGGAGAGGATTCGACGTTCCACTCAACTTCATGTATGTCTCTGATCCTGATACCGGTGTCGCATATCGCGAAACCGAACAAGGTAAGAGAGTAGTTACCGAAAACTTTGGCTCTGACTCAGATGGTGAACCAAACTACTTTGGATACGATGTTACCGAAGCAAGAAAACTTATTGATGAAGCGGTTAGAGAAGAAGCTGCCTCAACAAGAGAAGGCCACTATGAAATTGGTCAAGACGTCCACTTCGTTTGGGAAACCTATAACGAAGGTTGGAACGATATGGTCAACTGGGTTGTCGACGCTTATAAGAACCTCGTCACAGGAACCTTACTTGAAGGCAAACTTAACATCGAAGTTAAGATTGCCGGTGGCGACTATGCCGATCACCTTAGAGCTGGTACATGCGACTTTGGTATCTCCACATGGGGCGGCGCTCAATTTGATCCATTCGGCGTCCTTGAATGTTACACTGTTTCTGGAAATATGTATGAAACATATAACATCTATAACGATTACCTCGAAATCAACCTCAAGACTGGTGAATGGTCTGCAACAAAGGGCAAACTTGGAACATCCGATGATGTTGTTGGCATGACTCTTGGCGGAGATGGATCCGGAAACAAAGCTGGCAACTGGACATATGAACTTAACTCTGGTAAGTATTCCTCTGCCTTAGCTGATTCAGCCACACGTCTTAACATCCTTGCCGCTTGTGAATCCTACATCGTTGGAACATATAACTTCGTCACTTGGGGTGCACGTCAATCTGTCTCTATCGACAGCTACCGTGTCCAAGAAGCAACCGATGAATATGTCACAATCGTTGGCTTTGGTGGAATCCGTGATTTGAAACTCACAAAGTCTGATGATGAATGGGCAAGCTGGGTTAGCGCTAACCTTGGTTCAGATGGCTTCATCGACTACAACAAATAAGAGAAAATCTGCTCTTTAAATTAAAGGAGAGAGGATGGAAAAACCCATCCTCTTTCTTGGTTTATAAAAATCCTCATTGGCGGGATAAAATGTTTAATCCTTTAGAGATAAACAAGCCAATAGAAGGAGGATAATAATGCTACGATACATCCTTAAAAGAATTGGGCTGATGATATTGACATTCGTCATCATTATGACGATGTGTTTCTTCCTCATCCGTCTATTGCCTGTCACCTCATGTAAATCAAATGATCAGACATGCATCTCAATCAATGCCTGGCGTGAAGCGCTTGGCTATAATAAACCAATCATCGTGCAATATGTGCTTTACATAAAGCATATTTTCCAAGGTGATTTCGGCATTGGCTTTACAATCTATGGTGGAAAAGAAGTTACTTCCGTCCTTATGGAAAAACTTCCAAGCACCATCTATTTAAACATTTGGGCTTCGGTTATCGCTATCCCAATCGGCTTAATACTTGGCGTCATCGCCGCTTTAAAAAAGAACAAATGGCAAGACCAACTTATTTCTATTCTTGTCATGCTCTTCATTTCCGTTCCTAGCTACGTATATTGTTTCATCATTCAATACGTATTCTGCGCGAAACTGAAATGGTACCCGCTTATTGTTAATAGTGGTTATGACTATTGGAGCCCGGCATTCTTTCATTCATATTTCCCAGCCATGCTTTGCTTAATTATTGGCACAGTCGCAGGACTTACCCGTTATACTCGTGCTGAATTAACGGAGGTTCTTACAAGTGAATTCATGTTACTTGCAAGAGCAAAAGGCTTAACAAGAGGCCAAGCAACCTGGAGACACGCTTTAAGAAATGCGATGGTTCCTATCTTCCCAATGATCTTAGGCGAATTCATTTCTTGCTTAAGCGGTTCCCTCATCATCGAAAACTTCTTCGCTGTTCCTGGCGTTGGAGCGCTCTATCTTTCATCCATCAACAACCAAGACTATAACTTCTTTATGTTCTTGAGCATGTTCTATGTTGGAATCGGCTTAGCTGCCGCCTTAATTGTCGACCTATCTTATGGCTGGGTTGATCCACGTATCAGAATGGGGGCTAAATAATTATGGAAAACAAAGTTACAGATCCACGTTTCACCTTTGTTCAAGAAGATAAGAAATTATCCGATACGAAGATGGAGACAAAACGCATTGGCTTCTTTGCTGATGCCATGTATCGTTTTAGCCGTAATAAGGCTTCGATTGTTGCTGCATCCGTTCTCTTGATGATGATTCTATTCTCAATAATCACTCCTTTCTGCACAGGTTTTAGCGCCACAGAGAGCGATTCTTACTATACCAACTGTCTTCCTAAGGCTTTTGATGATGCAGGAGGATTCTGGGATGGCACAGAAACTAGATCATTAGGTGAAGCGGAATATTATCTATATTCTGAAGCAGGCCGTGTTAGAGAGACGTATAAGTCATATGAGACTGGTGATGACTTCTCTGGATTTACCACGAAATACGATGTTAGATATGACACCTATGTTATTGGCGCGGTAAACGATACTTTCACTCAAGAAGAACTTGATATCTATCTTGCGCACGATGCAAGCTGTGAAGAAAGCGAGAAAATCCTTCTTCCTTTGATTAGTACATCCTGGGCTACAAAATTAAATCAAAACGAATCCGCCGTTGAAAATGCTGTTAGAAATAATGCTAACTATGATTATTATTTCTATGCCAAAACCAAGAAACCAATCTTTGATGAAAATGGAGATCTTCAAAGAGCTTGGAAAAAGGATAAAGATGGCAATTACGTCTATTACGAAGCAACTGGTTTATCCGGCTCGGTATATAACGTCCGTATCAACTACGATAACAAATATCTATTTGAGCATGGAAAATATGCCAAATTCATTTTAGGAAGCGATGCTCAAGGACGTGATATTCTCACCCGTCTTAGCGTTGGCGGAAGATTCTCTCTTCTTTTCGCCTTTGGCGTATCTGCAATCAACCTTGTTATCGGTTTGATATACGGTTCAATCGAAGGCTTCTATGGCGGAAAGACGGACTTAATCATGGAACGTATCGCAGAAATCCTATCTGAGGTTCCATTCATGGTCGTTATAGCTCTTTTAAAGAACTACAACGGTGTATATTTCTCGATATCTATCGTAGGAATGCTCTTTATTTCCTTCATCTTGACTGGATGGCTTGGAACAGCCTCAACAGTTCGTATGCAATTCTATCGTTATAAGAAACAAGAATACGTTCTTGCTTCAAGGACCTTAGGTGCATCGGATGCAAGACTTATCTTCAAACACATCCTTCCTAACTCTATCGGCACGATAGTTACCTCCTCCGTCTTAATGATTCCTGGCGTCATTTTCTCGGAATCTTCATTAAGCTATCTTGGCATTATTAACTTTGATGCCGTTGGAAGCACATCAATCGGTACGATGCTCTCACAAGGACAAGCATCTTATACAAGCTATCCAAATAACATTCTTTGGCCAGCTATCTTCATTTCCCTTTTGATGATTTGCTTCAATATGTTCGGAAATGGACTTCGTGACGCCTTTAACCCGCAATTGAGAGGATCCGACAATGTCTAATAACAATGAAAACAAAGTATTATCCGTCAGAAACCTCCGTGTGAGTTTCTGGACAAATAACGGAACGGTCAAAGCTGTTCGTGGAGTTTCTTTCGATCTTTACCGCGGAAGAACTCTTGCAATAGTAGGAGAATCTGGCTCAGGAAAGAGCCAGACCTCCCGTGCAATAATGGGAATCTTAGCAGGAAATAAGATCATAGAAGAAGGAGAAATCCTCTACGATGGCCGCGATATTCTCCGCTTAAAAGAAGAAGAACTTTGCAAGATCCGTGGCTCACGTATTGCCATGATCTTCCAAGATCCTATGTCTTCCCTTAACCCAATCATGAGATGCGGCAAACAAATCACAGAGGCCATGATGCTAAAAAAGAAAGCGACAATCTCTGAAAACAAGAAACGCGCCACAAAAATCAAACACGCCTTATTAAAAGGTGATCAAAGCAAAAAAGAAGAGCTTGAAAAAATCAGAAAAGGCGAAGAAGTAGATTTGTCTTTGTTAATCGATGCAGCAACTAAGACTGTTAGCGTTAATGAAGAAAATATCAAAAAAGCGGCAATTGATGCAAAAGAAACGTTAAATGCCCTCTTAAGCAATCCCGCTTTCTCTTCAAACAACCTCAATCTTCTTAAGAAAGACCTTTTTCCATTAAAGAGAAAGGTTTCCTTAGTTGAGAACCATCTTGACGAGAAGAAAGATGACTTTGTCTTCACTTTCTTAGTCACTCTTGAATATTACATCAACGAGTACAATCTTGCTCTTAAACGCGAAAAAGCTGCCGCTAAGAAAGCAGCTAAAGACGCTAAAAAAGGCAAGAAAGAAAATACAGTAAAAGAAAGAGCCTTTGCTTCAGAAATCGATGTTTCTAAAGAAGCAGTCGTCTCTAGATGCAAAGCCTACGTTGAATCTTTCATCGCCCATCTTGAAAACGACTACATTGCCAAAGAAGCAAATATCGAAGATAAAGCAGAAAAACTTTTAGCCTTATATGTTTCTTCTTGCAAAAACGCTCTTACCAAGATCAGCAAGAAAGAACTTAAGAAAAAGGCAATCGAACTTTTAGGCGAGGTTGGTATCAAAGACCCAGAGAAGAGAATCAATCAATATCCATTCGAATTCTCTGGTGGTATGAGACAGCGTATTGTTATTGCTATCGCCTTATCTAGTGACCCTGAAGTTCTTATTTGCGATGAACCTACAACCGCACTTGATGTTACAATCCAAGCTCAAATTTTGGATATGATTAACAAACTCAAAGAAAAGAGACATCTTTCCGTTATCTTCATCACCCATAACCTTGGTGTTGTTGCTAATATGGCTGATGATATTGCTATCATGTATGCCGGAAAGATTGTTGAACAAGGAACAGCGGATGAAATCTTCTATCATCCAGCCCATCCATATACATGGGCCTTGCTCTCATCTATGCCTGATTTAGAGACGAAAGAAAGACTTGATTCAATCCCTGGAACTCCTCCAAATATGATTCTCCCACCAAAAGGAGATGCCTTTGCTGCTAGAAATAAATATGCAAT
Source organism: Bacteroides uniformis (assembly GCA_963641445.1). Lineage (GTDB taxonomy): Bacteria > Bacillota_I > Bacilli_A > RFN20 > CAG-826 > UBA4951. Next base: position 44,969 of record CAVIBR010000005.1, read on the forward strand.
GGCAATAGATTTTGAGGAACAACCACCATTCTTTGAAATCAGTCCAACACACAAGGCTGCAACCTGGCTATTAGATCCAAGAGCACCTCATGTTGATATGCCAAAATCCGTTAGCAACCGTATTGCTAGATTTGAAAAATTAAACAAAGAAGTAGAAGAAAAGGAGGCAAAGGAAAATGGAAAATAATGAATCCAAAGCAACAGATATCGTCAAAGTTGATGAAAACGAAAATCTTATTCCTAACTCTCCTAAAAACGACGTAAAGGAAGATGCACCTATCATCCTTTCCGTCCGTCATCTTAAGCAATATTTCAAATTTGGCAAAGGTGAGTTCAAATACAACAAAGCTGTCCATGATGTCTCTTTCGACATTCATAAAGGAGAAGTCTTAGGCTTAGTTGGCGAATCTGGATGTGGCAAAACCACGACCGGAAGAAGCGTAATCAAGCTCTATGACATTACTTCTGGCTCCGTCCATTTCGAAGGAACGAGAATTTCCGCTGGAACAAGATGGAATGAGAAAGAAATCAAATGGAAAAGCATCCGTTATAAGGAACAAATCAAAAAACTTCAAGCGGAGAAAAAAGATGCCTTAGAAAGCATCACTCTTCATGATGATATTGATTTAGTTAAGGAAAAGGAAAGAATTTCCAAGGAATTTGATTCCCAAATCTTTGCTTTGAAAGCTGAATTATCAAAAATCATCAAAGAACAAAGAATGGAAATCCGTCGCGCTCATTATGACAATCGTCATTGCAATGCTCCATTTGCTAAAAAAGCGCTTGAAAAAGCTAAAGCAGATCATCTTTCTAGAACTGCTGAACTTAAAGCCAATAAAGCAAAAGGAGGGGCTTTTTGCAAGGAATATTTGAAATATTTAGAAAGTTTGGTTATCGCTAGACACACCAAAATAACCTCTAAAATGCAAATGATTTTCCAAGATCCGATTGCCTCTCTTGACCCAAGAATGACGGTTCGCGATATTATCGCCGAAGGTCTTAGAATTCAAGGCGTTCACGATAAGAAGATAATTGATGAAAAGGTCTCAAATGCTTTAATCCGTGTTGGCCTTCAACCAGAAATGGCTGAACGTTATCCGCATGAGTTCTCAGGTGGTCAAAGACAACGTATTGGCATTGCTAGAGCCCTTATTATGGAACCGGATCTCCTTATTTGCGATGAGCCTGTCAGTGCTCTTGATGTTTCCATTCAAGCTCAGGTTATCAACCTTCTTAATGACCTTAAGAATGAATTGAACCTCTCTATTCTCTTTGTTGCCCATGACTTATCTGTCGTAAAATATTTCTGCGATAGGATTGCTGTTATGTATTTTGGCAATATTGTTGAAATTGCTTCAAGCGATGCCTTATTCGCTCATCCTCTCCATCCTTACACCAAATCATTGCTTAGCGCTATTCCTCTCCCAGATCCTCATTACGAGAAGAAGAGAAAGAGAATAACCTATAATCCTCAGGAAGAACATTCTTACGGAGAAGAAAAACCAATCCTAAGAGAAGTAGAACCTGGACATATGGTGCTTTGCGATGAAAAAGAATTTGCTAAATACCAAGAAATAATCAAAGGAAATAATTAATGAAAAAGATCGATGATGTCACACAAGAAGAAATAGAAGAAAAGAAGATGAAGGAACCATTAACCTTTAAAGGGATTTTGCTCCGCTCAATTTTCTCTTCAGTGTTTGCTATTCTTCTTTTTGTGGCCGTCCTTCTTATTGAATTAAATGGTTTAAAGCTTTCCTGGGATGCCTACAAGTTTAGGATTCTTTGCGATTCCTTCTTTATTGCAGGTGTCTTCCCAGTTCTATTTTGGCTTCTTTTATGGGTTGCAGCCAAAGGCGCTTTCGATATGATTGCCTATTCAATGGGAAAAATGTTATCTTTCATGTTTAGGATTCATCCTGAAAAAAGCAATCTCCCTCCAACATATGCTGATTATGTCGAGCAAAAAAGAGCGAAAGCTAAACCATTCCATTATGAATTGCTTATTGTAGGAGGAGCCTTCCTTCTTCTTGGAGTAATATTCTTAATTCTAAATATGTGTTTTGAAGGATAACAATATCCTGAAAAATCCAAAAATAGACGGCCAATCGGCCGTCTTTTCTTCGATATATGGATCAAAACCGCATCAATCTCTATTTAAAGAATATTTTGATTTAAAATATGTTTGCTTATTTACGTTTTTTGATTTTATCTAATTTAAATTGAGTGATGGCTTTTGACTCATCAATTCTGTTTTTATGCATTAAGGATTTTGGAAACAGTATCTTTGATCCGTCAAATCCTATTGTAAATTCTCCTTGTGTGACGGCAAGGACACAGGTTACTTTGCCTTTTGAAAAACATTCTTCTAATTTATCGCATCTAACGACTATTTCGCCTATTTGCGAAAGATAGTGCATTTTTTCCTTAACTTTACCTTTTATTTCTTTTGTAGAGTCACAGTCAAAATCAATTTCTAAAATCGTTCCATCAAAACATTTATTGTAGAAATCTAAAGCATGCATTTTTGTTTTAACTCCAGTAAGATGAAGAAAATTTTCAGGATCAAAACTTATTATGTATGATTTTCTTCCGTTAAAACGATCTGATTGGAAGACATATAAGAAATACGTTAGTTTTGCATATTCCTTGGCTGATATTTTAAGCAAAGAAATTATAGTCTGTTTAAATGATTTGTTTCCCATTAGTTCCCCTATAAATAAAAAAAGGGCGGTTTTTTAAGGTATTTCGCCCAGCCTCTAACACAAGAGAGTTTAATGTCTTCCTGCCGACACCTATAATATAAATTTATTTTGACTGAATGTCAAATTCTTTTTTAAAATAAACTAGATATTGGTGCAAATAGGGATGAAGGCATGCGTGGCCAGAAAACTGTTATCTTTCGCGATTATCTCTGCAATCAAATCTAGCCATATATCGCATAAATACGAATAAATCTAGCATCGCTTGTTTTTGCCCCCCTTCTAGCTAAATACCAGGGAAAGAAGGGCTGGTGCAAAAGATAGCGTTTATTGATGATTTCTCACGTTCATGAAACGTCAAGTCGCATCAAAGGTGCGAACGTTTTTGAAAAAGCGCTGAGTCAATCATGGTTCTTACCCCCCATTTGCACCTACATCTAGAAAATAAATCAGAAAATAATGTTTTTTTTGAATTAAAGAAGATTATTCTTCTCTAGATAATGTTTAGCATAAGAACATGATGCAGTAACTTTATAGCCTTTTTCCTTTGCAATCTCTAGAACCTTTTCAACGAGTTTCTTTGCTATTCCTTGTCCTTGGAGAGAGAGGGAGACAATCGTGCGGGTTATTTCGATAACGTTCTCTTTAACGAGAGGGAAATCAATTTCTGCAAGGGCTTCTTCCTTTTCATTAACAAGAAGATATTTATCTTTAAACATTCTTTCTTGCATTAGTTATGCTCCGTGATCTTGATTGTTGCTTCGCTATCACTTAATGAGGTAACTTCAACTTTGTAATTAAGCTCATTTCCATTATTGAGCTTATAGGAATCAGCAAAATATTTAGAATATTTCTTTGAAACTTTTGAATCGATTAAAGAGAATTCATCTCCTTCATGGAATAAATCTTTATCGGTTGAATAAGTTGAAGTTGTGAAGGAAGTTCCTTGAGAAGAAATTAATGTTAACGCGTCAAATCCTTTTCCTTTGCATACATCAGTATCTCTATCACTTCCATTTGAGCAAGCAACTACAGGATAGTAGTTATTCCCATTGACATTTCCTTTAGTTACATCGGAATCACTGAAATAAGAATAACTGGTTCTATTTCCTTTATAGGTAACCTTGGCTAAACGGTTATCAACGTGCCACATTCTAACGCCAGACTTGCTATAGCCAGTCTCACCCATGTTAGGTCTTCCTGGGTAAAGCTTTTCGGAATCGAGTTGATTCAAGCCCGTTGGAGTGAATAATTCAATGATGACATATTCATCAAAAGCCGTGCCATTCCAACCATTTGGATCAGCAATAACAATGCAATCACCAGTCTCTTCAAAAGAAGAGATTGTTACTTCAGCAGAACCGTGGACATAATGAGGGGTAACCCAGTTATATTGAAGCTTGTTGAAAGCATCGTGGTCTAAAATGTTATAGGCCATCATAATCTTTCCGCCTGTTACTTCCTTTGTTGGATTATCATCGGAATTATAATAGTCATCCGCGCCAAGCATATGGCCAAATTCATGGATGAGGGTATGTGCATCTATACCAGTGTGGTTCGCCCTTGTTCCTGTGCCTTCATAGAAGAAATCTAGTGATGCCCAGAAATAGGAACATCCAACAGGAGAGTTTTCATTTGCATCAGGGTACTCGCCCGTATATGTATAATTGTCGTCATATGTATCCCAGAATCTATAGGCCCAGTAAGTGCTTGTATTATCGTAGTCTGGAGAATATGTTTCGGCATAAATCAAGATGACGGAATCGATATAGCCATCGCCATCTGTATCAAATTTCTTGGTTGAATCGTTGCCGTTTGCCGCCTTATATGCTTTAATTGCTTTTTTCATGGCAACTGCAGCAGGTTTTCCTGTGCTAGAATCATCTTCGTCTTTTCCGTAGCTGTTATAGAAACTTTTTGCTTTAACGCCCATATCAACTGGATCTGAGTAAGTGAATTCAAGTTTTAATTTGCCATAGGATGATTTTTCATAGAATGAGCCAAGAGACTCCCAATAACTGGTTTGCTTAGCTGTTCCTCCACAAAGAGTCTTAATTTCTTGTAATTCGCTATTGGTGAATTTTTTATCGGTGAATGTGATAGGAAGGACTAAAACTGGTTGGGTCCCCGTGCTATAAGTGTTGTAATCGAGATCGTTTAAAGAAATGTTCTTGTTTGCGTCATAATTGAAATCAACGTTATCATCGGAATAATTAGTATTCCATTCACCATCGCTTCTAGAAGATGATGAAGAAGAACTGCTAGAAGATGAACTTTCTGAAGAAGACGTGTTTGTAGATTCGGAAGTTGTCGAATCAGTTGAAACGCTTGAATCAGAAGATGTAGTTGAATCGGTTGAAGAATTAACATCGCTAGAAGAATCAACGTTACTAGAAGATGAATTAGGCGTAAAAAGGTCGCAAGAAGCAAGAGTGATCAAGCTTCCGAATGATAATGCAAATAATAATTGTTTTTTCATGAAAAGGCTCCTATGTCGAACAGATGTTATTTTAATAAAAATAAAAGGAATAAAAAACAAAAATGATTAATTTTAGTTTCTTGAATATAACTTGATAATATATTAGGTAACAAATACAATCGATTAAATCTAAATATTAAAGTGATTAAAGTTAAATTTTCCTATTCTTTTTAATGCTAAAAATGCACCTTTTTGCTAAAATTTCATCTAGAGGAGAATTTATGATCAACTACAATTCCGAAACGAACATTTTTCATCTTTTTAACAAAGACATTTCATATATCATCCATCTTAATGGATTTGGGCGCTTAGAAACCCTATATTTTGGCGAAAAACTTAACGATACAAGCGATATCATCAAAAGTAGAGTCGTTTATCCAGATAACACTTATTTAGATAAGAAGATGTCAATCATGACACCAACACCAGCTTATTTCTATCCCGAAACCATGCAAGAGATTTCCTCCCATGGCCAAGCAGATAAGCGTGACGCGCCAATAATCATCCAACACGAAAATGGTTCATATCTTACTGATTTTGAGTACGTTAAGCATAAGATATATCACGGAATTAAACCTCTTGATTCCCTTCCTTCATTAGATTCTCCGCTTGTAAGGGAAGAAAACATCTATAACAAAGAAAATGTTGATACCCTTGAAATCCTCTTGAAAGATATAACGACAAACGTATATCTAACTGAATATATTTCAATTTACCGTGATAAGAATATCATCGCTAAGTCTTTTAAAATCGAAAACAAAGGTAAGAAAATAAAACTATTACGCGCTTTCTCTTTGCAACTAGATTTACCTACATCTGATTATTATCTCCATCATTTCTATGGTGCCTGGGCAAGGGAAAGAAAAGAAGAAATAAGCAAGATTCACGATGGAATTCAGGAAATTTCTTCAAATAGAGGTAAATCATCTCATCAGGAAAACCCTTTCTTTTTCATCTCTAAAGAAAGAAACAATTACGAAGCAGGAGAAACAATCGGTTTCAATATTCTCTATTCCGGCAACTGGAAGATGAGAATGGAAAAGACAATGTATGGAACTCTCCATATAGTTTACGGAATTAACGATGAAGATTTCTCTTACGTTCTTGGAAGAAATGAATCATTTATCACTCCTCAGGCAGTCATATCTTATTCAAAAGATGGCATTGATAAGATGTCTCAATCTTTCCATTCCTTAATAAAAGAAAACATTCAAACCGATAAGAGAGAAGAAAGACGTCCATTGATTTTTAATTCATGGGAAGGATGTTTCTTCACTTTCAATACGGATTCTCTTATTGCTTATTCAAATGAAGCAAAGAAGATCGGTATTGATTTATTCGTCTTAGATGATGGATGGTTTGGCGAAAGAGAAAACGATTCTTCGTCTTTAGGCGATTGGCAAGTGAATGAGAAGAAAGTAGACCTTCATAAATTCGTTGATCACTTAAATTCGATTGGCTTAGATTTTGGCATCTGGTTTGAACCAGAGATGATTTCCTCAAATTCAAAATTGTTCTCCGAACATCCTGAATTTGTTCTTGGCTATGAAGAAAACAAAGACTGGATGACCTTAGAAAGACATCAGTTGATGCTTGATTTTACAAACGATCAAGTAATCGATTATATTTTTGATGAAATTTCAAAAATCCTCGACGAATACCCCGTGAAATATGTTAAATGGGACCATAACCGTAATATGGCCGAACATTATTCGCTATACCTAGGAAACGAAAAACAAGGTGAAGTTTATCATCGTATGACCTTAGGCTATTACAAACTTATTTCTAAGCTACGTATCAAATATCCAAATGTTTTCTTTGAAGGATGCTCAGCTGGTGGAGCAAGGTTTGATTTAGGAACCCTTTATTATGTTCCGCAGATTTGGACTTCCGATGAGACGGATGGTGCTTCAAGAGCGGAGATTCAGTATTTCACTTCCCTTGGTTACCCTCTATCTTGTATTTCAAGCCACGTTTCTGCTTCCCCTCAAACCACATATAAAACTAAGGTTGATGTAGCGCTCTTTGGCACATACGGGTATGAGATGAATCCAACTCTTCTAAAAGAGGATGAACTTAAGATACTTAATGTTGGCACGGATATCTTCAAGAAATATCATAACGATATCATCATGAATGGAACCTTGTATCATCTTTCATCTCCTTTAGATGAAGATCAGATGTCTTTGATTTCCGTTTCAAAAGATAAGAGCAAAGCAATGGCTATATTCTTCGAAAGAAGCAATCATACTTGGCACTTAGATTATTGGAAATTAAGAGGTCTTGATCCAAAAAAGAGATATATGGTCATCCTTGATGGAGAAGAAAAAGGAACTTATTCAGGTGAATATCTTATGAAAGCAGGATATTTCTTAATGGATTTCTTCAAAAGACAAAACAAGACTCATCTCTTGTTGCTAAAAGAAACAAATTATTGATCAATTGGAAGATGTTAATTCATCTTCCTTTTTCTTAAATATCTTATTCTCTAGTTTTGGGTAGAAAATAAGTATAGGAACTAAGGAAACGAGACTAATTGATGAAACGATGATTCCTGCCTTTAAACCTTTGTCGTTATAGACGATTTTGATTACATGGGTGCCTTCTTTTTCATCTTTTAAAGATATTGCAGTAAAGATGTCGAAACGTGTCATAGTCTCTTTTTTCTTACCATCTAAATAGACAGAAAAATTCTTATCGTATGGTAAGGTGAAGAGGAATTCTTTGTTATTTCCAGCGAGAAGGAATTCTCCTTCAAAAGAGGTAGAAGAAAGACTGCTAGATTGTTTGAGATTATTAGCCCCGCCATTTTTGATGGAGGTTAGGTATTCTCTTAATATAGAAAGGTCTTCATAATAAACTTCAGGATTAAGAACGAATGTTCTATCATTTCCTGTATTAACAATTTCAAATTTATGTGTCGTACCTTCTTTTGCGTTAAAAGAGTGGATTCCACCATGCCAATAATCTCTGATTCTTAGGGAATATCCATCGAGGTAATAATATAGATTGCCAGTTTCTGATTGCTCGTGAATATAAAGAACATTGTCATTAGCTTCTGAAGGAACGGTGAAAGAATAAGTGATTCTTGCTCCTTTTTTCATCGTTATTGTATTTCTTCCGAATTCATCGGTAGAAACGATTGTAGTTTTATCATCCATTGAAAGAATACTAGTTTCAATCTTGTGGAAAATATCTTTCCTTTGTCCATTTTCATTGAGGATTGATTCGTTCATTTTCTTATACATCTCGTTTTGATATTCAAAATGATCGTACCAATAAGTATTTTCAAATCCTTCTTTTTTGCATCCTTGATAAACGTATGTTGAAGAAGACGAATCAACGCAAAAGCCTAATGGGAGAGCGTATTTGTTTTCGTAATATGTGTAATTGATATTGTTTGCGTTTCTTGTGATATCCATCTTTTGGAATAAATTCAAAGATGAAGAATTGTAGATGAAATTTGCTTTGTCTCTATTCGTTTTTCCATCATCGATAAGATATTTGATTCCAAGGAAAGCGTTCATTGCCTCAGTTGAACCTGTATCGTAGTTTTCCCAGAAATAATTGGTATGGAACCCAATCCTTTTCATATAGGTGGCAATATCTTTCTTTTCCGTTGAAGAGAAATGAGATAAGCCGTTATAGGAGAAGAAAAGAGGGTTATTATTGATTTGGTTACCAGAACCATTACGATTAAAATTGCTTTCCATCCTATAGATTGAGGAGTCATATTCTTTTACTGCATTAAAAACAGGAGATAGATTATCATCACTTAAGTAAGTGTTATAAGGCTGATAAAGCTCTTTATTAACGTTCTTCTCAATTACGTTATATCCTCCACGATAGGAAGAAATAACAGTAAGAATTAATAAGGAAGATTCAACGACATAATGGATATGTTTTGGAGGGTTTATCTTCTTTATGTTAGCTAAGAGAATGAAAAGAAGATAAAGAAGAACTACAACAAAAGAAACAATGAATATCGTTAGAGATATAGTAGATAATGGATAGAATATTGCCTCAGAATCTTTTTCTAGGGTATTTTTCGTTACTAAAGCAATTAAAGGAAGAATGATGCAAGAACTAACTGCAGGTATAGCCATTCCCCATATCTTAGTATCTTCTAGATATGCGCTTTCTTTCAAAGCCATATAGCAAAGATAAAAGCCAATGATGAAAGAATATCTTGCTGGGAAGAATGTTGGCTCTCTTCCTCCATGATAATAGGCATTAAGAGTGGAATTGATTGAAATAATGAAATAGATAAGAATAAGACCACCATCAATGATTTTTTCTCTCCAAGAATATTTCTTGTTTGCAAAATAAATCTCGGCAAACAGCAATGTTACAACAGAGACGAACATCGTCATATAGCCATTATTGCGAGATATTGTCGAACTAGAGATGTAGTTATTCTCTAACAATCCTTCGATGAAGATTGTCCATGAAAACCATCTTTTGTTTGGCAAATCGAGAGTTGCTTTGGTTCCATCAAAATGAAAGAAAGCGGTCATCCATGTGCACGAAACTAATAAGCCTCCAACTAAGGAATAGACAATAAATCTAAGAGCATATTTGATTCTTGTTTTGATATCACATTTCATCAAGACAATTTTCAAAACAAAAAGGATAACGAGATAGAAACAAATCATTGCTCCGATATACCAGCTTGTTAATAATGCATAGGCTAAAGAAAGAGGGTAAAGCCATTGAATCTTATCTTTCTCTAACATTTCAAAACCTAATGTTACTAATGGAAGGATCATCAATCCATCAAGGAACATGAAATTGAATAGATATACGAATGCATAGCTAATTAAGCCATAAGCAATAGAGAAAGCAATAAAAGAAATTCTTCTCTTTTTCGTAACATATCTTGCAAGCAAATACATATTTCCTGATGCAAAAGACATCTTAATGATTGAAGTGAAGAAAAAGAAAGTTGGTATATCTTTCGAAGATATGAATATTACGATTAGATTAAATGGAGAGGCCAGATAATAAGTAAATAAAGATTGGAAATCTCCGCCAAAGACTTTTGAAAGAGAATATATGAGATTCTCGCCATTCTTTAAGGCATTTTGATATGTCCTCATATAAGTCACATACTGGTCTCTTTGGTCGGACATCATTGTAGTTAAACCATTCTCATCAAACGGATAGAATCCAAGTCCCTTAAATATCAAAATATAAATTAGAAACGTAGCGAAAAAGGTTAGAGAAAAGATAAGAAAATCAAGTAATGGGCCAAACCATTTCTTTTCTTTCAAACTGTTTAATGTGATTGCCTTTTCGTTCATGGGGATAATTATATACAAGTATATAAAGAAAATAAATGTTACGTCGCTAATATCATTCTCAAACAAAATATAAATATTCAAAAATCCAAAAATACCCCATAAAAGTCCCTTATTTCATATGAAAAGAAGTGATTTCTAGCATCAGAAAAATAAAATTAAGGGCTTTTTTGCCAAGAAAACATTAATATATTAAGGATGGAAAAGAATATCTTAGCAATAGACTTAGGAAAGGGCTCAATAGGCCTAGCGATATCAAGAAGCGGAATGTTTGTTTCCGCCTTACCTGAAGTTCGTTTTAGAGCAACTCATTATGAAGAAGCTCTAGCAGCAGTCAAAGATGTCTTTTCAAAAGAGAAAGTAGAAAATATCGTTATCGGTTATCCTCTTTTCCCTTCAGGCGATGAATGCGAAATGACACCAATCGTCAATGATTTCATCATAATCCTAGAAAAAGAGTTTCCAAATATACCTATAAAGAAACAAGATGAAAGAAACACGACTGTTGAAGCAGCCCAGATTTTTCATCAAAACGGCATGAACTCGAAAAAGCAAAAGAAGAAGATTGATTCAGGCGCGGCAATGGTCATCCTAGAAAGATATCTTAAGAGCATTGGACAGCTATAAATTCATCAAATCAATTAGGTATATCAGTATTTTTGTGTTGATTTATTAAAATGATAAAACATTCGATGAAAACTAAACAAATAATTTATTTTTAATTCCGGTAATACGTTATTTTTGAAAATGTAAGCGTTATCAATAAAATTTTACTTATTAATTCCTTTATAATGTTTGCCGGTAAGAAAATACCGATTAAATTCATAGCTATTATTGAAAGGAAAAATTATGGCAGAAAAGAAAGAACTTACACCAAAAGAAAAAGCCGAAGCCGAAGTTGACGCTCTTGTCAAAAAAGGCTTAAAAGCTCTCGATGAATTCGCTGATTACGATCAAGAAAAGATTGATTACATTGTTGCTAAGATGTCAGTCGCTGGTTTAGATAACCACGGAATCCTAGCAAGAAAAGCCATTGATGAAACTCATCGTGGATGTTTTGAAGATAAGGCAACAAAGAACCTTTTTGCTTGCGAATATGTCGTTAATCATATGCGTCATGCAAAAACAGTTGGTATCATCAGCCAAGATCCAGTAACTGGTATTACTGAAATTGCTGAACCAGTTGGCGTTGTCGCAGGTATCACCCCGGTTACAAACCCAACATCAACCGTTATCTTTAAATCTCTTATTTCTATTAAGACACGTAACCCTATTATTTTCGCATTCCATCCAAATGCTCAAGAATGTTCTAAAGCGGCCGCAATAGTTATGCGTGATGCCGCAGTTGCAGCTGGAGCCCCAGCAAACTGCATTCAATGGATCGAACATCCATCAATGGATGCAACAACCGCCCTTATGCAACACCCAGGAATTGCCACAATCTTAGCAACTGGCGGAAATTCCATGGTCAAAGCAGCTTATTCTTGCGGTAAACCAGCTCTTGGCGTTGGCGCAGGTAACGTTCCTTGCTATATTTGTAAAGATGCTGACCAAGATCAAACCGTTAATGACGTTGTCCTTTCAAAAGCTTTTGATAACGGCATGATCTGCGCTTCTGAATCCGCTATCTTTGTTGATGAAGAAATCTATGATTCAGTCAAAGAAAAGCTTCAACATTTCCACGTTTATTTCGCAAACGAAGAAGAAAAAGAAAAACTTGAAAAATTCATGTTTGGCTTTACTTCCAAAGATCCAAATGTCGCTAACGCAAAATTAAATGGCGCTGTTGCTGGTATGAGCCCACAATGGATTGCTGAACAAGCTGGATTCAAAGTTCCTGCCGAAGCTTCCATTATCGCAGTTGAATGCAAAGAAGTTGGTCCAAAAGAGCCAATGTCTAGAGAAAAACTTTCACCAGTACTTGCAGTATACAAAGTCAAAGATTCCACCGAAGGATTCGAAAAATGCGAGCAAATGCTTGAATTCGGTGGATTAGGACACTCTGCTGCAATCCATTGCAAAACCCAAGAAATGGCCGATAAATTCGGTGATAAGGTCAAAGCAATCCGTATCATCTGGAATTCTCCTTCCACATTCGGTGGAATTGGTAACGTCTATAACTCATTCACCCCATCCCTTACCTTAGGATGCGGTAGCTATGGACACAACTCCGTTTCTGGCAACGTCAGCGCGGTTAACCTCTTAAATATCAAGAAAGTAGGCAAAAGGAGAAATACTATGCAATGGTTCAAAGTCCCACAAAAGATTTATTTTGAACGCAACTCAATTCAATATTTACGCTCAGCCAAAGACGTTAACAAAGTCTTTATCGTTACAGACCATTCCATGGTTCAACTTGGCTTCCTTAATAAGATCATCGACGAATTAGAGCAAAGAAGAAATCCTGTCACATATCAAATCTTTGCCGAAGTCGAACCAGATCCAGATGTAACAACAGTTAAACGTGGTGTTGATTTAATGAGAGAATTCCAACCAGACACGATTATCGCTCTTGGTGGAGGATCTCCAATGGACGCCGCAAAAGGTATGTGGATCTTCTATGAACACCCAGAAGTCAACTTCGATGACCTCAAACAAAAATTCATGGATATCCGTAAACGTGCCTTCAAATATCCAGAACTTGGAAGAAAGAGCAAACTCATTGCCATTCCAACCACCTCTGGTACAGGATCTGAAGTCTCCCCATTTGCCGTTATCTCGGATAAAGCGAACCAAAAGAAATATCCTTTAACCGATTATTCCTTAACCCCATCAATTGCTATCGTTGATCCAGAATTCACAACCAATCTCCCAGCAAGATCAACCGCTGAAACTGGTATGGACGTTCTCACTCACGCTATTGAGGCGTACACCTCCGTTATGGCTTCAGATTTCACTGATGGCCTTTGCTTAGAAGCAATCAAACTCGTCTTTGAATACCTCCCAAGAGCCGTAAAAGATGGAAAACACGATCTTGAATCACGTGAAAAGATGCATAACGCCGCAACAATTGCCGGTATGGCATTCGCAAATAGCTTCTTAGGATTGGTTCACTCCCTTGCCCACAAAGTCGGTGGAGAATTCCATACAGTCCACGGAAGAACCTGTGCTATCCTTCTCCCACACGTTGTTAGATACAACGGCACAGCCCCAGCTAAGCTCTCCGTTTGGCCAAAATATGAAGAATATTGCTGCGATAAGAAATATCAAAATATTCTCCGTATGTTAGGTGTCGAATGTGCGGATAAATCACAAGCTGGTGAAATCCTTGCCAGCAAGATTCTCGACCTTATGAGAGAAATTGGCATCGATCCAAACTTCCAATCCATTATTCCAGATGAAGAACACTATCTTAGCAAACTTGAAGATGTCGCATATCTTGCTTATGAAGATCAATGTACACCTGCAAACCCACGTCTTCCATTAGTTCCTGATATGGTTCAAATCCTTAAGAACGCATATAAAGGCAACTAATAGCTAAAACAACGAACTAAGGCCAGAAATGGCCTTTTTTCTTTTGTCTAAAACCGAAATTTATCGGAATAGAAGCCTGAGATAAAACCAACCGGCTAACTATACATTTAATAGGGGCAAAGATAGCCTCTAAATAGGCTTATGGATAAGATGAAAGGAAATGGGCGAATAAAATATTGAAACAGGAAAGAAAATCAAAATTGGACGCCTTTACGATCCGTTTGATAATAGCCGTATGGTTCTTAGCTTTACACCGGTGGCAAATCCTCAATGTTTTGCATATTGGCATGAACAAACATACAAATTTGAGGGGTTTTGAAGGTTATTTTTGTAGCATCTCTAACTGATTAGGTCCTATGTTGGAGGTGAAATCGCCCTTTCTTGGAACGATGGATTTAGATAGTAACATCAAACCAGGACTGTGAATCCTTTAACCATTTATCTCTACTGCATAACAATTTTGTGTGAAGTTATATTTTTTCAAATAAGGCAGTCAATCAAAAATAATGATTTTGATTTAAAAAAATACAAAAAATAGAAAAGGCGTTAACAATACCTAGTATTATATTGACTAAAAATATTAATTTTCTTAAATTTCCAAATTTCTTCACGAATGAACAATTAATAAATGACTAAAAAGAAAAAATATGTCTAATTAATGTTTTGAAATTATTTTTACACATTTTTTTGAAAAAATATTAAAATGGGTACAGAAATCTTGGAGGAATAACTATGAGCGTTTTAATTACAATCGGTCGTGAATTCGGAAGTGGTGGTCGTGAACTTGGCCGTCGTATCGCCGATGAGCTTGGGATAGCGTATTACGACAATGAAATCTTGGAAGAAATTCTTAAGGAAACTGATTATTCAAAGGCCTATCTTCAAGAAGTATCTGAGTCTAGACCCGCTGCCTTATTCCCTATACATTTTGGCGTTAGCTGGGGACACACCTATGCTCCACTTAACCAAAGCATGGATGTTTACGCAAAGCAAAATGAGATTCTTCACAAATTAGCAGATAAATCTTCTTGCGTTATTATTGGACGTGCAGGAGATTACATTCTTAAAGATCATAATCCATTCAAAATCTTCGTCTATGCCGATATGCCTTCAAAAGTTAATAGATGTCGCGAAAGAAACGAAGATAAAAACATCACTGATCAAGAAATAATCAAGCATATCAAGAAGATCGAAAGAGAAAGAAGATCTTTCTATGAGTTCTACACCAACACCAAATGGGGGGATAAAAACAACTACGATATGATGATTAACACAAGCAATCAAAATATCAAAGAAATCGCCCATTTGCTTTGTGCGATGATTAAATCAAATAAAAATTTTCAATAATTTCTAGCCTTCATTAGAAGGTTTTTTTCTTGTAAAAGATAAGTAAAATGTAACTTGTTTGCCAATATATTTACTTATTAGAAACGTTTTTCTGTGACAAAACTTTTACAAAAATATCTTGCAAAGATCTTTTATAAAAATAAGAATTAGTATGTATGTTAAATGAAAAAGAAATAGATGCCTTAGTTGGCGGATATGAATTAAAAGGAAATCCAGATGAATGTATTTTTATGATTCATGGCTTCACTGGATCCGCTTCAGAATTCTATCCTTTGGCTACTTTGTTGAATGAAAAAGGATATTCCGTGATTGCCCACGCTTTGCCAGGGCATGGCACATCTTCCTTAAAAGCATTAAAAGCAGTTGGTCCAAAAGATTGGACGAATTCCGTTAAAAACGGTTATGAGGAAGCAAAAAAGAAATATAAGAAAGTATATGTTTTTGGCTATTCTATGGGTGGATGCTTAGCTATCACCCTCACAAAAGAACACAATCTTGATTGCTTGATTCTTTGCGAACCAGCCTTAGTTCCGAATTCTTCCTTCTCTTGGCTTGCTAAATTCCTTCGTCCTTTCCCAATAAAGATAACCTGGACTGGATCACTTGAATTCCCTGATCATTCAGAGAAATACATGCGTGGCCAATCAGGCTACTACATTAAATCCGCCGCAGATTTAGTTGTTGTTGCAAGAAAGGCAAAAAGGCTTCTTCCAAAAGTCGTATGTCCAATCATGATGACTTGGGCGAATAAAGACACGTCAATAAGAAAAGAAGGAGTAGATATGATTGAGAAAATAACTCCTTCAAATATCAAAACATATAAGATTTACGAGAATAACACTCATCATTTGCCAAGCGAACCCGAAAAGGAAAAGCTTGCGAAAGACATCGACACGTTCATAAGGAAAACCATACCTCTGAAATAAGAGATATGGTCCTTTTTTTGAATTTTCAAATTAAGCGATAATGATGATCAAATAGACAATTGCGTTAATTATTACGACTCCAGCGACACAAGCGCATGCAATCCAGTTTTTCTTCTTGAAACGGAATGTTCCATTTGCAATAACTAAGAAGAAATAATAAGCAACTCCCCACATAATCAAATACAAGATGACTTGAACGACTGCCATCCATGCCATTGTTTGGCCATTCACGCCAACACCCGCCAATATGCCATAAGTACATGAATTAACTAAGCCAAGAAATAAGGCGAAAACGTGAGGAATAACGTATGAAATTGGTGAGGTAGGAACGCCTTTTCCGGCATGTTCTCCAGAAGGATCTTTCTTCTTGAAAAGCATATACCAAGTCATGAAAGCACCAAAAATAAGATATGCCGAGCTTGAAACGATTCTTGTTGCGATGCTTCCTGCATCAAGAACATAGTTGATTTTTGCTATCCATAAGCAGAATAATCCGGTAACTCTTCCGACTTCTAGCCAAGAAATAGATGGTGTATATGCAAGAGCATATAAAGACCAATGGTCGCTCGTAAATTTCGTTCCGGCGAAAATCAAATAGAGGAACACTTCAACGAAGAAAGCCAAGAAAAGTTGGCCAAATATTTCATATAACGCGGAATCAAGGTATTTCGTTCCAAGGGAAACAAAGAAAGATGAAATGAAATAATTGAATGCAATGCCAATAATAAGAATGAAATAGTAAGGAATGAAATAGACGTAATTGTAATAGTAATGCTCATTTAGAAGATATTCGATGGTATTATTAGCAATGATTTGTCTAATTCCAATAAAGAGGATTCCAAACCAATAGATGATTGTTATAGTAGCTAAGAGAATTACTAAGCTAATCAACAAATTCGTTCTTCTTAGCTCGTTCTTTTTGAATGGCAATTGGTAATAGAAATCTGCATGAATATGTTTTCTTTGATGAGAAAATGCAAAGTAAGGAAGAACGAAAGATAGAATCAAAGAAGGAACGAAGAGCGCGAATAATGGAGGCCATGGGGCATTTCCAAGCTTTTCATAAATTCCAGTGTTCGGATTCTTGTAATAAAATGGCCAAAAATCCATCATGGAGATTGTCAGCCAGAAAATAGCAACTAAGATAATCGCGGAAATAATGTATAGAGGCAAGAGTTCTTTAATTTGCCACTTAATGTATCTTTTCTTATTCATGTATATCCCCTTTTCTAGCTAATAACATTTCCATAGCAATGATTTCGCTTGTCTCTAACGGGCATTGTTCGAATAAAGTTGGTGAATATTTATTTTTAAGAATTTCTTCAAGCCCGTCTTTCTTAAGCAAAACGATTGTTGTAATTGAACCGACTTTGTTAATGGATATTGGCTTAAGCCCAATCTCTTCTAAATCATTTCCATCAACTTTGTCTTTGCAGATCATCTGATATTTTACGATTTCTGTTCCAATATCAACTTTCTCTTTGTTTTGAGATAATGTTCCTCGATACAAAATAGTGATTGAATCTGCTATTTTTTGAATGGATGACATATTATGTGATGATAAGACAATGGTCTTATGCTCATCTGCAACAAGCTTGATTATTTCTTTTCCGATTGTATCGATAACTAACGGATCGAGACCATCAAACGCTTCATCAAGTAAGATATTTTTGCATTTGACCGAAAAAGCGATAAAGAGGAACAATTGTCTTCTCATTCCTTTAGAAAAAGAAGAAATTGAACGATTGTTTGGTAAAGAAGAACGCTCAATCAAAGAATTAAATTTCTCCATATCAAGTTGATAGAAGATGTCATAAAGCTTAGCCACTTCCTTGACTGTATACCTTCCAGGCGCATATGGCTCATCAGGTAGAAGGAAAAGATCCTGCTTTGCTTCTTTGCTTCTATTATCTTTTCCATCAATTAAGATTTCCCCCGAATCTCTTTCGATGATATCGGCAATAAGACGGAAAAGAGTAGATTTCCCCGCGCCATTCTCTCCGACTAATCCTGTCACCCCTTCGTCAAAGGAAATCGTGAGATTGTTCACCGCATGGACATCTCCTTCCTTTTTACCGAAGGTTTTATTCAGATTTCGAATTTCAATCATAATAATATATCTCAACTTTCTTTGCTTCGTTAATGATTTCTTCTTTTGTGAATCCCTGTGCTATTAAGGATCGTAATTCTTTCCGTAATAAATCATATTTATCCGCGGAAGGTTTCTTACAAACGATAAACCCTTTCTTTGGCATGTTAAGCACATAGCCTTCCTCAACTAAGTAAGTAAAGGATTTTTGAACAGTCATAGGATTTACCCCTTCGGATAATGCGAGCTCTCTGACGCTAGGAAGTTTCTCTCCTTCATGCATCAATCCATTATCTATAAGATTTTTGTAGAAATTTGCTATATCAATATATAGCGGATTTTTTCCAGTGAAATTTATCATATTTTCCAACCTTTCCTATATTGTATCAACTGTATTATCAAATAACAAGATAGCAAAAACGATGTTTTTTATTTTCGATAAGTTGTAAAATTACTCCGGAGTTGATACTTATGAAGAAAAACGAAAGATTTTTTGGAATTTTGATGCCTATCTTTTCCTTGCCGGAGAAACATGGCATTGGAACTTTAGGCAAGGCCGCATATAAATTTGTTGATTTTGCAAAAGAATGTGGAGCAAAGGTTTGGCAAATGTTGCCGCTAAATGTCACTAGTTATGGCGATTCTCCATATCAATCACCATCTAGCACAGGCTTAAATTACTATTTCATTGATTTAGATACATTAGTTGAAGAAGGTCTTTTAAAAGAAAATGAAATCGATGATTCTTTGATGCAATATGATGAGAATCACGTTAATTACGAAAAACTTTTCCATAACAGAATCCCTCTTTTGAAGAAGGCGTTCTCTCGTTTCTCTAAGAAAGAGGAAGAATTCGTTAAATTTGAAAAAGATGGAGAATATAACGACTTTGCTTTCTATATGGTCCTAAAGGAGAAGAACAATTATCGTCCTTTCTATGAATGGGATGATGTCGAAAGAAATTATTCTCCTGAATTAGAAACGAAAATCAAAGAAGAATGCAAAGATCTTTATGAATTCTATCTTTGGACCCAATATGAATTCCTAAAACAATATAAGAAATTAAAGGAATACGCGAATAAGAAAGGTATCTCAATTATGGGAGATATGCCAATTTATGTCGCATATGATTCCGTTGAGGCATATAAATACCCAGAATTATTCTTATTTGACAGCGAACATAAGCCAACAGATGTTGCAGGTGTTCCACCGGATGCTTTCTCAGAAGACGGCCAACTTTGGGGAAACCCTCTTTATGATTGGGAAGCACAAAAGAAGACCGGATATAAATGGTTTAACCATAGAATTGCGAAAAACCTAGAATTATTCGATATTTTAAGAATTGATCATTTCAGAGGCTTCAGTGCGTATTACGCCATTCCATATGGCATGAATAATGCAAAAATCGGCAAATGGGTCGATGGTCCTAAATTTGATTTGTTCAAAGACAAAACTGAATTACCAATCATTGCTGAAAACCTCGGTGTTATCGATGATGGCGTCATAACTCTCCTTGAAGAAACGAAATATCCAGGTATGGAAGTGGTATTATTTACGATCAACAATGATTATGAACCAGATTCAAATAAGCCTTGGAACGCTCTTGCAAATACTGTTACGTATGTTGGAACACATGATAACGAAACGGCTATGGGCGAATTAATCGGAGCAAAAGAAAATATTGATCTATATAAAAAGGTTATTAAGAAATGTTGCGAATATCTAAAGATCACTTATAAAGGCGAGACTCTTGATGAACTCGTTGACACGATCAATAGAATGGCTCTTGCTTATCCATCATTTGGAACAATTATCTCTATGCAAGACCTCTTGCATTTAGACAATTCAGCAAGAATCAACTTCCCATCAACCTTATCAACAAATAACTGGTCTTACCGTTTCCTTGCTAAGGATTTCTCAGATACTTTAGCTAAGGAAGTTCATGCCTTAGTAAAAGAGAATAACAGAGAATAAACGCAATCTTCATATCTCAAAAATAGGTATGAAATATCTTCGATAAACGCGAAGATATAACATAATAAAATTGAAAATAAAAACTTCAATTTAACAATAATCCAAATTGCATATAATCGACAGGTTGTATGCAATTTTTTCTTCGAGTTAAATTTAAATTCAAAAACGTTGACAATATGTCACAAGATATTAGAATTTAGGTAAAGGAGGTTAAAAATGAAGACTTGTTACAGTAAAGAGAGAGTTCAAACAATTAAGTCCGACATGATCAAAGCAGCTGAGAAATTATATAAGGCTCATGGCTATGAATATGTTAATTTGCTCAATATATCGAAATTAACCCATTTATCTAGACCAGCAATATATAACTATTATCATTCCAAAGAAGAAATCTTCTTAGATGTCTTACTTAGAGAATATAACGATTTCGGTGCTGCATTAAAGAAGAAACTAACAGTTAAAAAGCTCACTAAAGACGAACTTGCAGAGCA
Organism: Bacteroides uniformis; assembly: GCA_963641445.1. Classification (GTDB taxonomy): domain Bacteria; phylum Bacillota_I; class Bacilli_A; order RFN20; family CAG-826; genus UBA4951. The sequence continues at coordinate 65,751 of CAVIBR010000005.1, forward strand.
AATTGCAGATATTATTCTCAAACACTTGTATTTATTGGAATTTATATCATCATATGAGAATAGCATCGAATCAAATTCAACTATTGAACATCTAAAAGAGTATCGCGAAGAATGGGACAATGGATTTTATGCCTCATTCATGGAAGTTCTTACCTTCCAATTCCCTGAAGCAGCGAAGAGCGAAAAAGAGACATTTATTGATCTATTTATCGCGTCGCTTTATGGAATCTATCCAATCATTTGCCCATCAGAAGAAAGAGTCGCTGCCATGAAAGAACGTGGCCGTTATCGCGAAGTAGATGCTAGATCATTCATCACAAAGACGATGAAGTTAATTTTAACGAATATCGATTGACGAAGAAACAAAGAAAAAGTGCCATCAAAATTGGTGGCATTTTCTTTTGCTTAAATAACGCAATATAATGACTAGTCTATATAATGTATAGCCTCCATAAGTCTTATATCAAAATATTGAAAAATGATAAAAATACCTTTAAAATTTTATCATGAAATTTGAATCTATTTATCAATTAAGCAAAGATTTATCAGATGATGAATTACTAAAACAAATTGAAAAAAGAAAGAATTCATCGATTGTTTTTGATTATGATAACAAATTATATCTAGCTTATGATTTTTCTTATCTAAATTTGATATTAGACTGCACCGAGCATGAACAGCGATTGAAGTCATGTTTTGAATCTCTAAATCAATTTGAGAAGACAATCTTGCTTGAAGAATCGTCAATCAAAGAGTTAAAAATCCTCTTTGGATATTCGTTTATCAGAAATACTCCTCAATATATCTTTTCATGTTGGAATGACGAAGAAATTGGAAAAAATAGTTATTTCATTAACGCATATAAGGACCTAATTTCTTCCAAAGTTAAATCTCCTTTAAGCATTGATTCACTAAATGCAATTTACGAAAAATATGTTAAGCCACGTAATATTGCTTTTAAGAAAAAGAACATCAAAAAATTTCATAAATTCAGGGATACTCCATTTTCTAATGATCTTGAATATTCAACATTAAGCAATATTCTTCCCAAAAACACATATAAAAAATGTCTTTCTTTGTTTAACAAAACTCCAGTTAAAGAAGATGAAGTTATCTCTAAGATGAATCAAACTTTGAATGTTCTTTCTAATCCTGACCTTGATATTTATTCCAAAGGGGCTATTTTTCTTTTGAGTTTTTTAAAGACTATGCCTTACTATGGGGTTTTAGATAATGTCTTTATGGCTAGCTTTGCTTTAGCTTCTTACTTTTATAACGAAGGGAAGACTCTTTTAGCAGTTTCCATCTGGCAGATTTTCTTTTCTGACGAAAGCCTATCTTTCCTAATCAACTACGCTTATGAAACTTTTAGCAAAGACAATCATGGCGATCTTATGCATTTTGTTTATCCATTTGTTTCATTACTAAAAGATGGCATTTTGAAAATGAACCAATCACTAAAATTATCTCAAACGAAGAAAGACAATCTTAGAAAGAGTATTGGAGATGATTTTTCTAAATCTGAGAAAGAAATAATTGATGCCCTGCTTTCTTCATCTATTTATTCCTCTTTTGGCATAGGCGTTAAAAGAATAGAAGAAGTAAGCAAAATCTCCTTACCAACAATTAATCGCTTATTAAAGAAATTAAAAGATAAAGGAAGACTTGATAAAATTAGAATCGGGAAAAACGATTTTTATAAAGTTATTTAAGCACTATGGAAGATAAAGATATATTGCGTGGAAGAATCTATGATTTGATCGACAAAGCTGAAAAATATTATTGCCCAGTCTCTTCAAAGTTTTTCTCATATTCGGAAATTTCAATAATCAAACAAATCTTAAAAGAAGAAAAACTCATCTCTAGCGAATCAAAAATAGGAGATTTGGTATATTTCTTCTTTGGTGGAATTGATGAAAGCGATGCAGGATGTCTCTTCCTTGTCCCGGATATCTTTAGTGAAGAAGATATTAAGAAAGATAACGATTTCATATCTTGCCTACATATAAGCCCTAAAAACGTTAAATTCTCTGATTCTTTAACACATCGAGATGTTTTAGGCTCAATAATGAATCTAGGATATGAAAGAGATGAATTCGGTGATATCTATATCAAAGACAATGATATATACGTTTTTCTTCTGAAAGAAATAGCCGACAATATCAAAAACGAACTAACGAAAATTAAACATACGAACGTGAAATCAGAAATCATTCCTCCATCAAAATGCCCATATAAAATAGAGTTTGAAGAAAAAACAATAAATATTTCTTCACCAAGGCTTGATAGCATCATCGCGGAGACTTTCAATCTTTCGAGAAGTTCTTCTCAAGAATTGATTCAAAACAAAAACGTTTTCATTAAAGGGCAAACAATTCTTGATAACGATTATCTTCCGTGTGATATGGAAAGAATATCCATAAGAGGGCATGGAAAATTCATATATTTAGGGATAATGGGAAAGACAAGAAAAGATCGTTTTATCGCTAAAGTGGAAGTCTATAAATAAAAAATCCTCGTAAGAGGACCTAGATAAAATAAAAAAGCCCCAAATTGCCAGAAAGAGGGGAACTTTTGCTGACTTAACAGCGGGCAACTTGGTGCACATAAATATTAAACAATTAAACTTAAATTAACCTAAAAAGATTTGAAAAAAATTTAAAAATTTTAAAAAGTGATAAAAATATCGATAAACACTAGACTTTTTAGATATAAAAAATGATAACTTTTCTTTTTATTTTCTTTTTAATTGAAAGGTAAGAAAATATTAAATATGGAACTAGAAACATTTCATCAAAAGGTAGGAGAAATATTGATGTACTGTCAGTGCATAGAACATGATGTTAAGTGCATTTATGCCTTCATGGCTGATGGAGGTTTTAAGGAGAATATGCAACGTTTCAAAGAGGAAAAACTAACCCTTGGCCAGATCGTTTATATGTTGAAAGCGTATGACCAAAGCTGGGATACGCCTTTTTTAAGTGAAGAAGATTATGACATTCTCTTTGAGGTCGTTCACAAAAGAAATTATTATGCCCACAATGTTTACCTTTCTTTTTGCTATTTGGTAAATGAAGAAGATTTCGATCGCGTTTATGAAGATGAATGCTCTTTATTGCTTGCTGACGTCAAGAAACTTTCTTATTTATACGAAAAAGTAGAAGAAAAACGTATCGAATACATGAAAGATGATCTAGATTTAGTTATTGAGGATTAAGTATGAAACAAATTGGTATGATTATCGCTGTGGAGTTCACTCCATTTAAGGAAGCATATGGCGAGGCAAATGAAGTTATTAAAGAAAAGGGATATGAGGTCTCAATTTATAAAAAGGATAACTATTCTCTTTATGTCATTCCTTCAGGAGAAGGAGAAGTTGCAGCGGCAATTTGCACCCAATATCTAATTGACAAATTTGGCGTTGAAATGATTTTGAACTATGGCGTTGTTGGAGGATTATCCGATAAGCTTGGACATGCTCTAACATGCGTTGTTAAAGAAGTAGTGGATTACCGTTTTGATACGTCGGCAATAGATAAGATTCCTGTTGGAAAACATCCAACTCTCCCAATCAATATTCCTACAAACGAATTCCTTAGAAAAAAAGCTCTTGAAGCAGTTCCTTCTTTAATAGAAGTAAGATGTGCTTCAGGCGATCGTTTTGTTGATCTTCCAGAGGAGAAAAAAGAAATCCACGGGACTTTCGCTGCGGATATTTGCGAAATGGAGGCGGCAGGAATCCTTCTTACATGTCTTAGAAATGATGTTCCTTCACTCTTTATAAAAGTTATCGCAGACACCCTTTTTGGCGGAGCAAACGAATACTCTGACAAATCACAAAAAGCAGCAAGAGAATGTGTCAAAATCCTTGAACACATAATGAATCAACTATAAAAAATTTACCGATATTGTTGTTAGAAATCTCTAAATAAAAATTTATCCGATTATCGCTTATTTATTATTTTTAATCGTTATAAATGAGTTAATTTTTCCTAACCTAAAATAGACTTTGTAAGTCTATTATTGGTTTTCTTATTGCAATAAAATTAAGCATATTTTCATAGGAGAAAAAATATGGCAAGTAAGAAACATCAATGGACTGAAGGCGAAAAAGCCTGTATGGAGAAGTATTTCGCATACAAAAAAGAACATCCCGAACCAAGAAAAAATCTCATTAAACTCGTTAAACATATCAACATGCTTAACCCTGTCGCGGATGAATATTCTTGGGAATATATCTTCTTTGATCGCTTATTAAACGATGAACAAATTGATTTCTTGCTCAAGATCAAACTTCGTAAGGAATATACGATTGATGAATTAGCAAAAATCTATGGAAAAGACGTGGTTACAACAGCAAAATTCATTAATGAATTAGTTTGCATCGGTATCCTTGAATATTGCACGGAAAAAGGCAGCAATATCGATAAAGTTAAAATGCCAGTTTTTGCTCCTGGGGGAATGGAAAATACTGCTTATACCGCTTCAACGCTTGAACATTCCCCAGAAATAGCTCCTGCCTTCCTTAACTATATTCTTGATCTTCAAAAGCTTATTGCTTGTTTTGTTCCACATGGCAACGCCTTAATGAGAACAATCCCTGTTGAAAAATCTATCGCCAATTTAAGTAAGAAAGTCTCTACTGATGAAGTCTCTCATTGGCTTGATTGGGCCGAGAAAGAAGGCTGCATTGCAGTTGGGTATTGCGAATGCCGTCGCTTAAGAAGAATGGTTGGAGAAGGGACTGCTGACTTAGAAGGAGAATGGTGTATCTCTTTAGGAAAACTTGCATCTTCCTTAGTTAGAGCAGGAAAACATCGTCAAATCAGCCGTGAAGAAGCGGAGAAAATACTCAAAGAAGCAGAGAATAAGGGATACGTGCATCAATTATCGAATGTTGATGGCAAAGATTATTCATGCTTTATCTGTAACTGCCCATGGGATACTTGCATGGCTTTAAAGACATCTTGGTATACATCTTCGCCGAATCTTTCTTCATCAAATTTCCGTGCGAAAGTAGATCCAGCTAAGTGCGTTGCTTGTGGAGGGTGCGTTGAAGTATGTCCGCAAAATGCCGTTCGCTTAGGCGAGAAACTTTGCACTAAGAAACATATAAGAATCAAGCCAAAATCAGTTCCTGCCGATCATCTTTTCTTCTTTGGAGAAAAGGGCGATAAATGGAATGGAAATTCTTTCTTAACGGATAGGGAAAACGTTTATCGTGAGACTGGAACATCTCCATGTAAGGTTGCTTGCCCTGCCCACATTGCCGTTCAAGGCTATTTGAAGTTAGCAAACGAAGGCAGATATGATGAAGCACTTGCCCTCATTAAAAAGGAAAATCCATTCCCAGCTGTTTGTGGATCCGTTTGCCATAAATATTGCGAGCTTCAATGCACTAGAGGAAAGCTTGATGCATCAGTAGCCATTGATGAAGTAAAACGTTTCCTTGCTTTACGCGATATCAATGCAAAAACCCGTTATATTCCTGAAAAGTATTATACATATGGTCATAAGATTGCCATTATTGGTGCAGGTCCAGCTGGTTTAAGCGCGGCATATTATCTTGCAATATTAGGCCATGATGTTACGGTTTTTGATAAAAACAAACTTCCTGGTGGCATGATGAGATACGGTATGCCTTCTTTCCGTTTGGAAAAAGATCTCGTTGATGCGGAAATAAAAGTAATTGAAGAACTTGGCGTTAAGTTCAAACAAGGCGTTGAAATAGGAAAAGATGTTACCTTAGCCGATCTCCGTAAAGAAGGATTCAAAGCCTTCTATTTAGCAATCGGTTGCCAAGGCGGAAGAGCCTTAGGAATCGAAGGAGAAAACAACGAAAACGTCATTTCCGGTGTATCTTTCCTCCATAAATATAACGAAGAAGGATACCCATTATCTGGAAAAGTCGTAGTCGTTGGTGGAGGCAATGTTGCAATGGATGTTGCAAGAGCTGCTAAACGTGCTGGAGGAGAGGTAAGCATGTATTGCCTTGAATCTAGAGAAGAAATGCCTGCAAGCAAAGATGAAATCGAAGATGCGTTAAATGAAGGAATAGTCATTAACAACGGATGGGGACCAAAAGTTATTCTCGGAGAGAATGGCAAAGTAAATAAAATCGTCTTCAAGAAATGCCTTTCAGTTAAAGACAAAGATGGGAAATTCAATCCTTCATATGATGAAAATCAAACGATTGAAGCTGATGCGACATATATCTTAACTGCCATAGGCCAAAGTGTTGTCCTTAACGATCTTCTCAAAGATAGCAAAGTTGAAACTAGAAGAGGAAACTTCATCCTTGCTGATTCTTGGACCTATCAAACAAAAGAACCTGATATTTTCGTTGGCGGAGACGTTTATTCCGGACCACGTTTTGCAATCGATGCTATAGCTGCGGGCAAAGAAGCGGCAGATTCTCTCCATCGTTACGTCCATGAAGGACATTCTCTAACCTTAGGACGTGTAAAACGTGATAATTTCGTTTCAATTGATAAAGACAATCTTGCTGATATAAAAGATTACGACCACACTCCAAGACAATATGTGAATCTCGATAAGAACAAACTAAATTCTAATCGTGATCCACGCCTTCCATTCACCGAAGAAGATGTCAAGAAAGAAACTTCACGTTGCCTATCTTGTGGAAGAGCGATCGTTGATCAAGGAATTTGCATTGGCTGCGGTCTTTGCACGACTCGTTGTCGTTTTGATGCCATCCATATGGAAAGTATGGATAAACCAAAATGGGGTCCAGATTATGAGCATCTAGTCGGAGCCGTCTTAAAAGAAGAAGGCGCTCGTATTGGAAGAAGCATCGCCCGCCCATTTAAAGGCAAGAAGGACCTCAATAAATAATGCATGAGATAGGAACTCTTTCTAGGGCTATCGAAGAAATAGAAAAAGTGGCTTTAGAAAAGAAAATCGACAATATCAAAGTAGTCACTTTCCAAATAGGTGAAGCGAGTGGCTACATCACAAAATTCTTTACTGATTATTTTCCGATTATGACGCAAGATAAACCTCTTTTTGCCAATTGCGAGTTAAAGATGATTCAAACAAAGGCTGAAGCGATTTGCCTAAATTGCCATACCTTATATAACGTCATGAAGCAAAAAGGAGTTTGTCCTCGTTGTCAATCAAGAGAAAAGGAAATGATTGGCGGTCAGGAATTTCTAATAAAAGAACTAATTTATTAAATTCAAGCGGGTTTTATAGGTGATTTTGAGATTTTTAAAAGGCATCGTCATGATGCCTTTTAACATATGTATATTGTTTTATTTTGCGATTTCACGCTTAATTGCATCAGCAATAAGTGGAGCAATGCTAATAGTGGAAATAGATGGATTTTTGTTTTCGATTGAATCAGATACCATCAAGCAAGTAACGCCTGCATTCTTTAATTTCTCAAGAGCATTTCCGGAGAAGACGCCATGAGTGGCTGCAACCCAACAACGTTTTGCGCCATCTTCAAGAAGCTTAGCTGCAACAGCGGACATTGTTCCTGCCGTATCGATAATATCATCGACTAAGATACAAAGTTTATTTTGAACATCGCCATGCAAACCTAAGACTTTTGCCTTATTTGGAACTGGACGATGCTTATCTGCATAAGCAAATGATGAGCCAGGAAGTAAAGCAGCAAATGCTTGAGCTCTTGCAACTCCTCCATGGTCTGGTGAAACGACGGTGACATCTTTCAATGCAACGTTTGCTTCAGCTAATCTCTCTTTGAAATTTTCAGCAAAAAGTTCCATCGCGGAAAGGTTTTCTGTCTCAATGCCAAATTTAGGCATGACCTTCAAAGAATGCAAATCACATGTATATAACTTATCTGCACCAGCTGCCTTGATTAAATCAGAGACAAGCAATGCTGAGACTGGATCTCCTTCGTCAATGACTCTGTCCTGCCTTGCATATCCATAATAAGGAATAAAGACTGTTATTCTTCCAGCGTCCGCGTTCCTTAAGGCATTTAAGAAGACAAGCAATTCCATTAAACGCTCATTTGCAGGAGAGAAAGTGGAATGAATGATGAAGATGTCCTTCTGCTTAACTGGAAGCATAGGCTTAGAAAAAACTTCGCCATCAGCAAAGTGCATGACTTTAGCCTTCTCACAGTTTATCCCTAGTTGATTAGCAACATTGTTCGCTAAGGTAGGGTTTGAGCCAAGTGAGAAGAGCAATATTGAATTTAGATCCATACTTATTTTTACCCTTAAACAATAATACTATTATCTAAAGGAAAAAGTAACCTTTATTTACTTATGCACAGTAAAAAATAATTAATGCAAACAAAATATTAATTGACATCTTAAAACCCTCCTTTACAATTCAATTTGTTTTAAGGAGCGATTATGAAAAAAACGAATATATTAATGCTTGGAAGTTTATCTTTCATTGTTTTAGCGGGTTGCACGAACAACGTGACCTCTTCAAGTGAAGAAAGTCCATCTTCAGTAGAAGAATCATCTACTAGTATTGAGGTCGATCCATTAGAGACGGCCCTTAAAGATGCCAAAACAAATAAGATTGCAATAAGTGGCAAATCTACTCATACCTATTACTATGGTAGTGTAGCAATTTCAACAAAAGACGTTACAAGAACATCAACATTTACAACTTCTTTTGAAGATGATGCTTGGACTTTTTCAAATCTAGATTCAGGCATTGGAAAGGTCACTAACTATATAAGCTATTTCAAAGACGATGACGGTTTCTTAGCCGAAGAATATATCGAAGGAGATAACTCAGTAATCTTAGTCCCGACTTTATCTACCGACGGAGGAAGACAACTATTCGCTCCAAAATATGAGAATCCATTCAAACTCCTATCTGTTGAAGATTTCTCCCTAGATGGTGATTGCTATATCTTAAGCGGTGAAAAGGCTCAATTATTCGTCGCTCATGTATTTGACGAAGCATTTTCTGATGGTAGCCTTAAATTTACAATCAAAGATGAAAAATTCTCCTCAATATCTGCTGAAGGATTCGTTTCTTCTGACTATCTTTATGCCAAAGAAGATTCATTCGCAAGAGAAAAAGGCTTATCTTTTGAAGCAAATATCACTAAAGCCACAAAGATTTATCATATAAGTTCAGAAAAAGAAAAGAATTTCGAGACTCTTCAAACTGCTTTAGATGCAACCAGTTCAGGCAAGTTCCGTATACAAAATGGATCTAGTGTTTCAAGCATGGGTTTTGATGCGTATTTCGATGGAACAAATATCTTAGCAACTTTCAATGTTGGCGCAACATCACCTTCCGATGAAGATATGTATTTCACTCCAGGAGAAGACGGAACACTTGATTTGTATATATATAGTTCAAGCAAATCATCTTGGGTACCATTAGAAGATACGGATTATGCCGGAGAGATATATAACTACCCAATGACATATGAAGAGATTGCTCCAAAGATGTATGAAGTTAGCGCAAATATCTTCAACAAATCTTCCTATTCAAATGGTTGTTATAACACCGCAAGCAACGCAACGAAATATGTTGGTAAGTATTTTGTCTCAATGCTTTATGATCAAATCGGATATCCAGAAGAACTCTTTAGAAATTCCGTTTCCTCTTTCCAACTTTCAAACATTACGACAAATAGCTTTGATATCGCTGTCGTTTCTAGCTATGGTGGAACAGGATACACAGTTACTTCGGATTTCTATTTACAAGTTTCTTCAATCGGAAAATGCCACATTCCTTATAAAGTAACAATCAATAAATAACATGCTTACTTAGAAAAAAGAGACGGGTTTTACCGTCTCTTTTTGAAAATTTTAAATATTAGCTTTGATTTCAAATACTTTGTTTTTACCTGACGCACTTATCTTTCCGTGATGCAAAGTAACGATTTCCTTCGCCATTGATAAACCGATTCCGGAGCCTGAAACAGAAGAAGATCTTGCATCATCTAAACGGTAGAATCTTTCGAATACCATTTTAAGATTTCCATCAGGCAAACTTTCCGTATCATTCTTTACGTCAATCTCAATTCCTTTTTGTTGAGTGGATGCAATCGTGTAAACGATATATGTTTTTGAATACTTTATCGCATTGTCGAAAAGAATCCTTAGAAGCCTTTCGATTTTATCTTTATTGCCATAGTAAGTTAGATTTTCATCTACTTTGAAATCGATTTTCTTCTCATATTGGTTAATGACTCCTTCAAAAGAATCATAGACGTCTTTAGCAAGCTTCGTTAAATCAAATGATGTGAAAGAAACTTTCTTTTCTTCATCCATCTTGGCCAAATCATTAAGACTTTTAACCATTCGCGACAGTATATTAACTTGCTTAGTGATATTAGCCGTATTTTCGTTGCCGCCAGTTTCGGCCTCTTCCATTTCATTATTTAAAGAAATGATTGCAAGAGGAGTTTTCAATTCATGCGAAGCATCAGAAATGAAACGTCTTTGCTTTTCGAAATTCTCTTCAACTGGTTTAACGATCATTTTTGAAATAGGAATAAGAAGAAGGAAAGTTGCAAATATGCCAGCGAATCCAGCCATAATTGATGCCCACATGACACGGAAGGATGGTTCAAGTTCCCTGCTTTGATCGATAAGAGTGAAATATTGCCTCCCTTTATAATCGTAAGATGAATAACGATAGAAGAAGTCGTACCAGCCATTTCCACTTTTACTTTTTCCGTGAGCTAAGGCGATTGATTGAGCTTCCTCCTCACTAATCGAAGAGATATTAAAGATTATTTCCTCAAGCGTTCCATCATCATTGAAAGCATAGGTGAAATAACGCATGGAGTTGTTATCTTCTCTCCCTGGGCCTTCATCACCCTTTTCAGGCTCAAGAATATTAGATGAATCTAGGCTTGAACCAGTATCAACGGATGAACTTTGATCTGGCCTTTCGCCCTCATGTTCTTTAAATGATCCACCGGAATTAGCGATACGTCTTAAAGTCTTGTCCGCGCCATTGGCAACACGAACAAAATTATAAGTGTTAACGAAAACTAAGATTGAAACAAGAATCGTGGAAAGAGATAAAAGAGTGATCCCTATGACTTTTTTTCTTAATTTATCAACCGCTTTCATAAATTTACCGATACTAATTATATCTTAATTTCTAAAATGAACTTTATATTTTCTAGAATATGGCGATAATTGCAGCAGAAGTTATCATCAAGGCCTGGAATAAGAAAGCAGAGATAACCGCCCCATATAAACGATTATTGAGTTTCTTTGTGATATAGTTTCCTAGAGGAATCGTTAATAAATACATCAAAAGAAGATTTTGAATTTGACCGATGAAGCCTGAATAACTCTTGATAGCTAGATAGAAGAAGACGAATAGGAATAAGGCAACATATTCAATAAGATTATATAGAAGAACGATATGTGGTTTGGCTTTTGCCTTCTTTAACATATCTCCTTCAACGCCAGAGATGTAGTGGCCAACACTCATAAGAATTGTTGCAAAGAATAACCAGAATTGCCTGATATTGAATGGCAAAAGGTTATACATAGTCATTTTCAAAACGTACTAAGCAAAGAGAATGAGACCTAAAGAAACAAGAATGCATTCAATGATATTTTTCTCATTTGAATGGATTTTGAAAGAGATTTTTGGCAATTTTCCTTTCGTTCCTCTAAATGCTCCCTTCCTATAGAAGAAAAGCATCACCAAACCATATCCAGCAATGCAACACATATAAGGGATATTCATAACCGGTGAGCCAAAAGGCAAAATGACGCAGATGCAGCATATTAAAAACCCCATCAATAATCCAGGAAGCCATAGAAGAAGTTTTCTTAGTAAGAATGATTTTTCGTTTTCAATAATAGGAACGCCATCTTCAAGAGGGATTTCTCCTTCTTTAGCTAGTGATGGAGAAGAATTAAGCGTTAGAAGAGTTAAGAATATTCCAACTAAGACAAAAACCCAACCTACATACACAAAAGAGATAAGGAATGATGGATATGAAGTTGATATACCAGTTATATCACTTATGGAATTAAGCACATATTGCGAGAATTGAGGAGAATACATTTGATAAGAATGCAAAACTCCTGAAGATATTCCAACAGTAATCTTTCCTCCATAATCATTAGTCTTAGAAAAAGAAACTGTTCCTTTCTCTTGAACATCTTTTCCTGATAGTCTTTCCGAAATTCGGAGAATATCATAATCAGAAACAACATCATCTGCAGTTGATCCAAATAGATAAACGTTACAATCTTTTATTGCATTAGGTCCATAGTCTTTCCAAGGATATTCATTTTCATCATCCGTTGATGCAAATAACGATGCTTGAGCAGAATGCTTATAGTTAACTTCAGGAGAGAAAAGAATAATGTTTTTGATGTTTTTCTTAGTAACTGTAGTTTCCGCTCCCTCGATATTGTAATCATACATAAGGCGAAGAATAGATCTTCCACCCATGGAATGACCCATGAGGATGATGTTCTCGTAATCGATTGAAGAAATATTATGCAAATATGTTAACTCATCATCAATTTCCTTAGGAATTTCATCGGTTTTTGCATTATCAAAGCCAATTCTTCCAAATGAATTCCCTTGGCCGGAATAATCAAAAGTCATAACTGCTGACATGTTATTTGCTAAAAAGATATTCGCCATCGGTCTCCATTTGGCTCTATCACATGAGTAGCCAGGACAGATAAGGACGGCATATTTCGCGCCCTTCTTTTCATAATATGTCGCAGACAAACTAACTTCATCATTCTTATATGTTGAATTGAAATGAAAAGTTCTTCCATCCAAGGTATGGAAAGAGTAAAGGAAGATGAGGACACTTGAAAACAAAATGCTAACAAGCCCTGAAATCAATAAAAAGAGGTTTTTCTTGCTTTTCATAATTTAAAATATCTTAACATGATTTTGAATATTTCACCTACTCTTTTATAATGAAGACATGGAAAGCGAATTCATCAAAAAAGAAAACTCTAAAGTAACAGTTTTATTCGTTCATGGAATTTTAGGATCTCCGAAAAGATTTGAAGAACTATGCCCTCTTGTTCCAAAATCATTTTCGATTGTTAAATTAGTTCTCGAAGGCCATGGTAAAAAGGCTAAAGATTTTCGTAAGTCAAATATCAAAAAATGGAAAAATCACCTGCGAAACACCATTATTTCATTAAAAAACGATAATCAGAAAGTTATTCTTGTAGGCCATTCTATGGGAACGTTATTGGGAATAAAAGAAGAAATAGATGGAATTTCTCCTGATGCTTTATTCCTTCTTAATGTCCCTTTAAAACCACATATGACATGGAAGATGATGAAATCATGCATAAATATAGTCTATAAGAAAGAAGAAAACCTTAATAGAGAAGAGAAATTTCTAAAAGACAATTGTTCTATAACCTTAACGAAGAATCCCTTCGCATATCTTTTATGGATTCCTCGTTATTTAGAACTATTCAAAGAAATGAGAAAGACAAGGCCATTATTATCTAAGATAAGACATACATGTATATGTTTTCATTCAAAGAAAGATGAATTAGTTTCACAAAAAACATATAAATATCTTCAGGAAGCAAAGAATATAAAAACATATTACCTAGAGAATTCAACTCATTATTCGAATGAAGGGGAAGACCTAGTTCTTATAAAAAATGAATTCACTAAGTTGATGAAATCTTTTGAAGAAGATAAAAAGGATTCATTCCAATCTGATTTCTTGAAAGAATTAAGAAAGATGATTAAACCGAAGGAAATAAAATAAGGTGTTTTTCGATAGCTTTAGAATGCGTTTTGCCAGATATTTTTCGACCATCAAAACAAAACATTCTTATAATTTTATTGAATCTTTGTAAGCTGTTCGTACATCTCAGGTATCCATCTTTTTGTTGTGTCATAAACTATAGTCATGTTAACAACACCATAATCATGAACAATTCTGTTTCTCATGCCTTTGATAGCTACCCAAGAAATTTCACGATGTTTTTCTTTGAATTCATCGGATAGACGATTATTGTTCTCTGCAATTTGTATAATACGGAACATGATAGAATCAACTAGTAGTTCATTACTTTCGATTTCTCTTTTGCTTTTGCCTGCGGTGTGTTCAATTACAAAACGCAAGTCCGATATGATTTTATCAACATAGTATTCATCATTTTTCGTGTTATCCATATATTTTAACTCCATCTTTTAATATTTCATTTACAAGTGTGGGGTTATTATCTAGTTGAGTTAAATCCAGCAAATCAACTTTCTTTTTTAACCGTTCCCTTAATGTTTCTATGATTTCGAAGAACTTCATACCATCAACTGGCATTGCAATAAGTAAGTCAACATCGCTTTTTTCCGTCGCTTTCCCTTTTGCATAAGAACCAAACAAATAGCAATAATCTATTTGATAATTTTTGAATATTTCGTTACAAACTTCTTTAATTTGATCGATTGTTAAAATGCCATGGTCCTCATCAATCAGACTTGCCTTCTTTAATGTATCTACAACGTATTTATATTTTAATGAAGATTCTTTAATTTTACCGGATTCATAGTTTACGTATGTTCTTCTAGTAACGCCTAAAAGGTTTGCTGCCTCTTCCTGCGTAAGTTTATTTTCTAATCGAATATCTCTTAAATTCATTATGATTCACCTTGTCTATATTATATGTTTTTCACATTTTTATTCAAGGCATATGTGTAAATATTTCTCATTTGTATTAAAGAAGATGTGAAATAATTACTCATTCGCTATTTAAAAAATGAGAAAATCAATCAATAATAAACACGGTTTTAAAGAATGTTTAGAATGATGAAGAATAAAAAATAAGAGGATTTTTCACCATTCTTCAACAGGATTGAACCTAGCCATCTCAGATGTACTTTCTCTTTCTGCATCTTTGATTTTAGAAAGGAGTTCAGATTTGCATTTAAGATTAGCCGTTTCTGGGAGACTGTTGTATTCTTTTTCACTGATGAGAATCACGTTTCCATTATTAGTTGCTATTTTAATTTGTTTATTCGAACTAATAACTGATTCGATTGCATCAAATAAGCGTTTATCAAAATTATCAATGTTGATTGTTTTCATGCGTTTCGCCCCTTTTTGTTATTATCTAAATGGAGATGTCCACTTGCAAGATGACTTTGGATAATTATTCCTTATCTTCATTTAGCGAATCACATTTCTTTTAACCAATCTTTGATTAAAAATGATAGGAAATGGGGAAATGTATAAATTTTG
The DNA here is from genome assembly GCA_963641445.1 of Bacteroides uniformis. GTDB lineage: Bacteria > Bacillota_I > Bacilli_A > RFN20 > CAG-826 > UBA4951. Next base: position 80,935 of record CAVIBR010000005.1, read on the forward strand.
TTTTCGCAAGCTATGTTGCAGTCTGAAAGTTTAACGCCAAATGCGACATCTTGATATTTTTCTAAATCAATCAATGTACGCAATGATTTAGAACGCCCATTTTTTGACTTCACTTCAACTGGAACAATGTTATTTTTTGTTCTGACAAAGAAATCTTCCTCGAGAGTTCCGTCGGGCCTTTTGTAAAAATATAATGGCAGCCCCTCCTTTACGAATGCGTCAGCAACTAGATTTTCGTATATGGCGCCTTTATATACCCCAAGATTTTTGTTGGCTCTTAAATTATCTTGTGATTCTTCATCTAGGGAAGCGATCAAGAGACCGGTATCAGCAAAGTAAAGACGATAATTATTGATAAGAGTATTGCCTTTTAATGGCAATTCAGGGAAATTCAATCCCCTTGAAATTAAAACGATACCGGAGTCCGCTAACCATTCTTTAACTCCTTCAAAATCTCTTCCGTTTGCATAAGGACGCACTTTAGATATCATAAACTTTGGGTTGCTCTTGGCAAGTTGAGCTGGAATGGCATCATAAACCAATTGTATTTTCGTTTTGTCTAAACCATCAGCGTATTGTTGCATATCTTCCTTGTATCCAGCGATAATTTCTTGCTGCAATAGTTGCGTTCCTGAGAAATTGCCATTTTTTATATATGAAAAGATGACCTCAGGCATGCCTCCTAAAACAACGAAATCATAGAAGAGGTTGCGTAAAGTAGAATAAAGAGAATCCGGGATGCTCTTTGCATTTTTCATATATCCAAGTAACTTGTCTTTGATTTCACTAGCGTATCCTTTTGCAATAAGGAATTCTTCGAAATCAAGTCCATGCATCCGATATTCTTCCTGATATCCAACGGCGATGGATGATATAGAAGAATAATTCAAGCCCAATAAAGATTCTGAACATATCACGTCGTATCCGCCGTCTTCACAAAACGATTTTAAAGACGTGCATATATCAGGGAATGATTGAACTTCATCGAAAAAAATTAATGTTTTGCCGGGAATGAATTGTTTGCTTGGATCTATATTTGATATTTCTTTAATGATATCTTTCGCCTCATACGAGCTAGTATCTAATACGATTTTCTTGTAAATTGGTTTCAATTTAAAATTGATCTCGATAAAAGACTCATATGTTTTTCCAAATTCACGAATGCATTCAGTTTTTCCTACTTGTCTTGCACCAGAGATTATAAGAGGCTTATGCTCTCTTTTTTTCCATTCTTTTAGGAATATATCAGTTTTTCTTGATAATCTTTTCATAACCATATGCTTATTGTATTAAAAAATATCGATAAAAGCAATATTTTACATATTTTTAGAGCCAATTGATAGTATGTTTTACATATTTTTAGAGCCAATCAGTCATTGATTTTACATATTTTTAGAGCCAATAATGATTTGCTGGCCGTTGTTTGCCAAATCGATTTTAGCTCTTTATTTGGATTTTTTCTTTTTTTGCTGCAACTCATAACTCTATTTCTCCAGAAATAGCCTTTGGTGATGCCATTTTATTGTCATTCAACATTTATTGTTTTGCCTAATACGAAAAATAATCTGCCTAAAAAGACATAAAATATAGGCAAATAGCTATGAGAATAGGCAAAATACGAGAAGATTCGATTATTCATTTCTAAAAAAACATGATGGTCCCAGTAACTTTTGTGCAAATGACACAAACAATATATTCGTTAAAAACAATTTCGGATATGAAGAAAGAAGAATATCCTTCTCTTTTTCGCATCTCTTCAAAAATAGCTATCGTCCAATCGGTTAAGGGGAACAATGAAATTGAAGGTATTGTAGCCACTGATAAGCACATTAAAGAAATCGTAAATGAATCTGCTGCTCCACTTAACCATAACGAAATGGAGAACGCAGGATACTGCGATGCACTTTCTATGATTCATCAAAAACATAAAAATATCAATTTGGACGAATCTTCAATTTTAAATTTGCACAAAATTCTCTTATCTAAGACCAATCTTCCTTATGGAGGGATTTATAAAACACATGATAACGTTATTAGAGAAACTTACTTTGATGACACTTCAAGAATCCGTTTGTCTCCAGTTTCAACAAAAGATACAAAAGAAGCAATGACTCAATTGATATTAGCTTATTAAGAAGCAAGAGATGATAGCGGTATTAATAAACTCCTTTTGGTTCCTTGTTTCATCTTAGATTTTTTATGTATCCATCCATTTAGAGATGGGAATGGCAGAATGTCTAGATTATTAACTTTGCTTCTTTTATATAAAGCGGATTTTGACATTTCAAAATATGTATCATTTGAAGAGCAAATCAATAAAATGAAAGACAAATACTATGAAGATCTCAAAAAGAGTTCCGAATGGTGGCATGAGAATAAAAACGACTATATTCCTTTCATAGAAGATTTTCTCTACACTCTCTATCTTTGCTATAAAGGACTAGATAAACATTTCCTTACCCTTTCATCAAAGAAAGTAAGCAAAAAAAAGAGTGAAGCAAATAATTCTTTCTTCGTTCATTCCGATTTCAAAAAAAGAAATACAAGATTTGCTTCCGGATATAGCAATTGGAACAATAGAAATGGTTTTAAGCGAAATGTTAAAGGAAGGGGAGATCAGAAAATCGGTACAACAAAGAGTAGTAGATATCTAAAAATCTGATTCAAAAATCAAAAAAACACGGCAGAAACCGTGTCAAATTTTTTCTGGCGGAGGAATAGGGATTCGAACCCTAGCGCAGTGTTACCCGCCTACGAGCTTTCCAAGCCCGCCCCTTCGACCACTTGGGTATTCCTCCAGTTTTTGCCAATTAAGGCAAGAGAGATTATATTGTTTTTGTCTTTGTTTCGCAACAAATATTTTCTTCTTCTCTAACATTCGTGAAAATTCTTGAAAAAACATTTCTTGCTCCCTCGTTTTTGCTAGCCTGTTAGAGTATAATAACTCACATGAAAGAAATTACCGTTACTAAAGCAAATGATGGGCAAAGAATCGAAAAATTCATCCGTCATTACTTATCTGAAGCACCGCTAGGATATATCTATAAAGCATTCAGAAAGAAAGATATCAAAATAAACGGTCGCTGGGTCAAAAAAGATGCAGTAGTCCATGAAGGAGACGTTGTTAGAATATACGTTACTGACCAACAATTAGCTGATTTTGCCAAGCCAAAAGAAGTAGTCTCTAAGCCTTTCAATCATCCAATTGTATATGAAGATGAAAATATCCTCATTGTCAATAAACCATCTGGATTATTAGTCATGGGAGATGAAAAAGAAAAACGCGTTACCTTAGCAAACGATGTCTTATCTTATTTATACGGAAAAGGGGAATATGATCCAAAAGATTCATCATTTACTCCATCACCTGCTCATAGATTAGATAGAAATACATCAGGAATTATCGTTTTTGGAAAGACTGATGAAGCATTAAAAGAATTAACGAGGCTTCTCAAAGAAAGAGATGACATTGATAAACGTTACCTCGCCTTAGTCGCAGGCATTCCTCCAAAAGATGAAGGATTGATCGATGCACCACTTTTAAAAGATCCTGCAATGGGACTAGTAAAAGTATCAAAAGAAGGCAAGGAAGCAAAAACAAAATACAAAGTCCTTGAAAAATATGAAGACACGTCTCTTCTTGAACTCGAACTCTTAACAGGAAGAACCCATCAGATTCGTGTTCATCTATCATATATTGGCCATCCAATAATCGGTGATGGAAAATACGGTGATTTTGAGATGAATCGTATCTATAAGACAAGATATAGAATCAACAATCAATTCTTGATCGCATATTCATTGTCTTTTAAGAAAGTTCAAGGAAAATTAGAATATCTTAGTGGAAAAACATTCAAGATAAACTTGGATGAAGAAGAGCAAAAATTGTTAGACGCGCTTAAAGCGAGCAAATAAATTAACTGTCGAAGAAAGGGTGATGAAAAATGGAAAACACAGTTGAAAAGAATTACAAACGTTGGATTGAATCAAGCAAACTCAGCAAGGAAGAAAAAGAAACTCTTCAAAAAATGAGCGAAGAAGAAAGAGGAGACGCTTTCTTCAAAGATGCTGAATTTGGCACAGGCGGAATGAGAGCAAAGATTGGCTTAGGCACAAACCGCATTAATAAATATGTCATTCGTCGTGTTACGATTGCCTTTGGATTATATTTGAAAAAGGTTTGCAAAGACATTGAATCAAAAGGAGTCGTTATCTCCCACGATAACCGTTTCTTCTCAAGAGATTTTGCTATTGAAGCAGCAAATATCCTTAATGAAGAAGGAATCAAGGCTTATCTATTCGATTCCTTGCGTCCAACTCCAGAATTATCTTATGCCGTTAGATATATGAAAGCGGGAGCTGGCATCATGATCACAGCCTCCCATAACCCAAAGGAATATAACGGCTATAAAATCTATGATGACACTGGCTGCCAATTAATCCCTGCTCAAGTGGATGAGATGCTTAAGATTTTAGATTCTCTTCCAAATGAGCTTGAAGTTGAAGCTCCTAAAGCAGATAAAAAAGGTGAAACTACCATTCTTCCAAAAGAGGTTGACGATACTTATTGCGCATTGGTTGAAAAATGCCAAATGGAACCAAACATGAAGAAAGACGATTTCAAGATCATCTATTCTCCTCAACACGGAACCTCATATGAAAATGCCATGCGCGTTTTCAAAGACTGCGGATATAACGTCATCCCAGTTGAAAAGCAATGTAACCATGACCCAGCATTTGGTGGAACCCTTTCCCCTAACCCAGAAACTGCCGAAGCCTTCATCGAATCTATCAAATTAGCAAAAGAAGAAGGAGCAAACCTTACTGTTATGACCGATCCAGATGGCGATCGTTGCGGTCTTGCTTATTTATCTAGCAAAGGCGAATGGGAAAGATTCACTGGTAACCAATCTGCCGCTTTACTTCTTGACTATCTCCTTTCTGAAAGAAAGAAAAAAGGCACATTATCAGCAAACGGAGTTATCTACGACACAATAGTTTCTTCTGATCTTGCTAGAAAGATTGCTAAAAGCTATGGTATTGGAGTTGAATCTTTCCTTACTGGTTTCAAATATATTGGCAACCGTATCGGATATTATGAGAAACTCGGTCATGGCCCTCATTTCGAGTTTGGCTATGAAGAAAGCTATGGTTGCTTAATTGAACCGTTTGTTCGTGATAAAGATGGAATTCAAGCTATTCTCTTATATTGTGAGATGGCCTTACATTATTTCCGTTTAGGCATTCCTCTTGATATTGCCTATGATAACCTTGAAAAGAAATATGGCTATCATGCTTCAGAAACTCTCTCCGTCTATTTTGAAGGAGAAAAAGGCGCTCATGAGATGGATGAATTGATGAAAAACGTTCATGCAAATCCGTTAAAAGAAGTAGGTGGCAAGCAAATCGTTAAAATTGAAGACTATCAAACTTCAATTGCTAAAGATTTATTGACTGGAAAAGAAAGCGAAATCGAACTTGAAAAATCAAATGTCATTCGCTGGACATTTGCTGATTCATCTTGGATTGCTATCCGTCCATCAGGTACTGAACCTAAGTGCAAATTCTATGTTGAAGTCTTCCAAAAAGATGGAGATGGAATCAAAGAAAGCATTGCTAAGATGATGTCTTCCTTAAAAGAGCAACTTCACTTAAAATAAGCCAAATATATTTGCTAATTCATAGGCAACGCCATCTTGGTCGTTGCCTTTTCTAGTCATCTTGAATGTATCTTTCAATAAAGAAGAAAGGGAATTTTTCAAAACATATCCGTCCTTAACTACGGATAACATCTCAAAATCGTTATCCGAATCCCCAAAGGCAAGGCAATCTTCTTTCTTAAAAGATAACTGCTTCATGATATAAGTGAGTGCGACACCTTTATTAACGTTAGGCAATACTGCTTCGGAATAATTATTTCCATTCCAATGACGGAAAATGAAACCTTCTTTTTCTAAAGATTCTTTTAATTTAGAGACATTTCCATCATTACAAGCAAAAAGAGATGTAAAACAATCTTCTTTGATTATTTCATCCATCTTTCCAATAAGATATTCTTCATTGATATACGGAAAATAATTATTTAGATAAGGTTCTTCCTTCTCTAGATAGATTCTTTCTCCATCTTCAGCCATAGAGGATAAAAGAATATCGCTATTCTCTTTATATATTTTTCTTAATGAAGAAGAAGGAAATCTCTTTTCTAATTTCGAAAATGTTGAATCCTTAGGATTAAAAACGAGTGCCCCATTATAGCAAATTAAAGGAGAATCCAATCCTAATTTATCATGCAGATTTTTCATTGATCTATATGGTCTTCCAGAGGATAAAACCACTATATGTCCCTGCTCTTTTAGCTTCTTGATGATAGAAATAGTAAAAGAAGAGACATCCAAAGACGAATTCAAGAGAGTTCCATCTAAATCAATGGCAATTAATTTTCTATTCATTATTTAGTTTTATTAAAAGATACTGATTCAATGAAATGAAGGGACTTTGACGCGGAATTTATGTCTTTCCAGTTTCTCATTTCTTCATCTCTTCCTTCATATATTGCCATACCCCACCACGGTTCAACGCAAAGGAAAGAAGATTCTTTTGCTGGGGACCATATAGCAATAAATGGGCAATCATAATGATAGGTAATTGAATAACCGACACCTGTATCAAGAATTAAATCGTTTCTTGGCCTTTCAATAAGGATTGTATCGTATTTGGCAAAATCTTCTTTGCTAAGTAAATAGTCTTTCTTTTCTAAAAATGAAATTGGCTGAGGAAGGAAAACATTATTCCTTCTTGGATAATAATAGATATTTCCTTCGCCTAGATGAAGAACTGCCTCACCAAACTTGGCAATATATGCGGCGTGATCACCTAATTGGAATGGAAGTTCCTTGTCTCCTTTATTGATGACATCATATTCTCTTTTTAAGGTATTTCCATTTAAGGAATACGTTGCTCTTAAAAGAAAATGGAACGGAAAAGATTTGAATGTTTCTTCATTATCTTCAAATTCCATCACTAATTTTGTCGGAGTTAATTCTTTTAAAACGAAAGTGGAGGTTCTAATAAAACCGTGCTGGGTTGGACATCCTAATTCCTCTCCGTCAATAACATAATGTGAATCTGGACCGATAAATGGGAAAAGGATGACATCATGATGTTTCCATTCCTCATTTGCTTGATATAGCAATTCTTGATTATCAACCTTGCTAATAACGTGGAGGAGTTCTCCTCCTTGAAGACTTGCTTCAACTTTTAATAATTCATTTTCAATAATTGGCATGAATACATTCTAGCCTTTTTGTTAAAGAAAATCTTTATTTTGTTTATCACATCAATTTTTAAGTAGTTTTTAATTGACTGGCATGATAGAATAGTAGCGCAAAATAAAGAGAGGGAAAATATGTTGCAAGAACCTGCCTGCTAATGTCTTTCTCAATTTCTTTATTCCTTATATCTTTAAAACTTGAAAGGGGCATCAAAATGAAAAGAAAGTTTCAAAAGATTTTATTAGTATGTTCAGTGTTTTCCTTATTTTCTTGTGATTCAAATGATAGATATTACGACTCTTCAATTGGTTTGATCAATGAACATACGTTGAAATATAAAACCAATGGTCTAGTTTTAGGCGATCCCCAATATGTTCATTTTGAAGATGGTAATCTGGTAGGTAAGATAAAAAACAACGAAGAAGTGTTCACTAATCTTCAAACCTATTATGAATCGAACGATTCATTAATTCTATTCACCGCAGATGCATCATTTTCCTTTAAATATTTTGAAAATAACGAAACTGGTTATAAAGAGAAATACTGTTATAAGATCAATACGATGTACTATGAATTGTATTTAGAAGACAATATGAGAATAAGATTCTATGCTCCATCGTATTTAGAAATGAACTTGCCTAAAAAATTAAATGATAAAGTGGAATCAAAAATAAGTTTTGATGAATATAAGAAATTCTATTCGAAGATGAGCAATTACGCGATTGAAGAGTCTAATGAGAGAATCAAACTTGAAGTCTATTCCTTCAATCCTGGAATTGAGTCTTCAAAGAAACTAGACGATATCTATTACCTAAACATCAAAGGTGGCTATTCTTCTATAACAAAAGATTGATATTTGTTATAATTCCTATCATTGATAGAGAAAAGAAGGAAGACATATGCGTAAATTTGAAATTGCTAAAGGATTCGAAAACGAAAATATAATCATGCCAAGCAGGGCCACAAAAAAGAGTGCTGGCTATGATTTTCGCTGTTTAGAAGGATATACCCTCAAACCAGGTGAAACCCATTTCTTCAAAACTGGTTTAAAAGCAAAAATGGAAGATGATGAAGTTCTTCTTATCTTCCCTCGTTCCTCTTTAGCTATCAAAAAAGGCCTTCGTTTAACTAATTCGGTCGCCGTTATAGACGCGGATTATTATGGAAACGAAAACAATGATGGTCATATCATGATTTCCTTATTCAATTTCACCGATCATGATGTTGTTATTGAAAGTCAAGAAAGAATTGCTCAAGGCATATTCATCAAATATTTTGCTACGGATGATGATGATGCGACAGGCATTAGAGCGGGTGGATTTGGCTCGACAAAAACTCACTAAAATCCAAATATCCCTATTAAAAAGCCCTCGGATTTAAAAAACGAGGGTATTTTATATCTTTTCTGTTCGTAAGATTTTAAAAGATGGATTATCTAGATGTTCAAGGTTCTTGAATTTCTTGCCTTCCATTTTGCATACTCTTATTGCCGCATGTTTCCCTGAGAAAAGAGCAATTGGAAGACCGCCTGGCGGCATCACCCATTGTCCGGCAAGAATAAGATTATCGATGCCAAATTCGCCTTTTCTCATCAAACCTTTAGATTTCTTTGTCGTAAGGAAAGACATATAGGAGCCTTTATAGGCGTTGCAATATCTTTCGTATGTCAAAGGGGTGGTGACATCTAATAATTCGATATCATCTTCCTCTAGAGAAAATGCTTTTGCAGATAACTTTTTGAAATAAGTACCAATTCTTTCTTTTTCTTTTTGATATTCTTCTTTGCTAAGCCCTTTGAGGTAATCATAATCCTTAGAAACAGTAGGCAATAATATAGTGAAAGTCGTATAGCCGTTATTTGAAAGCAATCTATCAAAAGAGAAATTCCTTATGCAATAATGATTTATTGTAGATGAAAGAAAGGGAACTTCGTCAATTAGACAATCAACCATCTTTGGGAAGGAAGAAATGTCTTTCTTTGTTCTAAAAGAAAGTTGAACTGAAGATACAAGAGGATAATCCATTTCATTAGAGAAACGCTTTTCAAAGAATTTATCTTTATGCTTATCACCTAAAAGGTCTTTTAATAGGTGATATGCATCACAAGAAGAAATGACATAATCGCTTCTAATTGATTCTCCATTCTCTAGAATAATTCCTACCGCCTTATTATTTTCAATATCAATTTTCTTAACGGCTTTGTTTAAATATAGTTTTCCTCCCTTTCCTAGATAGGTGTTTTTAACACGATTTATCATTGCAAGAGATCCTCCTTCAACCATGCCTGCATTCTCTAAAGAAATAGCTTGGCAGACATAGAAGAAGGAGTGAACGTTATAATTTGCCGGCAAGAAACGTAAAAGAATATCGCCTAGTTCCTTGCTTTTAAAATGAGAGCAATATTCTTCCATAGAGACATGCTTATAATAAAGGAAAGGCAAAGCCATCGGTAACATTTTTAAACCAAAACCCATGAATTCAAATAGATTCATATATTCCATAGGTTTCTTAGTAGGAATAACAACGGATTGATAGAATTTAACATTACGGATGAAGTTATTAATCATTCTTTTATCTGTTGGAAAATGATGCAACATTTCTTCTTTTAACTTATTCAAATCAGCATAAAAGGTAAATAATTCGCCATTAGATAGATAGAATTTTGTTAGATATTCAGTTTCATAGATCGTTGATGATTCATCAAATGCACCAATATGTCGCCATAAAGGGAAAAGATCACTTTTAGGATTTGTTCCTACAATCCAATGAGCGCAGCCTTCGATATATGTTCCCTTTCTATACCATCCAGTGCATTCACCACCGGCAATAGAATGTTTCTCGTATATTGCCACATCAAAACCATTATCAAGTGCATAAATACCTGCCGTTAAGCCAGATAACCCCCCGCCTATGATAGAAATTGTTGGTTTTTTGCTTGTTTCCATTAACATATTTTAATACATATAAGCCATTATTACCCTAAAAATACATTAAGAGTTCTATCTTTATGCACATTTATATGAAATATAGCTGAATTGATTGTAGAATAAAGCCATGATTAAAATCTTTTATTCCCCAAGTTGTTCTTCGTGCCGCAAAGTTAGAAAATGGTTTGATGAACAAAAAATACCTTATGTCGCTAAAGATATATTCACTTCCCTTACCGAAGAAGATATCAAAGAAATGATTTCTAAATCCATTGATGGAACGGATGAAATCCTTTCTAAACGTTCAAAAATAGTTTTAGAAAACAACATTGATTTTGATTCAATGAAAATTTCTGAATTGGTTACCTTCATTAAAGAAAATCCATCAGTATTAAAAAGGCCAATAATCGTTGATGATAAAAGGCTTCAAGTTGGATATAACGAAGAAGATATAGATATTTTCATCCCTCAAGCAAGAAGAATGGCTTATCTCCTTTGCAAAGAATGCCCAAAGAATCTCGATTGCGCAGGTGCGCCAGAAAGCGAAGATTAATTACTTCCTGCCAAAGAAATGATGTTTCTTCTTTTCTTGTTGTGAAGTAAGAAATAGCCTATATTCCGTATCAATTTCCTTAATGCATTTATTGATGATGATTTGATCTTTCTTCGGATCATCATCTTTTTCTTTATCTTCTAGATAGAGAAGAGTTCCAGCGACTGCGCTAGCGTGTTCTTCTTTGATATACGGATAATGTTTCTTTTTATAGGAACGAAGGAATTCTAATAAAGAAGGTATTTGTTTATAATCGGGGTTCTTTTCGTTAAACTTCGTTTTTTCTGTTTGTTTTAACAACAATTTGAACTCTTTCTTGTTTACTAATAAGTCTTTTGCTTTTTCTTTGAAAGACTGATATTTCTCTAATAATTCTTTATCAACCGGTGCGTCTTGAAGTTTCTTTCTTCTTTTTTCTTCTTCATCCTTCTCAAGATTTTCTAATTTATGGAGAAGATCTAATTCTTCTTCGGTATATGATTTCCTATCTTCCTTAAGCTCTTCAAGATAATCCTTATGATTGAATTTAAGAACGAATTGGATCGTTTTAGAAGTGCGGATATCTTCTTCAATGGCCAATTGAAACATGTTTGCATAACGTGTTGCAAGCATAGCAATGCTATCAAAGATTATTTGAAGAATAAGGATAACTCCTGAAACGATCGTTGAAATAATTGATAAATCAGTCGCACCTTGCAATGATATTTCAACGATTGCTACGATTATCGCGGCCATTTTGCAAAGATATTTCAATGATTTCAAAGAAAGAGTGATGGCTTCTCTCTCTTTTCTTTTTAATCTTTTCAGGGCTTTGTTATCATAAATTTCCGTCTTATAGAAGGGCTCAATAATAAAGGTGAGAATAGTAAAAATAAGAATGAAAGAATAGATAATGATATAGGCTAAGGAATTGAAGTTAGAGAAGATGAGGTACAAACAATAGATTAAAAAGACGATCTGAACAATAACATTAATGACTTTTTTGATTGAGTTCAGTTCGTTTTTGATGAATTTGAGTGCTGCAAGTGAATGTGAAAACATGTTTGCCATAGCAAGATTATAACTAAAAAGAGGCAGAAATGAAAAAGGTTACCGAAGTAACCTTAGCTTTTATTTTTTCTCGGCTGCTTTCAAAGCTTCCATCGCACGAGCTGTTTTGCTCTTTTTGTTCAAAGTGAATTGAATATGATTCTTTTCGAGGAATTGTTGGAGATATTTCTCTGCATCAATTTCATTGTTATGCTCAAGTTCAACTTCATAATCCTCAATGCCTGAATACATGTTCTTGTCGATAGATAATTTTCCATCTTCATAAGGGACATCAATTCTATCTGTGACGAGTGATGTCTTGATCTTCAACGTTTTGGTGTGAATATCAAGCATGTTAAGCATTTTTTTGACATCTCCATCAGGGAAGATGGCTTTATCGCGGAAATTGACGAAATCTTCTTTTGTCCAGACGCAATTCTTCTCTAATAAGCCTTGAGAAAGAGGAACTTTAAGCGTCATTTCAAAATGATTGTCTTTTTCTCTTACGCGAAGGGAAAGTTTTTCTTTTTGTAAAATGTTGTCTTTTGAATCGATGTAGTGATTTGTTTGGGTGTAAACGCCATACTTCATATACTTCAAAGCTAATTTTTCATAATCAGCTTTTGAGACTAAAGCTTTGGCTTCTATTTCAATTGTATTACTCATATTGCTACCTCTTATGGTATTATAACTCATGTATGAATAATTGTGTGTTATTTCTCGAAAATGATTTCTATGTAAGAAATCTTTGGTGGATGATTCTTCTTGCAGTCATCCTTATTGGGGGTTTGCTTACCCTCCTTATGTGCATAAGACATAAAGGAAGCAAAGAAAAAGGAAGAAAGGTATCAATAGAAGATAACCTTGAAGCCATTGGTGGAAGAGACAATGTCATTGCTCACTCCTTAAATGGTTCAAGAATCGTTTTAGTATTAAAAGATTATGATTTGATTGATAGAGAAAAACTCAAAGTCGCAGGTGCGATTGGCTTTGTTTTGAAAAGCGATAAGATAACGATCGTTTTCAAAAAAGATGCAAAAAATATCTATAACCAGATGTTTAGAAAATAAAAAATAAAGGGGTTTTACCATGGAAAATGAGAAAAACAGATCTTTTAAGGAAGTTGTCTTAGACTTTCTTAGAGGAATAACTTTAGGTATATCTGCGGCTGTCGCAGGTCTATCAGCCGGAACGATTGCAGTCGTAGAAGGCATCTATGATAAATTAATCGGAGCAATATCTACATTAAGAGCAAACTTTAAAAAGAATGTTCTTTACCTTCTTCCAATCATTCTTGGCGGGGCATGCGGAGCCATAGCGGCCTTTATTGGTATTCAAAAAGGCTATTCTGCCGCGCCATTCTCAACCACATCGCTTTTTGCAGGCTTAATCTTTGGATCATTGCCATTCACCTTCAATGAACTCAAAAGAGGAACCAATAATAAAGAAAAAACGTATCACGCCTTATCTTTTGGGATTTGCTTGATTGTTGCAGCAGGACTTGGCATCGTGACCGCCCTAACTAAATGGCAAATTTCTTTCATTAGTTCAGATAATAACATCTATTGGTATGCCTTTATTTTAATTATCATCGCTGGCTTTATCGGTGCTTTCGCTTGCATTGTTCCTGGTGTATCGGGCTCAATGTCTTTAATGGTTCTTGGCGTATATTATCCAATATTAAATATGTACACAGGCGATGATGCGATTTGGCATAAAGATTCAAAGGTCATAATTTTAGGCTTTGTTTTAATTGCTTTATTTGCAATTGGTGTTCTCGCTGGCGCCTTTGTTGGCTCTAAAGCAATGAAACGTCTTTTAGATAAGCATCGTGCGACTACTTTCTGGGGAATCTTAGGCTTAATTCTTGGCTCCTTGGTTTCGATGTATATCAATTCATCAATTTTCCCTCTATATGCAGGATATGATAAAAATGCAGGCCAAATCTGTTATGATGTCGATGTATGTCCACCGGAAATCGTTAAAATTCAGACTTGGGATTATATCGTTGGAGCGGTTTTGTTCATTATTGCAGCCGCAGCAATGATTGGCTTATATGTCTATATGAATAAAAAGAAAAAAGCTTCCGAAGAAGCTAATTCCTAAAGACAAATTTACGAAGGTCTTCAGTTGGAAGACCTTTTATATTATCGTAACTTCCTTCAATGTGATTGATTAAAGGAAAATCATCTTGAACCCCAAACGCACCGGCTTTATCAAATGGTTCAAATTTATCAACGTATTCAACTATTTGATCATGCGTTAGTTCATTGAAATAAACATAGGATTTGACTGTTCTAGATATCTCTACCTTGGGGGAGAGATAAGTATAAGAAGTCAAAACAATAAGGCGTTTTCCTGATTCATTCTCTAACATTGCTATTGCATCATTTCTGTCTTTTGGCTTGCCAAGACTTTTTCCATCGCAAATGACTGTTGTGTCCGCGGCTAAAATCTCATCATTTGAATAAAAGGAGCGGACCATATATGCTTTAATGCGACTTTCATCATAGGAAATGCCATAAGAAGAAAGATATGGTTGAATCAATTCTTCATCGATATTCGGAAGAAAGACAACAAAAGAAGTGGTTATCTTAGAAAGCAATTCTTTTCTTCTTGGGGAAGATGAAGCAAGGATTAACATATTATTCTGCCGTATTCATGATGATCGGGACAATCATCGGACTCCTTGCTGTACGACGATAGATATAGTGTGATAATGCTTCTTTAATAGCGGATTTAATCTCAGCATAGCTTGCTTTATGAGACATAACCTGCGTAACGACTTCATTGGCGTGGATTTGCGCATGTCTAATAACGTGAGTATCTTCAGAAACGTTGAATCCTCTTGAATAAACTGTTGGAGGAACAATTAATTTATTACGCTTGTAATCGATTGTTAGAAGAACACAAACAACACCGTTATTCTTTAATTGATCACGATCGTTGATAACGGCAGAAGAAAGACCATCAAGATCACGTCCATCAATATAAATATCATCTGCAGGAACATGCATTCCTGTCTTTTTAACGACATGGTTCTGTAGCTGTAACATATCGCCATTTGAACAGACAAAAATCTTATCCTTAGGAATATCGATAGTTTGAGCCAATTCGCCATGTAATCTTAACATACGATATTCACCATGGGCTGGCATAAAATATGTTGGTTTGGTTAATCTTAACATCAAACGTAATTCTTGTCTTGATGGGTGACCTGATGAATGCAAAGAGAAAGCTAAACCGTTTTGCTTAACGTCCGCGCCTTGTTTAACAAGCATATTAACCAATTTATCAATTAACGCACCATTTCCTGGAATAGGATTCGAGGAGAAGATGATTGTATCGCCAGGAATGATATGAACGTTTTTGTGTTCACCTTTAGCAATACGTGATAATGCAGCCATTCTTTCGCCTTGGGAACCAGTGCAAAGAATACATATTTCATTGGCTTTGAAGTTCTTTATTTGATCATCCTTGATTAATGACGCGTCAGGAATCTTGATATAGCCATATTGTCTTGCAATTCCTACAACCGTTTCCATCGAACGGCCTAAGATACAAATCTTTCTGCTATGCTCGACTGCAACTTCAACGACTTGTTGAATACGGTTGATATTTGAAGAGAAGGTGGAAACAATAATTCTAGCTGGAGCCTTATCGAATATTTCCTCAACACCATTACGAACATTAGTTTCTGATGGGGTGTATCCTTCAATTTCAGCATTTGTTGAATCGGCCAAAAGAAGATCAACGCCTTCCGTTCCAATTTTAGCAATCTTAGAAATTTCAAATGTTGGTCCAACAGGGGTAAGATCGATTTTGAAATCGCCTGTATCTACGATTCTTCCTTCTTTTGTATCAACACAAATGCCATAAGAATCTGGAATTGAGTGCGTTACTCTAAAGAAAGAAACAACGAAATCATCGCCGACTTTGATAATTGAATCAGAGTCATATTCAACAATCTTAATTGCATCTTTGATACGATTTTCTTCCAATTTGTGACGAATTAATGCGGCAGCTAATTTTGGCGCATAGATGACAGGAATATGGACGGAACGAACAAGAAAAGGAATACCACCGATATGGTCTTCGTGACCATGGGTGATAAAAAGAGCTTTGATCTTGCTACGATTATTCTTCAAATAAGTGTAGTCAGGAATAACGTAATCAACGCCAGGAAGAGTTGCTTCAGGGAAACGAACTCCAGCGTCTAAGAGAATCAAAGATTTTTCTGATTCGATGCAATAGGTGTTCTTGCCAACTTCACATAATCCGCCAAGTGCAAACACATTAATACCATTTTGAAAACCTATCATAAAGGCCTCCTTATAACAAATTGAAATCACGACAAACGTATCTTATGTTTTTCGTCATCAAAAATATACCATATGGTATCTACATTACCAAAGGTAAATTAATGAAAGCGTTTTCCAAGTTTCCAACAACAAAATGAAACTTAATTTTGCTTCAACGCCCTGATGAAGAAATATATCGAATAACCAAGACCCGGCAAGGTTATTAGATAGAGAAATAAGAATAGAGAACCCATAAAATCAAGTGGTAACAACATTTGGAAATTCTCTATGATGTATGAGGAATTATAGCCTAAAAGGGAATAAGCCGTTCCATAAAGAACAATCGCTAAAGTTAAATAGACAACAGTGACAATAAGATTCATCTTTTTAGATGGATTGCATTTGAATTCACCATCGTTATGAGCGATGAATTCATAGTAAAGAAGAACTAGTGAATTGAAAACCATGATGATATAGATGACAAAATAAGGTGCAGAAGACGCGTTAAAATTGCCACCAATCAAGGAAACGAGGAATCCACCAAAGAAATACATACTCAAGAGAACATAGAAAGATCTTAAGAATCTAGCAAGACCTCTAAGCTTCTCTGAACCAATATATTTATGTGGAGTAACTTGAAATTCTTCCTTGAAACTCGATTTAATCATGTATCCGCCAAATAAACCAGTTAAGGCATAAATGATATAAAGTTCACCTGGGAAGATGATAGAGAAGTTTCTGTTTCCCCAGAAGAAGACGCCAGTACCAAGAAGAATACTTGTATAAATAATTCCAACAAGAGCAATAGAGGCAAAGACGATGCCGTTAACGCGAATCATCTTTTTGAATTTTGCCGCATCTGTTTGATATAAAGATAGATGCAAGACAAATAGCCAATAAATTGGCAAGAAATAAGCTATTTCAATGCAAATATCCCACCATTGATTAGGAAAACCGTCAATATCTGCAGCAAAGAAAGCGAAACCTTTGAAGAATAATATTGAGGCAAATACATAGAGGATAACTTCAGTTATCTTTAGGGACAAACGTAATTTCTTTTCCATCTTATTTCGACTCCCAGACTATGCTTCTTTTGATATTCGTATGATCGTTGTAATCCATCAAGATGTGTTGGATATTCCATGTCTTATCTTTTTTCAAGGAATATGTGGCATAACCAGTTCTTGTAAAACCAGTCTCATCTTTGCAATAGTAAAGTTCAATATTGGATTTAACGCCATAGCCCATGACTACATCGTCACGTTTTGCGACCAAATCATTCGAATGGTCATGACCAAAGAAGTAGCCTTTCATGTTAATTTCTTTTGCGGCATCATAGAATGGTGAATATACCTTAGCTGAAGAATTAGATTCATGCATCTCACCTAAAAGATGGCTGCTTTCATCATTTACGTAATCTTTCCATTCTAAGGTTGGAATGTGAATAAAGCCTAAAGAAGGAAGATATTCTCCGTTTACTTTGGATGATTCAGCAACATTCTTCATCCAATCGACTTGATTTTCATGGATATAGTCATATTGATATTTGATGGCGTTTTTCGCCATATAAGAATTGCTATCTAAAACGAAAACTTGCCAAAGCTTTTCATCTCCATCCTTAATATCGATGAAGTAGTTTGTATTTCCTTGTAAATCATCGTCAACTATTTTGCTAATGAAATTCTTCGTTGTTGAAATTTTGTTATTTAACCAAGCCGTATTCCACTCGCCTTGCTTATCATGGTTCCCGTAATTAACTGCAATAGGAACATCCCAAGAAGAAAGGAAATTAAGCAATGTTTCGGCGATATACTTATTTGCGTTAAGGAAGGTATCGCCTGTTACCATAAGTAAATCGATATGGCCTTTTTCCTTCTTTGCGTCCTCGAATAAATCCTGCATATATGCCATTGATTTCTTTAAATTCGTGGTATAAGTCCAGTGAATATCCGTTAACTGCATAATGTTAAAAGAATCATCCTTAAAAGAAAGGGTGGCTCGATAATCATCGATGGTAACGTTAGGTTTTGTTGAGTTGCAAGACACTAAAATAAAGACGCTTGCTAAAAGTAATATATTTTTCTTTTTCATGTCATTAACATTGTAAAGGAAAATATTTTAGATAGCAACGGCACCGAGAACTTTTTTGAATGGATCTTTTTTATCTATTCTGTCATAGAAAAAGATTCCTGATAAATGATCGATTTCATGCTGGAGGACTATTGCGTCGAATCCTCTAGCAACAATCGTGATATCTTCATTTTTTATTGCATCAAAGGCTTTGACGGTAACTTTGAAATCACGGTAGGCATATCCTGGATGATTTCCATCAACAGATAAGCAACCTTCCCCAGATTCGAGATAACATTTCTTAATCGAATTAGCGACTATTTTTGGGTTAACAAGCTTATATTGGACGTATTCTCCCTCTGTTTCACCTGGATAATAGATAACAAGCATCGTTTTATATACGCCTATTTGTGGGGCTGCAAGTCCAACGCCTTCTCTTACTTCAGGGTGTTTTTCTCTAAATGCGGGATCCTGCGTTTCTTTTAGATATTCAAACATTTGATCGATTGTTTGACGATCCTCAATAGATAATGGCATTTCAACCGCTTTTGAAGGCTGGTGGATTCTTTTGTTAGTATCTTTGACAATTTTTAAATTCATAACATATGAATTGTAGCATAGATTTCAGATAGAAGTTAAAATGTTAATGTATGGAAGAAACGATTCTTAAAGCAATCAACGAATTATCTGTTGCCTTAAAAGAAGATCCCAGGGTCAAAGAATTAAATTCAATTGAAGAAAGGCTATATGATGATCCAACTTTGATTGAACTAGTTAAGAAAAAGAATGATTTAGAAAGAGATTATGAATCCTCTCTTTCTTATCTGTCCCCAGATTCAGAAGAAGCCTCCTTAAAACAAAAAGCTCTATATGAAGCAAAACTTGAATTAGATTCCTACCCATTAGTTAAAAAATATAACGAAGCATATATTGAAGTAAGAGATCTATACATGAATATTGATGACATCATTTTTGGACCATACCGTTCAAAGACTTTATCAAGTGAGGCTAAATAATGTTAAAAGTTGCTGGTGGGAAATATCGTTCAAGACTTTTAGAAGTGCCAGAAGTGGTAACTGTACCAACGAAAAGCATTGTTAGAGAAGCGCTTGCTAACGCCTTAAGATACAAAATACAAGATTCAGTGGTCTTGGATCTTTTTGCTGGAAGTGGGGCTCTAGGAATCGAAGCTCTTTCTTGGGGAGCGAAAAAAGCATATTTCGTTGATAAATCTCCTGAAGCAGCAAAAATCATCCGCAAAAACCTCCTATCTTTGAAAATAGATAATGCAGAAGTCATTAATATGGATTTCAAAGACGCTTTAAGCAAAATCCCCTGCAAAATCGACCTCGTTTTTATGGATCCCCCATATAAAGACGTTAATTTTTACCAAGAAGGAGTATCTCTTTTGCTTTCTTCATCAATTCTAAATGATGACGCAGTAATAGTTTTGGAATATGAAAATGATATTATCATCGATGAAACCCCGTTCGAGGAAGTAAGAAGCTATAAATACGGAAGAAATAAGATAAAAATACTTTGGAGGAAAAAATCATGAAAATCGCCGTATATCCCGGCTCTTTTGATCCAATAACCAACGGACATATTAGCATTCTTAAAAGATCTGCAGATATTTTTGATAAGGTCATTCTTCTTTTAGCGGTTAATCCTAATAAGTCATCAACATTCAAAGTCGAAGAAAGACTTGAGATGATGAAAGAGGCGTCAAAAGACATTCCAAACGTTGAAGTAGATTATGATCCAGGCCTTGTCGTTAACTATTGCATGAAAAAGGGCGCTAAACATATTATAAGAGGATTAAGAGCAGTAACGGATTTTGAATATGAATTTCAACTTGCTGCCGCTAACGAATACGCCAATCCTGACATTGATATGATATTCTTCATGGCTAGAGCTAATGAAGGTTTCATTTCTTCCTCAGCCGTTAATGAACTTAGAAACAACAATGTCGATATTTCCAAATTAGTTCCACCTGTCGTTATTGAATATTACAACAAGAAATAACACATTATATATTTATATATAAGGATTAAAGGTAAACGAAAAAGCCAGCTTCAAGAGTTGGCTTATTTTCATAATTAGTTTTGCTTTGTGAAGAGGTTGTTTGTGTTGTAGCTATCAGTATGGTTCCACATATTGAGAAGAAGTTGAGCACGATTAAGCTCCGAATCACCACTGACGGAGAAGAGAACCTCAGAAAGCCCGGCACGCCCTTGATCGATAGCTTTTTGCGTGAAGTCAACTAAGCAAACAACTGGAAGAGGGAAATCACTAAGAGCATTCGTTGTGGAGCTGCTTGTGTTATTCAAAGCGAATTGATCATAAGAAGTTTCGGATACGCTTGCTCTTGTACGATATGGAGCTGTATAGAGTTGTGGTCCAGCTACTTGGAAGAGTGAAGCGTTGGTATATAAGAAACGGTTGAAGGCATTGCTATCACCTGTTGTCGTATAATCAGAATCGTTATCTGAAGTATATGTTGTATCAATTGCCCATAATTTGAAATTAAGGGTAGATTCATCGTTAGCAGAGAGGTTATATTTAGAATCATTCCAGTTTTCTTTTAAGAAACGTAAGCCTGATTCAATGTTATCAGAAGAAGAATTATCTTTCTTATAGAAGACAAGATAGAATTTTTCACCATAGACATCGGTTATTGCTTTGTAATCAGCAGCTTTTGTGGTTCTTGTTTCAGAATCATCATAAGCTTTTGTTGTGTATGTGTATAAACTTTGAGCTAATTTATCGCCATCGGTAACAACCTTGTTTGGGATGAATTCTTCGTTATTGATAGAAATATCATAGTTTTTGAAGAATTGTCCGCTTCCTTCACCAGAGAAGGATTGAGCCCATTTTGTAATATAAGGAATAGAGAAGATGATTGCAAAGATCGCTCCAACGATAAGTAATGGCTGAACCCATGCAGTTTCTTTGATCCAGTGCCAAATTTTGACAAAGAATGCTCCGATTGCTTTAAGTAATATCATGTAATACCTCCGACAAAAAACAGCCTGTTTTGTGCAAACAGTGTTTAAATATTATCATTACTGTAAACAGTAAGCAATAAAACAATCTTGTTTTTCTAAAGAAAAAGATAAGT
>CAVIBR010000006.1:0-78681 GCA_963641445.1 Bacteroides uniformis
TAAATATCAACATTGTACCCATAATAAGAATTTAATAACGTTTCTAAAATTTCTTCGCTATTTTTAATCATATTGAGGCCAGTTCTAGGGTCGAACCCCCTCTTAATTGACTCATTTCTTACCTGCCAATATAAGTCCGTGCTGTTTTCCCAACAAGATTTGGAACTATCTTTTAGTTTCCATTCTACGCTATTTCCCTCTTGCGGAATCTCATTGCATTGCGACTTATAATTGCCATTTTCATCCAGGAGGTAAATGTTATCTGATAGCAATTCTGAAAATGTATCTAAATGCTTTGAAAAGTATTCGTATCGATTCGTTATGGTTCTTCCATTCAATAAGTTAGGGCAATAATTGTATCTTGCACCTGTTGGTGATTTTGCGGTTGGAAGATTATATAAAAACGAAGTCATTGCATTTGGAGCGCAGTTGCCCTCCGTACGCCAGTTCCCTTGCCTAGCGCCATCATGATAATAAAGCTGCGTGTGAAAACTATTGTTAGACATAGCCATTTTAGTATAATCGGTCATCAAAACAGTTACAGCCAATGCCCAATCGGGGTGAACGGTAGAAACGTAATCCGTCAATGACGCAGAATCAATCTCACCATCGATATTATCGTATGAAGTCTCAGAGAGATCGGCATTATATGTTTCATTCAGCGCCTTGCCGGTGAATTCATCAACTTTAAGGAAAGAGCAAACGTCTTCGTCATAAGTGAGGAAGCCACCTTCCAAATCATAGTAAATATCATTGTCATATATCCAAGGATAGTCACCATATGAAACTCGTTTATAGATTTTTTCATCATCAAAAATTGCGTATCCATCATCACCTTCAAAATCAAAATAGTAACAATATTGGGTAGCGCCATCAACAATGACGGGGAGAAATTTCGCATTCTCAATTTTTAGATTTGAACTATCTAACGTTTTCTTGGTCAAATTCTCAAAATATTTTTTGCCAGTAGAGACATCGAAAGAGTTTTCATCCGTTATGGTTCTTTGCCAGAATGGCATTGCAAAATCGTGTTTTTCTGGGCTATGAGGGCATAATATCAGCAACAAAAAAGGCAAAGATAATAGCGTCCAAGGAATTCTTTTTTCGGCTGTTTTGCTGATTTTTTTATTCATTCTTATTCATCCCCTTTCTACAAGACGAATGATAATCTAACCACTAAATTAGTTAGTTCCATTATATCCTTGAAATTACACACGTCAACAAAAATTATTTATTGAAGTAATCCAAAAGTCATTGTATTAACGCAAAAAGCAAAAAAGCGACGTATTAGCCGCTTTTTTTGATGTATTTATGTTAAGTAATTAGATTCAATTTTTGGTGGAACATAACGGAATCGAACCGTCGACCTTCTCGTTGCGAACGAGACGCTCTCCCAACTGAGCTAATGTCCCAAACGTGAATAATTATATTATTTAAAAAGGAAAAATGAAACTGAACATTTCTAAATTATTGGGCGAATTGTAAAGTTATTTTATAAACGCCGATGAATTGTGAACTTTTGCTTAGATTTTTTTATGAAATTTTATGAAAACGAATTTCATCTTTATCAGCAGAAAATTTTTTTCTTCGATATTTGCTATCTTTTTTATTTTCATGTGTCATTGTATAAACTCATTTTTCGGTGAATTGTAAAGATTTTTTGATTTTAATTAGGTGAAATCGAGCCTTTAAAAGTCAAGACTTAAAAATGCTCATAATTCTTTTTTTAATTGTTGTATGGAAAAAGTGATTGGAATTATTGATTTGAAGAGTTTCTATGCCTCATGCGAATGTGCGGCAAGACATCTAGATATTTTCAAAACTCCGCTTGTGTGTTGTGATCCGTATCGAAGTGAATCTTCCGTTGTTATGTCAGTCACGCCATATTTAAAAGAGAAATACGGAATAGGAAATGTTTGTAGGAAAAGAGACCTTCCTGATGTTCCTGGAATGATATATGCCGTTCCTAGAATGTCTTATTACTTACAAATATCAACAAAAGTGATTTCTATTTTCCTTAAATATATATCTAAAGAGGATTTGCATGTCTATTCTGTTGATGAAAGTTTTCTAAATCTTGGGCCTTATATAAAAATGTACGGATCTGCAGAAAAAATAGTAAAAATGATTCAAAAAGAAATCAAAGATAGGCTAGGTTTGGTTGCAACAGCAGGTATTGGCCCAAATATGTTCTTAGCAAAAATAGCCTTAGATAATGAAGGTAAAAGGAAAGAACCTTATCTAGCAAGATGGACTTACGATGATGTTGAAAAGAAACTTTGGAAAATAAAACCAATCGATAAGATATGGTCGATAGCTAGTGGAACGAAAACTCATCTAGCAAGAATTGGTATAAATAGTATCGAAAGTCTTGCTAAGGCAGATATTAATTTGCTAACAAAGGAATTTGGCGTGATGGGCGTTCAATTGAAAAATCTTGCTAACGGAATCGACGAAGCGGACATAAGAGAAAAAGTAATTCCTATGAATCCATCATTATCTAATGGTCAAACATTGATTCATCCTTATTCGCCAAAAGATTGTGAACTTCTTCTAAGAGAGATGAATGATGATTTATCAGAACGTTTAAGACGAAGCGGATATCTAGCAAAAAAGATTAGCGTCTTTGCCTCAAGAAAGATAGGAACATATAGCAAAGAGCTTTCCTTGCCATATCCAAGCGAATCACCGAGCGAACTTTTCGAATATATCAAAGAAGCGTTTTACGATCATATAGGTAACGAAGATGTGTATGCACTTGGAATATCTTATGGAAATTTAAGTGCAAGCGAGTTTCTTCAATCATCGTTTCTAAGTGATCCTTATTCATTGAAAAAAGAAAGGGATTTGAGCGTTACTTTAGACAAAATAAGGGATGCGTATGGTCGAAATAGCGTTCTTCGTTGTTCTGCTTTATTAAAAAATTCGACCATAAAAACGCGTCATACACAAATAGGAGGACATAGAGAATGAAAGATAGAGGAATGCTTAAATGGGCACCATATAAGTCTTTAGAAAGACAAGCTGACTGCCTTGCAAAACTAGAATACGAAAGGAATAAGGTACCTTGTCCTCGAATGTCTGTCGATAAAGCAGAAGAAATAAATGAGATACTAACTTATCATCTTGATGAACTTCTCGTTATCAAGTATTGGCATAACGGATACATATATACAATACACGGAAAGATAAAAGAAATATCTACTTTGGAAAGACTTATAAGAATAGATGATGTAGAAATTCCATTTAAGCACTTAACAAGCGTTACATTAGAAGATTAATTTAGTAACCTTATTTCTAAAAATAATGTATGATTTTGTATGCATAAGGAGGATTAATTTATGGAAGATGAAAAATTAACCGCAAACGAAGAAGAAAACAAAGATGAATCTTCTTCTGAAACTGAAGAAACTGTAAACGAAGAGGCTAAGGAAGTTAAAGAAAGAAAGGTCATTGATATGTCCAAAGGCGGACTTATCTGGTCTATTTGGAATTTCTTAGAAGCCGCTTTGATTTTCGCGCTTGGCGTTATTTGCTTTGTATTTATTGCCCAAGTAGAAAACAAGAACACGACATATTCTCATGTGATTTCGACAATAATCTTGATCGCAGGTATCTTCTTAATTGTTGGAGGAGCCTTAAAAATCGTTGTCAATTTCTTACCAGTCATTGGAAGAAACGTTGTCGATGCAGCAGTAAAAGCCGCCATCAAATCAAAGTTATCTTACGACTTAGTAATTGGTGGAACAATTGAATTAGCTGCTGGTGTCTCAATAGTTGTTGCCTATTGCAAAGTTGGAAACGGCAATCTTGAACAAATCGTTGGAGTAATTACAACATTCTTAGCTGTCTTTGCTGGAACATTATTGATAATCGCCGGTGTAAGCTTAGTCTTATTCGCCATTGGATTCATTATTTCTAAACTTTATAAGATCTATTTACCAATCGTTGAAATCATCTTTGGTGGAGCTCTTATTGCTTTAGGAATCGTTGTCCTTTGCTTATTAGCTGGCAACACTGATTTAACAAGCATGATTGCCTTAATCATCTTAGGCGTCATCTTAGTCTTAGCTGGTATAGCAATGGCTATTATCACCGGATTAGAAATAGTTAAAGCACGTCGCCTTAAAGCGGCAAAAGCCGTCATCAAAGAAACAATTGAAAATGATGATGAAAATACAGAATTCGTTGAGAATCCTGATGTAGTTGATAATCCAGAATCAGATAAATAAGAAAAACAGTGTTAAAAAGACCGCATCCATTAAAGATGCGGTTTTCTTTTGCTTATTGGTACAAAATATTGGGGTTTTGTTGGTGGTTTTTGGAAATTTTAATTTTTTATTGCTGCTTCAAAAAGGTTTTCTAATAAAGCAAGACGAGTTAATAAGCCAACTCCGCCTGGAACAGGGCTTTGATAACTAACCGGAAGATTAGGAACAAAATCTCCATGTAAGCGTCCATCTTCTCCTCTATTGATTCCTACATCGATTAGATACGCGTCCTTTTTGTAAGAATAAGATTCATCCCAAATAAACATTATACCGATTGCTGAAACAATAAGATCGGCGTGGGCAAAATAGAATTCTTTGTCTTCTCTTGAAGTCTTTGAATGGAGCTGAACTACATTACAATTCTTTTCTAAGAGCATTCTTGCCATAGGCTTGCCAACTATTTCGGAACGGCCAACTACAACGGCATTTTTTCCTTCAAAGGCAAATCCTTCATTTGTTAGATAGTTGATTATGCCTTTTGGAGTACATGGATCGAAATGGCTTCCTAAAGTAAAGCCATCTACGTCTTTCTTAGGGCTAATTGTCTCATTAATCTTTTTAACAGATATATGTTTTGGCAAAGGCAATTGAACAATTATTCCTTTGATTCTTGAATTCTCGTTTTGCTTGATTATGAGGTTGAGAACTTCTTCTTCTGAAATATCTGCTGGAAATACAGTATGAAGTGCTTCGATACCAACTTCTGCTGCATCTTTCTTTTTTCCACGTACGTATGCTTCAGATGCTGGGTCATCACCAACCGTAATGATTGATAGAATTGGTTTAACTTCCATTTTACCGATTTCTTCTTTTAACTGAGCCTTTCTAAAGGCGGCATATTCTTTGATTGTCATAATTATTAGTACCTACGTTTTTTTATTTTATTATTTCATATTATTTATTGCACGAAATGCATATTATTTAATCGATAATTATGGACTGATATGTAATGATTTTTTATAATTAAAGGGTATCAAGGAGATATTAATTATGGATGAAAAATTGAACCCTCTTTTCACGCCATGGAAAATC
Source organism: Bacteroides uniformis (assembly GCA_963641445.1). Taxonomy (GTDB): domain Bacteria; phylum Bacillota_I; class Bacilli_A; order RFN20; family CAG-826; genus UBA4951. Next base: position 5,304 of record CAVIBR010000006.1, read on the forward strand.
GGTAATTGCGAAATTAAGAACCGTTTTGTCATGACATCAATGGGAGGCACGTCTTTATTTGGGTGGATGGAGATAAACCATTTTGACAAGGAGGCTGCTAAATTCTTGCTAGATAAAGCAGAGCATGATGTAGGACTTATCCTTCCAGGCATTCAGCCAGTCTATAACCCAATGTTTGGGCAATGGCTTTACAAGAAGAAAGGAATGTTCAAAAAACTTGCGCCATTTATGGATGAAATTCATAAACACGGAGCAAAGATGTTTGTTCAACTTACAGCAGGTTTTGGAAGATCCTTTACCATTTCTCCAACAATGGAAAAACTATACACGAATAAATTCCTTCGTGTCTTATCAAAACCAGTACTTAATTTTGACAAGATTTGCGCTTCATCTAGCGCTTCTCCAAACGTTTGGTCTGATAAAGTTCCTTCAAGAGAAATGACCATCAAAGAAATTCATAAATTCATAGATGCCTTCGCTAAAACTGCAAAATTATTAAAAGACGCAGGTGTTGATGGAGTCGAGATTCATGCTGTCCATGAAGGATATATGCTTGATCAATTTACATTGAAATATGTTAACAAGCGTGCTGATGAATATGGCGGATCATTTGAAAATAGATATCGTTTCCCTGTCGAAATAGTTAAAGCAATTAAAGAAGCTTGTGGAAATGATTTCCCTGTATCTTTACGTTATTCCGTTGTTTCTAAAACCAAAGGATTTAGATCGGGGGCTCTACCAGGTGAAGATTTCGTTGAAGCAGGAAGAGATATGGCTGAATCTGAAAAAGCGGCAAAATATCTCCAAGATGCCGGTTACGACATGCTTAACTGCGATAACGGAACGTATGATGCATGGTATTGGGCTCATCCACCAATATATATGCCAGAAAACTGTAACTTAGAGGAAGTTGAACATATTAAGAAGTTCGTTGATATTCCTGTTGTAGTTGCTGGAAGAATGTCTCCGTATGCTGGAGCAAAAGCTATTCAAGAAGGCAAGATCGATGCTGTTGGATATGCACGTCCATTCTTAGCTGATGGCGCCTGGGTAAGCAAATTAAAAGAAGGTCATCCAGAAGAAATAAGACCTTGTATCTATTGCCATAATGGCTGTTTCAATATGTGCCATTACAAAGGAACAGCAAATGATCAAAGCCTTCAAGATTCATTGCATCTTGCCCGTTGTGCAGTTAATGCAGAAACTATGCAAACTAACGTGCATTATATCAAAAAGACTTCTTCTCCTAAGACTATTGCCATTATTGGTGGCGGAATCGGCGGAATGGAAGCAGCGCGTGTCGCTAAACTTCGTGGTCATAAACCTGAAATCTACGAAAAGAGTGATCGCCTTGGAGGAGTTTTCGTGCCTGCATCTGCTGCATCATTTAAAGGAAAACTTAGAGATTTATTAGCATGGTACATTCTTCAAATGAAAGAATTAGATATACCAGTTCATTTAAATACCGAAGCTAAGAATATCAAAGATATCAAGGCAGATGAATATATCATTTGCACTGGTAGCGTGGCTAAGAAATTTCCTCTCCCAGGAATCGAAAAAGCAATGGATGCCACGGATTTCTTAAACGGAAAGAAAGTCGGAGATAAGGTCGTTGTTGTTGGCGGAGGCTTAACCGGATGCGAATGTGCTTACGAATTAGCACTAGATGGAAAAGATGTCACAATAGTCGAAGCAATGGATGACCTTGTTAAACAAAAAGGCGTTTGTATGGCCAATTCTCAATATTTAAGAGATTATTTCGCCTTGCACAAAATTCCAGTTCATCTTGAGACATGCTTAAAAGAAATCAAGGATGACAAGATCGTTTGTAAGACAAAGAACGGTGATATTGAGATTCCTGCAGACACGGTTATCTTATCAATCGGTTATAAGCCAACCCCATTAGCAGAAGAAAGCAAAAACGTTCATTTAGTCGGTGATTGCTTAAAGGTTGGAAACCTTCGTTCTGCAATATGGCGTGCTTATGAAGTTGCAATGAAAATTTAGAAAAAGGAGCGAGACATGTATCAGGCAAAAATGAAATTAACTCCTGAAGAGTTAGAAATATTAGAAGGAAAACAAGGAGAAACAAAAGGAAAAATAATGGAGGTCGTCGTTAGATATGGCGATGCCTTTGGAGCCGATTGCTTAATTCCTGTTACCCACAATAAAGCACATTTTGTTACAAGCTTTGGCTTGGGGTTACTTAAAGGTGTTTATCCTTTAATGGATGAGCTTATCAAAGCGGGATTGGTCGTTGAAGGAGGGTTCACAATGGATCCTCGTCCACTCGATTATCAAAACGTTAAATGCGACCCATTGGAAAAATTGGTTTTCAACCATTTCATGTACAACAAACAAGGCTTATATGAAGAACAATTAAAGAAAATTGGTTTAACTAATGTCGAAGAAGCATTCTCTTGCACATGTTATCTAAAGGAGATGGGAAATACGCCAAAGAAAGGCGATATTCTTGCTTGGAGCGAATCTTCTGCGGTTGTTTTTGCTAACTCTGTATTAGGCGCAAGATGTAATAGAAATTCCGGCATCCTTGATATGTTTGAGGCAATTTTAGGCAAGACTCCTAATTTTGGTTTCATAACTGATGAAGGAAGAAAGGCTGACTGGAAAATTATTCTCAAGACAACAAAGAAGCCTGAAGCACAAATCTTAGGTTCTGCGATTGGCTTAAAAGTCATGGCAGAAGTCCCTTATGTTGTTGGATTAGATCAATATTTAGATAACCTTCCAAACGAAGATACGATTGCATATCTAAAGGATTTCGGTGCAGCTACAGCATCCAATGGAGCAGTTGGCCTTTATCATATCGATGGAATAACGCCTGAAGCAAAGGAACTTGGAACATCATTACTTAAAGAGAATGCAAAAGAGTATGTGATTGATGATGCGGAACTTGAAAGAGTTTACAAGTCATACCCAATCATGTGGAAAAAAGCTGATGCAAAAGTTCATCGTTGTTTCATTGGGTGCCCTCATCTAACGTTAAAACAATTAGAAACATGGACTGATGATATTGTTGATGGACTTAAGAAGAGTGGCAAAACAAAACTCGTTATTGATACCGTTTTAACCACTTCTCCTGCCGTTATAAAAGAATTTGAAAAAGAAGAAAGATATAAGAAATTATTGGAGACAGGGGCTCATGTTTCATATATTTGCCCACTTATGTATGCTGATAACCCAATATCCGGAAAGAAAACTTTGATGACAAATTCTAATAAGTTAAGAACCTATACCAAAGCAAGGTATTTCAAGGATAAAGACGTATTAGAAATCATTACTGGTCAAAAGGAGGTCAAATAAGATGAAAGAATTCCATGGACGCGTTATCGCATCTAGTGCTTGGAAAGGCGAAGCTGTTGTTTCTCATGAAGGATTCAACACTCTTGCTTCTTGCCAAACAAGTGCATTATTAGCAACTTCTAAAAAAATAATTGTTTCCGATCAAAATAATAAAGACTTATATAAGAAAAATATCACCGGAAAAGCCTTATGTATGCCTGAAACAATCGGTTCTACAACTGGTGGCATGGTTATTCAAACTATTGCTGTTAGAAACTTAGCCCCGAAAGCATGGTTATTCTCACATCATATCGATCCTTTAGCAGCTTCTGGCATTATCTTATCTAATGTATGGAATAACGCTGGATTGATTGCAATAGATGAGCTTGGTGATGAATTCCTTGAAGCAGTCAAAACAGGTGATACCATTGAAATTAAAGAAGATGGCACGGTAATTGTTGGCTAATTGGATAGAAAGCAAAAAGAAAGGTCCTAGGAATTAACTTAGGACCGTTTTTTTATTGATTAGAATCCAATGAATGGAAGAATCATTGAAATAGCTGCAGTTGACTCGCTTGAGGAAGATGAAGAACTTGAGGAGGAGTTATTCATTAACATGACAAGAATGGCCATGAACAAGAAGAGAACGCCAAATCCGAATGTCATCCATGAAACGATTTTTTCGGATCCTCTTTCCTTTGTTTTCGCAAAAACATTCAATCCTCCGCCGGTAATAGCGCCAGAAGCACCTTCTGATTTACCGCCTTGAAGAAGGGAGAGGACTATAACAATCAATGAAATGATGATAAAGATAATATCGTACCAATGCATAATTTTATTCACCTAAATAGACATTCTACGAAAGAACGCCATATAACTTTATTATAGAAATGAGTTTTTCGCAATGAAAGATTAATCTATTCATTACTTATTTCCTTTAGATATTCTTCTTTAAGAAGAAGGAACTCGTCCAAAACATCCTTATGAACATCTTCGCCATACACTTTTCTGAAGCGTTTTGTATTCCATGGCTTCTCTGCGACATTGCCTATTCCTTTCTTATGGACTTTGATCCATTGGCAGTAATGTCTAATAACAGTATCTTCATGTAAATAGTGTTGATCATTGAAACGTGGAGGCAATATTTGCTTATATTTCTTTAGACCGCGATTTAAAGCCGTTTGATCAGGCATGAAGTATTTGTTATTGATGGCTTTTTTCCTGGCTAGATCTAAGTGATGATTCTCTCTTAATTGTTTTAAATCCAGCAAAAGCACACCGGCATTGCAATAATTTCTTCCAAGCCAATGAGAACCTACTTCATCTCTTGCCATACCGATATCTTTTCCCTGTAAATCATAGCTAAAAACCTTGTAAAGGTCCCCTGTAATAACTAAATCCACATCAAGATATAACAATCTATCACCAAATTCCGCCCGATAATCTGCGATAAGGCGAATCATTGTAAATGGAGAGAATTTCCCAAATAGATTTTTGCTCTTCCCTAAGTGCTTGAGAACATCGTCAGTTAAATCAATTAAGGTAATATGATTTTCAGGATTATATTTTTTAATGGCTTTTTCAATAAACTGCGCTTGTTCTTTAGTGAATGAAAAATATGATTTCTCTTTTGATTCAAAATGCCCAGTGCCAATAAACACGTTTAATGGATGGCTGGTGTTTTTTGCTGCCGAAAGCAGTGTAATCAAAAGTCCGTCGAAGCATTTCTTATCCAAGCAGAATAAGATGTTTATTGGTTCATTATTTGCCATTAAGTAATTCCTCTAGGTTGAATATTTTTTTCTCTTGGTAAGTTTGATATTCGTGTCTTCTATCTAAAAGTATACCATCAATTCCAGCGTTTTTCGCACATCCAACATCTTGAAGAGAATCTCCGATATAAATGCAATCTTCTTTAGCTGGATTTCCAGAAAGCTCAATACCTTTTAAAAGAGGATCGGCATAAGGCTTTGGCTTAGCGACGCTATTCCCTCCAACAACAAAATCAAAGAAGCCTTCAAGGTCATGAGCGTGTAATGCTTTTTGGATATAATCAGTATGATTTCCTGAAACAATTGCTATACGCATCCCCTCTTTTTTCAATTTTGTTAAAACATCTCTTACTTCAGGAAAGAAAGTAACCTTAGCAATTTCATCTTCATCAAACATCTTTTCGTTTAGATATTTATATAAGGCAAGTACTTTTTCTTCGTCTTTGATGCCAAACTTTTCACACATCTGAACAAACGCCATATGAGTTAGTTCTCTTACTCCATCTTCATCAAGATTAACGCCGCATGTAGCAAAAGCCATTTGGAAAGGTCTAATTAAGGCAGGAAGAGAGTCTCCTAAAGTCCCATCAAAATCAAAATAGTAATACTTATAATTCTTCATATGGTTGATTCTCCTTTTAGTTCAATGATGATGTCACGAATCTGCGCCGCTCTTTCAAAATCATATACCTTAGCTGCGTCTCGCATCTCTTTTTCAAGTTTCTTAATTTGTGCTTCAGAGTCTTTCTTTGTAAGTTTTTTACGAATCGTTTTTGCAATCTTGTCTTCTTCCGTTTCAGAGTTAGATAGAGGAGGACGTATATCTTTAACGATTGTTTTTGGCGTGATGCCATGTTCAAGATTATATGCTTCTTGAATTTTTCGTCTACGGTTTGTTTCATTAATGCAACCACGCATGGAATCAGTCGTGTAATCAGCATACATTATTACTTTGCCGTTAGCGTTTCTAGCCGCACGACCTGTAATTTGTATTAGTGAGGTTTTTGAACGCAAGAATCCCTCTTTATCAGCGTCTAATATGCAAATAAGGGAGACTTCAGGTATGTCTAAGCCTTCACGTAAGAGATTGATGCCCACAAGAACATCATATTTGCCTTTTCTTAATTGATAAATGATTTCCGTACGTTCAAGTGTCTTTGTCTCATTCTGGAGGTAGGTTACTTTAATTCCTTCGCCTTTAAGATAAGCGGTAAGGTCTTCAGCCATCTTAATGGTTAAGGTAACAATCATCACGCGCTCATTCTTTTGAGTGCGTCCCTTGATTTCTTGCATCATATCATCGATTTGGCCTAAAGGTTTTCTTACTTCAATTACCGGATCAAGTAAGCCTGTAGGTCTTATGACTTGTTCTACTACTTCGTTATTTGCTTTATTCAGTTCATATTCGCCTGGTGTCGCGGAAGTGCAAACGACATTTTTAGCCATGAGTCCCTCAAATTCATCAAAATTCAAAGGTCTATTATCTAGGGCAGAAGGTAAACGGAAACCATATTCAACCAATGTTTCTTTTCTTGAACGGTCACCAAAATACATTCCTCTTACTTGGGAAAATGTGACATGGGATTCATCAACTAATAAAAGATAATCATCAGGGAAATAATCCATTAAGCAGAATGGACGTTCCCCTTCTTTTCTACCATCAATGTGTCTAGAATAATTCTCTATTCCTGGGCAACGGCCAAATTCTTGCATCGATTCAATATCTTGCCTTGTTCTCATTTCAAGACGCTCTGCTTCAAGCAATTTCCCTTCGCTTCTAAAATAGGCGAGACGGTCTTCTAACTCCTCTGATATAGTCTTGCAAGCAGCGTTGATTCTATTCCTTGATGAAGCATGATCATAAGCTGGATAAATAGGGTATGTGTGGTATAAACGATGCGTTTCCCCGCTTAATTTATCTACTTCAACAATTCTTTCGACGTCATCGCCAAAGCATTCGATGCGAATATAAAAATCGCTTGGCGTCATAGGGCAAATATCAATTAAATCTCCATGGACTCTAAAATTGCCTGGATTTAAATCGAAATTGTTTCTCGTGTATTGAGAATCAACTAATTTTTTAAAAAATATATCCCGATCAAGAGTTTCTCCAACTCTGATTTCAAATACGAGTCCAGAATACTCTTCAGGATCACTTAATCCATATATGGCTGCTACGGATGCGACAACAATTGTGTCTCTTCTCTCTAAAATCGAGTTAACAGCACTGGTTCTTAATTGCTCGATTTCATCATTCATCATTGCATCTTTAGCGATGTAAGTATCGGTTTTAGGAACATACGCTTCAGGTTGATAAAAATCGAAGTTCGAGACAAAATATTCAACCCTGTTTTCAGGAAAAAGTTCCTTGAACTCACCATATAATTGGGAGGCAAGGGTTTTATTATGGACAAGAACTAATGTTGGTCTATTTAAGGCGGCAATTATGTTGGCATCGGTAAATGTTTTACCAGTGCCTGTCGCTCCTTTAATAACTTGAAAATGTTTTCCTTCAGCGATGCCTTTTAAAACTTCTTTAATGGCATTTGGCTGATCCCCTGTGGGCTTAAAAGAAGAAACCAGTTTAAATGGATGAGATGAATCACTCATCTTTCATTTCTCCTTTTTTCTTCTTTTTCCTCATTGAAAGTGGGATGAATCCTTCCCCATTGATCGTATTCGCTTTGGAGAAGGAGACGAAAGCGTTCGGATCTACTTCTGCTATTTTTCTTTCTAACTCAATTTGTTCAGATTTGTTGATTATAGCACGAAGCAATTTTCTTTGCTGACCAGTGTATCCGCCAACTGCATCAATCAAGGTTACGGAATGATCTAAATCCTTGATAACAAATTCGGAAATTTCTTCATATTTATCGGAAATAACATCGCAAATAACATAGCGGTCTGCATTAATGTAAATTGATTGAATAGCAATCGAACATGCCATAGAGGAAAGAATACCGCCTAAACAACAAATTCCTATGCTAGGTTGAGATAATCTTAATAATGTAGCTAACACAATTAAAATTGCATCAATAAAGAAGCTTGAAATATCTTCTTTGATGCTTGTGAATTTAGCAAGGATGCTTGAAAGAATGGCAAAGCCGCCTGTTGAAGCATGTCCAAGGAAGGCCATACCAACAGCAATTCCATCAAGGATGCCGCCAATTAAAGCGCAGAATATGAGATTTGAAATATCACTTCCAGTAAGAGCATATGTCGTTAATGAAACGCCTTCTGGTGGATATAAGCCACTTAATCCTAAGTGAGTTCCGATATCTAAACGATAAAACAGCGCATAAAACCCAGGATAGGCAACCATTGCGATAGCTGTTTTTATTGAAAATTTCTTTCCTAAGATGAAAAGGCCAAGGAACCATAGGGCTACTTGAACTACCGCAACAACAATATCACGAATGCCAAATCCTAATAAAGGTTCAACGAATGTATCGATCATGATGCCGACGGAAGAAACTCCGCCAGATACAATATCCCATTTATTAAGGAAAACAGCGTCTCCAAAAGCAAAAAGAATGCAGCCGACAATCACAAGCACAAAATCTTTGATTTTCTTATAAGTTTCAGAGCGTGTAACTTGTTTAATTTTGCCTGTCATATCCCTCTATCCTTCTCTACCTTCTCTAGAAAGCATCTCTAAGTATGCTGATAAGAAGTCATCAATATCTCCATCCATTACGCCAGACACATCGGCCGTTTGATAGTCGGTGCGATGGTCTTTAACCATTGTGTAAGGGCAAAATACGTAGGAACGAATTTGCGAACCCCATTCAATATTCTTTTGTTCTCCGACAATGGATTTCATTTTTGCATCACGTTCTTCAAGTTTTTTTTGCATAAGCTTATCGGCAAGCATTTCCATACATGTTTGTTTGTTAAACAATTGAGAACGTTCAATTTCGCATGAAACAACAATTCCAGTAGGAATATGGGTGATTCTAACGGCAGAAGAGACCTTATTGACGTTTTGTCCGCCAGCTCCGCCAGAACGGAATGTATCAACACGAAGATCTTTAGGATCGATTACAACATCAGCAACCTTCCCAAATTCTGGAACAACGTTTACCGAAGCAAAAGACGTATGTCTTCTTGCGTTAGCGTCAAATGGAGAAATACGAACTAAACGGTGAACGCCTTTTTCTCCTTTTAAAAGTCCATAGGCATTTTTACCAGATACCTTAACCATGCACGATTTCATACCAGCCTCTTCACCATTTTCATAGGAATAGACTTGCCATTTATAATGGTGTTTTTCAGCCCAACGACCATACATTCTAAAAAGCATGTCTGCCCAGTCTTGAGCTTCAGTTCCACCAGCTCCTGGGTGAATTTCGATAGTGGCATTTAAAGAATCGTATTCTCCTGTGAAAAGAAGGTCATTTCTTAATTCATGAATCTTTTTCTTCAAAGATGAAATCGTTTCTTCTATGAGTTCTCTCATCTCTTCTGAATTGGCATCAGGATCGTTCAAAAGCTCAAAAACCCCATCAAAATCCCCATAGATTTGATTATAAGTGTCATATTTATATTTTGCGTCATTGAGTTTGCTAACTACTTCTAAAGCTGATTTTTGGTCATCCCAAAAACCTTCTTTGTTTTGTTCTTCGTTCAATGTATCGATTTCGTTTTTTAGCTTAGCGAGGTCAAAGAGAACCACCGAGCTGCGAAACGAGTTTCCCAATTTCTTGAGTATCTTGTTTTAATTCGACTAGCTCTTTCATATATTCCTTTTCTTATTATATTAATATGATTGTTAGTTTTTTATTTTTTGCTTGCTTCAAGAGCTGCAACCGCGTCGTTGTAATCTTTGATAACTTTAGCATATGCTTCATCACCAATGAGTTCACGATTTGCACGACGTAAATTGCCCTCAGCTAATTTTACTTTCTCTTCAAGAGTCATATCATCTGTTGGTTGTGGCAATGGATCTGCTCTAGTTAGACGTGGAGCAGCAGGTTCAGCTTCTTCTGCGTTAGGAGTTTGCTGTTCTTGGGCAGGTTTTTCTTCAACTTTCTTTTCAGCGACTACTTCTTCCTTCTTTACAGGATTAGCAACAACGATCTTTTCAGGTTTTATTGCCCCGATTGTTGCTTCGTTAGTAGGTTTAGCAGTTTGTTCATTGTCGATTACGTCAGCTTTTGGTTGAGGTGCTGGTGCTTTCTTTTGTAAACGAACATTAATTAAGTTGAACGCTGTATCAACTGCGGCTTTTTCGTTCATTTCAGCGAATAAATCATAGCCTTCGTTAACATAGTCTTGTAATGGGTTCTTTTGAGCATAGCTTCTAAGGTTAATGCCATCACGTAAATGTGACATGGTATCAATATGTCCTTGCCAATTACGATCGATGACTCTTAAAGAAATGTTACGTTCAATCTTATCAGCATCTTCAGCTGGCCAGGTCTTACGTTTATTTAAATAAGAGGCATATAAGATTTCGCCTAAGTCTTCTCCCGCTTCATCGATTGGAGCACCATCATAAGCGGCAGCAGCAATTGATCCAACAGGTAAGAATTGAGGTTCGACAAGACGTTTGAGGGCTTCGCCAGAAACGATATCTAAATTGGCATTCTTATCAATTGCTTGTTTGCAAAGATAAAGGCCTGTCGTCTTGAAGAAATCGTGAATTAAGTCAACAATGTCATCTGCCATTAGGATTGCATCACGCTTCTTATAAATGATGTCTCTTTGCTTGGCTAAAACGTCATCGTAATCCTTTAAGTTCTTACGGATATCAAAGTTCTTACCTTCGATTTGCTTTTGGGCATTCGTAACAGCGCTTGTTAATAATTTAGATTCGATTGGTTCGCCATCAGCGTTCTTTCTAAATTGTTCACGGAGATTGTCTGGAGCAAAACGCCTTAATAATTCATCGTCAAAAGAGATGAAGAAACGAGTGAATCCAGGATCACCTTGACGTCCAGCACGACCACGTAACTGGTTATCAATACGACGAGATTCATGACGTTCAGTTCCAAAAACACATAAGCCACCCATCTTTTTAACTTCATCCGTTAATTTAATATCGGTACCACGACCTGCCATGTTTGTAGCAAGCGTTACAGCGCCAACTTCACCAGCGTGAGCAATAATTTCAGCTTCACGGGCTTGGTTTTTAGCGTTTAATACTTCATGAGGAACGCCTGCTTTTGTTAATAAAGCGGAGATCTCTTCATTGGATTCAACTGAAACGGTACCAATAAGAACTGGTTGACCTTTTTCATGTCTTTCCTTGACGGCTTTAACTAAAGCATCAAGTTTTTCTTTGTGTGTGCCAAAAATGAAATCTGTAGCATCAATACGTTGGATTGGCTTGTTTGTAGGAATTACAACAACCTTCATGTTGTAAATTGTTTGGAATTCTTCTTCCTCGGTCTTAGCTGTACCAGTCATACCAGACAACTTTTCGTATAAGCGGAAGAAATTCTGGTAGGTGATTGTAGCCATAACGACTGTTTCTTGTTTGATTTCAACGCCTTCTTTTGCTTGAATGGCTTGTTGAAGTCCGTCGTTATATTCTCTACCAGGCATAATACGACCGGTGAATTGATCGATTAATTGAATTGTGCGATCGGCATCAACCATGTATTCAACATCACGAGCCATGATGTAGTTGGCTTTTAAAGCTTGGTGGATTCTATGAACGAGATCTTGATACTCTGGATCATAAAGGTTACGAATTCCGAACATTTTCTCGGCTTTGTTATTACCTTCATCAGTTAATGAGCATGTTTTTTCTTTAATATCGATAGTGAAATCGACGTCTTTTTTAAGAACTTTGACAAAACGGTCAGCGACTTGATATTGCGAAGCAGCTGTTCTCGTTCCACCAGAAATGATTAAAGGAGTTCTTGATTCATCGACCAAAACAGAGTCTGCTTCATCAACGACACAGAAATATAATCCACGCAAAACACGACCGCTTAAATCAGGGGACATGTTATCACGAAGATAGTCGAAACCTAATTCAGAGTTTGTCGTATAGGTGATATCACAAGCGTATGCTTCACGTTTTTCCGCTGCGGATTTTGATGCAAGGTTAACGCCAACAGTTAAGCCTAAGAAACGATAGATTTGGCCCATCCACTCAGCATCACGAGAGGCAAGGTATTCGTTAACCGTAATAACATGAACACCCTTTCCAGTTAAAGCATTAAGATAAACGGCCATTGTTTCAGTTAAGGTTTTACCTTCACCTGTTTTCATTTCGGCGATGTCGCCATTGTTTAAAACTAGTGAGCCGATGATCTGAACTTGGAATGGTTTTTGTTTTAATACACGCCATCCAGCTTCACGAGCAACAGCATAAGCCTCGTATTTAATGGACTCCAAAGAAGCGCCATTCTTTAGTTTTTCTTTGAATTCTGCTGTTTTTGCACGAAGTTCATCATCACTTAATTTGCTCATCGCCTCGTCATAAGCCATTACTTGCTCAGACTCGCGGTAGTACTTATTTAATTCTCTTTTTTCAGTACGGAATATTTTTTCAATTATATTAGCCACGGTTATCTCCTAAAAAACTTCCTAGAAATTCTATCATTACCATTAATGGTAATCAATGAAACCCTTAATGTTTTGCTTTCTTTGGCGTTCTTGTACGGCATATCGAAAGGATTTTTATCTTCTTTGCACCATGTTCTTTTACTAGATTGCAACACGCTTTTGCCGTAGCGCCAGTTGTTATTAAATCATCAACGAATAGAATCTTTTTTCCATGAACATCAATCTTTTCGTTCCATAAAAGATGCTCTGATATTTTTTGTCTTTGGGCGAAGTTTAAATCAGCTTGCTTAACATTATCTTTTTTCACGATCGGTTTTAAATAGCCCTTGCCTATTCCTTTGAATATCTCTTCGACATGGTTAAAACCACGCTCAAGATCTTTTTCTTCGAATGATGGAGCCGGAACGAGATAATAATCATGATACAAGAACTGAAAATATTTCTTTTGATTGACTAAAAATATGTTAGCAAGCTCTATATCAAAACATCCTTTGAATTGATAAATCATGTCTTTCAATTTGTCATTGTAGTAATAACAACTTGTCGCTTGATAAGGGCCTAATTTATATCGCATTATTTGCGGGCCCATTTCAAGAAAACACTTATGGCAAAGATATGTATCTTCATTAATTAATGAAGCTAAAGAATTCGTTGGATTCTCACGAAAGCAGACTTTACAAAAAGGTGTTGCAAAATTTAATTTCATCAATGGCCCTCCTTATGCTAGGAGTTTCAACTTCTGATAGAAAAATCACATCTCCGTTAGGGGCATCCATCTTTCTCCCTACACGACCTGCAATTTGAATAAGAGTCGCTGAATTATAGATGTCTTCCTCATCTGCGTTAACGACAATTACTTGCAAGTTTTTGAACGTAACTCCTCTTTCTAAAACTGATGTTGTAACTAAGTATGAATATTTATTATTTTTAAAATTCCCTATTATTTCCCCTCTCTTTTCTCTTTTTGAATGGACAAAATCTCCTCCTTTTACAACTTTTGATAATTTGGAATATAAGGTTTCACATTCTTGAATCGATGGAGCGAAAATGAAAACTGGCTTCTTTTCATTTTTATATTTTTTCAATTTGTATAAAACATACAAGAATGAGGCGAATCGTGGAATGATTAAATTCTTCGGGACAGGTATTTCCTTTTTATGAAATCTTGTGCGAAGTTCTAATATTGCATGACCTTCTTTTTTGAATTCATTTAGAACAACATCTGAAGGTGTTGCACTCATTAGAAGAACGTTTCCTCTTACGGACCTTTTATACATTGTAATAAGAACTTCATTATCTTTAAAAGGGAATGCGTCTATTTCATCCATTATCAATGCATCAAAATATTCTTTATAGCGATAAAGTTGATGGGTAGTAAGAATGATAATATCTCCAACTAAATTATTTGTATGTTGACCATAAACGGCAACGATTTTATTTTTAGGAAACGCTTCTTTTAAACGCCAAAAAAGTTCTATTACAACATCACGCCTCGGAAGAGCAAATCCAACTGTTAGACCATTGTAGATTGCATATGAAATTAACGCATATGAGATTTCGGTTTTTCCTGCTCCACAAACTGCATAAACAAGGGTATCAATCCCGTTCTTATAGTTAGAGACTATGCTTTCGCTTAATTTCGCTTGTTCTTGAGATAAAGAATAGTGAAGGTTTAGTGGAGCCTCCTTAGGAGTTGGTTTCTTGTATTCAACCTCTCTTCCTTTGAAAGATATACATTTCCTGCAATAAGGTTTTCCATTAAATGATCCGATGTATTTTGGATCGGAATTTCCACATCTAGTGCAAACGAAGTTCATAAAAAGCCTCCTTCACTTATATAAAGGAGGCATTTTTGAATTTCGGACAAAAAATTTTATTTTCCTGTTGTTCTAGCAAGATAATCTAAAGCTTTCTCCTCATCAATAACGGTGATTCCAAGCTCATTAGCCTTATCAAGTTTAGATCCAGCGCCAGGTCCGGCGATAACTAAATCTGTTTTCTTCGAAACGGAACCGGCACATTTAGCGCCAATTCCTTCTAGGATTTCTGTCATCTCGCCTCTTGAATAGTGAGTTAACGTTCCAGTCAAAACGATAGTTTTGCCATAGAAATATGAATTTATGTCAATCGTGTCCGTTCCAAGATATTCAAAGTTGATTGCTTCTTCTCTTAGAAGTTCAATTTCTTTTTTATTCTTATCGCTAAAGAAGAATTCAACAATCGATTTTGCTGCTACCGGTCCAACATCAGGAATTTTAAGGAGATCTTCTTCTGTTGCTAAAGCAAGCGCATCAAGATTCTTATAACGTTTAGCAAGAACCTTTGCCATCTTTTCACCAACTTCTTTGATTCCAAGACCAAAAAGCAAACGTTCTAAAGATTGTTTCTTTGAAGCTTCGATTGCATCCAATAAGGAATTCATCGATTTATCAGACCAACCATCTAACGCTTTAATCTCATCTACATGATCTGAAATATGATAGATATCAGGAATATCTCTAATAAATCCTTCAGCAAAGAATTCTTCTACAACGCTAGCGCCCATTCCATCGATATCCATAGCATTTCTTGATGCAAAATGAATCATGTTTTCAATTTTTCTAGAATCGCATTCGGCATTTAAACAGTAATGAAGATTCTTTACTTTTGATAATTTATGACCGCATACAGGGCAGTTTTCTGGCATGATCCATTCTTTTTGACTTCCATCGCGCTTAGAAATGATCGGCCCAGTCACTTCTGGAATAACATCAGCCGCTTTATGCAAAGCAACGATATCGCCAATCATCAAGCCTTTCTCTTTGATGAAATCTTCATTATTGAGAGTTGCTCTTTGAACGGTTGATCCCGCTACACGGACTGGCGAAAGAATAGCGTTAGGCGTTACTCTTCCAGTACGTCCGATAGTAATAACAATATCTAAAAGTTTAGTCGTTACTTCCTCTGGAGGAAATTTATAGGCAATAGCCCACTTAGGAACTTTAGCTGTATAGCCAAGCGTATCGTAGTCGTTAAGATTGTTGACCTTAAAGACGATTCCATCGATATCGTATGGTAAAGAATCACGTTTCTTAGCTATTTCTTCTACATATGCGACAAGTTCATCTGCACCGTGTAGGATTCTCCTTTCTTTGTTAGTTCTAAAACCTAATTCATCAAGGTAATCTAATGCTTCCGAATGAACGTGAATATCTAATTCTCTAGCATTTACAAGGTAATACCAAAAGCCTTCAAGTTTTCTTGAAGCGGCAACTTTAGGGTCTAAATTACGAATGGAACCTGCTGCAGCATTTCTGCAGTTGGCAAATTCAGGTTCGCCATTTAATCTTCTTTGAATGTTTGTATTTTCAAGAGAAGCCTTTGGCATATAAACTTCTCCGCGAACTTCAAAAGGCCTTAATTCCTTAACATGCATCGGGATGGATTGAATGGTTATTACATTAGCGGTAACATCTTCTCCTTGAACTCCATCGCCTCTAGTTACGGCGTATTGGAATTCTCCTCTTTCGTAGATTAAAGACATGCCTAATCCATCTATTTTCAGCTCACCTACATATTCAATTTCATCTTTGCCAAGAGCCGCTCTTATCTTTCGATCCCAGTCTCTAATTTCATCTTCGTTAAAAATGTCTCCAAGTGAAAGCATGAGCCTTTTATGGGGGATTTTTTTAAATTCAGATTGAATTTGGCCTCCAACTCTTTGGGTTGGAGAGTTCTTCTTTTTTAAATCTGGGAACTCTTCTTCAAGTTTTTGGAGTTCTTCCATTAAGCGATCAAATTCTTGGTCAGAAACACTGGATTGATTTAAAACATAGTACTCGTAGTTATATTTCTCTAAAAGAGTCGTTAATTCTTTTACGCGAGATTCCGCTTCGATAAAACTCATGCGTCTCCTCCAACTGATTTTGTTCTACTTAACATAGGATGGTTTCCTAGCAAGGTCTTTTTGCCAGCCGTATCAAAATTAACGACGATTATTCCGCCATCGATTAAAGAGATAACCTTTCCATCACCAAACTTTTCATGATGAGCCATATCTCCAATGCGCCAATTTGTGATTCCATTTGTTTTTGGTTTAGGGGCAACCTTGACGGCGTTAGTTGGTTGAGGCCTTCTATATGATGGGTCGAATTCATCATGACTTTCATCAGGGAAATATCCATCATCCCAACCGCCTGAACGATGTTGTTTTTTATTATTAAACTTAGAATACGAATTATCAGAGTAATATGCCCCACCGCGATTTATTTCTAATCCTGCTTCTTTGAAATAGATTGAAGGTTGAGAATTAGAATCAGTCACGTATGAATAGCTGTTATTGCAAGAACAGAATAAACGTTTCTTGGCTCTTGTTATTGCAACATAAGCCAATCTTCTTTCCTCTTCATCACCATCTCTATCGGTTTCAGCAAGGCTTCTTTGTGAAGGGAAAGATCCTTCATTCATACAAATTATGAAAACATTGTCAAATTCTAGTCCTTTAGCAACGTGGATGGTCATTAATGATACATAGTTTCCGCCATTGATATCATCCTGTGATGATAATAAAGAGACATTTTGAAGGTATTCGGCAAATGTCGAATCAGGGTTTGTAGAAATGAAATGGTTAATATCATCAAAAAGGGCATTAACGTTTCCTACTCTATCTTCGTCTGGTTCCTCATTTTCTTTGAGATATTCGTAATAACCGATTTCCGTAACAAAATCTTTTAAGACAGCGGAATATACTTCAAGATTATCGGTGAGTTTCTTCTTTGTTTCTTCCATCTTATCAACTAATGAGCAAAGAGAATTTATAGCTCTTGTAGGGACAGCAGTCTCTCCTCCGTTGTCTCTTAAAAACTTGATGTAATCATATTCAGACATGTTAGCGTCAATTGCTTCAGCTCTTATTTTTTCGATAGACGCATCGCCTATTTTACGTTTTGGAACGTTTACGATTCTTTCAAAAGCAATGTTATCTAATGGATTCAAAAGCAAATTGAAATAAGCTAAAAGATCTTTAACTTCCATACGTTCATAGAATCTTAAGCCACCGAAAATCTTATATGGAATTCCACGATCTTTTAAAGCGGATTCAAAAGGCCTAGTCATATAAGATGAACGATACAAGATAGCAATATTGTCATATCTAGGTTCGTTATTCTCGTTCTTATTATCATTAGCAAGGCCAGATATTTTTCTTGCAACCCAATCTGCTTCATCACTGCTTGTTGGAGCCATGAAGGTCATTATTTTTTCACCTTCATTCCCGTTGGTAAATAAATCCTTAGGAACACGTTTCTTGTTCTTCATGATTAATTTATTTGCCGCACCAAGAATCGTTTTTGTTGAACGATAGTTCTCATTTAGAATGATCGTTTCGGAATTTGGGAAATATGCGTCAAAATTAAGAATGATTTTTTGGTTAGCGCCACGCCATGTATAAATTGTTTGGTCTGGGTCTCCAACGACATAGACTGAAGTTGAGCTAACTGTTAAAAGTTTTAGCAAATGATATTGAACATCGTTTGTGTCTTGGAATTCATCAACGAGTATGTGTTGATATCTTCTAGACCATTTTGCACGTATTGTTTCGTTTGTTTCTAAAATCTCGATCGTTTTAGAAAGAAGATCATCAAAATCAAGAGCAAAGGCGTCGGTCTTTCTCTTTTCGTAATTTAGATAAATTTTAAGGCATTCCCTTTCATCTTTGAAAACTTCAGTGGAGATTGTTATTTCTTCTGGGTAAATGCCTTTGCTTTTCTTGTTTTTTATGTAACGCGTCGCTTCTTTTACAATATCGTCACCTTTTTTATAGCCTAGTTCAGCAGCGCAATTTCTAATCAATTTGTTCTGATCGTCTTCATCATATATTGTATATGATTGTGGATAGCCTAATGCTTCATGTTCAATGCGTAAAAATTTAGAGCAGAAGGCATGGAATGTTGAAATATGTAACATTGGTCGCATATTTAAAGAATCTTCTATGAGTTTAGAAGCTCTTTCGTTCATTTCTTTTGCAACTTTATTGGTAAAGGAAATTGCAAGGATTCTAGATGGATCGACATTTAATTCCGAGATAAGGTAAGCAATACGGTATGTAAGGACTCTCGTTTTGCCAGATCCTGCGCCAGCAATTATTCTTACATATTGGGATGTTGTAGATACAGCTTGATACTGTTTGTCATTTAAAAGTGATTGGTAATTCATAATTTCTTAACTGGTAAAAATTCTACCATTTTTCATGATTCTCTTCCATATGTTAGAAGGCCTAAAATAAAAATAATTATGGAACATAATTTCTTTATTTTGAATGCAGTTTTAAAGATAATATATCTAATATGAAATTTATGAGAAAAAGGACAACGCAAAGTGAAAATATTGCCTTTATGGGCGTGTCTGCTGGTGTTGTCGTTGTTGTTTCTCTTTTATCAACGTTTTTGCCTCTTTCATCATTATTTGTTGTTCTTTTTTTGCCTTTGGTTTGTGCTCTGACAACATATTTTTGCGAAGACAAATATCTGCCTTTTTATATACTAGGAAGTATTGGAGTTTCTTTGATTTGCACGGCCTTCAATCTTACTTCTACGATATTTGATGTTATTCCGGCCGTTATTATTGGTTCTTTGTTCGGCTTTTTTTTGAAGAAAAACATACCATGTTCGTTTAGTATTCTTATTCTTGCTTTATTAAAAGTCGGTCTTAATTATCTGATGTTATTGTTGTTGAAGGGGATTTACGGAATTGATTTTATCGAAACGATAATTAAGTTGTTTGAGTTAGAAGAAAAAGAAATTGTATATCAGCTTGTGCCAGCGTTGATGTTTGCCTATGCTCTTATTCAAATAGCTATTTCATTTTTCATTATTGCCGTTGCTGCGGCGGATTTTGTTAGCATTCCAAATAATGCGAAGCTTGATGTTATCTCATCTTCACTTTCTCTTATTTTATTAGGCTTATCTTTCGGATTTGGTTTTGTCTCTATACCATTCGCATATTTTCTTGGAGGGATAGGAATTTACTTATCCTTAGCCGGATCACAAACAATTTTTAAGAAAAATCCTTGGTGGATTTATCTAATTCTTGTTTTTCTTATCATCGTCTCTTTTTACCTATCGGCATTTTTCTATTCAAAGATAGATAAAAGTATATCTCCGTTATTATTTTTATCATTTTTTGTATCCCTTTCTTTATGTAGTTGCATTTCAAGTTTATTATTTAAAGAGCCGAAAGGAGGAAAGGCATGAAACGAGCGTTAAAAAACTTTGGTCTTGGTTTGGTTTACTTCTTCTTGTTACCTATATTTTTAGCTATAGCCTCTCTTGCTGGAGTATATGCTTTAATCGTAATTGTTTATTACACGATCAAAGGGTTAATTCGTTTCTTTAAAGGTGATAAATTCTTTAAGCCTCTCCCGGAAGACATTAAAGCAGCGGAGATAAAAGCAAGACAGCTCGAACTTGATGCTCAGCAAAATCAACCTGAACCTCCAGCTCCTCAGCCTGATAACAGAGTTTATATTCAGCAAAACTATTATCAGCAACCTCAAGGAGTTCCTCCTCAAGCAACAGGCTTAGCTCAACCATCATTTAATCCTCAGCCTAATATTCCTCCATATCAACAGCCATATTCAAATCCCGTTAACCAACAAGCGTATCAAAATACAGGGAATCCTCAACAATATCAAAATCAAATCAATCAACAGCCTAATTACTATTCTCAGATTCCTTCTAGTCAGCCTCAATCTTCTCAAATATCGCAAAATCCTCAGCAAAACCCCTCTAATCAATTAAGTTCTTCAACAAACGAAACGCCAAAGGAAGTAACAAACTTTATAGATATTTCAAAAGATGATCAAGGAGGAGATGATTTATGAAATCTTTAGTAGATTTTTCTCTAAACGAATCAGATAAACGATTATTAATCATTCTCTTAATCGTAATGATTTTCCTTTTTATCATTATTGGATTAATCGGCGCTTTAATAAGATCAATCACTATTCGTTTTGGAAAGAGAATGGATTACGAAGTTCATGAGGTTGTTATCTTGCGTGTTATAACAACTCCAGAGCAGTTAAAGAAATATGGACGAGTCAAAAACAATCGCCAATTAATCAGAATGGCAGTCTTCCCGTTCCTTGTTGGTTTATTATCCCTGCTCATTTGGATTATCTATTCGACAATTTATGGTGTTTGGTCTAGAAACTATTTTAGTGAATTCTCAACCTTATTATTCAATTTTGATTGGAGCAATCCAAATAACTTTGCTAATTTCTGGGGTTTAAATTTGCTTGCTAAATGGCCAGATTTGATTTCTTCTCCAACATGGTATAACGAATATTGGGGTTCATATGTGCTTGTCCCATTATGGATAATAACCATCGTTTGGTATCTAGTTGTTATTCAAGCTTATCTTGCAAGAGCGGCAAGGCTTAATAAATTATCTCATTCCATATTTGAGAAGAGCCTTGATGATTTCAATTATTTTGATGATATGAAGGCAGCTGTTGCTAATGCGTCAGCAAATAAAGAAAATTCTAAAAATCCCCAGTAAAACCTTTACGGTTTTGAAAACCCTCGCTCAATGCGAGGGTTATTTCGTTAAAAGAATAAGCTGATTATCTCGAATAGAAGGAACGCTATTAAGGCAATATCGATTCCGAGTATCGCATAGAAAATTCTTTTTCTAGAAAGATTCTTTTTTGCAACAAGTTCAGGATTTGGCGTCTCTTGGACGGTCGCTTGTCCTTCAAGAGGCTGTTGATTTAATTGAGGATTTATTTGTTGATTGTTTTCTTCCATAAGCAATTAATATTTTAAGGCAGAAGATGTTCTTGGGTAAGGTTCTGTATCACGAATATTGGCAATACCTGTGATATACATTAAGAGTCTATCAAAGCCAATTCCGAAGCCTGAGTGTATACAACCACCATATTTACGAAGGTTCAAATACCATTCAAGGCCTTTGGTGTTTCCGAGCTTATCCATCTTTGCTTTAAGGATGTCGTAACGCTCTTCTCTTTGACTTCCTCCGACGATTTCTCCTTCGCCAGGAACAAGTAAGTCAACTGCTGCTACCGTCTTTCCATCATCATTTTCTCTCATATAGAATGATTTGATTTCTTTTGGATAGTTGATTAAGAATGTAGGTCCTTTAACGTATTGTTCTGTTAAATAACGCTCATGTTCACTTTGTAAGTCCATTCCCCATTCGATGTTGTTGTTTTCGAATTTATGGCCGTTCTTGACTGCTTCTTGAAGGATTTTGATGCCTTCAGTGTATTCCATCTTAGTAAATGGAGTATCTAAGACTTTTTGAAGTTTTTCTTTTGTTCCTGGAGCGATCCATTTTTCAAAGAAATCCATCTCGTCTGGGCATTTATCCATAACCCATTTGATAAGGAATTTAATGCAACTTTCAATACAATCCATATCATCGTTAAGATCAGCGAATGCGAGTTCTGGTTCAATCATCCAGAATTCTGAAGCGTGACGTGGAGTATTGCTCTTTTCTGCCCTAAATGTTGGACCAAAGGTATAAACATCTTTGAAAGCAAGAGCAAATGCTTCGACATGTAATTGTCCAGATACAGTTAAAGAAGCCTTTCTTCCGAAGAAGTCATTTACTGGATCTTCTTTAGAATCGGTGATGATTGAGAAAACGGAACCAGCACCTTCTGCATCATTTGCAGTAATTTCTGGAGTATGGACATAAACAAATCCGTTATCTTGGAAGAAGGTATGAACACCCATTGCTAAAACAGAACGAACTCTGAAAAGGGCATCAAAGGTATTTGTTCTTGGGCGGAGATAAGCAATATCACGTAAGAATTCAAATGATGTCTTCTTCTTTTGCAAAGGATAATCATCTGCGACATCACCTAAAAGAGTGGCCCCTGTAGCATGAATTTCGAAAGGTTGTTTCATTTCTGGAGTTAAAACTATTTCTCCAACAATTTCGACCGCAGAACCCATTTTGTAATGAGACACCTCATCAAAGAATGGCTTATCTGCATCATATACGACTTGGACATTCTTAAAGCATGTGCCATCATGTAAAGCAAGGAAACCAACCTTGCCGGAATTACGGTTATTTCTAACCCATCCATCAATTGTGACTGTGCCAAGTTTGCCTAATGTTTCAGCATCAAGTGCGTATAATTCTTTTACGCTTACTGTTTTTTCTTTCATTATCTCTCTCCTTCTTATTTTTATATTATTTCATCATTCAAATTTACGGAAGTCGGATATCTTCCAGTTTGGATCAACACCTAGCGTTAATGGAGCGAATACTTTTTCTTTATATAGGCGTTCCGCTACTTTAGCGATCATTGCAGCATTATCTGTCGTGCACCAAAGAGGAGGAATAATCAAATCAATGCCAGTTCCCTCTAAGCGATTCTTCATTTGTTCCCTTAGATATGAATTAGCGGAAACTCCACCGGCTAAAACGACTTGTGCGACATGATAATTTCTAGCAGCTCTAGTCGCACGATCAATAATCATGCCTATTGCAACATCTTGGAAAGATTTAGCCATATCATCAATATTTAGCTGTTCACCTTTTTGTTCTAGGTTATGAGCAAGATTGATAACGGATGTTTTTAATCCTGAATAAGAGAAATCGTAGCCATCTTTTCCTAGCAACGGTTCAGGAAGATTGTAAGAATGCTTGCCTTTCTTTGCGTGTTGATCGATAGGCAAACCACCAGGATATGGCAAGCCTAAAACACGGGCAACCTTATCATAACATTCTCCGACTGCATCATCTTTTGTTTCACCAATTATTTCAAAATTAAGATGATCCTTCATTAACACTAATTCGGTATTTCCACCAGAGACAACAACGCAAAGTAATGGGAATTTGAATTCTCCGACATATTCATTTGCATAGATATGCCCAGCAAGGTGATGAACAGGAATCAATGGTTTTTTGTATAGCATAGCTAAGGTTTTAGCTGCTTGAAGGCCGACATGAAGACAACCAATAAGTCCTGGACCTCTAGTTACCGCAAAGGCATCCATGTCTTCAAATTTGAGGCCGGATTGTTCTAATGCTTCTTTAAGACATACATCGATATTCTCAGTATGTAATCTTGATGCAACCTCAGGCATAACTCCGCCATACTTAACGTGCACAGCTACCTGAGAAGAAACAACGTTTGCTAATAATTTGCCATCTTCAGTAATGGCTACTGCTGTTTCATCACAGCTTGATTCAATTGCTAATAAACGAGTCATAATATACTCCTAATCATATACAAGGCATCTTCGCCATCATCATAATATTTAGGTTTGATAACGACTTTTTGCCAGCCATTTTTAGAATAAAGGGAAATGGCATTTTTATTTGAAACACGAACTTCGAGGGTGATAAATTCCACTACTTCTTTTTGTTTCTTACAGACTTCAACCATCTTTTCTAGAAGTTTGGAGGCAATTCCATTACCTCTATATTTTTCATCAACACAGATACGATCAATCGTTGCAGAGTTGAAAGTAATCATGAAATCGATATAGCCAAGAATATTATTCTCTGAATCGGCCGCAACAAAAACCTTCGCACATGGATTGCCTTTATATTCATAGGCAATTTGATTCAAAGGCCATGGTTTTAGAAAACATGCTGCCTCAAGATCAGCGACTTTTTGAATATCGTTCTTTTTTATTCTACGAATCGTAAATTCCATTATAAATCCTTCAAATAAACTGGTTTTGCTGCGAGAACATCTTTGCAAAGGTTGCGTTCAATATCTGCATTCATAAGGTTTTCTAAAATGTTAACCTTCTCTTCTTCTAAAGAAAGATAGGAGACATCTCCACAAATCTTATACTCTGGGTGAGCAGCAATATAAATTTTAACTTGCTCGTTGTCCATTATCGTATCGGAAAGAATTACTTCATCCTGAGAATAGACTCCTATGTACGAACGTTTGCTACGGGCATTCATCAAGCAAATAGAACGTCCTTCTTTTGCTTTATACACTTCAAGAGAGGAAACAAGATACAAAGGCTTATTTATTGCAAAAGCCATAACCTTCGCTACTGTCATAGCAATACGAACCCCAGTATAAGAGCCAGGTCCTTTTGCAACGACTACTTCATCAATATTATCCTTGCTTAATTCGAGTTTTGTTAACATATTATCGATTTCTTGAATAAGAAATTCAGATTGTCTTTGCCATGCTTCATATTGAACTTCGGCAATTAGATGATGATCTTTAGCTATACCTGTGGCTAAATTTGTATTTGACGTATCAATTAATAAGCTAATCATGAAAGACTCCTTTCACGGCATTGATTATCTCTTCGAAATGTTTTGTGTTTCCATCTAGGCTAATCATACGGTTATTTTCACCTTTATTCGTTAAGGTGATTGATAAAGTTTCATCTGGCAATAAAGGTTCGATGAATTGAGGCCATTCGATGAAACAAACGCCATCTCCCTCGATATATTCTTCTAAACCTAGTTCGATATTTTGGCCTTCAAGACGGTATGCATCGATATGGTAAAGAGGTATTTTGCCTTTGAAATAGCATTTCATGATATTAAAGGTTGGAGAAATAACATCTTCTTCGATCCCTAAGGCTTTAGCAACCCCGCCAGTTAAGGTCGTTTTGCCTGCGCCAAGATCGCCTTTTAGCAAAATAACGTCTCCACGAACGAATAAATTTGCAATAAATGAACCAAACTTTTGCGTTTCTTCTTTAGATTTTGAAATGAAATTGTACTGCATAGATAAAAGAGTTCTTTTAGAACTCCATAAATTATAGAACGCTTAGAAATAAGTTACTAGTAAGACAATAAACTAATGTTTAGAATAATTTTCTTTCGGCAAGAAAGGTATCGTTTCCGCTAAGAAAGACGAGTATATTTCTTCAACTGCATCATCGTTAAATGGGAATTCTCTTTTCTCCATCATCTTGCGCGTCTTGGCAAATGAATGACGTACCGCTTTGATGAGTTCAGGCGAATAACCATATTGTTTTGCATTAGATTCGAATTCTTGCTCATCAAGGGACTTAATGCTCTTGTCTGGATAAAGTTTCAAATCCAAATCGTAATCAATATAGCGGAGGAAACCATCATCTAAGATTGTTGGACTAGCGATATTTGCGTAGTAGCAAATTCCGCCAGTTTCCTTGAACATGCAAATGACATTTAGCCACGCTTTCTTGAAAAGAATAAAAACAGCGTTTTCTTTTGTAAGCCATCTTCGCCCATCACATTCGGTTATCAAAGATGAACGTGAGCAAATATAAAAGGCATCATCCGTTTCCTTAAGAAGAAAACCGGGCGACCATTGTCGGTGCATGCTGCCATCATGCTTATAGGCTTGGACCACGATCCAATTTTTTAAATCTTTTTTCTTATCAATCATATGCGGGAACGTCTATCTTTCAAGACTACGCTTAAAGTATAAATGTTTTTCGAACTAGAATATATTTATATTTTGCTAACTTTTCTTAAAGAAAAAGATTGCCTCATTTTAAGACAATCTAATTTCACCTTTACCTGTCGTCGTGACGGGTTGTAATAGCATCGACAAAATTTAATATTTTCTCGATATCGCCTTTGTTTTGCTTAGTTGGAGCAGGATTGAATGGCTTTTCAAGAGGCAAGACCATCAAATCATCTTCATATCCAACGGCGAAGAACAAGCCTTTTTGATTGATTGCAATCGCTAAATCGATAAATGTTTTGTTTGTATCAAATTTAGAAAGGGCATCGCGGACTTTTTTAGTTAAGAGGCTCTTTGCTTTGCCATTTCCATAAACGACCATGGTTTTGCTATCTTCGATAAGTTGTCTTCCCTTAAGGCTATTAGGAGGCAATGCTCTCTTATTACCTTTGAGGTATATAAGAAGATCGTCATTGCTTGTGATTCCATCAAAATAAAGGAATTTGCCAACGAAGAGGGTTTCTAATTGACGTTCGCCTTTCTTTTGGGCTGCAGCATCCGCGATTGATCCATTGAAACCTTTATAGGTGAAAGTCATATAAGCTCTTGATCCAACCTTGGCAACGTTCTCATAGATGCCAGAGTTAAGGAAGGTTTCTTCTGGAAGTTTGTCATCAACAGTTCCGGTAAGGTTTTCAACAGTTTTTGGATACACGTATGCGTTATTATGCTCATAGAATTCTTTGAAATAGACTTTCATTTGAGCATTTACTTTCTTACGGAAGATCATTGAATAAACAGAAATTCCGACTAATACTACGGCTGTAACACCTAAAGAAATATACATGGTGATGTTGCTATTTATTCCGCCAATTGCAGTTGGAATTATCCATCCACAAGCGATAAGAGCTAAACCTATAGCTGTAATAACCCATTTGATGATGTTGAGTTTTTTATAGATTTTATGAAAATTCTTTCTTGCTTCCTCGGTGGCAGCTAATTCAGGGCTTTCATAGACATATTCGCCGGAGGTTTCTTTAGCAGTTTCTTTGGCTTCTTCAACTTTTTGCTCTTCCGTTTCAGGAACAACTTCTTCCTTTTCGGCGAATAAGTTGATTTGCTCCTCTGGTTCTTCTTCAACTGGTTTTTCCTCTGGTTTTTCAGGAACAACTTCAGGCTTTACTTGATCGGCGAAATCACTTTCTTCTTCAGATGTTACCACTTCAGCCTCAACGGTTTCCTTTGGAGTTTCTGCCTCTGTTTTAATTTCTTTTTCTTCGTTTTCCATTTGAGTCTCCTTATTATCGGTCAATGCACTATATCACGAAATCTAAATAAATTAATTATTTATTTTCATTTTATTTGCCAATTTATTTCATCTACGCCATTTTCAGCCAAATATTCGTTACATTTGCTGAACAAATGATTGTTGAACCACCCACCTCTATTAGCACTTAGTGGCGATGGATGATTAGCTTTCAAGATAAGATGATTAGGATTAGTTATCTTTGACTCGTATTTTTTAGCAAATCCACCCCATAACATATATACGATTGGTTGATCCAAGGTTTCGATATATTTGAGGGTGTCTGCAATGAATTTTTCATATTCAGGGCGTTGATGAGATAAAGGAACGCCTGCTCTAACGCTTAAATAGGCATTAAGAAGCAAAACGCCTTGCTTAGCCCATGGAGTAAGATCGCCATTTTCAAAATCCATCTTAATTCCTAGGTCTTTTTCTATTTCTCTATAGATATTTACCAATGATGGAGGCAAATCCATTCCTCTTGGAACAGAAAATGACATGCCCATCGCTTGTCCTGGGTTGTGATATGGATCTTGTCCGATTATTACGACTTTCAAATTTTGTGGTGAAGTAAATTTGAAAGCCTGGAACATCATATCTCTTGGCGGATATATGACCTTTGTTTGATATTCCGCGTCTAAAAAGGCTTTAAGAGTCTTTGAGTACTCTTGTTCTTCAACTTTGCTAAATAGGTTCTTCCAATCTTGAATCATATGCAAATATTATAGTTGAAATTATTTTTGAAAAGAAAAATGTTTGAAATAATGCTTTCAAAAAAATCCAAAAATCCAAAAATACCCATTAAAAGCCCAATATATTTATCTCCAGTGAAAATTGATTTAAAAATAATCACAATCGATAAAACGTTAAATTATTATTCATAATACTCGTTTAACGCTTTTTGCCTTATAATTTACTCGCTTACTATGTAAGCATGTTTAAAATCAAACTAATAAAAGGAGAAAAGAAAAACATGCCATTTATTGAATCGATCCATGCTCGCCAAATAATTGACTCTCGTGGAAACCCAACGATTGAGGTTGATGTCCTCACAGAAAGCGGTGCTTTCGGAAGAGCCGCTGTTCCTAGCGGTGCCTCCACAGGCGAAAGAGAAGCCCTTGAACTTCGTGATGGCGACAAGAATGCCTTTGGCGGAAAAGGTGTCTTAAAAGCAGTCGAGAATGTTAATAAGATCATTGAACCAGAATTAATCGGTATGAGCGTCTTAGATCAAGTCGCTATCGATGAAGCAATGATCGCTTTAGACGGAACCACAACCAAGAGCAAACTTGGCGCAAACGCTATGCTCGGTGTTTCCCTTGCTGTTGCCAAAGCAGCCGCTGATTATGTCGGTCTCCCACTCTATCGTTATATCGGTGGACCAAACGCAAAACAATTACCAGTTCCAATGATGAACGTCATCAATGGTGGTAAACACGCTGATTCCTCTGTTGACTTCCAAGAATACATGATCATGCCAGTTGGTGCAAAGTCCCTTTCCCAAGCCATCCAAATGGGTGCTGAAACGTTTGCTGCCTTAAGAACCATCTTAAAGAAGAGAGGCGATATCACTGCTGTTGGTGATGAAGGCGGATTTGCTCCTAACGGACTTAAGAGCAACGAAGAACCTCTCGAAGTCTTAGTCGAAGCTATCAAAGCTGCCGGTTATCTCCCTGGCAAAGATATCTGCTTAGGCATGGACCTTGCTTCTTCCGAATTCTACAATGCTGAAGAACACGTCTATGACTTAAAGAGATCTGGACAAGGCAAGAAGACCTCCGAAGAAATGGTCGCCATGTTAGAAGATTTCGTTGAGAAATATCCATTAATCACAATCGAAGATGGTCTCAGTGAAAATGACTGGGAAGGTTGGAAACTTCTCACCGAAAAACTCGGAAAGAAAGTCCAACTCGTTGGTGATGACCTCTTTGTTACCAACAAAGTCTATGTCAAGAAAGGTATCGAACTTGGCTGCTCCAATGCCGTCTTGGTCAAAGTCAACCAAATCGGTACATTAACCGAAACTCTTGATACATGCCAAGAAGCCATGAGAAATGGCTGGACATGCGTTGTCTCCCACCGTTCAGGTGAAACAGAGGACACCACAATCGCTGATTTAGTTGTTGGCTTAAATGCTGGACAAATCAAGACTGGTTCTATGAGCCGTACTGATCGTATTGCCAAATACAATCAATTAATCAGAATCGAAGAAGAACTTGGCGAAACCGCCCAATATCCAGGAATTGATGCTTTCTACAACCTCTCTCCTGAAGCAAAAGCTCGTTTTGCTAAATTCGCTAAATAAGCTTAGTCTTTGAATTTAGTGCTACCCCATTGTGGGTGGCACTTTTTTCTTCATTTTGGTATCATATCGACATGAAAAACCGATTGCCAAAAATATTATTAGGTGCATCTAGCATATTGTTATCTTTATCATCATGCACGAATGTCATTTCTTCTTCATCAAAGGAAGATAAAACTTCATCTTTTGAAAGTTCAAACAGTAAGAGCGGCGATGCTCAATCATCCATAAGCGAAGAATCTAGTTCAGATATTTCTTCTTCAACGGATAAACCTATATCTAGCGAATCTCAATCTTCATCTGATCGGCCAATTTCAAGCGAGTCATCATCTGATACTCCTATTTCTAAAATTGCGACAATTTCATTTGGCGTTAAAACAAGTAATAGCATTTCATCTTCTCCAACAGATGCTTCGTATTCAGTTTCAGGAATTTCTCTTAAGAGCGTTTATTTCTCCAATTGTTTCGCTCCAAAAAGAGGAACAACCGATGAAGATAGCAACGCTCTAAGAGTGGGTTCGGGCAAAAAGACTGGCAGCGTTGATATAAATTTCGAGAAAGCCACACTTGTTAAAAGAGTGAATGTCTACGCTAAACAATTTGATGGCGACCCTGCAGTTGAATACAATCTTTCCTCAAGCGCAAATCCAACCGGCATGGATATAACGATCGAATCGTCAGAATTTACTAAATTTTCTTATTTATATTTAGATAAGGAAAATGATACGAAATCAACATCTATAAGTTTTAAAGCGAATCAAAAGGGTAGAATCTATGTCAGCAAGATTGAGATAGTTTTGTATGACGAAACAGGAAATATTGATTCTTCCAGTTCTAGCAGTTCCTCTTCATCTTCACAATCTAGTGAGAGTTCTTCATCAAGCGAAGATTCTTCGTCATCGTCTTCTTCCTCTCCTCTTGAACCAGATATCGATGAAAATGGATATTATCAAGGTGTAAATTGGAATGCGACTGGAGCTACGTTAAAAACATCATTGTTCAATGTTATAAGCAAAGATACGAAAAACATTGGCTACGATGGGCTTTGGACTGCGTACGAAAAAACAGATCTCACCGATGAAGGATATATCTGGGATATGTATTCCAATGAAAAATTTAATCCAAAAACCGATAGAGCCGGAAGCTATAAAGGCGAAGGCGACGTCTATAACCGTGAGCATAGCATTCCTCAATCAAAATTTGCTGGAACCGATTCAAGCAAAATGAAAGCGGATATCTTCCACGTTTATCCAACCGATGGCTATGTAAACAATAGACGTAGCAATTACCCACACGGGAACGTATCTAACGCTACATATACGTCTAAGAATGGTTCTAAGTTAGGAACTGGCAGCAATAATGGATATAACGGAACAGTATTTGAGCCAATTGATGAATATAAGGGAGATTTTGCTAGAACGTATTTCTATTTTGTTACTAGATACCAATCATCAATTCCATCCATGTCTTATGATTCGTTCTCTAAAAATACATACCCGTCTCTTTCTACTTGGGCATTAAAGACTTATTTAGCTTGGAATGATCTTGATCCTGTATCGGAAAAAGAAAGAAATCGTAACGATGCAGCCTATCTTATTCAAAACAACCGTAACCCATTTATCGATCACCCTGAAGCAGTTCACCGTATCTGGGATAACGTTTTATCCTAAAAAGTCTTTACATTATCTTTACTTATTTTTACCTAATTGGGTATTGCAAAGTAAAAATATACCGATATAATATAGCCATAGGAACAGAAATGGATCTTCCTACCGTAAGGATAGTTGGGTTAGTTTAGGATCCGTCATATGCCTGCTGTCTATGTCTCGTCGCGATAGTTTTACGGGACAAGACGAAACTGAATTTTGCAAGATGTCTCGCGAGGCATCTTTTTTCTTTTGCTTTATTCCATAAAAAGGAAGACAATTTTTACGAGGTAAATAAATATATGGATAAAATTGACTTGTCCTACTTAAGCAATCCTGAAATCGTAGGAATTAACTTATTAGACGAACATTCTTCTCATCGTTTTTTCGTAAATGGAAAAGAACCCCTTCTTTCTCTTAATGGGAAATGGGATTTCTATCGTTCTAGTGGCTGGACTGATGAGTTATTAGATTATAAGACTTTGGCATTTAGGAAATGTAACTTGCCACGTTCTGCCGAAATAGAAGTCCCTGAGGAGTTAATCTATTCCAATTCTGAATATGCTTGGGAGGGGAAAGAAGACTTAGAGCCAGGCGAAGTTAATCTAAAACGTGATCCAGTTAACGTATATCGCAAGAATTTCTCTTTGAAACAACTTCCAAAAGGAAAAAAGCAAATACTTAGATTTGAAGGATTCGAATCTGCCATATACGTTTATTTAAATGGCCATTTTGTTGGATATTCGACAAGATTGTATGTTGATTCGGAATTTGATTTAACGCCATATCTTGAAGAAGAGAATGAACTTGTGGTTTACAACTTCAGATGGAGTGCATCATCTTGGATGCTAGATCAAGATTTCTGGAGATTCTCCGGTTTATTTAGAGATATATCCATTATTGGCATTGGTGAAATCCATCTAGAAGATATTGATGTAAAAACAGACTTAGTTCGCAATTTCAAAGACGGAAAATTATCAATTAACGGATCGACAAACAATGTAGGCGTTGCATCAATTTCCCTTTGCAAGGGTGATAAGACTCTTCTAAATGAAGAAATAAAAATAGAAGGCAATTCCTTCAAACTAGAAAAAGAAATCAAGAATATTGCACCATGGTCAGCAAAAGAGCCAAATCTATATTGGCTCACCATCATTCTTAAAGATGAAAATGGCAATGAAGAAACGTCTTCTTTAGAAATTGGTTTCTCCCATCAAGAAATAATAAATGGAACAGTTCTTTGGAATGGCGTTCCTTTATTAATTAAAGGAGTAAATCGTCATGAAATAGATTGCCATAACGGACGTGCGACATCTTTAGAAGATTTATTGTTCGACCTCAAGCTATTGAAGAAAAATAACGTTAACGCTATAAGATGTTGCCATTATCCAAACGACCGCAAATTATACGAATATGCTAATAGAATGGGTTTCTTTGTGATGGATGAATGCTGCATTGAATCGCATTCAAGAGTCTTTGAGGGCAATTATAAAGACGTTGGCAAATATCTTCCTGGATCTAATCCAAAATGGACAAAAATCGCTTTGGATAGAGCCTCATCAATGTACGAAAGAGACAAAAACAATGTTTGTATCTTCTCTTGGAGTTTAGGCAATGAATCTGGTGGAGGGAATAACCTTGGAAAGATGGCCGATTTCTTCCACGAAAAAGATAAAAAACGTTTAGTTCATTACGAGCCAGAGTGGTTTAATCCTGAATTAACGCCATATGTTGATATGAGATCATATATGTATCTCCCCGCGAATAAGCTTGAAGAATATATGATCAATAACCCAAGTAAACCTGTAATTGAGTGTGAATACGAGCATGCGATGGGAAATTCATGCGGTAACTTTGATGAATATATGAGAGTTTTCAGAAAATATCCAAATTCATTAGGTGGATTTATTTGGGATTATATCGATCAAGGGCTCTACGTAGATGGTGAGCTTGTCTATGGTGGAGACATGAATGATGTTCCAAATGACTTGAACTTTAATTGCAACGGAATTGTCTATTCAGAGAGAAAAGAGGGCATGCGTGTATCAAAAATGCGTACTGTTAATTACATGTACTCTCCTTTGCAAATCACATTTGAAGAAGACAAAATTGACCTTTCTTTAGATTCTTTCTATACACATAAAGACTTTGTTATATATCTAGAAGATTATTCTAACGGAAACTTAATAAGCAAGGAAAAGCTTGTTTGGAAAGGTGAGAAAGAAATCAATCTCCCAAAGAAAGATATCCAATCCGAACATATAAGAAAGATTAGGGTAGTGAATAAAGTAACTAAATCTGAAGTTTTATTTGATAAACCATCTTCTTTTGCTTATCAAGCAAGTGAAATTAAAGGAGAGATGCAATATATAACATCTCATAAATATGTTGGCGTGCGTGATGATGATCTTGCCTTCATATTCTCTAAATTCGGTTTAGAAACAGGATTGATGGGAATTGAACTTGATGGAAAAGAAATTCTAGCATCTCAAGCAAGACTGACCTTCTATCGTCCTATATCCGACAACGATCGTGGAAATTTATTTGCTGTTAAATCATCGCTTTATCTCGGCGTATCTAAATGGAATGCACCAATAGAAATAAAAGATGATAGGAATGGAATTAGCTTAACATACAATGTCGGCGATAAAGGTGCAAAGGCTACCATTACTTATTCATTCAAAGAAGGAAAATATATTGATGTGGAAATACATTATTATGGCGTTAAAGGCATGCCTTCATTACCATGTTTTGGAATAGATTTCCCATTAAAGAAAAATATCAAAAATTTCAAATTCTACGGCAAAGGTCCCCTCGATTCTTATTCTGACCGTCTTGAAGGTGAAAGCATTGGCATATATGAATCAAGCGTTGAAAACGAATTGTTGCCTTATTCAATTCCACAAGAGTGTGGCAATCATGAAGAGACTAGATTTGTTGAACTTGCTATTAATGATGAACACTCATTACTCATTGAAGCGCTAGATAAACCATTCTCTTTCAAATATTTACCAAATGATGAATTTGAAATCGATAATGCAAATCACGAGGATGAATTACCTGTCTCAAGGAAGAACCATTTAACAATCTATGCGGCTATGCGCGGCATTGGCGGAGATGATTCTTGGGGAGCGAATGTTCATCAAAAATATCAGCTAAGTGGTGAGGAAAATTACTCTCTCAAATTTAGAGTCTCTGTTAAATAGTAACGAAAAGATCTCCTTAAATGGTTGGAGATCTTTTTTCTTATTCGCTGCGTAATGCAACAACAGGATCTTGTCTTGCAGCTGCTTTTGCCGGGATGATGCCCGCAATCATTGTTAAGGCTATGCTAATGACAAATATTATCACAGCTGAATACCAATTGAGGTTTGCAATCATTCCAAGATTGAATGAAACGCCTAATGTGAGATTCAAGATAATTTCAATGAGATAAGTCACAGCTAAACCAAATGCGCCGGATATTGCACCAATAATAAGTGTTTCTGCATTAAATAGATGAGATACGTCTTTCTTTCTTCCACCAAGAGAACGAATAACACCAATTTCTTTTACACGTTCCATAACAGATACATAGGTGATAATTCCAATCATAACCGTAGAAACAACTAATGAAAGAGACATAAAGCAAACCAAGGCGATCGTAACAATATTAATTACTCCGTTAATGATTGTAATGATAATCGCCATATTATCGGTGTATTTGATTTGTTCTCTATCTGCTTTTTCAAGAGTTTTGCCAGTTGAGAGAGTGATGTTTTCATCGCTTTGCCATTTATCGAGATAATCTGTAACAAGATTCTTATCTTTGAATGAATGCGGATAAACTTTAATGACACTTGGAACATCGTTTCCACCTAAGTCTCTAGCGCTTACTGTAGCAGTTTTATTAAGGCTAGCGCTTATTCCTGAAG
The DNA here is from genome assembly GCA_963641445.1 of Bacteroides uniformis. Taxonomy (GTDB): domain Bacteria; phylum Bacillota_I; class Bacilli_A; order RFN20; family CAG-826; genus UBA4951. The sequence goes on from CAVIBR010000006.1 coordinate 40,452, forward strand.
ATCCGCCAGATGTTGATCCGGTAATCATGCTAAATATACCCGCCAAGGAATTTGAGGAACCAATCAATGCAGCTCCGTTATATGTTTCAAATGATTGAGAATTAATTCCATCAGGGAATTTAACTTTATAAGTAAAGCCGATTCCTGAAATGAAATAATGATCATTAATATTAACGACTGCAGAAGTAAATCCTGTCGATTCCTTATTCTTTTCTTGATATGCTTTAACGAAACTTGTGACAGATGAGTTTATATTGTCTTCAAGATATTTCTTAACGAATGCTTCCGTGTAATATAAGCCAGAGCTCATGCAGCCATAGGAAGTTCCTTCTTTTGGAGCGAGGATTCCAACGATTTTCATCTTTGTTCCATTTTCTAGGTTGCCTTTATCACAGAATTGATAATCATAAGCAAGCATCTTAGTTACATCTGATGTAGATGTTTGATCATAAGCATCATTAAAGGTGTAAATTGAATCGTTTGGATAGTAATAATATTCTTTATTTAGAAGATCTTCGACGGTGAAAGATTGTTGTTTCTCCCATAAATCCATGTCCATCTTGTCTTTTTGATCAGAATAATAATAGATGGCATTGGAGAATTCGTCTTGGCCATAATATCCAAGCAAAGTTAAGACAAATTCAGTCATGGCATTCTTGTGGTTTAAAACAAGAATCATTTCATCTTCTTTTGTGGCGTATTTACCTGCGACAACATCATATTGGCTAAGAACATAGTCTTCATTTGGCAAAGCTTGATTAACCGCATCTGTATATTCATCAACCATTGAAGCAAACGCTTTGAATTCTTTGTCATTTATATTTTCAAGAATTGTTGAACAAATGCCGGTTATGCCTGTTATCGAATAAAGGTTTGTTGCTAATTCTTCATCTGTGTATCCTTTCAAATGAATATTTGAGTGGGTATATAGATTGTTTTTGATATTAATTCCGTATTCTAAACCTAATGCAGAATAGTATTTGCTTGGCATATCTTTAACAAATTGGACGTAATCTTCAGTAATATTGTTTTTAGTTGATGCGGCATTCATCGAAGATGAACTGTTAATAAGTGTTTGAGTCACGAATTGAACATCAATTTTGCCATCTTTCCAAGAATGGATGACTGCATCAGCTTGTTGGCCAGTTGTCGTTGAAGTTAACAAAGAGGAAAGATCCCAAGAAGATTCAGATACTGTGACAGGATATTCCGAAAGCATATCATCTTGCATGTTGTTTATATAGCCAGTAACACCTTGAGAAACGGCTAAAACGGCTGAAACACCAACAATGCCAATTGAAGATGCTATAGCAATAAGAGCAGTTCTTTTTGATTTAGACCAAAGGTTCTTTGCGGAGAGTTTAAAAGCAGTCCACCAAGACATCTTTGCCTTCTCTTTTTCGACATTAACAGCTACACGCATGCCTTCTTTTTCTTCTTCCTCAGGAGAATATGGGTCTGTATCGCCAACTACCTCTCCATCTAAGAGGTTGATGATTCTTGTTGAATATTTCTCCGCTAAATCAGGATTATGGGTGACCATGATAACGAGTTTCTCTTTAGAAATCTCTTTAATGAGATCCATAATTTGAACAGAAGTAACAGAATCAAGGGCGCCTGTTGGTTCATCTGCAAGTAAGATGTCAGGTTTGTTAACTAATGCTCTAGCAATTGCAACTCTTTGGCATTGTCCACCAGATAATTCTCCTGGTTTCTTTGTGTACATACCTTTCAAGCCAACGCGGTCAAGTGCTTCTTTAGAAAGCTTTACCCTTTCTTCTTTATCCACTCCACCAATCGTTAAAGCCAATTCAACGTTTTCAAGGATATTTTCGTGAGGAATTAAATTATAGGATTGGAAAACAAAGCCAATTTTATGGTTACGATAAACATCCCAATCATGATCGGTGAATTTCTTTGTTGATTTCCCGTCGATTATCAAATCGCCATCGGTGTAATGGTCTAATCCACCAATAATGTTTAGCGTTGTAGTCTTACCACATCCACTAGGGCCTAAAATCGAAACGAATTCGTTTTTCCTAAAAGATAAGTTAATCCCTTTTAAGGCTTTAACCTCCATATCTTTTGTTTTATATATTTTTGTTATTTTATCTAATCTCAACACGCTTCAACCCTCCTTAAAAATTAACATGCAAACTATATAATTTACTTCTTAAAATTTAAACAAAAATATAATTATTTTCTCTAATTTTTCTTTACGTAGTTGTAGAATTAACTCATTATGAACGATTTTTCTAAAACAATTAAAATAACGCCTGACCAAGTCTCACCATTTCAGGAAATTAAGCCTTCTGCAATTTTGAAGATTGCCCAAGATATTTCTGTCGAACACGTGACTTATTTAGGCTATCCTAGAGCAAAGACAAACGAAAAAGGAATTATATGGGTTGTTGGCAAAAACCACGTAGAGATTTTTGGGATGCCAAAATATGACGATTCAATCGTTGTATCTACTTACTCACACAAAACAAAATTTGTCATTTTCCCTAGAACTGTCGAGATAAGAAATGAACAAGGCGATCTTCTAATAAGAGTTTCTTCTATTTGGTCTCTAATAGATGTTAATAAGAGAAAAATGGTTAATCCCGTTGAATATGATGTAGATATTCCTGATTTATCTAATGGAAGAGAGTTCCATATGCCTTTTGCTATAGGAATACCATTCGATCTTGATAATGAAACGACAATACAAGCTCAATATTCTTTCTGTGATATGAATGGACATATTAACAATACTTCTTATTTAGATATTGCTGAAAACATTGTGCCAATCGATTTCTTAAAAAATAATCATTTAAAAGGATTCGACATCAAATACACGCATGAAGTCCCATTAGGTTCTTCTCTTCCGATTAAATATGGTTTTAAGGATGATTCTTATTATTTTGTTGGTGATGCCTTCCAATTAGCAATGAAATATTGAAAAATCGAAAAAGTCCTTGTAAAAACCGCTTATAATTGAATTTCGAGTATGAAAAAGCAGATGCCAATTTAATGACACCTGCTATTTTTAGAATACTTATTTAATAAGAGAATTCTTGCACTTACCAGTTGTGCGATACTCTTCCATATTTTGGAGAGTGATTTCGATCATGTCGATTAAGGCATGTTCGGTTGCAGAACCAACGTGTGGAGTGATTAAGACTCTTGGATAGAGATCAACGATTAATTGGTCTTCTTCGTTTGGCATTGTTTTTGGATCGTGGTCTTTGTTGAAGAGAACTTTCTCATTATCAATAACATCTAATCCAAGTCCAGCAAGTTTGCCTTCTTTGACAGCATTAAGGGCGGCCATATTGTCCATGACTTCGCCACGGGCAACGTTGACAATGATGCCAGTCTTTTTCATCTTGGAGATTAATTCAGCAGAGATGAATTTGTCATTTTGTCCTTTGATATAAGCCATATGGCAGATAACAACATCAGCTTCAGCAAATACTTCTTCTGGAGTTTTCTTCATCTCGATTAAGCCTTCACAAGCTGGAGAGACAAAGACATCGTAACCGATAACTTTTGCACCAACGCCTTTGAATAAGGAAGCGGTTGTTCTACCAATTCTTCCACATCCTAAGATACCGACTGTGCAATCACGGATTTCCTTGGAGAACATTTGGTCTGTGACTTTGAAATGTCCTTCATGGGCAATTGATGTAGCATATGCTGCATTACGAAGAAGCATCATGGTTAAGGTGAGTGCTAATTCAGAAATAGCATTTGGTGAATAGCCTGGAACGAATGCAGTTTCGATGCCGAGTTCTTTGCAAGCTGCAACATCGACGTGGTTGTAGCCAGCTGTACGGGTAAGATAATATTTCAATCCTGCCTCTTTGAGTTTTGTGAGATGTTCTTTATCAAGAACACAGTTACCACGAACCATGACATTCTCATATCCGAGAGCAAGTTCGTAGTTATCATTGTTAAGATATTCTGGGCGAGTAACTAATTCATAGCCATATTTTTCACCTAATTGTTTGAAATATGGTAATTCATAGCCACGGCAGCCAAAGCAAATCATTTTCTTTTCCATTTTATTGTTCCCTTTCTATAGATTTACTATACAAACGTATTTTACATTAATTGATGGAATAAAGTAAGAATTAAGCGCCGTAGAAGATTCCGGTGTTAGAAAGAACGGTGAGTAAGATGACCCAAATAACGATTCCAACAACTGAACCTAAGGTGCCAATTAAGGAAATATGGGAAGCCATTTCTTTCTCTTTATCGAAGCTGATGCAATATCCAACTGCGACTGTTGCAGGTGGAACCATCCAAGTGATTACAGAAGAAGATAAGGTTTGGACGGAGATAAGTTGAGAAACTGTTTCTCCATCTTTGACAAGCCAACCTGTAGCATTGGCAATAACTTGAAGAACGACAAGGATTCCTAAAACGATAGCTGGGGCAAGGATGACTTTGAGTCCAGTCCAGATCCAAGCATATTTGTCTGTTGCAGCGTCTTTGATGTTTGTGCCACCCAAAGTGCAGCCAATAGCAAATAAGATGATTGTGGAAGAAAGTCCACCGAGTGTGTTAGCAGCTTGATAGATCCAAGGTAAGGTAACATCAAATCTCCATAATGCGACCTTAGCAACTTCTTTGCCAGTTGGGGCAAGCCAATCTGTTGGAACGAAATTAACAGCTGGGATAGCTTGTAATAACCAGAGGATTAAGCCAACGAATGTAGCAATAACGATTGGGTTGAGGAAGACTTTTTTAAGAATTGCTTTTGCTGATTTATCAACTTGTGGAGCTGCTTTTGTGTCGTGACTCACGGAAGCTGTTTCAGTTTCTGGTGAAACTTCATCTTCAATGCCAGCAATAGCAAGGTAGGCATAAGAATAGAGGAAGACACGATAGGCAACGTTCATGATGTTGAAATAGTTACCAGCGGTTGAGCCATAAACGGCGACTACGATTGGATAGCCAAAGAAGGTTGTTGAACCAAAGGCGAATAAAACAGATAAAACTGTTCTCTTCTTCTTATCTTTAACCCAAATGAAGATGAGTTTTGATAAGAACATGAAGCCAACGTAGAAAACAAAGCCCATGACAAAGTTAACTATGGCGCCAATACCTTCTGTTGCAGTGAAGTTTTTCATGAATGAGCAGAAAGCGAGGCAAGGTAAGCAGACTGTCATGACAAACTTTGTCAAAACTTTACCAGTTGCGTCTGGCAATAGCTTTTTCTTTGTAAAGATAAAGCCTAAAAGAATAAAGATAATCGTCTTAGCAATAGCAGTCCAAAGGCTTGTGGACGATAGTGCTTTGGCAAGATTATCACCGATATTCGCATCGGCAGCTAAAAATGCGTTTAGAAGCATCATATGATTGCTCCTCCTTTACGGCAAAAATTATAACCAATAAGTTATTACTTACAAGTATTTTTTTATCAATATATGTAAGTTAATTTTAATTAGAAACAAGCGTAAATTTTGAAAGCGTTTTCATCAAAAAAGGCCATCAGACTGATGACCTTAATTGATTAGATTTGACTAATTATAAGTTGTAGGAATCTGGTGTAACCATGTTGCCGTCTTTGTTATTGAAGGTGAAACAAACACGTTTTAGAAGAGCTCCGCCATAGTAATTAGCATATGCTCCGACGGATAATTTCCAATTTCCTGTTGGATCAACGTAATAGGCATAGTTGAGATTCTCATCTATTTCAGTAGTTAACGTCCATCCTTTTTCAACTAATAAAGCTTTATATTTTGTGATGTAGTCATCACGTTTTGCCTCAGTTTCAAATTCATTTGTTTTGAATGTTCCGTATCTTGCTAAAGATTCATTGGATTTATTCTTTGCACGAACTACTACTTCATCACAATATCCAACATTCTCTGGATACAAGAATGGAATAACTTCATCAACTCCCCATTCTTTTAATGAAGCAAGAAGTTTTGCTGGATATGTTGTAGGCGTATCAGGAGTTACTGCTGAATCCCAATCGCGGTTGATTGTTGTCGTTCCAATATTCGTATAGATTCCTTGGAACTCAATTTCATCAGCAAGCGAAGAACTTGCTAAGGTAGCGTTCATTCCTGCTAGATGGCCATCGTTAGTTAAGGTAACTTCTGCACCTTCTTTAGCGGTGTAGTAAGCGCAATATCTAGGAAGTTCCCAACAGGTGGAGAAGAAATCTCCTACGTATGCTCCACGGCTAGCATATTTTAAATCCGTTGGGGTTTCGCCGAGGATTTCGATTGCAAAATCAAATGTTGGATAGCGATTTACGGAATCAAAAGACGCTTCATAATCCTTAGTTTTTGTAACTACGCCATTTTCATCGACAGTATATGTGAAATAACCTGTTCCGTTTTTATGGACTCCGTTATTTGATAGGATTTTTCCATCTTTATCAACGATTTTTTGCTCAATTGTATCTTCGGTATAGGTGATTGTGTAATTTGTTGTTCCGAATTCAGAATCAGAGTCGATCACTTTGTATGAGGCGGTATAGTTCTTTGCATTAGCAAGTTCTGCTCTCGCTGTTTCTAATTTGTCATGATATGTCTCGTGAGTATATGGTTGCAAATGATCGATTTTAGCTGTTCCTATTTCTGAGACCGTGCCTTTTAGGAGTTGGCCACCTTTGATTCCTACTGTATCTTTTCCATATGGATCAGTAACGATTTCAAAGCCAAGCGTTCCATCATCTGCGACAGTGATAGCAAATGAATCTGGAGTTATATCTTCTAAGACAAAGGAAACTGTTAGATATGTTGTTGCCCAAATAGCATTTCCAACATATTCATAAGTCTTTCCTCCATCAAATGATTCAAAATCAGCAGCACTCACTAAAGCGGATGTATCCGATTCCTCATCATATTTGAAAAGATTTTCGTAATAAGAGTTGACCCAGTGGTATTCTTCTCCTTCATCATTATATTGAGTAACTTGTCCTACAGTGTTTTTTGAAGTTAGATATTCAACTGCAAGGCGAGTTCCAGAACGAACATATTTCTTATGGAAGTCATTGTTTCCTTTTCCATTACGTTCTACGACATCTATTTGATATGCATCAGTATTATGATATGGGTAGTCTGCATCATCACTTGTTTCTTCGTAGATAGTTGTAATGTCATAGGCACCATATAAAGACTTTTCTAAAGTTTTAGCGTCATAATCAAATAATTCTTGAGTGAAGTTAACCTTCATTGCACCGGTTAATTTGTTAAAGGTATCTTCAGCTAAAACAGTTCCGTGAGCAATAGTGATTTCTTCTGAAACAAGAATATCTTCTTCTCCTTCAAGATAGGCATATATTGTTGCAGTTCCTTCCGCTTTTGCACTTAAATACGCCTCATTGCTAACCCCAGTTATTTCTGAACAAGTAATGATGCTCTTATCACTTGTATAAAATTTTACTGTGCCAGTTGTTTTTGAATCTTTGAAGATTGCATAGATTGATCTGCTTTGATTAAGGCGTAAAGCACCTTCCATATGCAAAGTGAATTTTGCATGTTCTGGGTCAACGTGCGCTTGCTCAGATGAGGAAACACTGTCAGATGACTCATGTTTTTCTGAGCTTGATGATGAAACACTTTCTGAGCTTGATTCACGTAATTCAGAACTCTCCAATTGGCTTGAAGATTCATTGCTTTGCTTGCTAGACTCACTTGAATTGTCGTTATTTCCGCATGATGCAAGAACGACTAATGAGCCAAGAATAAGCACTAACGATTTCTTTTTCATTTTTAGTCCCTTTCAAAAAAGTTAATAGGATTATTAAAGTCTTACTTTGAAAAAACTCAAGTATTATTTTCTTTTTTAACATAGTTAATAATGTATAATTTGTTTTAGAAGGAGAGAAAAAAGTATGAATCCATGGAAAGATATTGATAGCAAAAGAGTGAATGAAGATGAATTTGTCGCCTATATTGAAATTTCAAAAGGCAGCAAGAACAAATATGAATTAGACAAAGAAACAGGATTATTGAAATTAGATAGAATCCTCTATACATCAACTCAATACCCACATAATTATGGCTTTATCCCAAAAACATATGCCGAGGATCACGACCCTCTTGATGTATTGTTAATTACGTCTGAGCCAATTATCCCTATGACCTTAGTTAAAGGAAGACCAATTGGCATGATTGATATGGTCGATCAAGGCTTGCCAGATGCAAAGATCTTAGCTGTATGCCCAGATGATCCTTTCTTTAAGAATTACAATGACATCAAAGATTTGCCTGAGCATATAGTACAAGAAATCACTTACTTCTTTGAGACATATAAAGTTCTTGAAGGAAAAGAAACTCGTGTCCCTGGCTTAAGAAGCAAAGAAGACGCGAAAAAAGTAATCAAAGAAGCAATTGAACGTTATAAAGAAAAGTTCCCTAACGATTAATCGTTGGAAACTATCCATTCATTTATATTCTTAATATATTCCTCGTTAGCCTCATAATAGGTCATATGCCTTGCATTAGGGAAAACGAGGATTTTCTTTTTCTCTGAACCAAGCGAGTCATACATCAATTCGTTTTGCTTTTTGGTTGATTCATCTGATGAACCGTAGCAAACAAGAGTTGGAATTACGATATCTTTTAGATGTTTTGTTGTCTCATAATTTTTAAGATTTCCTGTTGGAGCAAATTCTGATGGACCCCAAGCGGTAAGATAAGCGACATCTCCTCTAATTTTCAAACGAGAAAGACATCCAGGGAGATTTGGATCGTCTAAGGAATAATCCGAAACGGTCATCTTCATATATCTCTTACTTGCTTCGATGAAAGATGAAGATGAGAAATCATTAGTAACTTCTGCTAGTTTGATGGCATCTTGATCTTCTACACTCATTTTCTTGATTAGTTCATGAGTTTCCTCTTTCCATAATCTAGCACTAGATAAAGTTGATGAAAGAGTCAAAGAAAGAATGTTTGTAGGTTTCTTCTCTATAACAAATAGTTGAGCAAGCATTCCTCCCCATGAATGACCAAGGAGGTGATATTTTTCAATATGCAAGAAATCAAGGACGTTTTGAAGTTCGTTAATCCAAAAATCCTTGTTATAGATTAAATCTTTCTTATGATCTGGTCTTGAGGAATATCCGCAGCCAATTTGATCATAAAAAATAATTGGTCTATCGCTTAATTCTGCAATTGGCTTAATTAATTCAAGTGAATTATGAGTGCTGCCAGGTCCGCCATGCAAAATTACAAGGGGGTTGTTTTTCCCATTTGGGTTTACGATTTTAACGTATGTTTTGAAATCCTTGAAATCAAGGAACAATTCTTTTTCTTCTAGTTCCATAGTTACAAATGTTAATGTTTATTTTTTCTTTTTCAAGTTAGAATTTTATCTTTTTATTTTATTTTGAAAAATATCTAGTATCATTTACTAGGTCAATAGGCTAGGAGGTTAAGAGATGTCTGTTAAAATTGTAGGCGATAGCACGATGGATTTATCAGCAAAACTTCAGGATGAATTAGGCATACATTGTGTTCCATTTTCAATCCAGTTTGGTGAAACTTCTAAAAAAGATGGTTCATTCCCAAATGAAGAAATGTATGAATATAATCGAACACACAAAGACATTTGCCTTTCTAGCGCAGTAAACGTTGGCGAAGCAATGGAATTCTTTGAGAAAGAAGGGAAAGACGGAGACGACATTCTCTACTTCTCCATTTCTTCCAAGTTATCTTCTGGTTTCCAAAATGCATCAATCGCCAAAGAAGATAATCAACATATTGAAATATTTGATTCCCAATCTGCTTCATTAGGAATTGCTTTGCAAGCCTTAAAAGCAAAAGAAATGGCAGATGAAGGAAAATCTCTTAAAGAAATTGTCGATGTCATGGAACAATATAGACATAACACGAATGTTTCTTTAATTGTTGATGACCTTTCTTTCTTCGCAAGAGGCGGAAGAATTTCTAAAGCATCCGCGTTAGGCGCTGGCTTATTAAAATTCCATCCAATCTTAACAATGAAAGACGGAACATTCTCTGTTTATAAAAAATTGATGGGCAAAATCCAAAAGCTTGGAGCTAAATATGCAGAGACCGTGACTGAAGGATTTGAAAATATTGATTATTCTTTGGCTTTAGTTGGATATACCTCGGAAAGAGATTCAACAGTTGATGATATTGTTAACGCCTTGAAAGCAAAGGGGTTCAAAAAAGTCATAGAGACAAAAACGAATTCCACCAATGCTGTTCATTCAGGCCCTAACACTTACGGAATTGCTTATACTTCATCTATCAAACCAAGTAAATATCGTTTCTTCATTGGTCAATTAAGCGATAAGTTAAATTCTGACGCAGCTAGAAAAGCCATCGAAGACGAAATTATCAAATATAAGCAATAATATTGATTTAGCCAGCAAACGCTGGCTTTTTAAAAATCGAAAAACACCTGCAAAACCTTAATATTTTCATAAGACGCAGGTGTTTTTAATAAATTTCCAAATATCCACGGCAAAAACCGCTTATTTCGCAAATAATGATGATGCAATATCGTTATAATAACCCATCAAAAGACCAAAGAAGTTTTCGTTATAGAACATCTTTCCGATCGTATACACGCTTGAATCTGATAAATAGAGAATTCCATCAAGGAAATTATACACAGAGCCAATCCCTGAAAGAGTTACTAATAGGGCCGATAAAGCAGAGATATCAATGAAAGCAATACAAATTCCGAGTAAGCCACCGAGCAATCTATTAAGCCCACCAATGCCTTTAACATGATTAATCTTCTTAGCAATTATCTTCAAGATGATAAGAATGATGTATCCAACTAAGAATAAAGCGATAAATCCAATACCAACGAATGTTAGGGATGCAATAGAATTGGCAAGATATACTGCAACAGTTGATGTTGCATTAGTTTCTGGCAAGGCATTCATCAAGAAATTCATCACATAGCTTTGCAAGAAGGAAGGAATTCCAACTGATCCAAGTCTAGATTGAATGGCTTGAGCAACCGTCATTTCTGCGCCTGGATATATAGCAGAATTCAAATCAGCTTGGCTAACGATCCATTCCATGACGTTCTTTGAGCCAAACTTTGCTACGACATATGCATCAGCAATATCGTTTCCGGTTGAAACTAGATAATTAGAACCTTTATCAACAAGGAAATTCACGCAATTGCCTTGAACTGAATCGCCCCACTCATTAAGAGTGTAGAGCCACTCGCCCACTGGTTTAGCAAGAAGATAGGCAATAAAGAAAACGACAAGCATTCCAAAGAAATTCAATAAGGTGTAAAGGAATCCTTTTTGAATGCCTCTAATAATGCAAAAGAGCAATATAAGAAGGAAGACCAATGATATCCAATCAAATTTGAATGTTTGGTCTGAAGTTGGAAAATAATTTGCTAATACTCTCATAACAAATTTATCGTATTCTTTTTTATTGTTTTAAACAATAACGGAAAATGAAAAATTAGGTTTGTCCGAAAGAAAAAATCTTCAGCTTTTCAGTTGAAGATTTAATGTTTGCATTTAGGTCAAACCACACTTTGAGATTGAGCTTGATTGTTTGTCTTTTGAGCTTCGCTTGCAATATTTGCTTCGTTACGCTTAGCAAGTTCTTCGACCATCATCTTCTCTTGTTCTTCGGTAATATGATAACCAAATCTCATAATAAGATAGGCAATAACAAACATTGCGATGGTTAATCCGATGATAATTATTCCAAATAGAGTGAGATTAGCCTTGCCATCCGCATAAATTTGATCGATTTGACCATTGATAAGAGCATTAACTTGATCTCTGCTCATTTCACCGGAATTGACGTTTGCCTCAGCTTCGCCAATTGATTGGAATACTGCATAGAATCCACCAGCAAAATAAGCAAGATAACGAATACCAAGGTTCAAGCCTGATGAGAGTTTTACATCTAGTGGTCTCCAAGCAAAACAAATTGAATCTTTTCTTTCACCAAATGTATATTCGTTGTAATCAATTGCATCTTGGAACATAACTATCAAAGCAAGATAGAAAAGTCCTGATGCAGCAAAGAAGATAAATGCAAATAAATAAAGAATTATATTTTGCCAAGAAAGCCATTCAGATGAATTGAGGATTGGATATCTTCCATTTAGCGGGAAGCCAAGAAGGAAGAAAGCGGCATAGAAGACTGCAATGATGATTGTTGTAAATAAGAGGATATTCTTTTTTGATATCTTCTTAGCAAGCAAAGGATAGAAAGCCTGTGCTGCAATGGTTCCAACGATATAGAAGACAGAGATTACGGTTGCAATCATCGCGCCTCCCGGATAACCGTATAAGAAATAATAGTAATTAGTACCTACGCCAGTTAATAGTCCTTCTCCTGCATAGCAAAGGAACATGGCAATCGCAGCCGCACGTAGTTCTTTGTTTTGTATAACGACTCTAAATAAATCTAAGAAATGGGTTTTTTCAGAAATTTCTTCTTGTTTTGGATCTCTCTTCTTTTCTTTGCAAAGGAAGAAAACAAGACTTTGAGAAATCAAGAATAAGGCAGAAAGGCCAATGGATGCCCAAAGAAATACTTCTTTATATGTTCCTAAGTTACCTGGGCCTAAAGTCAAAACGGCAAAAGCAATGAAGGTTCCGATTGAAGCGGCAATTGTCATTGAAGTAGAGATTTTAGCTCTTTGTTTTTGATCATTCGTTAAGGCTGGAAGCATCGACCAATAGCCTATATCGTTCATGGTGAACATCAAATCCCAAAGGAAATACATGACAATCATGAATGCTACATAACCCCAACCATGTACTAAGCCAAGCGATGGAATCATATACATCAGCAATACCGTTATGGTGTTACCAATCGCGCCTATTTCAATCCAAGGGCGGAATTTACCTAGTTTGAAACGGAATTTTTCAATGATGAATCCCATGATTGGGTCATTGATGCCATCCCAAATCAAGGCAAGCATAAGAGCAACGGTGATTACGGCGTATTGCGCTTTAAAGGCTTCTCCTGAATCCAATACGCCAGATGCTAAGGCGAATTGAGTAAGGAAGGTCCCTACTAATTGATAACAAGCATCGCGGAAAATGCCTGACCACGGAAAGAGGATTCTTGTTAATTTTGGTACTCTGTCACCTTCGTAAGTGCCATTATCAATCATCCTTTGAGTTAGTTTGCCCATAATGAGCCTCCTATTTTTAAGTTACTTAACAATTATAAATCGTAAGCGCTTACAATCAATTGCTTTATGAAATTGGAACAATTGTTACAAAATAATAAATTATTTTCAATTTAAACTTAAATTTCTTCTCTTTCTTTGTATAATTAGTTCATGCTTAAAAATATCTTAGACAAATTAAAAGAATCATCGCTGTCAGTAGCCCCTGTTGCAGCCATCGTAATCATCCTGTTCTTTACCCCATTACTTCAGTTGAATGCCACGGAAATTATAGTATTCATAATTGCTGCTATATTCCTGATTATTGGCATTGCCCTCTTTAACGTAGGCGCTGAAATGGCTATGTCCCCAATGGGCGAGCAGATTGGTTCGTCGCTCATCCGTTCAAAGAAAATCAAATTGGCATTAGCAATCATCTTTATCATGGGATTGTTAATTACAATTGCCGAACCTGATCTTTCGGTCTTAGCCACGCAAGTCAAAGAAGCAATCAATAATGTCGTCTTGATCGTCATGGTTGGAATTGGCGTTGCAATATTCTTAGTCGTTGCTATTTTGAAAATCATCTTAAAAATCGATTTGTCTTATATATTGATGTTCTTATACATGGTTATGTTTGGCTTTGCCTGCTTAGCGATGGTAAGTCCAAATGGCGCAAAATTTATTGCCTTGGCGTTTGATTCAGGCGGAGTTACGACTGGTCCTATCACCGTTCCATTTATTATGGCTTTAGGTCTTGGCGTCGCTCAAACTGTTGGTGGAAGAAATTCAAAGGAAAACTCTTTCGGTTTGGTTGCCTTATCCTCCGTTGGTCCTATTCTTGTCGTTCTTATTTTAAGTATGACAATCACAAACGTTCCTGATCAAATAATCAACCCTGCAGATTATCAATTGAGCGGAGATCCGATGGTGATTTTGCAAACTGTTGCTAACACTTTATGGAAATCATTTAAGGAAGTTGCGCTTGCTTTAGGATTAATCACGGTTTGTTTCTTCATCATTGAATTGATCTTTATCAGACTTCCATTCAAGCAAATCCTTCATATCCTTGTCGGTTTAGCTTTCACGCTTGTTGGATTGGTCATATTCTTAACTGCTGCAACAGTTGGCTTTATGCCTATTGGCTATCAAATGGGTAAAATGCTTGCTTCAGCTGGAGCCACATGGTTAATTGCATTAGGATTCATCCTTGGCTTTATCGTTGTTTTAGCTGAGCCTGCTATTCAAGTCTTAACTAAGCAGGTTGAAGAAGTCACGATGGGTGGCGTTTCAAAAAGACAAATGTTATTAGCGTTATGCATTGGCGTTGGTATCTCTATTGGATTATCAATGGTGCGTATCGTCTTTAATTTCTCAATTCTCTATTACTTAATCCCCGGTTACTTAATTTCTTTAGCTCTTTCATTCTTTGTTCCTAAAGTTTATACCGCTATCGCTTTCGACTCAGGCGGAGTCGCTTCAGGGCCATTAACTTCTTCTTTCGTCTTACCTATGGCTATTGGCGCTTGCGTATCCTTATATGGCGAAATGTCAGAAAACATTTTAGCCGACGCATTCGGTGTTGTAGCAATGGTCGCTATGACTCCACTTATCGCTATCCAAGTACTAGGCTTTAAGTCTGTTATTCAAAATAAACTTCGCGAACGTTCTAGAACCAAGCGTGTTCTTAGTGCTGATGATGAAGAGATCATTATCTTTAAATAAGGAGGCATTTTATGAGTGAAACAAAAGACAATATCAAAAAGGCCGTCCGAATAAAAAGAGAAGTCCGCAAAGAAAAGATTGAAGAGATAAAAGAAAAGGTCGCAGAAAAGACAGAAAAGGTCGTTTCTAAACAAGAAAAAACATCTGCCCCATTAACCGCTCCAAAGAAGCTTAAGGTTTTATTCACAATCGTTCCAAGAAATAAGGCAGATTTCTATTTAGATATCCTCAAAGGATATGAAATCAATATGCAAATGGTTCTTTTCGGAACTGGTACCTTGCCACCAGCTTTAGCAGATCAATTGCACACAAATTCCGATAAGGCTGTCATATTAAGCGTCGTTAATGCTGAATACGTTAAGCCAATCATGAATGCATATGAAGATAAGTACTTTAAATTAATAAATGGTCAGGGAATTGCCTTTACCGTTCCTTTCTCAAGCGTTATCGGAAAGGCCGTATATCAATTCTTAGCCAATATGGAGGGAGCACAATGAGTGAGAAAAAAGAATTAATTATGTGCATCGTCAATAACGGTTTCTCCGATTCCGTTATGGATGCAGCAAGAAAGGCCGGTGCTAGAGGCGGCACAAAAATTAATGCTAGAGGAACCGCTAATCCAGATGCGGAAGCAACCTTTGGCATTACCATTCACCCAGAAAAAGAATTAGTCCTTATTATTGCAGACGAACACATCCGTGATAGCATTCTTCATGCAATATATCAAAAGGTTGGCTTAAATTCTCCTGCTCAAGGAATTGCTTTCTCTTTACCTGTTGATGAAACAGTTGGCTTAGGCGGAAAAGCCTTAGAAAAAGCCGTTGCTGAAGCTGAAAAGAGTGAAGAAGCCAAATAAATCCTTATGCGTTTGGATGTTTTTCTTGTCGAACATAAATATGCTGAAACAAGAAGCAAAGCATCTCAGTTAATCAAAAACGAAAAGGTTAAAATAAATGGCAAAATCATAAGCAAGAATGGTTTTGACGTTGCTATTAGCGACAAAATAGAAATCATTGAGAACGATGTCTTAGAATTTGTTTCCCGCGGAGGGCATAAATTAGACAAAGCAATCAATGTTTTTTCTTTAGATTTCAAAGACAAAGTCATTTGTGATATCGGATCTTCAACTGGAGGATTCACTGATTGTTCTTTAAAACATGGAGCGAAGAAAGTCTATGCGATTGACGTAGGAACAGCTCAGCTTCATCAATCGTTAAGAAATAATGAAAAGGTCGTTGTAATGGAAAATACTAATTTCCGTTATGTGAATCCAACAATATTCAAAGAGAAAATTGATTTCTATGTATGTGATGTTTCTTTTATATCTATAAGGAGTATTGTTGATACCCTCATATCTTTTAATGAGGATTTCAAGATTGTTCTTCTATTCAAACCTCAATTCGAAGTTGGACCAGCTAGATTAAACAAAAACGGTGTGGTTAAAAAGAAAGAATATCTAATTGATTCATTAAACTCTTTCCTAACATATTTAAAAGAAAACAATCTCCATATTTTGAATGCATCATATTCACCAATCCTTGGAAACAAGAAAGGGAATATTGAATTTCTTTTCTATATTTCAAATAAAGGTAAAGATTATATCTTTGACACAGAATTCCTTGTAAAAAAGGCTTATTCATCATTAAAGGATGGTTGTAAAAAATAATCGTTTTTCTAAAAAACCTATGTAAAATACCCGTGGATTTATAGAAATATTGATATATGTCATAAGTATTTAGGCGAAAACTGCTCTTTACATTTTTGTTACATTTCTGTTTCTACTTGTTGGTAGTTGCTATTTTTCTTTTCCTTCATACTAGAATCGCAAAAAGAAAGAAAAGAGAAAAAATGAACAAGAAAATTCAATTAATCTTAGGTGTCACAATGTTAGGCGGCATGCTCGCATCATGTGGAGGAAATAAAGAATTCGATTCCTCTAAAAACATTTCTGTACTCGTTAGAGAGACAGGTTCTGGCACTAGAGGCGCATTCCTTGAAATATTAGGCTTAAAAGGCGCGGCAGATCCAACAGGCGCAATTGTCCAAACAAGCACTTCCGCTATCTTAACCGAAGTTTCAGGAAATAATTATGCAATCGCATATGATTCTTTAGGCTATGTCGATGATAGCGTCAAAATCCTTAAAGTCGATAATGTTGCCCCATCTGCTGCAACAGTTAAAAATGGAACATATGCCATTTCTAGACCATTAAATGTTATCTATAAAGAAGCAATAATCAATTCTGAACCAGTCTATCAAGACTATTTAGCATTCTTAGGTTCTAAAGAAGCTGAAAAAATGGCTTCAGATGAAGGATATGTTGCAATTCATGATAGCACCACATCATATACAAAAACTGCAGACTATGCAGGGAAGAAAATAACCATTTCTGGATCAACATCATTACAACCATTAATGGTCAAACTTGCTGCTAAATATAATGAATACCATTCCGAAGTTACTATCGAAGTTGCTGGTGGAGGATCTGGAACAGGTTATAGCAATGCAGAAAATGGTACATCAGTCTTTGGCATGATTTCTGAAGAATTCAATTCAACAAAAGCCGCTTCATGCACTCCTTATACAGTTTGCAAAGATGGCATCGCCGTTATCGTTAACAAGAAAAATACTCTTGATTCGATTTCTAAAACAGATTTAGCAACAATTTATAATCCAAAAGCAGAGACCCCTATTACAACATGGTCTCAATTAATCAAATAATGGTTGATTCTCAAAGATTAAAATTAAATAACGTCAAAGAAAATGGCGCAAAGTGGGGATTCCTACTCTGTGCCTTTTTCTCGTTAGGCCTTTTAGCAGTAATCGTCGTATTTCTCTTTGTATATGGTTCACCATTTCTTTTTAGATATGGTGTAGGGAACTTCCTTTTTGGAATGTCTTGGAACCCTCTTGGTGAACCTGCTACATATGGCGTTTGGCCAATGATTGTTGCTACATTCTATGTTACTGGATTATCTGCTGTTGTCGGATGCGTGTTTGGCTTATTCGTTGCTATATCCCTTTTTGCATTTGTTCCAAAAAGATTAGTTAGACCCATTAGGGCATTAATTGATCTTTTAGCGGGCATTCCATCGGTAATCTATGGTCTTTTTGGGCTAATTATCATCGTTCCATTTATTCGTGACTATATTTCTCCAAACGGAGTTGGTTATGGAATCCTTGCTGCGTCAATAATTCTTTCTATTATGATTCTACCAACAATGGTTGGAGTATCTTTGGATGCACTTAATTCCGTTGATCATGCTTATTATGAAGGTGCTTTATCGCTTGGTTCATCAAGATCGCAAGCGATATTCAAGGTGATGGTTCCATCTGCAAAAAGAGGAATTCTTGCCGCTTGCGTTCTTTCAACTGGAAGAGCTTTAGGTGAAACAATGGCAGTGATTATGGTCATTGGTGGTTCTAGCCAACTCCCAACTTCCTTAACCCAACCAGTAAGAACATTAACGACTAATATCGCTATGGGCGCGATGGAATTACAAGCCATTCCTGATGCCTTAAGCGCCTTATTCTGCTCAGGTGTCGTCCTCTTCTTATTCTCCTTGCTATTAAACGTTTTATTCTCTGTTCTTGAAGGGAGGAAGAAATAATGATTAATAATCGTGCGCGGAAAGCCAATAAAGGCTTATTTGAATCACTTAAATACGTTTCCTTACTTTCGCTATTAATTAGCCTTGTTGCTTTATTCTCTATCATTATTTTCATATTTGTAAGAGGAGCTGGAAGCGTTTCTTGGCAACTTCTATTTGGAAAATATGGCGCAGAGGCATCTCTTTGGCCAGCGACTGTAGGAACTCTTTATTTGATTCTTATCGCCTTGCTTCTTGGCGTACCTCTTGGCATTGCTACATCAATCTATTTAGTTGAATATGCAAATGGTAATGGAATAGTCACAAAAATCATCCGCGTTTCAATTGAGACATTAGCTTCTATTCCTTCAATCGTTTATGGTTTATTTGGATATCTAGTCTTCGTTGTTTCTTTTGGCTGGGGTTATACCTTGATGGGTGGAGGCATTACTTTAGCAATTATGATTCTCCCGTTAGTTGTCAAAAACGTCGAAGAAGCATTAAAGGAAGTTCCTAATTCCTTAAGAGAGGCATCTTTAGCGCTTGGCGCTTCAAAAATAAGAACAATTTTCAAGGTCGTTTTACCTAATGCCTTACCTGGAATTTTAACATCAATCATCTTATCGATTGGTAGAGTCGTTTCTGAATCAGCGGTCCTTTTATTAACCGTTGGGATGGTTGTTAATATCGTTCCAGTCTCGCCAATGTCAGCAGGAACTTCCCTAGCCTTAGATATTTATTACTTTGCTCAATTCGGTTATATGGGCGAAGCTGGAGCTGCATCATTAACCTTATTAGTGTTAGTTTTGTTACTAAATATAACCGCATACGTTCTTACATTTATCTTTCAAAGGAGGAAAAAACATGGCAAATGAAATCCTTAGAAGTGAAAACCTTCATCTTTTCTATGGCGAGAAAGAAGCCTTAAAAGGCATTAATCTAACAATAGAAAAAGGATGCATTCACGCTTTAATCGGACCTTCAGGTTGTGGAAAATCAACATTCTTGCGTTCCCTAAATCGCATGAACGATCTAATAAGTGATTGCAAAATAACTGGTGAAGTTTATTTTCACGACGAAGACATTTACAAAAAAGGAATCGACATTAACCTATTAAGAAAAAGAGTTGGAATGGTTTTCCAAAAACCTAACCCATTTCCTATGTCGATTTACGATAATATAGCATACGCACCCCGTACTTTTGGAATTAAAGACAAGAAAACGCTTGATGAAATTGTCATAAATAGTCTAAAGAAAGCATCTCTTTTTGAAGAAGTAAAAGACAACCTAAAACACTCCGCATTATCTTTATCAGGTGGCCAACAACAACGTCTTTGCATAGCTAGAGCTCTTTCGGCTGAACCAGAAGTGCTCCTAATGGATGAACCAACAAGTGCTCTTGACCCTATTTCAACAGCGAAAATCGAAGAATTGATGGTTGAGTTAAAGAAGGACGTGACGATTGTTATTGTCACACACAATATGCAACAAGCGTCGCGTGTCGCAGATTACACCTCCTTCTTCCTTTTGGGGGAACTTGTTGAAACACAAAAAACTGAAAGTTTATTCTCTCAACCAATAGATAAAAGAACTGAAAATTACATTACAGGGAGGTTCGGATAGAAATGGAAACAAGATTCGAAAAAGAAATAGATTTAGTTTTGAAGAAATTAGCCGATATGGGTGAATTAGCGGCTAAATCCGTTGAAAAAGCTTTGGAAGCGCTAGTCGAAAAGAATTCAACGATTGCTAAAGAAGTCATTGATGAAGACAAGCAAATCGATCAATTGATGAAAGATATCGAGAGCTCGTGCTTTAGAATCCTTTTGCTTGATCAACCTGTTGCATCAGATTTTAGAAAAGTTGGATCTGCCTTAAAAATGATAACCGATCTAGAGAGAATTGGCGATTATAGCGTAGATATAGCTGAAGAGGTTATCTCTTTTCCTAATGAGCCATATATCAAATCATTGATCGATCTTCCTAGAATGGGCGCATGTGCCTCAAGTCTTGTCAAAAAGGCCGTTCATTCATTTATAACCGGTGATGTTGATGAAGCGAGATCTCTAGAAAAAGATGACGACCGTGTCGATGAATATTATAAAAATATCAAGCAAGAGCTCATCACATTAATGAAAGGTGATGAGAAAAACGCCGAACAGTCTATAATATTTATGATGATCGCGAAGTATCTAGAAAGAATTGGCGATCATGCGGTGAATGTCGGTGAGTGGGTCGACTATTCTTCGACAGGAACCCATTTGGATTCTTAATTATGGAAAAACAATTGATTTATTGTGTCGATGATGAAGAAAGCATCCGCGCTCTCTATGAAGAAGCATTGCCTATGGGAGGATATGAATGTCTTTCCTTCCCTGACGCCTCAACATTTTGGAATGCCTTAAAAAAGAAACAACCAGATTTAATCATCCTTGATATCATGTTGCCAGGAATGGACGGGATGGCTTTGTTAAAAAACCTAATGGAAAGCCCATATTCCTCAATTCCGGTAATAATGGTTTCAGCAAAAGGAAAAGAAACCGATAAGGTAAAAGGATTGAATGAAGGTGCATCAGATTATCTTTCTAAGCCTTTTGGCATAATGGAATTATTAGCAAGGATCAAAGCCAATCTTCGTAAAATAGTTAAAACTGACGTAGTTAAATACAAAGAATTAACATTAAATAAGCAACAACATGAAATATCTTTGAATGATGAAGTTTTGCATCTTTCACTCAAGGAATATGATCTCCTTGCCTATTTCCTAGAGAATGTTGATAAGGCTCTTTCGAAGGAAGAACTCCTATCTAATATCTGGGGAATTGATTGTTCTATTGAAACGAGAACGATTGATATGTTCGTTTCTAGATTAAGAAAGAAAATTGCCGCTTCTACAATATCTATCGAAACAGTTAGAGGCCTAGGCTATATCATGAGATGAAAAAGAAGCTTGCTTTTTGGAACTCATTAATTATCGTTGTAGCAATCTCGGCATTGCTTGTTTTTGGTGTTCTTTTCGCCAAAGAGGCCCTAGTTAATGAAGCAAAAGAAAGCACGATTGCCTTAACTCATGCATATAAAAATGTGTTTAACGGTGATACCACTTCTTTGGTGGTTGAAGATAAAAACATCAGAGAGACGATTATTTGCTCGGATGGATCGGTTTTGTGGGATTCCGAAGAGGATGCTTCAAACTTAGAATCACATGCAAATAGAGAGGAATTTATCGCAGCAATGGAGAATAAGCCAACCGTGGTTATTCGTTCAAGTCAAACATTTGGTGTTGAATACATTTACTATGCCGAAGCCAAAACTGTCTCTCAATCAACTTATGTCATACGTATCGCGTTAAAGACTTCTTCTCTAACAACTTTTATGTCTTCTTATATACCTTGGATTATTCTCTTTGGCGTTTTTGCAATCGCATCTTCAATGGTCATGGTTATATTCGTGACAAATAAGTCATTGAAGCCCTTGAAAGAAATCGAAACAAACCTAGGAAAAATAAAATCAGGAGAAGACAATCCTAATCCTATTGAAATTAAAGGAAATGATGAAGTAAGCAACATTGCTAAAGATATAAATCAAATTTCTAATGATTTATCCTTATCTTTAATTCAATTAAGAAAAGAAGAAGAAAAGTTATCCCTCCTTCTATCAAGTGTTCCAAATCCAATAATTGCTATATCAGGGAATGATGAACTAGTTTTTGCAAACGAATCCGCAAAAAAGATTTTCCGCCTAGATGAAGGAAAATTGTCTTCTGATATAAATTTGAAAGATGGAGACAAATTTGAAAAAGATGGCAGAACATATACAGTTTCTAGACAAGATTCTTCGGATTTTACTCTTTATGTGTTAAATGATATAACTCCTGAAATTGAAGCAGCTAAGCAAAGAAAAGAATTCGTTGATTCTGCATCTCATGAATTAAAAACTCCATTAACCTCCATTATCGGATTTAATGAACTTATATCTATGAGTTCAAAAGATGAAAAGATAAAAGACTATGCGTCAAAGGTGTCTATTTCTTCAAAACGTATGTTATCAGTTGTGCAAGATATGTTAGCAATATCCTCCTTAGAAGAGGAAAAAGCCCCGGATGATATTCCTGCAATATCACTTAGAAATGTTGCTAACGATGCTATAACGAAACTCTCTTTCCTTGCAGAAGAGAAAAAAGTCACCCTTACTCTCATTGGAGATGCTAAAGTTAAAATTCTTGATAAAGACGCATATCTAATAATCAAAAACCTTATTGAGAATGGAATTTTATATAACGTCCCTAATGGAAAAGTAAGCGTTACATTAAATGAAAAAACAATAATTGTTGAAGATAGCGGTATAGGAATAGCAGAAAAAGATCAAGAAAGAATTTTTGAACGTTTCTATCGCGTAGATAAATCTCATAGCAGGCAAAACGGCGGGACAGGATTAGGTTTATCAATCGTTAAACATGCCGTAATGAAATATAACGGGGAAATTAAATTAAAATCGCATTTAGGATACGGAACAAAAATAAGCGTTACATTTCCTTGCTAAAATCCAAAAATCCCTTGCAAAACCCATCTTAAATTGAAATAACTAGTTTTCTTTAGCCCAAAGACCGTGAAGGTTGCAATATTCAAATGCCTTCAAAATATGTTCTCCCTCTTCTAAGGTGAAATTAGCTTCTGGAACTGATGTTGGATCAAGTTTTTTAACGATTGTATTCTTATCGGTCACTAAAACAATGAAAGCTATGTGATGTTCAGGCGTCATTGGATGAGGAACGCTTCCGACTTTGACCGCAACATTCTTCCCGTTAATTTCAATAACAGGAACGTGTTTTTCTTTTGCCGCGTCAGTATCGTTAGCTTTCAATTCAATCTCATCTTCACTAGGACGTTCATCATTAAGAACAATCCTTACTTCTTTCGTTTCTTTGTTTTTGTAGAATTTCACCATACTTATTCTCCTTTTTTCTTACTTTAACATATAAATTTATAACCGACCAATGATATGCTTAGTAGAAAAAAAGACGAGGCTGGTCGACCTCGTCTTAAAGTTATTAAGATGACTTAATTAAGCAATTGAATAGTTGATAACGATACTATCGTTTTTGCTAGCGTAATCAGTTTCATCAATAAGTTTGAAATATGAATTTCCTGCTGGAACATTATAAACATATGTTAATGTGTCTTCATCGTATCCGGATTTAACCTTTGTACCAACGTTATCATCAGAAATTACTGAAGAAGAAACATATAAGGAGAGCTCACCATAGTAAGAAGCTGTAGCTGCTGTAATAACGAATGATTTTAATTCGCCCATGCTTGTTGTGTTATATATTTCACCAGCGGTACGTTTTTTTTGGTTGCTAACTTGGATATACGTATTGGATTTCATGATATTCGTGTATTTGAATGTGATATCATCTACAGTCAAATCAACGTCTTCGCCATAGCTTGAGCCAAAATTATCTGCTGTCAAAGTTAATGCCTTATCTCCAGGAGTTGGTTCTGGTACAGGAACGTAGTTTCCAACTTGAATGAAGAAATATCCTTCAGATGCCATGTATTCAACTTCTAAGGCGATGGTTTCGTTGATTGCTTTGCCTTCATCTGAATCAACGGTATATCCGGCGCTTGTTAATGCAGTTTCATATGCACTTGTGTAGTCATCATCTGAAACTGTTTCATCGAAATATCCGCCAACACAATATAGATCATCTGATAGATAGAAGTCGTATTTTTCTCCTTCTGCTAAAGCAAAGGAAGGAAGATTGGTTGTATTGAGTGTTATTTGAAGGCCTAATCCAGCTTGAATGTTGGAATATGGGAATTCAACACTCTTTCCGCCTACTTGATACCAAGCAATAAGGTTGAAAGCTTCGCCATAAGTATCTTCAGCATAATAGAATTGAACCTCAACCAAGGCTGTTTCATCACTTAATTCGTAATAATAGTTGTAATATGGCATTCCATCATCATCGCCAACATAGTCGAGTTCAAAACCATTGTCGGTAAGGATTTTGGCATAGGAGGAAGAAAGGTCTCCGGAGAAATAATCATATACGACAAAGGCTGAACTACCATCGGTAAGCTCACCACTAGCGTTGATATAATCAGTTGTTAAACCAGTAGCAAATGGAAGAGTATATCCCTTTTTGATATACGTGGACATATCAGCAATATCTTCTTCAGACCATGCTGTGGCGTATTCGATTTCATCTTCAGAGCTAGAATCATCCGGTTCATTTGATTCTTCAGAAGATGTGATTGTTTCTTCTTCGCTAGAAGATACGACATCGGATGCTTCAGATGAGTCGACCGAAGAGACATCTTCAACTTTAGAAGATGATGCGGCAGAAGAGTCTTCTTTGGAGGAAGAATCTACTGGCTTCTCGTTACAGGAGGAAAGAATGAATCCAGCTGAGAGAAGGCTTACGAAGAGTAGTTGTTTTTTCATTAGTTATTTACCTCCGGATAAGTATACACAAAAAATAGCTAAATATTAGAAAAAACGTATCTTAGATAGAAATTTTTATTGTCAAATCAGATGTTGGATAAGTCGAACAAGAATAGACGTAGTTAAATTCTTTGTCCATCGCACGTCTTTGATCGTTTGTTTTAGGAACGAAATAAGTGCCTTCGATGACTCTAATTCTGCAAAAACCACATACGCCAGAACGGCAAGCCGTGTGTATTTTTAATCCTGCTCTTTCTAAGGCTACGGCGATGCTTTCCTTTCCGGAGGCTTTGATAACATCTTCCTTTGTTCCGCGAATCACCTTAATTGAAAATGTCTTGTCGTAGTTTGATGGGTCGTATCCTTCAAAATTTCTAGGATCTTTAGGGTTTCCAAAGACTTCAAAATGAACTCGTTTAGAAGAAATATCTAATTTATTTAGTTCTCCTTTTATGAAGGTATACATTACTTGAGGACCACAAACAAAATATGTTGAATCATTCTTAGAATATTTCTTAATTAAATCTGCTGTTATGAATCCTTTTTCTCCTTCAAAAGAGTCTTCATCAGATAAAACATCGATGACTTTAACTTTTGAGCAAACACATTCTTCAAGTTCGTTTTTAAGAATGGTGTCATTTGTATTTTTTGAACCGTGAATAATTGTTAAATCAATATCTAGCGTTCCGTTTTTAACTTCGCGAGCCATTGAAAGAAATGGAGTTATTCCGCTTCCACCAGCGATAGCAACAACGTTCTTGGCATCTTTAATCGAATCGTAGTAAAAATCTCCAAGACCCACTTCAGCAAAAAATGCATCGCCAACTTTTGCTTCATCGATTAAATATGAAGAAACAAAGGAATCATTAATTTGTCTTCTTACTGTTATTTGAATTATTGGGTTATTCCCTCTTGCTTGATATGGTGCAGAGCAAATCGAGTAGGGGCGTGTAGTTATTGTTGAGCCAATTTGTATGCTTAATGATAAATATTGTCCTGCTTGAAAATAAGGAAAATGATTATCTGATGAGGAAAAGGTTAACGTCTTTACATCTTTGGAAATCTCTTTCGTTTCAATTAGCTTTATTCCAATCTTTCCTGGGTGAAGACTTTTAGCAACATTGTATGCCGCATCATCCGTATTTAATGTGGAGGGGGCGTTTTCTAAGACTTTCTTTCGCTCATCAGTTACTGCGAAAGCGCCCAGTAAATCTTTCTTAAAAGACCTAATTTTCATTTACTTTCCCCTCCTTCTTTTCTTCATATAATCAAAAACAATCCTTGCGGTGTGTTGTCCATTTCCAATACATGGAGCCATTCCATCACCCATAAGTTGATGAGCGCCAGTGAAAAAGAGTCCTTTTATGAACATTTCATCTTTTTCCATGAATTGTCTTGCTACGACTGAATCTTTCATCGAATGAGTATAACCGTAAATACTGCCTTTATAAGCGCCAGCATAATGGCAAATGGTTACTGGAGTTTCGATGATGCAATTCTCAATGTGATCAAAAAGATTTACGCCTAAACGTTTAGATTCTAATTCGATCATATCCTTAGCTACTTTTT
This sequence comes from Bacteroides uniformis, assembly GCA_963641445.1. Classification (GTDB taxonomy): domain Bacteria; phylum Bacillota_I; class Bacilli_A; order RFN20; family CAG-826; genus UBA4951. The sequence goes on from CAVIBR010000006.1 coordinate 66,875, forward strand.
CTTTTGTTGCTTGGTAGTTTTCTTCATTTATTCCGTTCCACGCTTCAGGACGAGGAAGAGTAACTATCGTATATAATGTTTTTCCTTCTGGTGCAGCATATGGATTAGCTAAGTTCATACAAATTGAGGTTAAATATTCGTATGGGCCTAATGTCTTATAGTTATCCCATATCTTATTTAGATTCATCCCTTTTGGTGCATAGAAAGTTGAATATTCAGTCATATTCAATTTATCAGGAGTTTCATCTAAAAGAAGAGAAACGGAAAACACGCTTAAAGAGATTTCTCTTGAGTTAATATATTTGATAGCTTTTTGAGGAACTTCGCTTGATGGTTCAATCATACTTGAATATGCGATATTTGGATATGCTCCACAAACGACAATATCCGAATGAATTTCATCGCCATTTTTTGTTCTAATGCCATAAACCTTGCCATCTTTCACAAGAATCTTTTCAACTTTTTGGGAATATTCAATTTGAATTCCTTCTTCTTCACATTTCATCGCCATTTTCAAAGACATTTCATGTGAAGTATTTTTAGGAATATACGATCCATATCCTAAATATTCTGTAAGCAAGTAACCATATACATTGAAAGGAAGTTCTTCTAAGGTATTTCCAACATACACCCAATATGCAGAAAGGATATCTACTGCTTTTTGAGGAAGATCGTATTTATCTAAAACTTCTTTAAACGAATAACCAGCCGTTCTAACTAAGTCATGGAAACATATGACCATCTTAAGAATTCCGCTTTGATGGAGAGTGACATAATCTGTCGCATCATGAACCTTCTTCATCATTTTGAAGAATTTCATTAATTTCTTATATACTGAACCATCCTTATCATTGCAAGCTGCGGCAATTTCTTTTGCACAAATCGAAAAATCCCCATCATTTCCCGCGTGGATTACTACATCAGTCGTATCATCCACATAATGATATGCTTCAGGAACTCTTAACCATTCAATATCAATTCCAAATTCATCAAAGAATTCTCCAGCAGCTAATTGATGCTTATTTCCAATACCCATCATTTCATGGAGAGACGCTTCATATTCGACTCCATTACGAACAAAGGATGTAGCAACTCCGCCAGGAACATTATGCTGTTCCAATATCAAAATATTTTTGACTCCATTCTTTTTTAGCCTTAGTGCGCAAGCCATTCCAGCAAGAGCAGAGCCAATGATGATTACATCGTATTTTTCCTTATAAAAATTGGTCATGTTTTTAATAGTAAAGTTCCACCTAGTTATTAATACTAATTCCAATTCTTTATTGAAATCAATAAAAAATCTTAATAATTTTACATTTGATAATTTCGTTGAAATTTTATGCACTGTTTTTCTACATTTGAGTTTGAAATATAGGATTTTGCTATGACCAAAATTAGCTATTTTATTAAGGTTATAAAATGTTTATTTTATGGGTAATTTTGAACCAAATGAAAAATAATAATTGACTTTGTGAAAAATGTTTGTAGCGTATTAGAGTACTTTTTAGGAGAAAATTACATGAAAAAGCAAAACTTAATCACATTAGTCCTCGCAAGTGCCTTACTTGCTTCTTGCGGAACAGAAACAAACTCTTCATCTGTAGGGGGGGTGTCGAGCGAAATTACCGCTTCATCAAGCGAAGTCGTAACACCATCAAGCGAAGAAGTATCTTCAAGCACAACGAGCGAAGTATCGTCTGAATCTTCCTCTTCTTCCAAGGAATCTTCCGAATCAGAGAGCTCAGAAGAATCGTCAAGTTCAGAAGAACCTTCAAGTTCAGAAGAACCAGCATCCTCCGAAGAACCGTCTTCATCAGAAGAATCATCCGAAGATTCCTCATCAAGTGAATCATCTTCAGAAGCAGAAAAAGGATCCTGGGCAAATATCACAGAAAGAGCTGCACACGCCATCAAAACGTTCTTTGAAGCGGTTGATCCATCTAGTTCAGATCATAAACCAGAAGATTTCCTTCCATTTTTCGAAACCGAAGAAACATGCGATTGGTATTATAATGCCACTTATAATTACGACCATGGATATGGCTTAGGTCTCGTTTGTAAAACTGGAACCGATGCTAACGCAAATAAAGCTTTAATTGCAGATTATAACGAAAAACTTGAAGCTGCTGGTCTCACTTATGCAACAACCGACGAGATGGATGATTTCTGCTATGACTACTTCATGGTTTTCTATTCAACCAACGTTTGGAAAATAGAAACTGATTTTGATATCACAATCACAGTTGAAGTAATTACTGTTGCCGAGGCAAATGAAATCGCCGAAGAAGGCAATGATTACGATGCGGAAACCATACACGATGAACTTAATGAAGAAGTCACTGACAACGACGGAGTCTACTTCCTTATTCAATCTGCTCAATAATTTTTAAAAAATGAGAAAAAGCAAAATATCCCTGGTATTTCTTAGCTTAATTCTTTCATCTTGTGGAACTGAGGTGAAGTCTTCGCTAGATTCAAACTCTAGTGAGATTTCATCTAGTTCCGAAGATATTTCATCAAAGATATCTTCTAGTGAAACTTCCTCTTCTTCCTCTAGTAGCAAAGAGGAAGTTTTGCCTTTAGAGCTAACCGCAGCAAATATGATTGAATCGCTAGGAAAGGTTTCAACTAGTAACAACTTCACCATCTATCAAAAAAATATTTTCAATAAGCCAATAAATGAAATTTACTATACGGAGAAATATATTTATTATCCGTCATATTCTGCCGGTTTTTTGAAATTGAAAAGTTTCGATAAAGAATATACCGAATCTGAAGAACTAGTATATCAGTTCAGCATTGTTAAAAAAGAACTTCAACTTCTATCGCCATTAATGAGTGGAGATGTTTTAACTGGTCAAAAACCATACACGTCTCTAACATCCTTTAACTATATGCTAGATTTAGATGCGACTTCATTAAAAGAAAGTGACTTCAAATTGAAAGACGGTTATCTTTTTACCACCAACAAATCAGTCATAAAAGCAATCGCATCAATGATGGGCTACGCTAAAGAAGCTAGTGAAGATTATTTTTACAAAGCGAAATTATCTTTTGATAAGACAAACAATATTGAGTTTGTTTTGCAAGCTTTCAATAGCAAATATCAAATCGTTGATGTGGATGAAACACATGGTTTCTTTAAGGATGTTACAAGCACTCATAATGAAATAATTGAAGAATATCTAGCAAACAATTATGAGATGGATCTTCCTTCTTTGACTCTTTCTGAAGCAGCTCCATTAATCTTTCAAAACGAAAATGATGTTATTTCTTTAGATAATGAATCCGTTGTTCAAATAGTTAATGGAGACGGAGGAATAGTCGCAAAGGAAGAAATCAATCGTACAATGAATCAATATGAACACACTTCGATTGATGTTAGCACTTCTAGAAGACTCACTTCATTAGTTCAGGACAATGACGATGGAATTCCATCATATATCGGTTTGAATGGAAATAATGAACTTTCTGAAGAGAAATTCTCTAAATACAATACGTGGGATGGAACTTATCCATCGTGTTCCGATTTCATTTCAAAAGAAATCAAAGCATTTAGGAAAATAAGCGAAAACACGTATCGTTATTATGGTTATAACCATTCTTCCTTCTTCAAGAGTCTTTGCAATTTCAATGGAACTAGCGGAATCAAATATATTGATATCAAGTTAAGTAACGATCAAATTGATGAAGTTGTTTTCACCTATCAAAGATTTAGCGATGAATATGAGGATGGAACGACTTTCTATTATGATGTAACGATTACTTCTAAGGTAGTCGCAGATCGTAAGATAAAAAATCCTGAACCTTATAAAGACAAGGAAGATGTTAAGATTCTTGAGACTGCATTTAAGAAATTTGATGGAACACACAAATTCCAAGTTTCCGCTCAAGATGATAGAACTTCATCTAACAAATTCATAACTACATACGACTTAGATACACTCACTAAAGAAAAAGATTACTACACCGGCTCAGGTGAACAATCTTTAATCTATGGCTGGACAAAAACAACCGATAATCATTATCAAAGATTCATTCTAAATGGTGGCGATTTAAAGTCTAACGGAGATGAAAAGACAGGGGACGTGTCATCGTTAATTGGATTTTCTCTTTCACCAAATCTATTCACTAAGACTGGTGAAAATGAATATATGTTTGACTCATATGTTCTTAAATCAGTTAAGAATGGAATGATTCTAGGAACTAATTCGGAAGATTTCTTGCCTTCTACATTTAAGTTAACCGTTGATCCAGATAAGGAAGCTGTCATTTCTGCTACATACAGTTATAGCGATGGGCTCTTCTCTTCTGGTTCAGAGACTTTGGCATTCAAATACGATGATGAAGTTTCCTTGAAAGATGGATTGAAAGAAAAACTTTCTAGCATTCCTGCGTGGACTGAACCTAAATCATGGAAAGAGGAAAACGAAAACATCTATAAGTATTTGCAAAAGTATTTCTCTGCTGAAGCGGATAACGTCCCTTATATCTATGATGAAGATATCTATGACCAATGGTTAGTAAGCGATTCAATATTAGAACTAGAAATATATTCTAGAAGTCCAACAGGAAATTCTTCTTTCTTAGATGAATATCGAAAGAAATTAATCGAAGAAGGATTTGAAACAACGACTCTTACTTCATTGCCAGGCGCGATTGTATATGTGAAGGGAAACATCTCCATCCGTGTTGCAGGCGTCTTAAATGGAGGAATATATCTTTGGAAAACTGGAGACATCAAATAGATGTCTTCTTTTTGTTAAGAGATTAACAGGCTTCAACGTATAGGATGATATTGCCATTTTCAGCAGTATAAACGTAATAATTTAATGTGAAATAACCATAATCCGTACGGTAATAGGAATATAGTTTTTCAAGATCGCTAGCTGTTGAATTGCTATACAAGGCGGTTGATTCTTTTAGATTAGATGATCTGGTCATTTTAACAAAGCCATTATCAAAATTTGAGATTAATGAATCTTCTTCCTCTTCATCATCCTCATCATCAGAATCGTCATAAACCTTTTCCCAAAGAGAAGAATGGAATTCGTCTGGAATGAGTTCATCTTTAACCATTGTTTTTGCTTCTTCTTTGGTGATGGAATTTCCTAAATCAACGGTTAGTTTTTCTCCAATGACTTTCTTTGAAACGTTAATCAAATCTTCTCTAGTGAAGTCAGAGTATCCTTTGTTTGTTAATAATGCTTGAACTTCATCTAATGATTTTTTGTATGTCCATTTATCAACGATATTGATTGCGCAAGTCGTAGAATGCTTAACTCCGTTCTTATCGGTGTATGAAGCAGTTATTGTCGCACTATCTCCATCTTTTACATTAGAACTTGTAGTAACAAGGCCATTGCTATCAACATTGATGTTACCTTCGTTATCGCTAGAAGAATAGCTAATTTCGTATGGAACCATGTTAGTTTCTAAGACTAATTGTAATTTACCTTCTGGACCAACTTCGTAACTATCTTTAGCAAATTTAAATGTAGGTTCATGAGCTTCGCCACTGCCTTTAGTTATTGATATCTTTGTTAAGGCTATATCACTTGATGGAGTATTTGTGATTGTAACCTTTATTTGGCCTGTTGGATCTTCAAAAATATTTCCCCAACTTTCAGGAACCTTGTACCATCCAGCGTTATATAAAGCTTCTTTATATGCCTCATTAACCTTATAACGAGTCACATAATCAGTTTGGGTATCGCATTTGAGATCGTAGGCCAAAAGAGTAACACCTATAGAGATTTCTGAGTCCGCATAATCTTTTGCGAGGCTTGCAATTTGCTCTTCGCTATATGTATCGCCATATTGAGCAGTTAATACTTGGAGGTAATAGTTATAACAAGAATCGTAATCTTTTTGAGTCTTGACCTCATATTTCATGTCCTTGCTTAATGATAAAGAGGTTAAATCTATAGAAGGCAAATTAACGTCAGTAACATTCAATGAATTCTTAATTCCTTCTTCAATTCCGCTCTCTGGCCATGATGAAACGAATGTTCTTGTTGGAGTCGTTTCGCTAAAATAAATAACGAATCCCGTGTTATTTTCATCATCGTCACGCAAAATATATGCACTAAAGCTTAAAGTTTCTTCCCAACAGAAAAGCTCACTTCTGGTTTTATCGATATATGCGTAGTAGTCGAATTCATCATCGTAATCTTCGGTATAGATATAATTAACCCCATGTTTGACGTATGTTTGGTATTTTCCGCCTTCTTTGATACTAAATTCAGGAATGGAGATACCGCTTCTATCTTCTATAGGTTTTGTTACTTCGCTTGGCCAAGAGCTATATTCAGTAATTTTTGGTGTGAAATAGACATAAAAATTATTTCCACTAAAATACTGCATCAAGATATCGATCTTTATCCCATTTTCAAAAGTCTTAGTAAGGAAATAGGCATTATAGTTTTTGCTTTCTTCTTCATTTAAGACATATCCATTAGAAACTAGGATATCTTTATATTTCTTAGATAAATCTTCCGTGTAGTAATCATAGATATAAAGTTGATTTTCGCTAACGGCTGTAATGTTATATGTCTCTCCAAGAGAAATATAAGGCAAAGTTGTCGTAGTCACGTAATCGATTACTTTCTTATCTTCATCAGTCCATGTAACCTCTTCTCTAGCAGATGATGAATAATAGTTGTAGCAAACGATGCAGTTATAGGAAAAGAACGTGGAGGAAACGAAATAATACATCATTTCATATCCGATTTTCCCGTCATCAGAATTCTTCGTTAATTCAACATATTGAGTATCGCTACGAGTTTGAACTTTATCGCCATTATATGAAACAACCGTGGACCAACCAGTTTCTTCCAATTGCTCATAATATGTTTCTAAAGTGAAAGATGATGCTTTGCTAGATATGACTAAGCATTTTTGATTAATTGATGAATCTACTTGTTCTTGAACAGAAACGCTTTTGGTGGCAAAACATTCCGGATAAGGCAAAACGGATCCACAATATTCTTCCATTAATGTTTTTTGCTCATTTGTCCATTTGCTCGTTGATGAGCTTGAGCTCGATGAAGATTCGCTTGATGAATCGCTTTCTGATGAAGGTTCAATCGATGAATCAAAAATAGATGATTGTTCAGATGATGATTCGGTTGAATTTGTCTCATTACCACAAGATGACAATGTTCCAACAAGCGTTAATAACGTAACAAGTAATACGGTCTTTTTCATACAATAAATTCGTAATATTCAATTAAGCTGAATCGATAGTTGAATAATTACTTTCCTTTCTAATTTATTATTATATAGAGCGTCGCTCCTTAAATTCTCGCTAATGTTTTAAGAAGGTCGCATTTTGCTTACACTATGGTTGGTTAAGCAACGCTAGACGTTTTATCATTCTTAACCATAATTAGGCAAGAGGAAATTTGCTAAATTAAGTTCTTTAGAAATATGAGCAATCAACTTATTCAAAAAGAACTAATGTAAATACCATATTGAAGTGAACCCCTCAGGTCTTCCCGATCCCTCGGTCCAACTTTTGGGATTCACTTCATATTCATGAATCAAATAGCAAAGAAAAATGCTACAATACAAATATGAAGCAATCAATATTAAAATCGAATATTCCTAAGGGAGGCATGAGAAATAGTGCGAAACTCTTTTGCTATATTTTCACCATCGTTTTTGCCTTATGTTTCATTACTTTTCTTATCTTAGCCATCATTGGCTTTATCGATTACGTAAACACTCTAAATTCCCAAGCTTGCGCTGGGATGGATCCTATAAATGGACTTGGGCAATCGTTTAACGCTTCAGATCTTTGGGCTTTAGCCGAAAAAGAAGCAATCGCGACCTACGGAGAGGCGACAGTCAAAGAAACGTCAACGCTTATTGAAAACGTCAAAACGACAATCTTAGGAAAATACACCTTGCATAATGGGATCTATTATTACAACATGTTGCCAATAATTGATCCTAAATGTTGGTTTTACATTGCTGTCTGTTCAATTTTATTAATTACGATTGCAATTCAAATATACACAGCAACGCGGTTAGAAAAAGCAAAATACACAAAATACTATACGCTGATAGCATTACAGTTCATCTCTTTGAATATACCATCTGCAATTTTAATGATTTGTGGAAGAAAAGATTAGATTTACGATTTTCTTTTCATTATTTTTAGTATTTTTTCCAGTTCAACTGGAGATTTTACTAACTTTTTTCTGATTTAGCGTTTTCTTTTCACCTTCATTTTTAATACACGCATCAGCTATTTTTAAAAATTTGAACCACTCACATGCTTATTTTTGCCGTTTACCGAATGAATACAATTCTCTAATAATGAAAAGAGTATGATTTCATTCGTAAGGAGAAAAAGATGAAGATTGAGATATGCATAGATAACGAAGAAGAAAGAGTAATCGTCCATGCTCATTCTAGAACTGAGTTAGTTAATAGAATTGAAGAGTTGGTTCTAAATGAAGAAAACAAGATTGATGGCATTAACTGCTTCGGATACCTAGAAAGCGATATCGTTCCGCTAAAAATTAAAGAAATAGCTATATTTTACGTAGAAGATGATAAGACTTATGCATCTGTAGATAAGAAGAAATACAGCATCAAGAAACGTTTATATCAAATCGAAGAAATGTTGAATGATGATTTTATAAGGATTAATAAGTCCTGCATCATCAATAAAAATCATATTAAGAGGTTTGATACTTCATGGAACGGAACTTTGTTAGTGGAATTGGACAATGACGAAAAAGAATACGTCTCAAGAAGAATGATTAAGAATCTAAAAGAAAGGATGGGTTTATAACATGAATAAGTATTTTAAAGAATTTTGTCATCGTGGATTGATGTTTGGAGGATTTGGCCCGATTATCTGTGGCTTAATTTATATGATTATTGAGCTTACTGGAACCAAACTTGAATTAACTGGTTGGCAAATATTTGTAGCAATCATTACATCCTATTTATTGGGCTTTGTATGTGCTGGATCTTCTATTTTTGAGCAAATCGAAAACTGGTCGATATTTAAATCCGCGTCGATACATCTTCTTTCGATTTATTTAGTTTATCTATTCACTTATTTAGTGAATTCATGGATTCCATTAGATTGGAGAGTCATATTAATTTTCTCTGCGATTATTATTGTTGGATTCTTAGTAATATGGTTTATCGGATATTGCATTACATCTAGATGTTCTAAGAAATTGAATGAGAAAATAAAGGGTAAATGATTGTGATTAGAGTCTAAACAACTTGAAAAAGCAGTTGAGATATCGACGCATATTCAAAAGTTCATGTTTAACCGCACCTCTTTCAAACGTATACTCATAAATATTCAAAAATCCCTCGTGAAAGTGCCATTTTTTCTTTAAACATATTGTTAGCGCTCTATACAATCTTTATTTTTCCTTCTTTTGTTCCGCGTCTAACTCAAGTTGGCGTTTAATCCATGTCATAAGTAGTTTCACTATACGTTCTTGCTCATTTTCAGTAAGTTCCCGCCCCAAAGGAACGTGGTACCACTTATTCAAACAACCACGGCAACAACAAGCGCAAGCATGTTGAGCAACAAATACTGGATGACCACGCATTGGAGTTTGTTTGCCATCATTTGGAATATTTGCAGGAGCAAGCCTTGTACGAATGAAATCTCTCGCGTGTTTTTCAATCGTATCTACTCCTTTGTCTTGTATGTATTTTTTATCTTTCTCCGTTAAATGAAACTTTGAACGAAATGGCGATTGTTTTAAACGGATGAAAATTTGATCTATCGTTGCCATAAAAATTACTTCTTAGTGTTTTCATTATTTTAAGAGTTTTTGTGATTGGATATAACGTATTTTTGTTATTCCGAAGAAAAAATAATACCGTTTTTGATGTCGAGCTAATTTTCTGAAAAAGTTTATTCATCTAAAGCAGCGAAATTTTATCATCCACTTTATCACCCACATCATTAATTCTATTAAACGGGATCTTTACAAGAATAGAATTATCATTTATAGAGATTGATTCTTTAGAATATTTAGAAACGATTGTAGGCACGCCTCTGCCAGTTTTCTCGCTTATATGCAATTGCAAAAATAGTTCCGATAGTTTTTCGTTTACCGGAATTGAATGGCCTTCATAAAAGACTTGCGTCGTTTGCATAGGTGCTAAGCTTCCACGTGAAAGAACCTAAATTCTATCCGAATAAACCGTTATCATTGGCTTGTTTAAAATGAACCGACTCGTGCTGCTAAGAGAGTTTTAACAGTTTTACGAAAAACATTAAAATCAAAAATGGCTTCTTTTTATTTTCTATGACCAAATTTGTTTCATTAATTATTCTTAAAGTTCAATTTTTGTCGTTTTGCGGTCTCTTCATCAATTTTAATGTATTCACCCTCTTCATAAAGCACCAACGCAAACGGAAGGCAATCGGGCGTTTCTATCATTAATGCACCGCCTTCAAAAACTTCGCAAACTAAGCCAATAGAGCCACATGGTACATGCATCATTTCTGATCCCCAATAAGCATCTTTATCAACTAAAGTTTTAATGTAATCTCCCATTTTTATACTCATTTCCATTTTTTGTCTCCTCCTGGTATTAAGGTTAATAATCTAATGTCCCCATTTTTCAACAATTGCCATGCAGTTGTGACAATGTAATTATTAATAGTTGTTTTGGCTTCAAAATTAAATGTAAAGCTATTAATAACTTTAAATGTGGCAGTTCGAAAATCCGTATTCCATCTTATATCCTCAATTAATCGCTCAGCATTATCACGGCTATACCCGATCTTATTTAAAAACGAACTTTTATCTCTTTCATAATTAAGACCTAATAGATATTCAACTTTCCTCGTTTCGATGATTGCATCTTCATTCCTAATAAATCGTCTTATATATTTAACAAACATCTCGCAATAGTCCCTATCATGGATTTTATAATTAGGAAAATGAAACTTCAGGTGATCATAGTCAATCCCAAATAGATAGACCATGACCAAGTTTTCCATGTCCTTTTCCCCAATCTCAGAAACATCAGAATCGGTATATTGCCCATTCTCTGGATCATATGGCTGCATGTGCCTTCCACCGCCAAGCTTAAATTCCATATTTCTCCTCCTTCATCTTACGCCATTATTTTATGATAATCTATCTTGAAATTCAATATTTCTTTAATTATAATTTATTTGTTAAAGATAGGTTTAATCAATATGGATGGCAATTGGAATGAAAGACTAAAAGAAAAAAGAGTGCAGGCAAAGTTAACGTTGAGCCAGGTAAGCGGAATCTGCAGTCGCAATTTGTCACAGCAGTCGCTCATAAAGTACGAAAAAGGAGAAGTCTTCCCAAGAATCGACGTTCTCGAAGACCTTTGCAATATTTACAAATGCAGCATCAATTACATAATGTACGGGTCAGAAAACACAAATATCATTTTGAATAAAAACGATTACTTGATAACGATTTGGTACCTTTTAACGACCAATAAGCTACAGTTTGACGGAGCAAATCTAAACATAACGGACGATTATTTAAAGAAAAATATCAAATATTTGAATATATATAATCAAAACGTAAAAATCTCTTCGTTAGAAGATGTTTGCAATCTTGTAAACGGAATAAAGAACATGCATAGCAGCAATTAAGTTACGAACACAAAAGAACTATGTTTTCTTTTTTCTATTACGGGTTCTATCCATCTTGGCTCTTATAAGCAGTCCCTCATAAATATAATAAACACCTATTATGCAATTGGTGTTCAACTTACCATTTGGTGGAGTCGAGGGGAATTGAACCCCTGTCCAAAGAATCTCCCAC
>CAVIBR010000007.1:0-76823 GCA_963641445.1 Bacteroides uniformis
GCGAATCCCCTCACCGGGTCCTTGCCCGCCTCGTCGAGCTCCCTCATGAGCTTGTATTGCTCGAGGTCTATCTCGTCCGAGATCGGCTCATCGGTGTATGGGTTCGTCCTGAGCGTGTCCAATTGCCCCTTGACGTATGCCTTCCTCTCGGCTTCCCTGGCCTCTCTCTCGGCTTTGGCCCTTGCCTCGCGCTCGCGCCTCTCGGCAGCGAACTTGGCGTTCATCGCCTTGGATTGCTGCCTCTTCGGCTGGGTCTCCCCGGAATCGCCGTCATCGCCTGCTTTGGCTGCTGGCTCCCCCGTTTCCTTCCCATCCTCAGGGGCGGCCCCCTCGGCCACCTCATCCGCGCTCACTTGGTCGCTTGCGCCGTTCTCTCTCTCTTCTTCTTCCATCATTTTTCCGTCTCCTTTCAAGACGCGCCTTCGGTATGGCGATGCCGGCTTGCGCCCCGGCTGGCGAATCTATCTGAAGCCCTCAGAGAGGGGCCATCAGCCTTGTTGCTTTGCCGCCATCTCGGCGGTCATGGTCGTCCCATCGGCCCCAAGGCTCCTCCCGTTCTGGGAGTTTCTCTGGGACTGGGCCCTCAGGGAGTCGTTCTCCTGCGTGATGTTCCTCGCGTAGCGGTTCGCGGCGCTTATCTTGCCGCTGAACTCGGCCTGGAGGTTCCTGTTGTAGTTGCTCTGGAAGCCCAATTGGGTCCCCATCGCCTGTATCTGCTGCGTCAGCTGCGCTATCTGCTGCTTGTACTGGGCTATCTCGCCCTCCCTGCGCATCATGGCGTAGTTGAGCATCGTCTGCCTCGTCTTCGGGCTGAAGGCGGGGTCGCATTTTATGACGAACTCGAACGTGTCCGCGTCCATGTTGGCGACGCCACCGTTCATTATCAGGCTCTCGAACGCCTGCTCCTCGGTGAGCTTGGAGTCGAGCAATCCCTGCTGGGTGTCTATCGAGATCACGAAGTCGGTCCCCCACAGCTCCCTCCCCTTGAGGGATGAGAAATGGGTCTTCGACACCGGCTTCCTGACCATCGCCACCTCCTCGGGGGTGTAATCGCTCCCGTCGGGGTGCCTCAGCGTGAGCCCCTGGCTGATGCCCTGGAGGAGCTTGGCCCTGTAGGACTCATCGACCTCCATCTCGCTGTCGCTCTTCTCCCATGAGTAGTACGCCTCGTCGACGTAGTGCTTGTAGAAGGCGACCCTTATCTTGGCGAGGTCCTTCTTGTATCTCCAGAAGAGCTTCTGCTGCTGCTCTATCGGGGTGTTGTTCTGCTTGACCATCTGCTGGACAGCGTAGCCGGAGAGGTCCTGGTTGGAGATCTCGCCCGACATGACGTCGGAGAACCCGTAGGTCTTGGCTATGACGTCCATGAAGTTGCCCCCGAACGCCGTGAGGTCATTCGGCAATGGCTGGCTCTCGGCGAATTTTATGCCCCAGCCGTTGACGTCGTTGGAGTAGTCGGTGATTATCTGCCCGGGCTCATTCGAGATCTCCTGGTTGCCGAGCGCCCCATCCTTGGCGAATATCTTCGAGAAGGCGTTGTTCTGGGCGCATTGCACGACCATCGAGTAGCAGTAATTGAGCGCTTTCTGCGACGGTATGAGGGCCTTGGTCATGGAGAACCCGAATATCGAGTTCGAGACCGGCTTGCTCGAGTAGACGGCGAACGGGTAGAGCCCGAACCTCTCCTTGAGCCTCTTATGGTCACCGTCGGAGTTGGCATCCCTTGAGTAGTCGCCTATGGTGACGTCCTCGTAGTCTATCTCAAGGTCCGGCATGAGCTCGCCGGCGTAATCGTCGCCATCCTTCCACCTGCCGAGGTCGCGGAGCCTCTCCTCATAGCGTTCCTGCGCCTCTTTGGCGTAATCATCCGGCACCAATGTCGAGAGGGGCTTCGGGTAGGCGAACAGGTCGGTGGTCTGGGTGCTGCACATGTAGCAGACCTCGCCCCCTATCCTGAAGAACCTCGTGTAGACCCTAAGCAGGGCCCCGTTCATTATGTCCTTGTAGAGGAGCACGTCATCCGGCTTCCTTGAGTCATCCCTGACCAGGGTCGCCTTCCTTCTGGCTTTCTCCTCTTTTGAGAGGCCTCCCTCGGCGTCTATCATCGCCCTGCATGCGCCGAGTGGCACATCGGACCATATCATGACCCACGCCTGCTTCTGGATGTCCGGCAATTGGGGGTTGGCCACGGCGAACCTCCTTGGGTCTATGTGCTCGTATGCCAAGCCGCCCTTGTATAAGCCCTTGATCGTCTCGTCGTCGGCGTCCCATCTCACGTAGGTTATCTCCGTGCCGTGGACGTCGGCGTTGACGCATGACTGCCACCCGAAGGTTGAGTCATCGAGCTGGCTGAGCACGAACTCGTCGAACTGGCCGAGCCTCGTGCAGTCCCTGCCCTCGCCCCCTTCCCCGAACGCGGAGAAGCTGAGGTAGAGCGGAGTGCCGTTGACCTTCGACGCTATGAGGTCGACGCCCTTCTTGATTATGTTGACCGTGACCCTCGGGAAGCCGTCGGAGGGGTCGTACTCGCCCCATTGGCGCCCGTTGTAGAAATCGTCGTCCTCCTCTATCGAGGCGACGAGGTCGGTCTTCGCCTGGTACTGCCTCCAGAATCTGTCGTGGAGGAGCGCGTTCATGCTCTCGTTTCCCTTGGCCATCCGTCAGCTCTCCTTTCTCCCTTGGTCGGGCCTGAATGGGTGGGAGGCCCTGAAGTCCCCGAAACCCATCATCCTCCTCTGCGCGTCGGCGGCTCTCTCCCTTGCCGGCGCGGTATCCGTTCTCTCTTCCTTCCTCATGCCCTCGATCTCCTTCCTGAGGGCGCTTATCTCGGAGGACTGCTCGGCCACCCTGGCCTCAAGCTCCCCCATCATCATGAGGATCCTCCTCTTGCTCACCATGTCATGTACCTCCTCACGACCTTCCTCTCCTTCCTCAATGGGTCGAAGCCCATGCCCTTCCTGCCTTGCCTTGCGGCTTTCTCCACGGTCGCCGGGTACGCGCCCCTGACCAGGAAGAATCCGGCGTATGCCATGACGAGGTCGTCGTGCGCCCCGCCCTCGGCCATCGCCTTCTCCTTGCCGGACCTGCCGGATCTTATGTAGGAGAAGGACTCCATCTCGCATATCGTCGCGAAGTCATTGACGATCGAGCCCCCGGACTCCCTGAAGGCGACCACGAGGTCGTCTATCATCCTCTGGCGGTTCGACTGCTTGGTCTTGTACCCGTAGCTCGCCATGAGCCTGCCGGATATGGCCTCGGTGTCCCTGTCCACGTAGACGTCCCTGACGCCCAGCCTCTTCATCGTGTTCACGAAGTAGGCGGTGGTGTTGGTCTCGCCGGCCACCATGACCCTGCCCGAGGCGGCATGGAACTCCTCATAGAGGCAGTATGACTGGAAGGTGGCCTCATCCGCGTCGCAGCCCCTCTTGTGGAACGTGGCGCACTGGGAGCAGTCCGAGTTGTCGATGAGCTGCGTCGCCCAGCAGTCCTCCCCGCCCATCGCGGGGTCGTTGACCATCACGTACGGGTGCCCGGCCTCCGGCTCTCTGTAGATCGAGACCGCCCCGTTCGGGTCATCCGCCCACTCGATGCCGGAGAGCGACACCCTCCCGCCGTCTGATGAGACGGATCTCCTGTATATGTAGTAACCCCTCCTCAATGGCTCCTTGGAGAGCAATTCGCCCTTCCTTCTCGAGACTATCGCCGAATTGAAGACGCTCGATCCGGATGAGACGAACATCTCCACCGGGTCGGAGGGGTATTCCTGCGCCATCCTGGCATCATCCTGCCCCGCTGTCTCCCATTTGGCGTGCCACCACTGCAGCTGGTCATCCGTGAGATGGTGCCTTTCTTTCATCTCCAATTCCTTCGGGGTGAGCCTGTGGCCGTCGTAGCGCATCGAGTAGGAGGGCTCCATGAACCACGGGATGAAGACCGACCTGAACATGCCCTTGCCGGACATCCCCATGTCGTACATCCTCTTCCACTCGTTGGCGCCGTTGGCCGTGGTCTCCCTGAAGATTATCGAATCGATGTCGGTGTCCCCGACGGTGTTCTCGAGCGCCAGGCAGGTGCCCGCTATGTCGTCCCAGAAGGCGACCTCGGACTCGTGGACGTAGTCGAAGGTATTCGATCTCCCGGCGCCCTCGCCCTGGACGACCACCTTTATGGAGGAGGTGACGCCCCTCCCGTAGTCGAAGGTCAGCTCATAGGCGTTCTTGGCCTTCTTCCGGAGGTTCCTCCTGAGGTACTCCGGCGTGGTCTCATAGAGCAATTGGTATTTCTCGAAGAGCCCCGATGCGTGCCCGGCCACGTCGGCGACTATGGCGCATCTCCTGCCGGGGATGAATGCGGTCAATGGGAAGAAGACCCCGGCCACGAAGGTCGAGCCGCCCATCTGGCGCGACTTGCCGTCGTTTATCCTTATGGGCTTCCCCTCCCTCCTCATCAGGCACATCTCTTTGTAGAGCGCTATCTGCGAGGCGTTGAGCTCGAATGGGGCCACGCCCCCTCTCCCATCGCCCCTCTTGGTGGAGATCCTCTCATGGGCCTCCATGTAGCGCCACAATGGGTACCATCTCTGCTCCCCCGATTTGGGGTCTTTGAACCAGAATCCCATCTCGCGGTCGAACCCCGGGAGCTCCTCATCAGCCCTCGTATGCCTCATCAAGGGAGACCCATCGTCCTTGAGGATGGGATTGCCCATGGAATCCAAGACCGGTATCATCGGCCATCCCCTTCCGGCGGCGCGAAGAAATCCAATGGCTCCCCGCCGGAGGTGACGTCGACCTGCTGCCTGGCCTCTCCCAATGCCGATGAGAGCTCCTTGAGGGACATCCTCTCCGGGTGCTCGAGCCTGTCACCGACCCACGCCTCTATGAGGGCGTCGCCCAAAGACGAGCCATCCTCCCCCTTCGAGGCCAATGCGCCCGACAGGGCCTCCCTGAGGCTGAACGCCCCATCGCCCTTGTCCCCCCTCTTGGAGAGGTAGTATTCCTTCCAGTCCTTCCTCATGCTGGCTATAATATAACGCCTCAAAAGCCCTTTTTCAAGCGGACTGCGTTGCATTGCGCAACATTCGCGTCATAATATGCCAGCCAATCCGGGGCGGGTGCCCTTTTCTTTTGGGAAGGTAAGGGAAGATGAGGGAATGCCTGAAATCATGGGGCGGATTTAGGGGAGGGGCATTGTTTGATGGAAGACCACCCCGCCTGTTCCCCGTGTGGGGGGTGGGGTCCCTCTCCCTCCTTCCTTCTCTTTCCTTCTCCTTTGCCTTCCTTCTTCCTTCCCTTGGCGGCGTTTTGGGGCTTCATGCCCTCTTTTTTTGCTCAAAAACTGCACAATCAAAAGAAAAATAAAGGTTTCATCGTGTAAAGTTCGTTTTTTGGAAAATGAACGATATAAAAAAGCATCTCAGATATTGGCATCCGATGCCTTCATGCGCACGCATCCGCGTTTGTAGACTAATTCAAGATAGTAAATAAATAATATTTTCAGTTAACTAGCCATTAATTAACTTACTTTGTTAACTAATTATTAACTGAGTCTTACTTTTTGACTTAGTTTAGGTATTTTAGTTTTTCGTTTTCTGGCGGCTTCTCTTTTTCTCTCTGGGGTGTGTTCTCATGCGCGACTAGCAAATTTAAAGAGAGTGAATAAGTATACCCAAGGAAGTATATATATTTATATCCGCATTCGCTCATATTGCCACATCATCAGTATTTAATTTTATGGGCATTGCCATTTAAAAAACTTTTTTTCTTTCTCTTGCTTTGAAATTATCTTAAAAATATTTCTTCGATGTAATCTAGGTTTTTTATGTTTTTTGAAAGAATTTAATTATTTTCTATTGCGTATGGGGTCAGTATGTGTTTATAATAATGTCGTTCCCAATGAGAGGAAGAAAGGAGGCGAGCCCGTGAAAATCTTATTGAGAACGCCCCGCGTAAGTTGCAGGCCTGATTATGGATGAAAAGAAAATCAAGCGCCTAATAATGCTACTCACAATAGCAAAGCTGGCGCTTGAGATCCTAATTCACATAATTAGTTTAGCCTAAAAGGCGGGCGGCGTCAAGCGGGGCGGCGCCGTTTCGCTCAACGGGTAAAGGATGCCAAGGAAGAGCAAGGAGCAGGAAAGGAAAGAGAGACAATACCAGAGGCAAAACGGATGGGCAAAGGAAAACACGAAGAAATACGCTGTTAGACTATCATACATCCAAGACGCCGAAATGATAGAGTTTCTCGAAAAGAAAGAAAGCAAAGCCGGCTACATTAAAGAATTGATAAAAAAAGACATGGAAGCCAGCAAATAAGAAAACTACCGCAGACGGTCGCACCCGCAAAGTAAAACCGCACACGGTAGCCAAACGGTGGCAAGCCTGAGCCAGCCCCGGCCAGATTGTACCACCCTAAAAGGAAAGGGGCAACAAGAAGCCCCATAGGGGCATGAAAGGACAATCTGAAAATGCTTAGAACGAACTCAAAACAAGTCAACAACAAGATCCGCGAGGCCTTCGCATCCGATGCGATGGGCTGCGCCGCCGAGTGGGCCGAATGGCTCCAGGAAAGCCCGGAGGATCTCGAGAAGGCCAAGGAGCAAGGGAGATGGGGGACGCTTGAGGCGCTCGCCATTCTCGCAGGCGTCGAAGGCTCCGAGAAGGGCATAGAGGCCCAAAAGCTCGCCGCCGATTTCATAAAAGAGACGGCAATGAAAGAGAAAGCCTATGACGGCGCGCATTGGTCCCCTTCGCTCTTCGCCGAGTGGTGCCAGGGTTTGCCGGGCGCCCTCGACACTGCAAAATGGTACTGCCATAGCGCGATAGATTACTGCAAAAGCCTTTTGGAGGAGACGGACGAGGAGGCCTCCAGATACTCCGAGACCGACGCCGAGGAATTGATCACAAATTTATTCTTCAGGGAGATAAACAAATTAGCCAGATGAAAAAACAAGGGGGATAAATCCCCCTTCAAAAGAAAAACAAAATAATCGTTGCATAGTAAGCCACTACATTATACAATGATGCTGCGAAAAGGAGGGAAAAACCCGAATGATCGCAAGCCGAGGGGCTGACGCACCCAAGGCGCAAAGGGCCGGAGGGATACCCCCATAAGGAAGCCGAAAAAGAAAACTCTAGAGGCCTTAATAATCGTTCTGACGATAATTAAATTGCTTCTAGAGATCTTCGAAGCTCTTATAGTCTAACCGATTAGGCCCGAGGCGTCAAGGGGGCGCGAAGCCCCGCCCATAAGGGCAAGGAGGAACCAAAAGACGAAAGACAAGGCGAAAGAGAGGGCGAGGGCCAAGCGCTGGAAGGATAGGAACATGATAAAAATATCCGTGAATCTCAACATAGGGACCAACGCGAGGGATCAAGCCATAGCGGAATGGCTGGAGAGCCAGCCCAGCAAATCCGAGGCGCTCAAGGACGCCGCCTACAAGGCACTATCCGAGGAGAAATAAGAAAAGCGCACCGGTTAAATACCACTCTAAGCGGTGCGCTCACAGGTTGCAAGGAGGCCAAAGCCCCGAAGCCCCCACATTGTAACCCTAAAAAGCCAGGAGGGGCAACAAAGGAGTTACAGAAATGAGAGAATTAATCATCAAAGACCTTTCCGGGATATTCGGAAGCTTCAAAGCGGAGGACGTCGCAAAAGCGGTCATAGGCCGCATCGATGAGACCCATATAGCGGAGGGCGAGAGCCTCGAGGACGCCATCAGGGAGGCGCTAGACGCCGAGATGATATACGACGATGACAAATGGGCGGTGATAGCCAACTACAGCGACCCGGACAGCCCACTATCCTACGCCGAGGCGGAAGAGCTGTTCTTCGATGACCTCCTCCAATGCGTCGAGGCCCAGGAGATGGGCGACTAGGGGGACGGCATGATGAAGACCTTAGGGATGAATTACAAGGCCAAGACGGGGGCGGTCGTCGCCCTCACCCTGGAAGGGGAGGACATAACCGCATTGCACGAGGCGGCATCGGCGATAAGGGCGAAAAAAGTCAGGCTCTACACCGACCCGGTGGCCGACGAGACCTACCTATGGGGGCGCACGGAATCGGGCATCCGCTTCTCGAGCGAGAATTGCCCGCTCTCCATAACCTGGGGGGTGGCGGAAGGCGAGGAGAAACCCATCAGGATAGAGGGGCGCATCAGGGTCGGGGGTTAGGCGATAGGCCACTCACGATTGAAGGGGCAATCAAGATAGCATAAAAATAAGCCATAATAAAATATTATGGCTTTTATTTCGCTTGCATTTTATCGTGCATTGCACTACATTAAAGGTGCCATAGCAAGGAGGCAAAAGAATGAACGTGACAATAAGGATGAGCGACGGGGAAAGGAAGATAGCCGACTCATACGCCAGATGCGAGGGGATGAGCCTCTCGGAGGCGATAAAGAGGGTTTTCTTCGAGGCCGTCGAGGAGGAATACGACCTAGCCGAGGCGAAAGCCGTCTCCGAGAGGATCGCCAGCGGGGAGGAGAAAACCTATTCGCTCGATGAGGCGGAGAAGATGCTGGGATTATGACCGGGAAGGAATACCACCCGAGATATTCGGAAAGCGCAATCAGGCAATTGAGGAAGATGGACCGCCAGACGGCGCTTCTGATAACGAGATGGGTAAGGAAGAACCTTGACGGCATAGCGGACCCAAGGCGGATTGGGAAACCCTTGAAAGGAGGGCTCAACCTCTACTGGCGCTATCGCGTCGGGGACTATAGGATCCTCGCTGAGATAGTCGACGCCGAGTTCGTGATAGACGTCGTGAAAATCAGCCATAGGAGGGACGTATATGAATAGAAACCGGAAAGAATTCCGGTTTTTTCTTATACCATGAGCCTCCGCCTGACGTCGGCAACGAGAGAGCGGACGCGCGAGGGCCTCTCGCCTATCTTGGCCGCTATGATCGCGTAATCGAGGTCGGAGAGGGCGGCGAGGGATGCGGCGCGGTTCTGCCACGACCCTTTGGGGTACCATGAGTCCAAGACCCTCTGAAGGGCTTTTTTTGTGACTTTTAAGTCACTCTCAAGCCCCTCTTTCCTGGTCTCCAGCCTCTCGGCCGCGATGACCGCCTGGAGGGCCTTAAGCTCGCCCGCGCTCCCAGGCTTGGCGGACGCGTGGCGGTCGATGATGGCTTTCTGCGCCCTGAGCCCCGCTCTCACCGCCTCCAGCTCGAGCTCCATCGAGCGGATGGAATCGACCACGCGGACGGCGCTTGGCTCACTCATAGTCGCCCGCCCTCCTCCTCGCGCCGTTTCTCAGGAAGCGCACGTCATAGGCCACGGCGGAGGTTATCGGCATTTTGCCCTCCTCGCGCATCGGCGTGCCCCTGAGCATCCCCGACACGGCGACGGGTTTGCCCTTGAGGCTCGCGAAGTCGCCAAGCCTGCTCAAAGGGTTCAGGAAGATGGCGAAGCGGAACGGCGCGGCGTCCCCGTTGGGCACCTCGAGGATGAAGCACTGCTGCGGGGCCTTGGAGTTCGGGAATGGCGTGTAGAGGTCGGTGAGCGCGACGCCCACGAGGTGGAACCCGTTGAGCGCGCCCATCAGCCCCCCCAGAGCTCGCTGAGCATCACGAAGCCCAATGCCGCCACCGGGATGCCGGGGATGATGAGGATCAGCCCCCAGCCCCTCCAGAGTACCGGCCCGACTATCAGCAGGAACGCGGCGGCCAGGCACACCGCGGCGGTCGCAAGCTGGAACAGCAGCACTTTTATGAAATCCATGTCTTTCGCTCCTTTGCCGTGATTATGCCACGGGGCGATGCGGCAAGTCAAACGGCCGTTGGCACGCACGAGCCACGCAAAGGGCTCAAATTTCAACGTTCGCAACTCGTTTGATAAATTACTCATTCTCATTCCGTTTTTTGAAATCCGTGGCATTCTAGCGCTTCCTCGTGCGCCTCCCGGCGATGAAGGACACCCCCGACCTTGTGCATCCGCCGCATCTGATAAGCCTGTAGACAGTGTCGCGGCTCACCCCGAAAGCCCTTGCCGCCTCATCCGCCGTGCGCCACCTGATTCGCTCCTCCGCGCCGTCCTGGAGCGTGCGCACCGAGGTGACCGACATGTGGATGGTGGCCCTCTTGACCCCCATGGCCTCCCAATCGAGCATGCCCATCAATCATCCCCCTCGCCGAAGAGCATGAGCTCGACCCACACGCTGGGCTCCTCGTCGTAGATCTTAGTGACCGTGAGGCTCCAGACGAGCGCGTCATCCCTGTAGGCGATGCCGTTCAGCGCGTCCATGACCGATTTCGCGGCGTTGTCTATGTCGGGCTTCCTCGATGGCACCAGCCCCCCTGAGAGCATCATGGCGCGCTTTTTCTTGCTGATGCCTTTGGGCGGGGCCATCCTGATGGTTATCCTCATCGCCACCGGGCCGTCCATCGGCTCCGCGTCCGGGTGCTCCCCCTCATAGCACAGCCTCACCCAGTTCTCGTACTCGACCTGCTTCGCCGGCGTGTATACCCTCGCATGCCCCGCGAAGGCCGATGCCTTTGGGCGCATCTTGCCCCTTGCCTCGCCCGGCACCTTGAACATCCTTCTCTTGATTATCGTCATCAATCATCCTCCCTGTCGTCTATCCTGATCACCACCGTGCCCCGCCCGCCGCTTCTCCTCAGCCACGTCGGGGAGCAGTACCAGCGGATGAGCCTCGCGTCCATCCCCGTCCTCTCGCGGAGCTCCTCTGCCGTGCCAAGGTCCACGAACTCATCGCCCCTGTACACGGCGTAGACCGCCCGGCATTTGCCTGCCATCAGGCCTCGTTCCCCCTTGGCCCATCGTCATCGTCATCGACCATGCAGGATAGGGCATAGGCCACGCCCTCGTCCATCTCGGCCATCTCGCTCTCCGTCATCGCCCTCGAGTCGAATGAGCCCAGCGAGGCGAGCTTGTCTATGAGCCTCGTCTCCGCCAGGCCGAGTACGGCGAGCTGCGCGTCCGCCGCCCTTTTGCGCGCCATGTATCTCCCTGGGTCCCTCTTCCTGTCCTTGAGCATGCCGTCGATGGCCGCGCTGAGGACCGCGAACACGTAGGCGATCTCCGCCTTGGTCATGCTGATCCTGTATTCCTTGGCCTTCCTGGCCTCCCTGTCGCTCATCTTTCTTTGCCCTCCCTTATCTCGAACTCCATGAAGTTCCCGTTCCTGTGGTAGAACCTCATGCGTATCGTGCCGTCCTGGCAGACGCTCCTCTCTATCCTCGACCGTCTGTCGCAGATGAGCATATAGAGGGCGTCCTTGAGCTCGCCCTCGCTCACGCTCATCCCATCGCAGCCGCTGCTGCGCATCGTTATCTCTCTCATCTCTTCTCCTTCCTGGCCTCCCTGAGCAAGCGCTCATAGTGCCTCTTCCTGTCCTTGAACGCCCTGTAATTGGGGGCGCCCCTCATGGCCTCATAGGCCCTCTTCACCTCATCGGCCAGCATTTTCTCTCCTCAGGCCCCTCATTTCCCAAGCACCGATTTCATGAAGGCGTACTCGGCCTCGGTGAGGTAGGCGGTCTTGCCTCCCCTCATCGTGCGCATGACCGTCTTGGCGTACACGCTCTCGGTCAGGTTCAGCGCCATCTTCTCGGCGAGCATGTCGAATGCCTTGGCCTTTCTCGCGAGCCTGACCAGCTCCTCCGTCTTCGGGTCTTTGGCCGGCTCCTCGGCTTTCGCCTCTTCGATCGCTTTGCCTTCTTTGCTCTTCTTCGTTACCATTTTTCATTCTCTCCTTCTGGCGGCCTCATAGGCCTCTTTTTACTTTCACCGACTCCATCAGAACAGCGTCCCCTGCTCGCACTGCGTGCCGTCGGCGTTCCTGGTTATCTGGCTGGTCCCCTCGACCCTTGCCTGCGCTATCCTGAAGTAGCGCTCATTCAGCTCGAAGCCCACGTAATGCCTCCCAAGCGATTTCGCCGCGGCGCACGTCGTCCCGCTCCCCATGAAGGGATCCAATACGACCCCCCCCGGACGGCTTGAGTTCTCGATCAGGTTCGAGATTATCCCGAACGGCTTGATGGTCGGGTGGCCGTATTTTCTCTTATCCGCGGAGTTTATGTCCGTCAGGTAGACCGTGCGCGCCCTCTCGTATCTCGTGTCGAGCCTCACGCCCTTCCAGAAGTAGAGGCAGTACTCCTTGTCCTTCAGGTAATGGCTCCCCGTGAATGGGGGAGGGTTCCTCTTGCCCCACACGATGATCTCGAAGTTGCATCCCATCCCCTTGAGGAACCAGTCGAGGTAGGATGGGATCTGCTCCTTGTTGCACCAGACGTAGATGTTCGGCTTCCTCATAACCCTCGTGAGCTCGGGGAGGATCCTCATGGCGTCCACGCCCCTGTCGAGGCCCTCCTCCCTTATCTCCCTGTATGAGTTCGCCATGTTCCGGCGGTTTTTGAAGAGCCCCGTGTCGCATCCGCCGGTGCCGAACTCGTATGGCGGGTCGGTGACTATGAGGTCCACGGAGCCGTCCGGGATACCCTTGATCAGCTCGTAGGCGTCGCCCAACATGAGCTCATCCATTGCCGTTCCCCCTCGCGAGGAGCTCAAGCGCAAGCTCGTGGGCCCTCTCCTTCGAGAGCTTGCTTGCGACCGTCGCATGCCCCTTGCCGTCCCATCGAATGAGGTAGTAGGCTCCTATCATCGGGTCGTCGACGTCGTCCCCCCACACCCCGTCCCTCATCATGCCATAGTCCCTCGGGTCGAGGTGCCTTTCCAGCTTGAGGCCGTCTATGGCGACCGCCTGGAAGCATCCCGCGTCGGTGGCTACCAATGAGAGCGAGTAGGACGGCTCCGGGCCCTGGTAGTCGCTCTCGTCCTCGTAGATGTTCCAGATCTCGTCCCTCCTGAGCGCCTCCACGTTCGCCTCCGCCCTCTCCCTCATCCTCGCCTTGAGCTCATCCTGCCTGGCGAACCTCTCGCGGTAGGATGCCCTGAGCGCGGCTAGGTCTTTCCTGAATGACTCCTCTATCTCGTCGCTCTCGGCTTTCATGACCGAATACTCCTTGTCTCTCATCCTCTTCCCTCCTATGAGTTGTCCTTGAGGCTCTTCCTGGCCGATTCCATGAGCCTCCTGTCGCCCGTCAGCGACGCCACGCGGATGTCCCTGTTGGCTTTCTCCCTCTTCCTTCTGCGCTCGGCCTCTATGAGCTCGCAGTACTCGTCGTACGCGTCATAGTCCCCTCTCCCCGCCCTCTTCCTGAGGGCCCTCATTCTCTCTTGGTCTATCATAATGAATCGATCTCCTTGTTCAGTCTTTTGTCCTCCCCGACGTCTCTCTCGACCTCCTCAAGCGCCTTTGCGGGGTCCATGCGGGCGCCGAGGATCTTGCTCCTCCTGCATAATTCGAGCACCTTGGATGCCTTCCTCCACTCCTGCCTCGCCTCGAGCCACACGACCATCCTCTCGGTGAAGCCGTGGATCTCCTCGATGGTTATGGCGGAGCCCCTCCACACGGCGTTCAGGTAGTGGTCCACCCTCTCTAGGCCGTAGCCGTCGGGGCTGTCATCCTCCACGCCTAGCCTATCCAGGCGCCTGAACAGGTTTTTGGAGGAGAGATACCCCTTATCCTCGATGGGCCTGCGGTCGAACCTGCCCTCCCTTATCTCAGGGGCTATCCTTTTCTCGATGAAGGCGCATTTGTGGACGACCGATATCCTCACCCCGTCCAGCCTCTCTTTGAGAAGCGATATGTCGAAGGAGGACCTTCTCCCGGCCTCCTCCACCACCAGCCCGATGGCGGCCTCCCTCGTCCTGCGGTCCCTGTCATAGCCGATGAACCCGGCCAAGAGCCCCTGCAAGGCCGCCACATCAATATCCATGTCATCTGGAATATCTGTGCTATCTACAATATTCGTAGTATTTAAGTTATTAATGTCGCGCATAATGTTTACTTACATCCCTTAGGTAACATAGAAGATGGTGGTGGTGATGGCATCTGCTCTTTCTTTAATTCTTTCTCTTTATCTAACTCTTTATCTATCTCTATATCTTTCTCTATCTCTATCTCCGTTGAAATTGGTTGAAATTGGGTTGAAGTTTGGTTGAAATTTTTCAACCTTTTCTTTTCTTTCAATAGGATATTTCGATAAGTCTCGGAACCGATCATCGAGTCGCATTCGATGAGATGGACGTCATCCCCTTTCTCCTCCCAGAGCCCACTAGCCTTGAGAAATTGGATCGTCACCCTGACGTTGTCGACCTCCTCGTCGAGCTTGAGGGCGAGCTCCTCCTCGATCGTCTTCTCAACGCCTTCGTAGATGATCATGGATCCGTGGTTCATAGCCATGAGGAGCATCTTGAGGTAGATGACCGTGTAGGTGTCCCCTCCCGCTATCCTCCTGAGCTTCTTGATCCTGGCGTTCTTGAACCAGTTTTTAGGGAGTTTGAGGTAGAAATACTTCCGCTCCTTCTGATATTCATTCCCGTGCGCCATCTTTTTCGTCCTCCTGTGTCATGCCATCACCGCTTATCGGGTTTATGACCCAATCGCAAACTCCATCGGCTTTGTATACCTCCATGGTCCATTTCCCCCACTCTTCGGTGAAATCCCTCACCATATAGCCCTTCTCGACGAATTCCTTCTGAGCCTCCCAAATCTCATAATCGTTGGGGACGTCGTCGATTTGGACTCTCAGGTATCTTGGGTTGTCAATCATAACCCATATCAAATAGTCACTTCTTCTCATCCTTCCCCTCCTTCGGGCCCCATATCTTCCTGAGCACCAATGCAAGCCTGCCGTCCTTTCCGTAGAAGCACTCGATATGCTCCATCGTGCCGTCCTTGTGCGGGAGGTCGGCCTCCTTGAACTCGGAGAACTGCCATTGGGCCCTCTCCTCCCAGATGCCGAAGATGGCCTCGCTTGAGACGGTCACGCTCGTGTTCGCCACGAGGTCATACGCTGTGTACGTCGCCATTGCCATCCCCTCCTACCGCCGCATCGTGCATCCTCGCCTTGTCCATGAGGGTCTCAAGGCCTATCACGGCCTTCACGGTCTCCTCGCTCATGAGCATGGGGTACAATACCGCTTTGATAGCCTCATATGCCTCATTTGTCGTCATTCTTTCTCCTCCATTCCTTGAAATCCTCAATTCTGTGGTTCTCATCAAGATATTTCCTTAATAGGTTTACTTCTTTAAGCAGGTAATCGGCGTTCTCGCTCACCGTCTCGAAGTTCTCCCATTCATCCTTGAAATTATCCCAATCGAAGTAGGAATTCTTCATCCCACATCCGTATTTATCCCTTTCGGATTTGAGATTCCTCTCGATGAAAGCCGATACTTTCTCCTTCGGTGTCATTCCTCTTCCTCCCTGAGGTCCTCGTCCATGTGCTCTGAGATTTCCTTTATGTCCTCGTAGCGCACCTTGAGGAGCTCGTATATGAGCGGCGTCTTGCTCTTTCTGAAATCCCTCTTGTAGAGGGTTATGCACTGCGTCCACTCGCCTTGGTAGAGGGTCGCGTCGCCTATCTCCTCAATCATTCCGCAGAGCTCGTCCTTGAGCTCCTGGAGGGTCTCGCTCACGGTCTCCCTCTCCCTCCTCTCGGATTTCAGCTGGGCGGTCAGGTCGTCGACCTCCGCCTCAAGCTTCCTGATTCTGTCAATTGCGTATTCCTCCAATGTCATTCTCCCGTCTCCTTTCCGAAGAGTCTAAGCTCCTCAACTTTGTATTCCCTGCCAAGCTCCATCCTTTCGTACATCGTGCCTTTTTCGAAACAGGGCAGGCATGCGACCTCGAATGCTAAGCAAGGGTTCTTGCTGCGTACTGTCATCTCGATTTTCTCAAAGCCAGATTTCTCGGTGGGGATTTTCTCCAGGGAGATGATTCTTCCTCTGAACGGCCTCAGGAAAACCGACAGGTACTCCCTCTCGCCTTCATCGAGAATGGACTCCTCGTAGATTTCGTAGACGTCTTTGTTCAAATCCTCGAAAGCGAATATGATTTCGCCCACGCCTTCAGCCATGATTTTTCCGTTCCTGCAATAAAGGACTGGCGGTTTTTCCGTTGGCCTAAGCCTAAGCGGAAGCATCTTTTCCCCCGCTTCTTTCCCTGTTACCTTTATCCTTTTGCCGGCTTTCAAAGCCTCAAGTGCCTCGATTATCGTCATTTTCTCTTCCTCCTGCCGAATGTGACCTCCCCTTTCTCGAGAAGCTCCATTAAATGGTCCTGCCTCTCAGCTTTGAGATTCAATTTCACGAGGGCGTCTATCGCCGTTATGCACTCATCGGCGCCCATCCGCCTCGTGTAGGCCGTGGCGATGAACTCCTTCAGCGCCTTCTCCGCCTGCTTGGCCGTCATGTCCTCGCTCATGCCTTGTCCTCCTCCCTGTACCCGTTTCTCTTGTATCTGGCGAGCCATGAGCGGTACTTCCTCATGACCGGCGAAACGGCCTCCACGACCTCCTTCTTATGCCTCTCATAAAGCTCCCTGCCCCTCATGGAGCCGGATGCGAGGTGCGCCCTGCACCCATCGCACCTGCGGTCTAGGCACACGCCCATCTTGAGCCAAACGCAGTCCTCCCTCATGCGAACGCCTCCCTGAAGTTCCCGTCGAGGTCGCCTTGCCCGTCCATGCGGTACTTCCTCATCACGTCCGATGCCCTTTTGAGCTTCTTGAGGGCCGATGACCTGAGGCACTCGGCATAGTGTTTTGCCTCATCGGCGGTCGCGAGCCAGTACCTGAAGTCATCCATTATGACTATCTTCTCGGCCTCCTCGCTCTGGTTGATCCTCGCTATCGCATGCCAGATCGGGAAGCAACGGTCATGCGAGGCCGAGCCCTCGTTCCACCGGAGCTCGCCCGGCATCGCCGAGTTGACCTCATCCACTATCTCCTTCTGCGTCGCATAGCCCTTCGGGTCGTTTTTGGAGTGCCATGCGATTATCGAGTAGATGAGCCTCTCCCTATCTGTCAGAGCCATCGTTTCCAGCCTCCCCCGTGAGAGGGTCGAAGTCAGGGAGGTCCATCCCATCGAGCGAGAGGGCCTCGACAGCGGGCTTCTCATCAGGGAATGAGATTGGGTTATCGAGGTATTTGTCCGCCTCGCCGCTCCCGCCAAGCACGGATTGGTCGAGCTTTATCGCCTCCTCCATGAGCGGTGAGGTCGAGATCTGGCCGCACAATTGCTTGATGACGGTCTTCAGCGCCATCTTCTCATATGAGGCAGCCCAAGGCCCGGTCGATTTGCTCTTGGAGTATCTATCCCTGTGCTCGTCCATCTTCCTCTTGGACATGTAGACGGTGGAGATGATCTTGCCTTCCTTGTCTTTCGCAAAGGCGAGGAAGCCGACTATCGCCCCATCCATCGAGCTGACGTCATCGGAGAACTCCACGCTTATCTCGCCCGTCTCACGGTCTCTCTTGACCTTGTCGCCCTCGTAGACGACCGAGGCGTTGATTTCGGAATAGAGCCCTGATCGGTAAGCCAATTCGCGGAATCCGCGGAATCCGATTTGTGCTTGCACCTTCGTCGTCCCAGTGTGGCTGTCGTAATAAGGCACCGGGTAGATGCAGTCATCCCTGCCGAAGTCGTATCTGGCGGTCTCGAAGCAGTATTTGACCAATGAGAACGGGTCGCATTTGGATAGCGCTGGGTTGCTTGACAACGCGAGCGCCGCGCCTTTCGCCTTGTTGATCTGCTTTGGCGTGAGCGATAGGCTGTTCGCCAATTCCTTGATTCCGTTTGAGGCCAAGATGGCGCTCATCGTCGGTTTTCTTGTTGTTATTTCGTTTGACATGTTCTTTTCTCTCCTTTAGCTTTCTTTCCTTGAATAGTCGTAGTTGTTCTTCCTCAAATATCTCTCGAGCCTGTCCATCTGGGCCTTCGTTCCCTTCACGGCAATCGATTCCCTTGGCTCGTGGCCCTCATAGCTCTTGATTCTCTCGTCATAGAGCGATGCGGTCGCCTTTATGAGGTCGCATATCTCCTTGCACTGCTCCGTGAACGACCCCGTGAGGTCCCTTATCTCGGCGAGTTTGCGGTCGTTTATCGCCTTGGCGGTCTTGTTGAGCAACGCCCTTGCCTCCTTGGCCTCCCTGAGCTGGGCCTCATCGGCTATCGCTTCGGGGCATCTCTTCCTGTATTCGTCGCATCTCCCCAGCGTGAACGCCTTGAGCGCCTCATAGGACGCGAGGCTGACGGATTTGCCGTCGCTGACGCACTCTATCTCGAATTCCTTCTCTTCCATGCTCTTTCTCCTTTCATAGCTTTATGGTGAGAGGGGGCCTCTTGCCCTCCCCCACGTGCCTTCTCATGAAGTAGGCCTCGTTCGAGAGCGCTATCGTGAGCGCCCTCTCGGTGGTCTCATCCGCCCTCCTGATGATGTACGGCCTGTCCTCGGCGTATATGAACCGCCAATCATCCCCGACCTTGGTGAAGCGCTTGAGGTGGGCATAGAGCACCACGAAGTCGAGCTCCGGTATCGCGAGGAGGTACTGTATGCACTGCCAGAAGTACTGGTCAGGCACCCTGTTGCCATCCCATATCTCGCGGTCCTCTGTTTTTATGACCTCGACGTTCTTGATCTCCAAACCGCCGAATTTTCCGGTGGCTCTCTCTTTGAGTATCCCGTCCGGTGAGCAATGGATGAACGGATATGCGGGGTTCCTCCATAGCCAGTTGCCTCTCTTTGGCGGCTCAATGACCTCATATTCTTTCTTGAGATCGAAGCTGAAGAGCTTCCTTATCGAGGATTCCGTTAGGGTTCCCTCCGCCATCCTGTCTGTGACGGTCTCAGGCTTCTGGGGCTTGCCGGTGAGGCGGTCGTACAAGTCGTCCAAGGTTCCGTATTTCGCCTTGCCCAATATGAGGGCCAAATCGCTCCCGCCTATCGAGTGGGCTCTTGCCTTTAGCCACTCATCCCTGGTCCTGTATCGCTCGCAGTTCGGTGGAAGGTGCCTCATAGGTATTTCCTCTCTATCGCCCTCTTCTCGATCTCCTCGGCCGGGGTGCTTCCGTCGTGGGTCTTGATGACCGCCTTGCTGAACGCCGAGATGGTCGGGTCCCCATCCGGCTGGCCACCGCTCTTGATGGCGGTCTTGATGATCTGGTAGGCCACGTTCTTGCCCACCTGGTAGTAGGACATGACGTCCCTGAAGCCCCATTTCCCCTTCTGAAGAAGGGAGAGCTCCAGGTCGAGCCTGTCCTTGCGTGTCTCTTTGTTTTCTATCATATTGAATCTCCTATTTTATTTTTATGCTTTACGCATATTTTTATGCATAAAGAAAAGCATCAACAGATTTCTTTCCGAAAATTTGATACATGGTTGCAATCTCATCTCTTCTGAAATCACCTCCTCTTTTAATCTTTAAAGTTAAGGAATTGCGAGAAATACTTAACTTTTGAGCTAAATCTTCTCTCGTCATACCTTTCGCGGCCATTGCTGCGTTGAATAAATTCTCGTTCATCTCTTCTCCTTTTAAATTATGCATTTCGCATAATCAAATTATATGCATATTTGAATATATTGCAACAACTTTTTTATGTTTTATGCATAATATTTGTTGTTATTTTTTTGTGATTAATTAAAATGATTACAGGAGGTATCAGAATGCAAGATAAAAAAATCGGCGAATTAATAAGAAATAGAAGAAAGGAGTTAGGGATGAGTTCAGTTACATTGGCAAATAGGATAGGCGTTAACCAAAGCACTATATCTCGTTGGGAAAGTGGACAAATAAAAGATATAAGACGAGCTCAGATCTATCTATTATCCAAATATTTATATATACCAGTCGAAACCATACTTGGCCTTTCAGAAGAAACGACCACAGAAGATATGGAAATTGTATCAAGACGCCTCCGCTTAGAATCCAAATTAGAATCCATAAAAGACAAAGAGACTTTGGATGTTATAGATAATTTCATAAACGCATATTGCTCAGCAAAAGGAAAATAAACATGGATCAGGAAATGATAGGCGCCCTGATAAAGGGCAGGAGGGAGGCACTTGGCCTCTCGCAAAGGCAATTGGCGAAAATGGTCGGCGTGAGCAACTCCACCGTAGCGAGATGGGAGAGCGGGGACATAAAGGGACTGAGGAAGGCCAACATCATCCTCCTATCCGAGAGGCTGTACATATCGGAGGAGACGCTCCTGGGCAAGTGCGAGACCCCCGAGGAGGACATCGAGCTTCTCAGGATGAGGGCGAGGATGGAGATAGCGCTCCTCAGCATCCACGACATAGGCAAGCTCAACAGGATAATGAAGGAGATCAATAGGATCAGGAAGGAGGCAAAGGATGGCCAAATACATAAAGAAGACCAATGAGGGGTATGCGATAGACCGCTTCGTGCAGAGGGACGGCATAAGGCTCCACGTCTACAAGGCGGGCTTCGAGACCATAGCCGACGCCAAGATGGCTATGGGCGATGAGATCGAGAGGGCGTTCGACAAAATGAGGGCGAGCAGGTACGGCGAGAAGACCCTCCGCCAGGTCTCGGAGGCGTATTTCAGGGACATGGCTGGCAAGAAATCGAGGCAGTACGCCTATGCCATAAGGAAGAAGATGGAGAGGCACTTCCTCCCTGGCTTCGACCTTGATGCGCCCGCAAGGAAAGAGCTCACCGAGGAGAAGGTCGCAAGATGGTATGCCCGCTTCTCCTCCCAAAGCTCGCCGAGGGCTGACACGAAGAACAAGCTCCTCTCGGACGTCAGGAGGTTCATGGAGGGATGCTGGAGGAAGGAGAAGGTCATCTCCAG
Source organism: Bacteroides uniformis (assembly GCA_963641445.1). Lineage (GTDB taxonomy): Bacteria > Bacillota_I > Bacilli_A > RFN20 > CAG-826 > UBA4951. Next base: position 20,689 of record CAVIBR010000007.1, read on the forward strand.
CGAGGAATACGCCTCGATAATGGGCATCCTCGACAACTTCAAGGTATCAAAGGCCCCAGCGCCTGAGAGGGCGGTCTGGGGCGATGATGAGGTGAGGAGGTTCCTTGGCGCATGCGAGAAGGGCTCATCCGAGTGGGTGATGCTCTCGCTCCTCTTCTACCTGGGCACCAGATTGGGCGAGTTCCTCGCGCTCACGTGGGACTGCGTCGACTGGGCCAACCAGGAGATAAGGATAGGCAAGCAGATGATAAAGGACGGCGGGTGCATGGTGACGACGGAGCTGAAGACCGGCGCCTCATACAGGAACTGCTATCTTGAGGACTGGGTCGTCGGCATGCTCAGGGAATACAAAAGGAAAGAGGGCAACGGGGAGGCCGCCTACCTCTTCCACTCAAAAAGATACCCCAACGGCGAGAGGCCGATGTCCTTCAACGATTTCAGGAACGAGTGGGCGAAGGCCGAGAGGAAGGCCGGATTGCCCCATACCACCCCACACAGCGCGCGCCATAGGAAGGCGACGGAGCTGGTGATGCTCTGCAGGAACGAGGAGGAAGTCAAGGCATCCGCGGAGTTCCTGGGGCACTCGCCGAGCATGATGATGGACGTCTACGCCCACACAAACAGGGAGTCAATCAAAAATCTCATGGCTAGAAAGGGCCAAAGCTGAGCCAACTGTGCACTGAATCGCAAAATAGCCGAGAAAATGTAGGAAAGCAAGTGAAAATATATGACAGTGTAAAAATAAGATGGCGATGAAAAGCCAACTTGTGAAAATATGTGAAAATGCAGTCAATATCTTCCCTTCCGATTTCCCGCACCAACATTGAATTAAATCCTGATTAAATTCGGGATTTTTTTGTACTTTAAAATGTCATTATATTTTTAATACGATAATCAACGATAGTATCTCAATTTATGAGATTTAAATTGATCATTTCGAAAAAACTTCTTGATGGACTGGATTCATTTACCAGTTTTCGCCTTCTGTCTTTTCTCCCTGTCCTCTTTGAATATCCTCTCCCAGTCCTTCTCCGATTCCTCCGGGCTTTCGTATCTTATCCCTAGGCTCGTAAAAAATTTCTCTAGATCCTCTATCCAGGTATCTTTCGTTGATGTATTTGGCTGTGATTTCTGCTTGTCCATTTAGTTTCTCTTCTAACTTCAGTGTAACACAATCTTTTATAACATCATCAGAACATTTGACACAATTTTCAAAAGAAAGCTGTCAAAAGTCTCCTGATCTGATGTTAGAAGATTCACGGAAAGTCCTCTTGTTTGTATAGCAGTTAACATTGTGGAACTTTCCTTTTTTTGTTTGCTACCTACAAAAAACTAACGGTATCCTTTTTGCCCCCGATTTGACATTTTTCGTTTCTTTGCTTACATTATTGGCGTAAACTTCAGCTAATGCATTTCCCGTGTCACTAGATTGGTTAGCCCTCTGCACGGTCCCGTTATGGGATAGGCTGATGTTTTCATTTTGCGTGTATTTCGCAACTATTTTTGTAGAAAATTTGTAATTGAATGTGTAAGGACGGCCCCATTTTATCAAAACGATCTTCGACTTTATCTATCCACCTTATCCTCAACCATAGGGTGTTACATGGCCTCATCCTTGACGTTTTCCTTAATCCCGTAGAAGTTACTTGTGATCTTTATCGTGTTATTTCCAAAAGAACAGACTTTCACGGCTCTTGTTTCTGACACAAAAGTAGGTCTTCTGCAGGAACATAACGCGGCTTGGCGCGTAATTCTTTTTTTGTGTTTACGATATAGTCCTTACTACCAGTATAAATATTTCGATGGGTAAATCATTTTTTATATTGCAAACTAATTTTGTAATAAGGCAAACGTTGGACCAACTAGCAGAGCAAATCTGCCTCGGTTTTACAGATAAATATAAATATTTAGATTTTTATTTGAAAAATAGTTTTAGTTTTTTTCATATACGTGGGTTTTGCCATAGATATTTCAATTTCTTAATTTTGAAGTTGATTCCCTAAAATTCAATTTTCGTTGTCAAAACCCCATTATTTTGCAGTTCATCTTTCATTTTCATCAATCTAATATCAAGAAATAAATACCTTTATTTAATGTATCTAATTCGCTCAGAACTTTGTATCATTATTAGGTATTAAATATGGAGTTTTATTATGTCACGCGCAGATCAAATTTTTATTGATAATTGTAAAGAAATATTAACTGAAGGTGTTTGGGACACTAATTGCAATGTCCGTCCTCATTGGGATGATGGAACACCAGCTCACACGATTAAAAAGTTTGGAATTGTCAATCGTTACAACCTTCAAGAAGAACTTCCAATCTTAACGATTAGAAAAACCGCTTTTAAGAATTGTTTAGATGAACTTCTTTGGATTTGGCAAAAGAAATCTAACAATGTTCATGACCTCCATTCACATATTTGGGATTCTTGGGCTGATGAAACTGGATCAATTGGCAAAGCATATGGTTACCAACTAGGCAAGAAATCAATCTATCCTGAAGGAGAGTTTGATCAAGTTGATAGAGTTCTATATGATTTGAAACACAATCCTGCATCAAGAAGAATAATGACAAACATCTATAATTTCGATGATCTTCATGAGATGCATCTATACCCTTGTGCTTATTCAATGACATTTAATGTTTCGGGAGATACGTTAAATGGCATCTTAAATCAAAGATCTAACGATATGCTTACGGCTAATAATTGGAATGTTTTGCAGTATTCATTACTATTAATGATGTTTGCTCAAGTTTCTGGATTAAAGGCAGGCACGCTTATTCATGTCATATCTGATGCCCATTTATATGATCGCCATATTGATTTAGTTAAGGAAGTCATGGAAAAACCTCAACATCCCGCTCCAAAACTAATCATGGATAAGAACATAATCAACTTCTATGATTTCACCGTTGATTCATTCGAATTAGAAGATTATGAATTTGAGAAATTAGGAAAAAAGATTCCTGTGGCTATCTAATATGTATAAATTAAGAGCAATATTACACTGTGATTCAAAATTCGGCATCGGAAAGAAAAATGACCTTCTTTTCAAATTGCCTGCTGATATGAAATTCTTTAGAGAAACTACTTCCGGTCATGTCGTAGCAATGGGCGAAAACACTTTGATATCATTCCCCAATTCAAAGCCATTAAAAAACAGAACGAATATCGTTTTATCAGGCGATACCACACATAACTATGAAGGTGTCATTAATGTTCACTCAATGGAAGATTTCAAAAAAGCAATAAAAGAGCATCTTCTTGAAGGAGATGTCTATGTTATTGGCGGGGCTTCGATATATTCCCAAATGCTTCCTTATTATGATGAAATCTATCTAACAAAGGTGAATGAAGATGGTGAAGCCGAAGTATTCTTCCCCAATGTCGATGAGAATCTTTCCTATAAATTGGAAAAAGAAGGCGAGCCTCTCCTCGATAATGGGCACGAGATCCGCTTCTGCACCTATATAAACACTAACAAGATGCCACTCTAAGGCATCTTTTTTCTTCGAATGATTATATCATTATCAATAAATCGGTAATAATTCACCGAAATATTGATAATCTTTTTCTTGTTGCTATAATCTAAATGAACATGTTCATAAAAAAGGGGGTAAAATGCCTAAGATAATCAAGAACGTCAGGGAGAATATCATTTCCTGCACAAAAGAAATCATTGCTGAAAAAGGTTTTAATTCTCTTACGATGAGAGATGTTGCAAAGAAGACTAATTATGGTGTTGGGACTATATACAACTATTTCCCTAACAAGATGAGTATTCTTGCTGCAATTCTCTTAGAAGAATGGTCTTTGGTGGAAACTCAAATAAATCAAAAAATCGAAAAATCCCCATCATTTTCCGCTTCTTTAGAGACAATCTATTCTTCGATATGCGCTTTCTATCAAGATCACAAAGAGTTATTTTTTTCAATCCAAATCCCTGCAGAAATACGTTTTAAGATTCATTTTGGACACGACGCATTCGCAAAAAACATCGAAAAATTTGTTGTTAATGCAGAAAATAAATTTTCAATCGTTGCAGAAAGCAAAGACCGTTATGTCGCTTGCTTGCTATTAATTCAAGCTTCATCGACTTATGAGCTTCCTTTTGATGACATAAAAGATTCGTTAAACAAATTGCTTATAGGAGGTAATCAAAAATGAGCGATTTCAAAATATTAGAAGCAAAGGACAACTTCTATCAAACTTCTTTGTTCTTCCCAATGCCAGTTGCAATGGTTGGCACACTTGCGGAGAATGGAGAAACAAACCTAGGTCCTTATTCTTTGCTTGCTCCATATTATATTGCGGGCAAGAAATACTACGCGATGATTCTAGAATGCCGTAACTCTTCTAACACAGCCCAAAATATTCTTAGAACAGGGAAATGCACACTTAATTTCATTCCTGACGACAAGAAATTATTCAAGGAAGCAGTAAGAATGGGTTGGCCAGGAGATACGACGGAAGAAAAAATGAAGAATTGTATCTTTGAACTCGAAGATGGCGAAATGGCTAAAGATCATCCAAATGAGAAATTCCCAAAAGTTGTAAAGCAATCTTTCCAAGTAATCGAATGCAGTTGGATGAGGGAATTAGATAACGCTCAAGATGACAAACCAGGCGAATTAAACGGCTACCCTGAGCCATATCATGATTTCAATGGTATTACATCAAAATTTGGCGCTCATTTCATTCTTAGAATCGATCGTATTTTAATGAAAGAGAAATATTACAACACGATCGTTAATGGCGTTACCGCTTCAGGATTCCCTAAAGTTCCAACCGATTTTGGTTACCGCGATTCCAAATATTTCTGGTGCTCAAGATTCAAAAAACCTCACCCAGAACTTCTTCCGATGCGTGAAACATCAGTCTCTAGTGTTAGATATGCGGCAGAAAGACTTCAAACAGATGTCAAATTCACCGATGATGCTTTAGCAAAACTTGTTAAGGTTCCAAGAATCTTCCTTCCAACAGCCTTAAAAGGATGCGTGAAATGGGCTGAAGAGCATAACGTTAAACTCATAACGGCAAAAGAGATGGAAATCATCAACGATAAACGCGCAAAAGAGAAAGGAAAGGACAAATAATGAAACTAGTTATTGCAGGCGCATTCGGAAATTTAGGCGCCGATATTCTTAAAGCTGCTATAGCAAGAGGGGATGAGGTTGTTGCATTAGATATAAAGGAAAAGGACATTCCTTCAATCAAAGGAAAATATGTCTTTCATCAAATAGATGTTACTAAGCCTGAAACACTAAAAGGAACATGCGATGGTGCGGATGCGGTTATAACAACCGTTGGCTTAGTTAGTGCATCAAAAACATTAAGCAACTATGACATCGATTTAAATGGTAATCTTAATCTTCTTGCTGAAGCTAAGAAAGCCGGTGTTAAAAAATTCGGTTACGTTTCGGTCATAAAATGCGATACTGATCCAAGCGTTCCTATGCTTGAAGCGAAGCACCAATTCGAAGAAAAACTAAAAGAGTCAGGCCTAGAATATGTCATATATCGTCCAACAGGTTATTTCTATGACATTGCAAAAGTTTTCATGCCAATGATAGAAAAGGGCAAAGTTACTCTTTTAGGGCATAAGGATTATCCCGCTAACGTCATTGACACAAGCGATTTAGCAGAATTCATCCTCATCCATTTGAATGATACGAATAAAACATATAACGTTGGAGGAAACGAAACTTATACCTACAAGCAAATCGCTGAAATGTTCTTTGAAGCAGCAGGCAAGAAAGTAAAAATATCTCGTGCTCCAGTCTTCCTTTTTGACTTGATCATTCGTAAAGCGGAGAAAGAAAATAATGGCAAAGGCCCAATCGTTCGTTTCTCTAAATGGACTCTTACTCATGATTTAGTCGGTGAAGACAAATATGGAAAACTTTCATTCAAAGAATACATTAAATCCCGTTACAAAAAGGAGGGAGAATAATGGAACTCATTTGGATAGTAACAGGAATTCTAGCTGGAGTTGCAGCGATATGTTGCGCGATAGGCTTTGCTAAATTCGTTTACTTCATGTCTGTTGGCTATGGCTTTGCCGTGGCTGGAATGGCTATCTCCTTACTTGTAATGTCCTTAGTTGGATATATCCCAGCATTAGGGATCGCGGAATATGTCCTTGTTGCATTGCTAATCCTTTATGGCTGCAGGTTATCTGGATTCCTTTTATTTAGAGAAATCAAATCTGCTTCATATCGTAAAACTTTAGGAAATGTTGCAGGTAAAGCCGAAAAGAAAATGCCAATATTCGTCAAAGCAACGATTTGGATTTCAGTCGTAGTTCTCTATGTTTGCCAAATTGCTCCAATTTCTTATAGAGCAATTGGTGGGGTTGATTATGCTACAACAAATAATATTCTTGATTTAGTTTTCCCGATTATTGGTGCGGCAATCATGGTTATTGCCTTATTTATCGAATCGCTTGCTGATTATCAAAAATCCGCCGCAAAAAAAGTTAATCCAAATAGATTTGTCGACACTGGTTTGTATCGTTTCGTTCGTTGCCCAAATTATTTAGGTGAGATTCTCTTCTGGACTGGCGTCCTTGTTAGCGGGGCTTCTGCTATGTCTTTCTGGTGGGAATGGGTTATTGCCGTCTTTGGCTGGATCATGATTATCTATGTCATGTTATCTGGTGCAAAACGTCTAGAAAAAAGACAAATGAAAAATTATGGTAACGATCCTGAATATCAAGCCTACGTCAAAAAGACCCCAATCCTCATGCATATAATTCCGATTAAGAGTTTACAAGGATGGAACTGGGTCAAATGAACACGTTTATCAATTTCTTTCAAAAAGCCGCGGAAGATACAAGTTATGCGGCAATATATGAATCTTCATCCTGGGCAATAATCCTTCAAGCTCTTTATGATTTAGTGCCAATAACGCTCTTCCTAGTTGGTGCAATAATCCTTCAACGCTGTCTTTATAACAAGATGGTAAAAGGCAATTATGCCCTCTTTGCCGCTGGTTCAATTATGGTCTTTGCCGCTGGCTTCCTTAAAGCGATGCATAAGCTAATAATTGGCATTAGTGGGTATACATACACCATTTTAGATAAGCAATTTACTTCAACTCAGTCAATTGGCTTTGCTTTGATGCTTATCGCTCTTATTGGAATGTTCACTAAATATAACAAGAAATACACTAAGGTTCAGGCCATAGGAACGTTTCCGTTTATTGCCACTGCTATTCTTGCTTCAACTGATGGCTTGCCTGAATATAACAATACAATGCCATTTATCGTGATGATGATAATTGGTGCGGCCGGAAGTTTAGTCATGCTTGTTATCATTTCCATAAGAAGGAAAGACATCTTATCCGCAATATTCTTTGGGGTAGCTATCATCTTCATGGTTGCAATGGGCTATCTTTCTACTAAAGCCTCATTCAAAGCCAACTGGATTGCTATTTCCGTAAATATCGTTTATCAAGCGTTATTTATGCTAGGTACAATACGTCTTCAAAAAAGAGGCTTTATGGCAGAAGACGCCTTAGCAAAAGTTGCCGAATAAAAATCCAAATATCGAAAAAGAGCTGGCGAAAACCAGTTCTTTTCTTATGTTTGCTAATTCAATCAATACGACGGAAGAGCTGCAACAACATCAAGAATTTGTTTGATTGTCATTCTTAAGACACTGTTAGCGTAACCACCATCTTCTTTGTTAGCAATCGCGCCAGCTGCAATCAATTGGTAGATGGTCGCATTCTCAATAACATTATTCGTATTGGAGTTAGATTCCAAATCGATATATTTATAATCAGATTGAACGTATTTGTTTGGTTTGCCGTTCGTTAGATCGTAATCAGTTACAGTGAAGCAAAGCAATCCAAGGAAGCCCGTATTTTTTGAAACGTAATAATCGCCAGTATAATCTCCATCCGTATCTAATGTGAATGTCACAAGGCCATTAGCATCAGTTCCTTTGACATAATGGTCATCAGGGAATGCCGCATTAGATGAATCTAGAGTGAAACATTGATCACCATAAAAATCATAAATATACATGTCATTGATCTTTGTGCCAATGTTTGAAAGAGTTACGTCATCATCTTTACGTAAGGCATCGAGGATCTTATTACCTGTGTCTTCCTTTATAACGGTTGATAAATGAACATTATCGAGCGAAAAACCTGAAAGGTCAGAAATTTTAATTTCTTCCTTGTTAATTCCCGTTGCATCTTGAAGAATATCAAATAAATTATCATTCTCACCTAAGACAGTAAGTAAACGAACATTGTCGATATTAAAGCCATTAGATAAATCTCCAACAACCATATCATCGAAGGAGTTCTTTGTTGGGCATGCTTCAGTAAGAATATTAATTAATTTATCGTTCGTCCCCTCTGAGTCTTTTTTAATAACTAAGGAAAGCGGAACGTTGTCGATTTTGAAATTATTGAGATCACTAAAGGTTAATTCTTCATATGATTTGTTGCTATCACCGCTGCAACCGCTAACGAGGATATCCTTTATATCACCACTTAAATTCGGCATAGCATCGCTAATCTTGACTAGATTCATATCAAATGTGGAATTTAAGGTGCCGATTGTAAGGTCATCAAAGGAATCAGCCCCATAGCCTTTTACGAGTATATTTTTAAGGTTTTCGTCAAAATCAGTAATAATAATATTCAACGGAATTTCGTTAATATCAAAAGTTTCCTTATTCTTTAGATCATTCATGGAAATCAATTCATATTCTATGCCTGTCGCAGATGCAAGGATATCAGCAAGTTTTTCATTTCCTTCATAAGGTAATAATGTAGATAACTTAACCTTATCAATTTTAGCGTTCATGACGTCTGAAATGAGGATATCTTCTTCTTTCTTGCCGGTGGCGTCTACTAAAATACGATATAAATCTTCGTTGCTTTCGCCAGGTTCAACAATATCAACTAAATGAGCGTTATTGATATCAAGGGAGGAAAGATCTCCGACGGTTAATGTTTCAGGAGTTGGTTTTTCTTTCCCATCTTCTAATTTAATCGCTGAGCAAATGATATTGAACATTGAGCGATTGGTATCAGTGATCGCAATAAGATCGCATAAATGAACTGTATTTACATCAAAGGAGCCCATTCCTTCAATAGTATATCCATCAAAGAGTTTTTCAAAAATGGAATCCTTTTCAACGGTCGTAACCATTCTAATGACGTTAAGAACTTTCTCTTGGCCAATTCTATTTGGCAAAACATTGATTAATTCATCAACAGGTATCTTTCTTAAAGCAGGATAATAAAGTGGTTTTCCGATAGCTTCTTCAACCATTTTCTTATCATCATCGAAAGCACGTCTAAGCGTTCCATCATCATCGAGATAATAATACATGTAGGCTTTGAAAGATTCGCTTGTTGTGTCTATTTCTCCTTCGACCAATGTATTTTCATTCATGATGGAAAGATTTGCGAAATCACCAAGCAAGCTGCCTAAATTAAGCGTATCAACCGTGCAGATGATATCGATGCAGTTCTTGTATAAATATTCGAATGAGATTTTAGAAACATCAAAAGTTAAGGCATCAGCTAATTTGTCATAATCAACCGTGACATATTTATCAAGCCCTGCACTTGTAACTAATTTTTGAAGGGCTTCCTTGATTATTGGAAAATTAGAAACAGAATAGTTCTTATAATTCATTAAGAATTGCAAAAGAGTTTGATTAGACGTGTCTTCATCAACATATTTGCCATCTTTTCCAACATATGTGCTCATCGGAATAACGCAAACGCATACAGCGGCTACCGTTCCAGTGATTATAAAAGATGACATGAAACCGAAAAACCACCACCAAAAGTTTTTGAATCCTCTACAATGAGCAATCTCTTTAGCGCGTTTAATTTCACGCTCTTCTTTTTTAAAGGCCCTGGCCTGTTTTTTCTGTTCTTTAGTAAGCATATCTAATTATAACCATATTGAAGTGTTTTTTTCAATTTAAGGCACTACAAATTATAACGCTAATTATGATATGTGAAGTTACAGTTAGCTATTCGTTAGCTAGTTTTTATCAATTAATCTTTGTATGTATTCCTAAAATAGTCATTTCAATCGTGAACGAGTTTTTATTTCCTCATCCAACTCTTTTTTTGCATCGTAATAAAACGACATTACATCAGGATCGTTTTCTTCATATAGTTTTAGCTGAGACTCTTTAACAAAATCGATTCCACCAAGATGGCCACTACCACAATCTTCCCTTATGTTGGAGACAACGTAAATATAGCCTTTTTTAATAAGAAATTCTTTTTTTGTATGAACTTAAAAAACTGCATCCTGAAGTTAAATCGAAGACTATGTAGAGCGGTTCAACATTAAAATCAAAAGCTGTAGCAAAGGATGAATCTTCCCTATAAATTACCGGATCGCCTACTTTCAATTTCATATTCATCCTTTAGAATAAATCTACTGGATTCAATTTTCATCTCTTCCAAGTAAAATTTCAATCTGCTTATTAAACGTCCATTTAAAATCGTTCGAGCAACGATTTGCAAACCAAATTAAAGCTTTAAAGGCGCTTAAAGAACAAAAAAACATCCCTTTCAGGATGAATCTAGCATTGTTGGTGCCCGAGGCCGGAGTCGAACCGGCATGGGTTATTCGCCCGAAGGATTTTAAGTCCTTTGCGTCTACCATTTCGCCACTCGGGCACTAATTGTTTGGTCCCCCGTGAGAGACTTGAACTCTCGACCCCTTGATTAAAAGTCAAGTGCTCTACCACTGAGCTAACGGAGGAGGTTATTGGCTGGGGTGACTGGGATCGGACCAGTGTATGACAGAGTCAAAGTCTGTTGCCTTACCGCTTGGCTACACCCCAAGGAACCAAAGAGATGGTGGGCGAAGATGGATTTGAACCACCGAACCCGAAGGAGCTGATTTACAGTCAGCCGCGTTTGGCCACTTCGCTATTCGCCCAAATTTCAGTCATGCACATTTTTACTAAGAGATGGTGGATGCTATAGGGTTCGAACCTACGACCCCCGCCTTGTAAGGGCGATGCTCTCCCGCTGAGCTAAGCATCCACATGGTGCTCGCTTAAAACGTGCTTGACTATTATACTTAACGACTATTTTTAAGTCAATCAAATATCGTAAATTTTTTAAGATTTTTTTCGAAGGCCCTTAAAATGCCTTAAATACGGAATTTTCTAGAAAGAATCAATAACCAGGTTTGCCTAAAAGATGGAACATATTGCGCTTATAGACTTCGACACCAGGTTGGTTAAATGGGTTGATTCCTAAGAGGTATGCAGACATCGCGCAGGCTTTTTCAAACCAGTAGAAGAGATAACCAAGGTTATAGGCATTCATTCTATCTAATTCAAGAACAATGTTATTGTTTCCGCCAACTTTTGTATGTGCTTCAAGAGTGCCTTCAAAGGCTTTATCTTGAACGCTTCCTAAACCCATTCCCTCAACGAAATTCAAGTTATCAAGATTTTCTTCATCATGAGGAACTTTGATCCAATGACGGTGATGAGTTAAATGCAATGTCGTTTCAAAGAAGGAATGCGTGCCTTCTTGAATGAATTGACCTAAAGAATGTAAATCGGTCGTGAATGTTGCAGAATCTGGCAATAAGCCTTTTCCGCACTTTCCTTCTGATTCACCAAATAATTGTTTCCACCACTCACCAAGTTGAACAAATGATGGGACATAGGTAATAAAGAATTCTGCGGTCTTTCCGTATTTTGCATACATTGCGTGTCTTGCAACGGCATACTTATATGCTTCATTCTTTTCTAAGGATGGATCCATCGTATCTAAACGAGCTTGGGCTGATCCAGCAAGAATTTCATCAGGAGAGATTCCCGCAACAGCAATAGGAAGTAAGCCAACAGCTGTTGTAACGGAATATCTTCCACCGATATCATCAGGGATGACAAACATCTCGTATCCTTCTTTTTTAGCAAGGGTGAATAAGGCACCTTTTTGCTTATCTGTTGTAGCAAAGATTGCTTTTCTTGCCGCTTCAACTCCGTCTCTTTGTTCAAGTAATGTTCTTAATAAACGGAAAGAGACGCTTGTCTCGATTGTCGTGCCTGATTTAGAAATGACATTGACAGCAAATTTCTTGTTAGCAAGGTATTCAATGCTTTCTTGAATATAGGTAGGATCCAAGCTTTGTCCAAGATAAATGATTTCTGGCTTATTTGAACGGAAAGTTCCTTTGATAGCTTCGATTGCAGCTCTTGCGCCAAGATAGGATCCACCAATTCCACAAACAACTAGAATGTCATAGTTATTACGGATATATTCAGCGGATTTCTTGATTCTTTCTAATTCTTCTTTATCGTAATTGATTGGCCAATCTAACCAGCCAAGGAAATCATTCCCTTCGCCAGTGCGGTTGTTGATAACCTCGTTTATTTCATTAACACGAGTTTGGTATTCAGAGAAATCGACTTTGTCTACTAAATGGTCTAATTTTGTCTCGATGATCATATTTTTTCCTCTTTTTGATTTTCCTTTTCGATCCAATGTGGCAAGGCCTCTAAAAGGGCCTTGCAGGAGATATTTTCATCTTTCACACGCATACGTGCAATAGATTCCCTACGTTCACTTCCGGTAAGCGCTTTCAAGGAAACCCTCATTGAAGGACCTTCTTCATCAAAGGAAATAACTTTTACTTTGTAGATATTTCCTGTCTTCACATAATCGGTGAACGAACGGATGTAGTGATTTGAAACTTCGGATATATGAAGCAATCCGGTTAAGCCATCATCGAAAAGGAGAATGGCATAACGGGGGTAAACTTTAACTACCGTCCCCTCAATAACATCTCCAACTTTTACTTTCATCATAATTATTCATCCAAAATGTCAATATCATGCTCGAAAGTAACCTTGATATTGATATTGTCTCCAATAACAAGTTTTGGTTGTACTCCTAAGGCGTTAAGAACTAAAGAACCTTCATCCGTATATGATGCTAGGGAATATTTTTCTTTCTCAAAGGCCTCATCAATTAAAGCAAATTTAAATGCTTGTGGTGTTTGAACAAGATAGACGATTTTTCTATCAGCGTATTTCGAAACGCTGTCTTTGTCTTCGGAAATAGCTACTGAATCTGTTGCAGGTGCAGCAAGAATGCAAGCGCCAGCCTCTTCTGCTGCAAGGATGCATTTTTCAATCGATGATCTAGCAACAAGAGGTCTATCTCCATCATGAATCAAAACGATTGATTCTGGATTAGTATCATGCTCTTTGAGATATTTGATCGCTTCGTAGGCTGATTCTTCTCTACTCGCTCCGCCAGGAATAACAACACATCTTTTTCCGATTTCTTTCAAAACCACGGAAAGAGTATGAGATTCATATCCTTCAGGAACAACGAAAACGAAATCATCGATTGATGAAATCGAAGCAAACGTTTTAGCACAATAAAGGAATAATTCCTGGTTATTCACTTTGATAAATTGTTTAGGGGTCTCAGAGGAAAATCTCTCGCCCTTCCCGCCCATTAATATGACGGCAATATTTTTCTTTTCTTCCATAAATTAGTCCTGAGAAGGGTTGTGATTTTCTCTTTTAGCGAGGCTCTCTTTGATAGCGATTCCTTGAATTACAAGATGCATGACCTTATCAAGCTCTTTGCCAGCGCGATAATCGGCTGGGCAAACATAATTAACGCGTCCATCTTGGAAAAGGTCTGCAACCTTATCTTCCTTTCCTCTTGGGTATACGGCGATTGATTTTCCGCCGGAATTCTTAGCAACGATCATTGCAGGAATATCCGTCATCCCATCTCCGATATAAATCATGTTGGAATATGGAACACGGCGATCAGGCTGTTTTTCATTAACGCCCTTATCATCGTTAGCATCGACCGCGCCTTTAGAGATACGATAGAAATATTGGGTCTTTTGGGTGAAGTTAATCGCTAATTTTGGCCAAACGGCTTTTCCATTCTCATCAAAGAAGAATTCGCATCCGTAAATGACTTTGAACTCTTTAGCAATCGCGCATCCTTCAACAATCTCTTTATTTCCGGAAGAAACAAGGTAATGTTCGATCTTCAATCCGTTCTCTTTGCCATAATCATTGATTCTTTGAAACCAGTCAACCACACCAGGCCAGAATTGAATTGGCTTTCCTTGATCTTTAAGCCATTCTTTGCTCATTTCAATGCCTTTTTCTTTGCATGATTGAAGCATGACATAAAGATATCCAAGAGTTCTTTCCATCCCGCTTTTTTCGCAGAACTCGCCTGTCTTGGACCAGAATTCTTCAGGCATCATCCCCAAAGATGGGATAAAACCGAAGTTTTGCATGTCGCTAATTGCTAGCGTTGAATCAAAATCATAGAGAATCGCAACAATAGGTTTTTTCATAATATTCACTCTTAAGAGTGATAATAGTTTACAATCAAACAATTAATGTGTCAATTTCAGAATATGTAAGTTTTCTTTCAGAAAATGTTTCAAGAAAAGTAATTTGCCTTTTCTTAGAAAGAAAATTAAACTAATCGCATGGAATGGTGGCAGATTTTACTTTATGCGATATCAATAACCCTCATTTTATATATGATTGGTTTCTTTTATGCGCTTGAATGCATTTCCACTTTCAAAGAAAAAATCAGGAAAAAAACCTTGGCTATTTCTATTTTGCTATCTGAAAAGAAAGATGTTCTTCAATCTCTTTTTTCTTTGATGAAAAATGATATTCAAGATAAGTCAATTCTAGATAGTTATGAGAAGGTTAATTCTCTTAACCTAGACAAGCTAGAATCTAAGGACATCGAGCTTAGTTTGATCATCTTAACAACTTTGCAAAAACAATTGATTATGTTTGCTAATTCAACTGAATATAAGGATAACGAAAACTATCTTACTTACCATGACATTCTCAATGATTTAGATACAAATTATCGTAAAATGACTGCTGTGTTCAATAGCGATATCACCGGCTATGATTATTGGAGAAAAACTCCTCTTTTCAGAGGGCTTTTCCACATATTCAGATTCAAAGAAATAAATAGGCTGCCTTAGAAATGCATCTCGTAATCGACTAAGCCATCGTAGAAATCTTTTTCGTGGGAAACGATGATTACTGAACCAGGATATCTTTCGATGCAATCAAAAATGGCATCCTTTGCTTTTTGATCTAAATGATTTGTCGGTTCATCTAAAACAAGGAAATTGCTCTTTTTGAAAGTCATTAAGGCAAACCTAGTTTTAGCCACTTCTCCACCAGAAAGTTCTTTCATCGGTCTTAAGGCTAGTTCTTTTCTTACCCCGCAATTGCCTAAGGCTTTACGAATTTCAGTATTGTTATAATCTGGGTAATAAGAATGAAGATATTCAAAAGGAGTCATGCTCATATCGATTTTTTCATCTTGGTTAAAATAATTGATAACAATTCCTGGAAGGAAAGAGAAACTTCCTCCAAGAGATGGTATAGCCCCTAAGATAGTTTTTAAGAATGTTGATTTGCCAACGCCATTTTGTCCAAGGATGGCAATTTTCTCTCCTTCATTTAACTCAAAGGAAATAGGATCAAGCAATGGCTTATTATATCCAATAACTAAATCTTCAACGCGAAGAGGGATTTTTCCAACTGGATGAGTATAAGGGAAAGAAATATAAACACGACCTTCTTCTTTTGCCGGAGCTTCCATAACATCTAGATGAGCGAGTCTTGCTCGATGAGATTTGGCCGCTTTTGCCGAAGTTGCTCTAACAATATGTTTAGCGATAAATGTTTCTTCCTTTTTTATATAACGTTGTTGAGCTTCATAATCCTTTTTATATTGTTCTTTATCTATTTCGTGTTGCAAAAGATAATGCTCAAAAGTTCCTTTGTAACGAGTGATAGTTTGATTTTCTAAAACAAAAACAACATTGGCTATTTGCTTAAGGAATTCTTGGTCGTGAGAGACGACTAAAAATGCTTTTGGATAGGAGGAAAGATATTTTGCAAGCCAGCTTACTTGGCCTTGATCTAAGAAGTTTGTAGGTTCATCCATTATAAGGACGTCTTTTTCTTCAAGTAACATCTTAGCAAGATATGTCTTTTCTCTTTGCCCGGAAGAAAGTTGGGCCAAAGGCGCGTCAAGATGCTCTTTATCAAACCCTAATCCATCAGTCAAGCGACCAACCTTTTCTTGCAGGGCATAGAAATTTTTGCTATCAAGTTCTTCTTGAATCCGTTCAGCTTTCGCTAGGTATTTTTCGAAATTATCAGGATCTAATGCACTTTGCTCGTAAAGTTTTTCCATCTGTTTTTCTTTTTGGAAAAGGTCTTCATATACGCCGTAGAGATATTGATGAACTGGCATATCCTGAGCAACTTTCAATTGCTGATCCAAATATGAATATGTCGTGCTAGATTCCCATATGACTTTCCCTTTATCCGGGGTCAAATCTCCAACGATCATGCTTAAAAGAGTGGTTTTTCCTGAGCCATTGACTCCAACAAGAACGCAATGTTCTCCTGGATTCATCTTCAATGAAGCTTGACGATATAGTTCTTTATCTGAGTAATTAAATTCGATATTGTCTAATTCTAGTAAGGCCATAACGTTGCTAATTATCGCAAATTTACCTAGATAATGCTAGAAATTAAACACCGTTAAGGTTATCCTTTTGTAACACAAAAGATAAATTTGTGTTTTAATTAATGTGTTATGAAAAACAAAAAACTAATAATAACCTCACTGTTTGGCGTCTTGTTATCCTCTTGTGGATTCTCTAATAACGGTTCGAGTGAAATAAATGACTATAAAAACCCTTTAAATAATTACGAGAAAAATCTCGTTCAGAAAAGCGTTATCGAAAATATAACCGATATTGCTTCAATTGAAGTATCTTCCTCTTCTTCAAAAGATGATGAGAAACTTTATGGATCAGCTAGTTCAAAATCAATTAGCAAATCCGAATCTACTTCATCAAAAACAGCAGTAATATATTCAAATTACATTATCCTTGAAAAAGAGACAATAACTTCTTCAACCTTTGAAAATGGCATAAGAGTTACCGAATCATACGAAACGAGAAACATGCTTGCAGTTTTAGAAAATCCAGCCGGGCAAATTACATCTGGCCGTATAGCAACAAAATATGGCTTATATAAAAAGAGCTTCTATAAGGCATCTGGAGCTAAGGAATTTGGAGCAACATATTCTTTGATAAATCCAAATTTCTCTGACGAAACCGACCTAGAATATAAATGGAATACTTATTTGATTACGAATTTCGACAAGTTTTCATCTTTCGCCTTCAACTATTTCAAAAACGATGATGGATCAGTTAATGCTTTATATTCTTCTTTAAGCAAATCAACAATCACAAACCCTCTTTATCGTAACGACACGACAAAAAACGTCACGGCCGTAACTAGCGATGTCTCAAAATTAGGTCTAGAAACCATAGATGATGGATATCGAATCAAAAAGCTTAGCACAAGCAAAACAGTTGATTATCTCACTGATTTTTATGGAAATTCCCTTGAAGAAGGAACGGTTTCGACCTATAAAGAAGACACATCATATTTCTACGACAAATCCTTATATGTGGGGGATCCTTTCAAAGCAAGCGAATATTGGGAACTAGATTCCTCAATTCCAGTCTTAGAAATCTATTCAGACGGAAATTTATCTGATAAGACAACGTTCACTAATATCACTCGTGATTATCAACAAACATATGGTAATGAAAACTTTGCTTTCGAATTAACGTTCAAACCAAAAGGAGAAAATTACGCTTATCGTCTAAATGACGCCTCAAGCAAAAATATCTACTCTCCTTCTTCATTCAAGACAACAGGAAATATCGGCTTAACAATAAATGAAGATAAATCCTTCACTTTGGATCCAAATTCAACTTATTACTTCTCTGTTATTTTAAAACCTGATTTCTCCATCAAAGAAGTAAGTATCTCTCTAGCTTAAGATGATTATTTATCTTATTATTGGAAAAAATATCGACTGGAAAAACTTCTCTTTTATCGAGCCATCTCTCAAAGTAGGTATCGATAAAGGGAGTTTTTTAGCATTAGAAAATGGCATAAAACTTGATTACGCTATTGGGGATTTTGATTCTTGCAACGAAGAAGAAAAAGCAAAAATCCTCGCAGAAGTCCCGCGTGTTATAAAATTAAACCCAATCAAAGATGATACGGATACCAAACACGCTTATTCAATTTGGAAAAACGAAAAGGATGTTTCGTTCATTATCCTCGGTGGAATTGAAGGCAAAAGAATTGAACATTTTTATGCCAATCTAGAATTGGTAATGTTAGATAAAAGAATCGCAATTCAAGATTCAAATACCATAATTCGTCTATTAAACGATGAAGAAACAATCAAACAAAGTGAATATAAATACATCTCCTTCTTCCCTCTTGAAGAAAAAGGAAGATTAACCCTTAAAGGATTTGCCTATGATCTTGATGATGAAGAAATATTCAAAGGCCAAGGATTAGCCGTTTCCAATGAATTAAAAGAAAACGAAGGATTCATCAAAGTTAATGAGGGGAAATTCCTGATGTTTTTAAGCAAAAACGATAAATAAAGATTCCAAGTTAATAAACAGTGTTATAATAAGTCCGGCTAAAAGCCCGGGGAGCATCCCTAAGATTGCTGAGAGGTTACTAATTCGTGACGACCCGAAACCTGATCTAGATAATGCTAGCGTAGGTAGATGTTTTTAATGTTTCCCCGCGCATTTTCTAGATTGTGCGGTTTTTCTTTTATCTAGGAGGAAATTTATGGATAAGCAAAGAAAAACTTGGAACGTTAAAACCATCGCGGAAATTGCTATATTTTCCGCTTTAGGATACGTTCTAGATCTATTGGCCGGAATTTATTCTAGCCCTATTTTCCCAAATGGAGGATCCTTAGGGGTTGCAATGGTATGCGTTTTTATCATTTCGTATCGAAGAGGCTTTCTTCCAGGGCTAATAACTGCCCTAATTATGGGGTTACTCGATATAGCAGATGGCTTCTATGTTGTTTCAGGCGCCTCATGGTATATGACCTTCATCCAAGTCGCACTCGATTATTGGATTGCCTATCCTCTTGTATCGCTTGCTGGAATTTTTACTCGTTTGATTAAGAAGAATTCAGCAAATAGCAAGGCGATGTATCTTTACATTATTTTAGGATGCATCGTTGGAGGATTGGCTAAATATATGTCCCATGTTTTATCGGGTGCAATATTTTGGGGAAGCGACGCTTCATCATTCGCTTGGTCGTTCAAAGATAGCGGAATAAATGCCTGGGAATATTCATTTATCTACAATCTTGCCTATATGGGACCAGATATCGTTTTATCAACGATTGTTACCTGCGTTCTTATCAAAGCGTGGCCAAAAATGTTATTCCCTGAAGATAAAACGATTGAGGAAAAGGAGATTGCAAAATGAAAATAAATTCGAAAAATCGCTTACTAAAACCCCTTGGATTTATTATTTCCGGGTTCATTGGCTTTGTTGCAACACTTGTTGGATACATCCTAACCGCTATTGATTCTTATTATGATGATGGCTTTGGTCAATCAATTTCTTATGGCTCAAAAGATCTATTGATGTTGGCTATCGTTTCTTTCTTGGTAACCTTATTTGGGATATATCTTTTAACTAATTATTTCCAAAAGAAAAAGGAAATCGATTATCTCCCAGCGATGTTTATTGGCCTTCTTTCCTTCATCGTTCTTGTTTTCTTTATTTCCTATATTTTTAAACCTGTTATCAAAGGTGATGTTAGCGTTAATACGCCATATATCATGATGATATTTGGTGCAGTACTTGGAATTATTGCCACCATTCTTGCATCAATTCTTCTTTTCAATCATTTAAAAAAGAAAACATCTTACTATTCCTTCATCTTCTCTTATCTCATCTTCATTTGTTATTGCCTTGAAATAAGCCTTTATGCAATCGCAAAAGGAATATCTTTAAGCGGAAACGGAATTGCAATTTGCTATTACGTTCTTGTTTTTAGTGAGTTATTAGAGCTTCTATCATCGATATTCACAAACGTCGACGAAAGATTGCGTTAATAGACATTCATCTGATTAATACCTATAATTTACAAACGTATTATTAGAGGTATTTTAGGATGGAACATTCAAAAGAATTTAAGGAACTTGAACCTTATTTAAAGAAAATCAGACATGAGAATTTCTTAAGTTCGTTAATAGGCTTTGACATATCTACTTCTTGCCCAAGTAAATCCATAGAATTAGAATCAGAACTTTCATCGGAAATCGATGAAAACGTTGCAAACATCTTTTCTTCGGAAGAGTTTGTTACAAAATTAGAAAACCTTCTAAACAAAAAAGAGATTTCTAAGGAAGAAGAAAGACTTGCCAAAGCTTTTTCTTATAACGTCGAATTATTGAAAAAGATGTCTGTCGAAGAATATGTCGCTTGTAGAAAGTCTTTTAGCAAATCCAATGAGACGTGGAGAAAATACAAACCAACAAACGAATTCGGCAAATGGCTTCCTTATTGGAAAGAATGCATTGCAAATGCTCGCAAAATAAACAAATTGATGATGACTAGCGATATGGAAACGCCATATGATGCCGCCTTAGATTGTTACGAGCCAGGAGAAAGAAGCAAACAATTAGATGTGATTTTTGAACCTATCAAAGAATGCGTCAAAAGCCTTCTTCCAAAGGTATTAGAAAAACAAGCGAAAATCCAAATACCTCCACTAAAACCTTACTCAATTGATGCACAGCGTCATTTAGCTGATGATCTTTTGAAATGGGAAAAATATGATCTTGAACAAGGATGTTTAAGAGAATCCATGCACCCATTCACAATCCAAATTTCCCAATTTGACACGAGAATCACGACTGAATATAAGATTGAAGATTGGCGCGCTGCAGCATATTCCGAGATTCATGAGGCAGGACATGCTCTTGAATTTCAAAACAAGCCTCAAGAAATGTATGATAACTACCTCGAAGGAGTAGGAACTGCTGCAATTTGCGAAACACATTCAAGACTATACGAAAACATCATTGCTAGATCCTTCGAATTCATGCCAACTTTCAAAGATTTATGTGCCAAGAATCTTGACCCAGAATTCAAAGAGATGTCAGTAAAAGATTTCTATCATCTCGTTAATCGAGTTGAACCTATCCCTAATCGTTGTGATTCCGATGAACTCACTTATTCCTTGCATATAATAATTCGTTATGAGATCGAACGCGATTTAATCAATGGAGTTATCGAGTGCGAAGATGTTCCTTCAATTTGGAATAAGAAATACAAGGAATATCTCAATGTTGACGTTCCTTCAGATTCCGAAGGATGCATGCAAGATATCCACTGGTCCGATAATGAAATAGGCTATTTCCCTTCATATCTATTAGGAAATCTTTATGGTGCGATGATCTTTGAGAAAATGGAAAAAGACATCGATGCTAGAAAACTCATTCAAGAAAATAGGATGGATGAAATTCTCTTATATCTAGCTAAGAACGATTATTGCTATGATTGGATGGAACCAAATGATTGGATCAAAAAGGTCACTGGAAAAGAATTAACAAGTAAGCCATTCATCGATTATCTCAATAAGAAATATGGAGGAATATATGACTAATCTTGAAAAAGCAAAAAAGATTCTTGATGAAGGAAATTATACCTTGGTCTTAGTTTCTGATAATGATATTCAAACTGATACATTAAGAGGTGTCCATCCTTTGCTAAATAGATATGGAAAAGATTTCTCATCTTATTCTGCAGCTGATAAGGTAATTGGAAAAGGTGCGGCTCTCCTATATGCTGGATTAAAAATCAAGGAAGTGTATTGTCGTACAATTTCTATCCCTGCTTTAGAAGTAATGAATGCTTATCAAATAAAGGTTACCTACGATAATCTTGTTCCTAATATATTCAATCATTTCAAAACAGGATTTTGTCCGATTGAAACTGCAACAAAGGATGCTAAGACGCCTGAGGAAGCGATTCCATTAATCATCGCTAAACTAAAAGAGCTTGGTGAAAAATAAAAAACGCAGTCCTCCAAATATTCTTGGGGACTGCGTTATTTTAAATTTAATGGCCTTCTATTAGAAAGATAGCCACGCAATTCGATGATTAATTAGAAGTTGAGCGAATCAACAGAATTAATGTAATCATCTAGCAGACAGGACGCTAAAACGGATAATTTTTTATCGTCGCGTTGCTTATCTTCGTAAGCGGTCTGTAAGTTCTTAAATTGCTTTTCGATCATACGTTTTTCCTCCTTTTTCTGTTTATATATCTACTGGCCTTGGAAGGTCAGGAATTAAGATTTTACACGTTTGAAAAATAAAAACAAGTTTTTTTGAAAGAAAATGAAAATATTTTTATCTTGACATATTGTCATTAGATATTTTATGATTATTTCACCCTAAATTTAGAGAGGGAATAGGTGGCAAAGGGATTGTTCTTCTAACAGAAGAATTGCCATCTATTTCTTTTTTGCTAGGAATTCATCTTTATAGATGTAATACACTTCTTCTTTTTCTTTTTTAAGTGGTTTCTTCTTCAATGGTTTAATATCAAGTTCTTGGCATTTGCTCGACAAAGAAAGAAAATGGACATCTAAGGATTCGTCATAATCCAATCTTAGATAATCTAGGTTTATCAAATAATGAATCCTGTATTTTAATTTCTTGGATGTTATGGATGGAAGATAGCCAAATACCTTTGATTCTGCTAAATCTTTTACTCTCTTATCGCCAAGCAAAACTAGGCAAAGGCCCTTTGGAGTGACTTTGTAACCTTCTTCGTCGAGTGTTAAGACTGCGCCAAGAATCGTTCTTTTAGAAAGGGGAATTAATTGTTCCATGTTGAAATATTATATTCATATTTATTGCGATATTTAAATATTAAAACTACAATATCTAACGCTATGGCTGATGAACAAATTGAAAAACAAATAGAAGAAGTCTTAGATAAGGTTCGTCCATTCTTGCAAAGAGAAGGCGGAGACATCGAATTCATAGGATTCAAAGATGGCGTTGTATATGTCAGAATGGTTGGCGCTTGCAACGGTTGCTTGTATGCTGACGCAGATATATCGCAAGGCGTTGAAATCATTCTTATGGAGGAAGTTCCTGGCGTCATTAGATGCGATGCTTCGATGAATGTCCCAGAAGACGTGATGAATGCTTATCTAGACAAAAAAGGAAAAGAACATAACGTTCCTGAAGAAGAAAAATAGCCACATGAGGATGACCTCATGTGGTTTTTCTTAATAATGAATGTTTTCTTTCTTGTTAGCTGTCACATAACCATCATGGTTATAGACATCTTCGCGATTGTATCTCATTTTTTCCATTGTCGGAGGAACTAACATCACTCCTCCTGCTTCAGTAAGAATGATGTCTCCTGCAGCAACATCCCACTCTTTCGTATTTCCTGAACAGCGATAAGAAATATCAGCTTGTCCATCGGCGATGTAGCAGAATTTCATTGCTGCACCTAATGGATTTATCGAGGAATATAATTCTAGATGCTTATCGTAAATGGCTTTTTCTTTTTCGTTAAAGAAAGAAACGGAACGAAGTGCACGGAGGTTTTCCGTTCTATCAGAGACTGAAATCTTGGTTCTATTTCCATCTGGGCTTTGCCTGAAAGCGCCATTTCCTTTGCTTGCAAAATAAACGACGTCAAGAACAGGGATATTGATTACTCCAGCTACTACTTCATGATTTCTAACTAAGGCGATATTGGTTGTAAATTGCCCATTTCTTGAAACAAATTCCTTCGTTCCATCAACTGGATCAACAACGAAAATGAATTCTTTACTTAATCTTTCTTTCGTGTCTTTGCTCTCTTCAGTCAAGAAACCATATTCAGGAAATTCCTTAGAAAGAATTTCTCTAATCATCTTATCCGCCCCTTTATCGGCATTAGTAACAGGAGAATTGTCATCCTTTGTTATGACTTCAAAGTCAGTATGATATACTTCCAAAATCCATTTTTGAGCTTCTTTTGCCGCTTTGATCATCATTTCTATTTCATGTTCGTACATATCTTTATTCCTTTATATTTATATATTTCTCAAACGCATAAGCAATGCCATCTTCTTTAACATCTTTTGTAATGAATTTAGCATTCCTCTTGCATAATTCTATGGCATTGCCCATGGCGATTCCATTGAAATTTTTAATCATTCTTGCATCGTTTTCCTGATCGCCAAACGTGTATACGTCTCTTTCATTGATTCCCAAATAATTAGCTAAATAGCTAACTGCCGCGCTTTTATCAGCATCCTTGTTCACGAATTCAAGATATTTAGGATCGGAAAGGATGATGTTATATTTGCTCTTATCTTCTTTTTCTATCTCTAAGCATGATATTACATCTTCTTCTGCGGCAACCATTACTTTAAGAATAGGCATATCTAATTGAATTTCTTTTTCGTTTATAAGAGATACCTTGATATTGTTATATTTAATCTCATCAAAAGTCCAAATAGATTCAGAAAAAGCTAATACATTTCCATCGATGTCATAACAATATATGGCCCCGCCAAATTTTTCTATTCTCTCTTTGTATTTTTCTCTGATGGAATATAAATCCGCAATTGTAAGAGTTTTTCTTGTTATTAATATTCCGTTTGAATCGTATAAGGAGGCGCCATTAGATCCAATGGCAAAACGATTATCGCCAATAAATTCAGATAAATAGATGTTAATCCCAACAAATGGTCTTCCTGATGCTATAGCGAGAGCGTCTCCTTTATCTAGCATTTCTTGAATGCATTTTCTAACATTAGGAGAGATTTCCCCTCCGTTATATACAAGTGTGCCGTCTACATCAAAAACGAATAATTTCATAACTTTGAAATTATATCGAAATTATTTCAATTGAGCATAATTTTCTAAAAAGACTAAAGAATAGGAAATTGATCGAATTCTTTTTTCTTAAGAAAAATGCATTTTTGAGGTTGATTTCACAAATCATCAATTTACAATTGTAAATATGAGGGGAGAAGGAGTTAACATGGCCGAAGAAGTCAAGGAAGTCGAAGTCGTTGACGAAAAGAAAGACGACAAAAAAGAAGAGAAAAAAGAGAATGGATTCAAGAAATTCTTCAAGAATATTGGCAAGAATATTTCCGATTCATCACGCGAATCCAAATTAGAAAAACTTTATAACGATAAAGCGGAACTAACCTTTGAAGTGTTCAAAGAAGGTGCAGCCTTTGGCATGGGTTCAGGTAACATAAAAGGAAAATTCATCGATGAAACCCATATTGAAATATATGGAGATGCCAAGAAAGAAGATTATCCTTATAGCGCAGTCTTAGTTATCGAGCCAAAAGACAAAGATAAAGAACTTCCAAAGTTCTATTACATCACCGATGTCAAACATGAGGAAAAAGATACAGTAACGCTTAAACTCACCGAAAAAGTAGATGACAAGGAAGTTGAAAACGAATATACAAGACCAATTTCAATTCTCACCTTAGATTCATCTGTCAAGGAAGTTCGTGTTATCAAGGCTCACGATAAATATTTCTTGAAATTAGACGAAACAAAGTAAAAAGACATTAAAAAATAGGAGGCATAAGCCTCCTTTTTGTTTTTGCCTAATTTTGATTAGATTGATTTAAGAAGATCGTTGGTATCTAAACCACTTCCTTCTTCATCGCCATCAACTGGATTATCTTCAGATTCCCCTTCGTCTTTTTCAGGAACGATGCTATCTTCTTTTCCTTCTGTTGCGGCATTATATTCTTTATCGTCTTCTTCGTCTTCTTTATCTTTATTAGCACTTTCTTCGTCAATTTGGCTATAAGCAAGATTGGCGGAATCATCATGTGATGCGGCATAGGTATGTCTTTCTTTGAGATCCCAAGTATTATTTCCTAAGCAAAGGAAACGTCCATCAACTGTTAATTGGGTATAAAAGATACCGATTTTTTTCGCCTTTGTTTCTTCATCGATTTCTAAAGAAGTTGCAACTTCATCATAAAGTTCTTTGAAAGAATAAGATTTTCCTCCTTCTTCAAGGATGTCGTATGCGGCATCGATCATGCTTTTTTTGTTCATGTTTTATTTTCTCCTTTTTATATATTTACATTACATTTTTTCAGGTGCGCTTACTCCAAGCAAAGCCAAGGCGTTTTTAAGAACTATTTGGCATGCTTTCATAAGGGCTAATCTTGAAGATGTTAATTCAATATTATCTCTATCGATAATACGATTAGCAGCGTAATATTCATGAATTAATTTCGCTAAATCATGAATGTAGCCAGCAACCTTGTAAGGCGCTCTTGCAGTGGCTGCGCTATTAATGATACTAGGAAATACGGAAAGATGCTTTAAAATATCGCCTTCTTTTTCATTTGTTAATCCTTTTGCGCTTGGATCGATAGCAATATCTTTGCCCATATCTAAGACTGAAGCGCATCTAGCGGAAGCGTATTGAGCATAATAAACTGGGTTATCTTTGCTCTTTGATGTGGCAAGATTCATATCGAAATCAAGGTGAGCATCAGAGCTTCTCTCGCAGAAGAAATAACGAACTGCGTCTTTTCCTACTTCTTCGATTAATTCTCTATGCGTGATGCCTTTTCCAGTACGCTTAGACATCTTGACTTCTTCTCCATCTTTGAAGACTTTGACTATTTGATAGATTTCAAAATCAATAACGTCGCTAGAGTATCCTTTCATCATGATCGCGCTTCTCATGCGGTTAAGATAACCAAAGTGATCCGCTCCAAGGCAATCGATCAATAAATCATATCCTCTTGATAACTTGTCATAATGGTAACAGATATCAGGCATGAAATAGGTGTATTTTCCATCTGCTTTGATAATAGGTCTATCTTTATCATCAAGGAAGTCGGTTGTTTTTAGATATGTCGCACCATCTTTCTCATAGACATAGCCTTTTTCTTTTAAGAAAGCGATCGTATCTTCGATTGTATTTCCTTTACGAATATCACTTTCGAAAGAGAATTTATCGAATTTGACATCGAAATCCGCCATGTCTTTTCTAATCTTATCAAGTTCTTTTTCAATTCCATAATGAATGAAGAAGTCATGGGATTCTGGTGTATCAGTAAGATATTTATCGCCATATTCATCTTTGATTGATTGAGCGATTTTGATTAAATCTACTCCATGGTAATCATCTTCAGCGAAGTTTGGTGTCTCACCATATAATTCGTGATATCTTTCTCTTATTGAATGGCCTAAGTGCTCGACTTGGTTTCCACAGTCGTTAACGTAATATTCTCTGGTTACGTCATATCCTGCTTTAGCATATAAATTGGCAATTGAATCACCTAAGGCAGCTCCTCTTGTGTGTCCAAGGTGAAGGTCACCTGTTGGGTTTGCAGAAACGAATTCAACATTGATTTTGATGTTTTTCTTTTCCCCATCGCCATAATGTTCTCCTTCGTCTAAGATTGTTTTGACGATGGAATTAAGGGATTCCGCTTTCATGAAGAAATTGATAAAACCAGGACCGGCAATTTCTATTTTCTCAATCTTGTCTGATGAAATTTCTTTTAAAAGATCTTCCGCGATTTGTTTAGGCGCTTTATGGAGAGCTTTTGCTGATTTCATAGCTAAGTTAGTCGCATAATCGCCATGGGAAGGATCTTTGCTTCGTTCAATAACGATTTCTTCCGGCTTGATTTCTAAGCCAAGCTTTTTTGCCACTTCGGCAAGAATTAACTGTAGTTCTTTTTCGTTTGACATATTTACTCCTTCTCAATTAATACAACTGCAATCGCCTTGATTGCTTTTCCCTCTCCTATAGCATCTAGTTTCTCATTAGTCATTGCTTTGATAGAAACGTTTTCAATGGAGGTATCAAGCAATTTAGCGACATTTCCTCTCATTGCA
The DNA here is from genome assembly GCA_963641445.1 of Bacteroides uniformis. GTDB lineage: Bacteria > Bacillota_I > Bacilli_A > RFN20 > CAG-826 > UBA4951. The sequence goes on from CAVIBR010000007.1 coordinate 48,522, forward strand.
TCGATATATTTTGCCAAATGAGGTTTTTCGGCGATTATCGATAAATCGACATTGCCGATTTTATAGCCTTTTTCTCTTACTTTCTTGTAACAGGTTTCTACGATGATATGGGAGGCAATACCCGTTATAGAATCATCCGATGGAGGGAAATATTTCCCGATATCGCCAAGAGCAAGGCTTCCTAGAAGTGCATCAGATAAGGCGTGATAAACAACATCCGCATCTGAATGCCCATCTAAGCCAAGTTCATAAGGTATTTCTTCACCTGCAAGAATCAGTTTTCTATTAGGGACTAAAACGTGAATATCTTCTCCGTAACCAATTCTCATAAATTATTTCTTTGTCACGTTGAATCTAAAGAAGACAACGTCCCCATCTTTCATAACGTATTCTTTGCCTTCGGAACGGATTTTTCCTGCTTCACGAACCATTTGCTCGATTCTATCGCCAACGCTTCCATTGCCAATGAAGGTATCTTTTGTAATTGTCTCACCGATTTTCTTGAATTCATCGAATGGATAGACGTCTGCTTTGATGAAGCCTTTTTCAAAATCAGTATGAATGATACCGGCACATTGAGGGGCAAGCATGCCATTACGGAAGGTCCAAGCACGGCACTCGTCGACACCGCAAGTAAGGAAGGTGGAAAGATTTAAAAGCTTATATGAAGCCTTGACTAAACGATCTAATCCCGATTCTTTAACACCAAGGGTTTCTAAGAATTCCTGTTTCTCTTCTTGGCTTTCAAGTTGGGAAATATCATATTCGATTCCACAAGAAAGAGGAATGCAAACCGCTCCTTCGGAATCTGCCACTTCTTTAACGGCTTGATAATTTAAGCAGTTTTTGAGATTTCCGTAATCATCTTCTGCGACGTTAGCAACATAAAGGATTGGTTTTAAGGTAAGCAAGAAGAAATTCTTTTTAGCATATTCCATTTGCTCAGAAGAAAGGCCTTTTGTTAAACGGGCTGGCAAGCCTTGTTCAAGGGTTTCTTTCAAAGCGGTAAGAATTGGCATCTCATAAAGAGCAATCTTATCTTTTGTGATTCTGGCTTTGCTTTCTTGTTTTCCAATACGATTGTTAACGGAATCAAGGTCAGACATCGAAAGTTCAAGATTTATGATTTCAATATCTCCTTTAGGATTTACTGGTTCATCGTTATAACGAACGACGTTTGCGTTATCGAAGCAACGAACCACTTCAACAATGGCATCACATTCTCTTATGGCGGCTAAGAATTGATTTCCTAACCCTTCTCCTTTTGAAGCACCTTTGACTAATCCTGCGATATCATAGAATTCGAAAGTGGCATTTACTTTCTTTTTTGGGCTATATTTTGAGCAAAGATAATCTAAACGCTCATCAGGTACGACAACCACACCACTATTTGGATCGATGGTTGCAAATGGGTAATTCTCAGCTAGGACGTGGGAGTTTGTGATAGCGTTGAATAAGGTGGATTTTCCGACGTTCGGAAGACCGACTATTCCAGCTTTTAATGACATATCAATATAAAATTCCTTTTTTACGCTAGAGATTATATCTCTAAGCGGGATGAAATAAAACGGAAAGAAAACACCATTCGCAAAGAAATGGTGTTGTTAGATCAAAATGTTCTAGTGGTTAATTAACTTTCTTGACATTGTTAGCGCGTAAGCCACGTTCACCTTCAACTGGTTCAAATTCAACATTTTCACCAATTTCAGCGGTTTTGTAGTTATCCATTTGGATAGCACTATAATGAAAAAAGTAGTCTTTGCCGTCTTCTGCATGGATAAAGCCAAATCCTTTATCCTTGAAGAACTTTTTGACTGTTCCCTTCATATGTTTTAAACCTTCCTGGTCCGGTTTTTCTATTCAAGACCGCTAATTATTTTAGCACAATAAGCGAAAATATACTAAGGAATTGTAAATTTTCGTTTCGTGTCTTCCTGGCCTAATAAAACATTGACTATTTATCGTTGTTTTCTTGTTTCGAACCATTAAAAAATCACTTTGTTTTAAACTATCCTAACGTTATTTTCAGAAGAAAAATAATGACGATTATTTCTTCGTTCAACATTTTTCGTTACGTGAAAAATCTGCGTTTTTAATCCAATGATTAAGGAATACAAAAGATATTAGCATTCCAATCATTATTGAGGCAGTCATTATAAGAATGGGGATGAAATCAATTTTGAAATAATTGCTCGTATTTCCAAAGTTAGTTTGAAGAGTTTTATTAATCGTATATTCCGCACTAAAAAGGGAACATAAAGAAACAACAAAAGCTATAATACTAGTTAACAAAATGTTTGTTCCAAATGAGTCAACTATATTCTTCCTTCTAACGCCTAGTTCGAATAGCAATCTTGCTTCCTTTTTATTTTCAAGCGACAAGAGCAAAGCATTCGAAACGAAAAGGAAAAAGGACGTGCTTAAGGTTAAGAAAGTTGCAAAAAGCAATACGATTTCAACATAATCAATTACATTAGAAATTGAAGATTCGATAACTAGTGAAGGGTTTGTAAATTTCAATGACGGATATTTATTCGACAAAACCGGCATGACCTCCTTAGAAATCGTTTTGTTGCAATAGAATGTAGCTTGCTTAGGCTCAAGCGAAAAAGATGACATTCCTAATTCATCTCTCCAATAATCAATCGTCCAATTTGGCATTACGTAAATAACATCATCATTTCCTTTGATGATTCCTACTACTTCTAATTCTCCTATTCGATAATCGTTTAATAGGTAATCCCCTTGAACTGAATTAGATATTACACCGGCACAAAAAAGCGTCCTAGACTTATTGAATTTTGCTAATAATTTCTCTGAGATACAGATTTCATTTGAATTTTTTGGAACCTCTCCTTCAGCTAATTCAGAAAAATCACTGGAAATTGTCAAAGCGTCGTTTCCTTTCATTAGATAATGCCCCATAGAAACGTTCTCAGGAACATTTGCATCCGAATAAATCATTTGAGTTGAAGTCTTGCTCATCGATTCGCTTATGGTGAATATCTCGTCCTTTGAATCACTTAAAAAGAATGGATTCAAAAAGCCAGATATCATCGAACCTGGATAGGCAACATAATTTCCTTCTCCAAAGACTGAATATTTGTCTAAATATCGTCTCGAAGAAATCTCATTTAAGATTTGATAATCGATTGATTGTTTATCAGTTATGAATACGTGCAAACGATTGCTAGAAGAGACTTCAGTCTTTTTATTATGCGTTTGATCGTAATCATATGAGTCTCTTTCAAATACATATTTATTGAGCAAACCGTTTTTCCTTGCTTCATTGAAAAAATCCTCTTTACTGCCTTTTGGAATTAGATAGTAGTTCTTCCTAAGAATCCAAGGGAGAGAAGAGTCTTCTTCTAAACTAGTCGGGAATCCCATGCAATCCTCAAAAACGTATTCATTCCAATCATGCCTATAATGATAGATAGTTTGGTTCTCTTCTTGAAAAACTCCTACAACGGAAAATAGTTGAGAATCTCCATATCCCCAAGACTCGTTTGACGTTTCAAGAAATATTTCTAGAGGTTTGCTTTTCAAATATCTTCCTAAGGATTCAAAATCTCTCTTGATATGCAGTCCGATACACATATTAACCATATTTTGGTAGTTCAAAGAAAGAATTATCTGCTCATCTTCAAGGATTTTAGGCCTTTCCGGATAGATTTTTGTTTCTTCAGGAAGAGAATCTAGCCATCTGTATTCATTGATATTTCTTACGCTCAATGAAGGTATAACCGTCTTTTTTCCGAATGAATCAAAATAGAATTCGTTTGTAGTTTTAAAATAATTCTCATATGGGCAAATATAATTGATTCCGTAGTCTTCAATAAAGGATTCTCCATCTTTAAGAAGAGTTTTTATATCTTCTTCGTTTGGTGACAAGATATTTCCGAAAGTAGATTCGTTCTTTCCATTACGTTCTACGACAATTCCGTTTACTCCGTTCCATTCATCGAAAGCGTTATTTAATTCATCTTGAAGATCTCTTTGAACATATGCCGATAATCCTAAAGCCAAAAGAGAAAAAGAAATTACTCCAACGCTTAAACTAGAGCGAATCTTTTTTGCTTTGTAAAGATTTTTAGCGTGTTTTAGCCAAGTTGAAACACCCCATTTTATTGAACTTTTCTTTGGAGGGGAGAATGTTACGAATTTTTCTTCAGTTTCTTTAGATGCGTCGTTTCTCAATGCAATTAGAGTTCCATCTTTAAGGTGCAAAATCTCATTCGCATATGTATTTGCGGCCTCTCGATCGTGAGAAACAAGAATAACAAGATGTTTTTTCGCGGCTTCTTTAAGGATGTTATAAACGTTTTCACTATTCTTTTTATCAAGCGCTCCTGTTGGCTCATCCGCAAAAATAATCTTTGGATCGGTAACTAAAGCTCGAGCAATAGCCACTCTTTGTTTTTCTCCTCCAGATAACGTATTTACCCTTTGATAGGTTTTTTCTTTCAATCCGACGAATTCTATTACTTCTAATGCTTTCCTTCTTCTTAAATTTGTTTTGACTTGCAAGCCTATCAAAGGCAATGAAACATTTTCAAAAACGGTTTCAAGTTCCAATAGATCATATCCTTGTCTGATGATGCCAAAATATCTAAGACGCAAATCGCTTCTTTCATCTTCGCTAAGTTCTTTAATATCCTTTCCTTGATATAAAACATCGCCGACATAAGAATTATCACAACCAGCCAAAATATCTAGCATCGTTGATTTTCCTGATCCAGAATCACCCAGAATGAAATATAATCCAGAATTAGAAAAACTATAGGAAACACCTTTAAGAACACTTTGCCCATTAAAGTTTTTATATAAATTAACAACTTCAAGTCTTTTCATTCGTCTCTAAGCTCCTCTAATAAATTTCTCTTTCTGGTAACAAATAAAGGGATAACCGCGGAAAATAAGGCAATAATGATTGAGAAAACAATCACAGCAATTATCGGGAAATACGGGATGCCAAAAAAAGAAGAATATGGAATTGATACAAAGGATTCGATATGGAATTTCATATATAGCAATTTCGAGACAAAATAAGAAACGGGCCAAGAAAGAATCAGAGAAAAGAAGGAACTAATCAAACTAGTGAAAATAGGTTCGCCAATACAAAGGAGGTTAACTTCATCTTTTGTCGCGCCAAGTGAGGTAAGAATGGCCATCTGTTTTCTCTTCTCTAAAAATGAATGATAGGTGAAAGATGAAAGAATAAAGGCGACGCCAAAAAGCTCAATAAAGACAAAAGGCAAAGAAGACATCGAAAATGCCTTAGTCAAAGTTTCAAAAGATGAATTTATCGTAAATGCATTCGAGGAAAGAGACAATCCTTCATCTTTCTTTGATAAGGTATCGGACAATGTTTTCATTCCATCCGCCTCAGTTTCATTGAAAAATATATTGTATGAATAATTCAAGTAAGGAGAATCGTCTTTTTCTTCATCAAGAAAGGAGGAAAGACTCATATTGAAATTATCCAAATGAATCCTTTTGATCATTGCCTCGAATGCAGGATACGAATAAAAGATTTTCGCATTGTTAAGAAAAGCGAATTCTTTGACGACGCCTATTATCAAGAACGACAAATGCACTTCTACATTTTCTTTGATATCGTTTCGTTCAAGCGTTGTTTCTAGAGATATTTTTAGTCTTTTTCCTATCGGATCGAGATTTACTTTATCTTCGAATTCTTCGTTCACTAAACAATAATTAAGCGTGTTTCCTTCAGGAAGTTCTCCTTTTTGGAGGAACCTTTGAGACCTGTTTTTCAACGTTATATCATATAAAGGAACTAAATTCGTATTTTCATAAGGAAAGCCATTTAATGTGAAAGAATGATAACTTGGCATGAAATATGAATAGTCTCTTTTGATTTTTATGTTTGCAAAATCTTTGAATGTTTCAGAACATTCTTTAAGTGAAGGACGTTCATTCCTAACGAGTGAGATTGGTGAATTTTCGACGTTAAATTTCGTTTGCTTAGAAAATGTTGCCTGCAAATAATTCAAGGAATGGCTTTTCTCATTTAGCAAAACTTTATTGCTTCCTGAATAAAATCCTAGGCAAATCAATAACGATAGGTAACCGATTATTCCAGAGAGGGTGGAGAAGAGATTTTTCACGATGTTTTTCCTGTAATTATGAACGAATAGCTTTCTAATCCAACCAAAAGAAGGATTTCTACGTTTGCTAGGCATTTCTTCTCTTCTATCTTCATATGAAGAAAATTCTTTTATGATCTTTCCGTCTTCTAGCCTCATCACATCATCTGCATATTTCTCGATTATTGCTTCATTATGCGTGACTAAAACGACAAGATTATCTTTTGAGAATTCTTTTATTGAATCCATGATAATTTTCTCGTTTTCCTTATCTAAAGCGCCAGTTGGCTCGTCAGCAAAAAGGACCTTTGGGGATGTAATTAACGCCCTCATTAAAGCGACTCTTTGTTTTTCTCCACCGGATAGAAGACCTACTTTCTTGTCTTTATGTTTCTCTAATTTGAATTTTACAAATAAATCTTCAATCTCTTTTTCTTTATTTCCACTTCTCTTTTTATCTCCTCTTATTTCTAGTGGGAGACGAACGTTTTCGATAGCACTTAAATCATTCAAAAGATTGAAATGCTGATAAACAAAAGAAATCCAGTTATTTCTAAAATCAACTAATTCTATTTCTTTTATCTTCGCTAGATTTTTCTCGTTAAAGAATATTTCTCCTTCTGTTGGCTTTTCAGCCGCAGATAGCAAATTTAGAATCGTTGATTTTCCTGAACCGGATTTCCCAGCGATAACAAATAAGCCCTTTGAAGGCAAAGTGAAAGAGACATCCTTTAAGGCAAGGCAAACATTATCGCCATTACCATATTTCTTACTTACATTTTTCAGTTTAAACACTTATTCTTTCCCTCATCTATATAAAGACGTGGGAAAAGAAAAAATGCCAAATTATTGTTTATTTGGCATCGGTCCGATAACTTTTTTCAAAGAATGGTTAAATTTATCACGGTCTATCATGATTATGTTACCGCACCCAAGGCACTTGATTTTGATGTCAGCCCCCAAACGGACTATCTGGAATCGTTTAGAATGAGTGCTACATGGATGAGGCTTTTTCATTTCAACTTCATCAAAGAGACTATATTCAGTTATTACCATGGCTCTTTCTCCATCTTGATAGCGGCTGGCTCCTTAGGAAGACCAGGCATCGTCATTATTGATCCAGTAAGCGGAATAACGAAATTTGCTCCGCTAGAAAGATTCACTTCACGAATATGGATGACGTGATCTTTTGGCGCATTAAGCAATTTAGGATTATCGCTCAAAGAATTTGGGGTTTTTGCCATGCAAATATACGCATCTGAATATCCCATTTCTTCATATTTCGTTAATTGCTCTTCTGCTTTAGGGGAGTATTCAACGCTTTTTGCTCGATAAATTTCTTTGCAAATTGTCTCTATTTTCTCTTTTAGAGGCATTTCTTTTTTGTAGAGTGGATGATAATTAGATTCGTTTTTCTCAAGAGTGTTCTTTACCTTATTCGCTAAATCTATAGCGCCATCGCCGCCTTTTTCGTAGGCATCGACAAATGAATAGACATAGCCTTTGCCCTTGCAATATTCTTCTAAGGCTTCAATTTCTTTTTGAGAATCTGATTCAAAATGATTGATGGCAATTATAAAAGGAAGACCAAATTTTTGGATGTTTTCAGCATGAACGCCTAGATTTTCGAAACCTATTTTCAATGCTTCAACGTTTTCTTTTTCTAAATCGTTAAATGCTACCCCTCCATGCATTTTTAAAGCTCTGATTGTAGCAACTAACACTACTGCATCAGCATGCATTTTTCCTTCTTGGCAAGCGATATCAAGGAATTTTTCCGCACCTAAATCAGCGGCAAAACCGGCCTCTGTTATAACAATCGGCGCCATTTTCAAGGCTAAACGAGTTGCAATTAAAGAATTGCAGCCATGAGCGATATTCGCAAAAGGACCACCGTGGACAAAGCATGGTTCACCTTCAATCGTCTGAACAAGATTTGGCTTAAGCGCTTCTTTCATTAAACGCATTACGGCATGAGAACAGTTTAAATCCTTAACTGTAACAGGTTTATCATCCATATCATATGCGACAATTATTTTTAAAAGTCTTTGATGAAAATCGAATTCATCTTTTGCTAAGCACATTATTGCCATCATTTCTGAAGCGACTGTGATTAAGAATGAATCGTTTCTTCTTGTTCCGTCTTTCTCACCGTTTGCAACAACAATATTTCTTAAGGCCCTATCATTCATATCCATCGCTCTTTTCCAAACGATTTTATCTGGATTAATATTAAGATGATTTCCCTGGAAAATAGAATTATCAATTATTGCTGAAATTAGATTGATTGAGGAAGTTAAGGCATGCATATCCCCAGTGAAATGAAGATTGATATCTTCTGAAGGGCCAATTGAGGCCTTTCCTCCACCGGTAGCTCCTCCTTTAATGCCAAAAACAGGGCCTAAAGCTGGTTCTCTAAGACAAAGCATAGAAGGTTGAAGTATTTTTCCGAAGCCTTCTTGCAAAGCGATAGACATTGTTGTTTTTCCTTCGCCTGCTTTTGTTGGAGTTATAGCGGTTACTAAAACAAGCTTACCATTCTCTTTGTTTTTGATTTCATCATAATAAGCAGTGTCGATTTTCGCTTTATAAAAGCCATATGGCTCGACATATTTTTCAGGAATTGATACGTTTTTAGCTATTTCGCTAATTTTCAAAAGAGACATAATGGTAACCCCCTATTTTCTTCATCTATTTAAAGATAGAACTTATTTCTATTAAATTAAAGAGTAATCAGATAGATAAGATAGAATTTCTTCTTCGTTTTTGATTTCTTTTGTCGGAAATTGATGACGAAAAAATGTCTCTTGTCTTTTCACGTAATGACGAGTGTCCGTTTTGATTTGTTCAATCGTTTCTTCAAGAGTCTTTTCTTTATGAATATAAGGAATTAGCTCCTTTACTCCAATTGCCTGGAAAGCAGGCTTATCCTCTCCATATTTGCTAATCAAAGGTAACGTTTCATTTAATAAGCCTTTTTCAAACATCTTATCTACTCTTTTATTAATTAAATCGTAAAGAGTCTCCCTATCCTTGCTTAAAGCAAAGAAGAGGGCGTTTTCGTATATTGGCTCATGGTTTTGTTTAGCAAGAAGGGATGTTTTACTTTCGTTAGCCGCTAAGCATATTGCAATATCCCTTAAAACTCTTCGACGGTTCTGCAAAGGTATTTTCTTAGCCTCATCAGGATCTAATTTTTCTAAAATCCCATGCAAATCTTCATTGCTTTTCTTTTCATATTCGCTCATATCGACAATTGAGGTATCGATTGATAGATCATAATCATATAAGGCAGAGCGGATATATAAGCCACTTCCACCGACGATAAGTGGAATTTTCTTTCTAGAAAGAATCTCTTCGATGCATCTTCTTGCATCTATTTGATAACGAGAAATGTCATATCCCTCATTTAAAGGGATGAAATCATATAAATGGTGAGAAACTTCTTTCTTTTCTTCTTCGCTTGGAGCGGCGGTTGCAATCTTTAGTTCTTTATAAGCCTGAAAGGCATCCGCGTTAACGATTTCGCCATTAATCTTCTTGGCTAAAGAAATAGCTAAAGCGGATTTCCCCACTCCTGTTGGACCAGTTAGAGCAATAATCATCTAAGAGTTTCCCTAACGATTAATAATTCACCTTCGATAAGATCTTTCATATTGTCATGATTGTTTAATAGAGGGTGATTTTTTATTTTCGTGAGTGTTTCTTGATATTCATTTTTAAAGGAAAGATATTTTTCTCTGTCATTCATCGAAACGGCCATTCCTTTTTTGCTTTCAACGAGTTTTTCTGCTAATTCCTTGATTTCAGGATCATTTTTTATCGTTTTATCAAGAGATAAATATTCTTTCATTAATGGTGAACATGATAAAAGGAAGGCGACGTCTTTTGCTTTAGCAACAAGAGGATCTTCAACCATTTCTCCTGAAAGAGAATAAACGTGTGACTCTTTAACTTTAACATCAACAAAGCAACCACTTAAGTATTTAGGGCCAGGGAAGTTAATCAATTTACCATTTGGCGCATAGCCAGAAAGAACATTTTCATTCTTCTTTGATGGACCATCGACTAATACCGTATATGTCTTTCCAATACATTCATCTGAAGATTTTGCAGTTAAATCATCGATAAGTTTCTTTAATCGATTAAATCTTTCATGTGATACCTCTGGTGGGATTTGCTCCCATGATGCAGCCGGAGTCCCAGGGCGTGGAGAATAGATGAAAGTATATGCGCTAGAATATCCAGCTTCTTCACAAATAGATAAAGTTTCTTGGAAATCTTCTTCCGTTTCATATGGGAAGCCAACGATGATATCCGTTGTTAAAGCCATATCAGGAATTCTTGCCTTGATTTTTCTAACAACAGTTAAATAGTCTTCTCTTGTATATCTTCTTCCCATCTTTCCTAAAACATGGGACGAACCGGATTGAACAGGGAAATGTAACCAATGATCAACATTAGGGTAAGTTGCCATTATCTCAATCGTTTCATCGGTGAATTGGGATGGATAGGATGTTAAGAATCTAAGATGAGGAATTCCAGTTTCTGCGACTGCTTTAAGAAGTTTTGCAAAAGTCGTTCCGTCTTTAAAATCCAATCCATACGAATTAACGTTTTGGCCTAGTAATGTTATTTGCTTGTAGCCTTTTTCAACTAATTCCTTACATTCTTTAACGATGTCTTCCATCTTTCTAGAACGTTCTCTTCCTCTTGTATAAGGAACGATGCAATATGTACAAAACTTATCGCATCCATAAGAGATATTAACGAAAGCCTTAGCAGAATCTAAACGAACTGAAGGCATGTTCTCAACTACTTCTGAAGCAAACGATCTTACAGAGACTATTGATGCTTTCTTCTCTAAGGAAGAAGTCAGTAAAGAATTAAGATTTGAAATATCATGGGTGCCAATAACAAGCGTAATCCATGGATAGGTTTTCATTAGATTCTGTGCGACATCGTTTTCATCCATGACACATCCGGCAAGAACAAGCATGAAATCCTTGTCATTATCTTTGTTTTGCTTGAATGTCCCTATTTCGCCATAAACCTTATCTTCGGCATTTTCTCTGACCGCGCAAGTGTTAATAATGGCGATATTGGCTTTTCTTGGATCAGTCGTTCTTTTAAATCCTGCGTCAGAAAGATATCCAGCCATAATTTCTTCATCACGAATATTAGCTTGGCAACCATATGTTCTGATATAGAAAAAACGATCTTTTGCGAAATTTTTCAAAATTTCAGGAATCTCGTTTTTAGAGATGCTGCGTTCTACTTCTGGACGTTTTGCCGCATCTTTTTGTGAGGCGACATTTTCATAAATCACTTTTTTCATGGTTTTCTATCCTTCTACAATCTGATTAATTGGGAATATTTTTGTGGCAAGGAATGTTTCCTCATCTACTTCAATTATACAGCCATTAATCATCATTTTGGCGTTTTCGTCAATTTGGAAAGTGCTTTTTTTCCCATAAATTATTTTTTCCATTACGGAGGTTTTCTCAAAACCTATAACTCCGTTTGGATCACCGCACATGCCGGCATCCGCCATAAATGCCGTACCGTTTTCTAGGATTCTGCAATCATTTGTTTGAATGTGGGTATGAGTTCCAACAACTGCAGTCACTAATCCATCAAAGTTATAAGCGAATATTTGTTTTTCCGACGTTGATTCGCCATGGATATCAATAAAATGGATACAAGGCTCAGGGTTATCTAAAAGAAGTTTGTTGAATGATTCAATTGGATTTTCCACTTGTTCAAGCATAAAACTTTGACAAAGGATGTTAGTAACTCGAACTGGCAAGCCATTAATGTCAAACAAAATACTCCCAAAGCCATGATCATAGCCAATAAGATTCAAAGGCCTAACCAAAGCATCCGCATCATCAATATATGAATCAATTTGCTTTTTTGAATGCCAATGATTTCCAAGAGTTATGCAATCGGCACCATCAGACAAAAATTCCTTATAATGTTTTTCGATTATGCCTTTACCATGCGTGGCGTTTTCGCCGTTGATAATTGCAAAATCAACATCGTATTTATTGATAAGCCTAGGCAAAGAAAGATGGACCGCATTGCGACCCACCTTGCCAACTACATCTCCTAAAAAGAGGATGCGCATCTTATTTTGCTGTCTCCACAGCTCTATATTCACGAATGACTGAAACCTTGATTGTGCCAGGGTAGGTCATCGTGCTTTCGATCTTATCACGCATTTGTTGTGCCATTTTTATAGCTTCGGCATCGCTTACCTTCTCAGGGATAACCATGACGCGAATTTCTCTTCCGGCTTGGACGGCATAAGCTTGTTGAACGCCATCGAATTCCTTAGCGATATCTTCTAATTGAGTAATACGTTTTGTATATGTCTCAAGGGTTTCGGATCTTGCGCCAGGTCTAGCGGCTGATAAGGTATCACCAGCAATGACTAAGTGAGCGATAACGCTCTTGCACGGGACATCTCCATGGTGAGCTTCGATAGCATTTACAACGACATCGTTTTCACCAAATTTACGGGCTAAGGAAGCGCCAAGTGAAGCGTGGGTCCCTTCTTGTTCGTAGTCTAAGGCTTTACCAATATCATGTAATAAGCCTGCACGACGAGCTAAATTTTGATCAAGGCCAAGTTCGGCAGCCATCATACCACAAAGATAGCCAACTTCAACAGAGTGATCAAGAACGTTTTGCCCATAGGAAGTGCGGTATTTTAATTTGCCTAAGATGGCTATCATTTCACGATTTACTTTGACAAGTCCTAAACGATTGACGGCATCTTGTCCCGCTTTGAAACAATCGTTTTCGACTTCGCTTTTGCATTTAGCTGCAACTTCTTCGATTCTTCCTGGTTGGATACGTCCATCCTTAACAAGAATTTCAAGAGTGCGTTTGGCGATTTCTCTACGAATTGGGTTGAAACAGGAAACAGTGATAACTTCTGGCGTATCATCAACTACTAAGTCAACACCTAAGGTTTGTTCTAATACACGGATATTTCTTCCTTCACGGCCGATGATTCTTCCTTTTAATTCATCTGTTGGAAGAGAGATAACAGCAACTGAACGTTCAGTAACGACATCTTGTGCATATTTATCGCAAGCTAAGGCGAGGAGATCTCTTGCTTTTGCTTCGGCTGTATCATGGGCTTCATCTTCAGCATTCTTGATATATTGAGCGATTTCTACTTGCATCTTGCTTTCGACACGGCTCATTATTTCATCATGCGCTTCTTTGACAGACATTCCGGAAACTTTTTCAAGTTCAGCAAGGATGCCATCGATTTTTTCATCTAAGTCTTTGCTCTTCTTGTCGTTTTCGGCAATCTTTTTGTTAAGAACATCATTCTTTTGCTCTAAAGCATTTTCTTTAGCGAGCAAAGCATTGTCTCTAGCGTCAATTGCATCTTCTCTAGCATCAAGTTTGGATTGTTGAACTTGTGCTTCTTGTTTCATTTGGCGAATTTCGTTTTGTGCTTGTTGTTTCATCTCAAATGTGGCTTGTTTAGCGTCAATTTGAGCATTTTTCGTAATACGCTCAGCCTTAACTTCAGCATCGCGAATAATTTGTTTGGATTCCTTTGTTGCGGTTGCAACCTTTCCTTTTCCAGTTAAATGCATAAACAAGAAAAGTAAGCCACTACCGATAGCTAAGGCTAAAACACCTACTATAAGTAGCCACCACCAAGGAAGAAATCCTCCTTCTAAAAATTTCATATTTCACTCCTTAAATACACGACTAAAAGGTAAATCTAGCCCATAGGAAACAGGTTAAAAACGGTTTTTAGAATAATTTATTTGACGGGATGACCCGATAATAAAGCTCCCAAAATCTATGGGCAGTACATTTCAGTACATTGATATTATAAGTTTTATTGAAAAATAAAGAAGAAGAAATGTTTCAAAAATTAGATTTCATTGCAAAAGGCCGCTGAATTAGATAGAAAAAGAGAAATTATTCCTCTTCTTCTGCATCAGTTGAAACGTTGCCACCATTTTTAAATGCATCGCGGATTTTGGCATTAATTTCTTCGGCTTTTTCTGGGTTGTCACGGAAATATGCTTTTGCCGCTTCGCGTCCGTTGCCAATCTTTTCTCCATCGATATCGTACCAATTTCCTGTCTTCTGAATAAAGCCAAATTGAACGCCAAGATCGACAGTTTCGCCATCTTTAGAGATGCCTTGTCCGTAAATGATATCAAGTGAACAGGATTTGAAAGGCGGGGCAACCTTGTTTTTGACAACTTTAACGCGAACACTATTGCCAATGATATTGGTTCCAAGCTTAATTGCGTCTTGCCTTCTGATATCGAGTCTTACAGAAGCATAGAATTTTAATGCTCTACCACCAGTCGTGGTTTCTGGGTTGCCATACATTACGCCAACTTTTTCACGAAGTTGGTTGATAAAGATGATTAAACAGCTTGATTTGCTTAAAATACCAGCCAATTTTCTCATGGCTTTAGACATAAGACGAGCTTGTAAGCCGACTTGGTTATCAGACATCACTCCATCAAGTTCTTGTTGTGGGACTAAGGCTGCGACAGAGTCAACAACGATAACGTCAATCGCATTAGATTCGGCAAGCATTTCAACGATTTCGAGAGCTTGTTCGCCAGAATCTGGTTGGGAAAGAATCAATTCGTTAATGTTAACGCCAAGTTTTTCGGCATATTCAGGATCAATAGCATGTTCAGCATCGATATAAGCAGCTCTTCCGCCTTTTTTCTGAGATTCGGCAACAGCATGTAAGGCTAATGTCGTTTTACCAGAGGATTCAGGGCCGAAAATTTCGATGATTCTTCCTTTTGGATAGCCACCAATGCCAATCGCTTGATCAAGTAAGAGAGAACCTGAAGGAATAACGTCTAAATCAACGTGGGGTTTTTCGCCCATTCTCATTACTGATCCTTTTCCATATGCTTTTTCGATTGAGCGCAAAGCGGCTTCTAGAGCTGCATCTTTGTCTTTTTCATTTATGGGTTGTTCAGTTTCTTTTTTTGCCATAATAAATATTCTCCTCACCTATTAATAGACGTACTTTTAGAAAAAATGCCATTTCTAGTCTTCAAAAATAGCAATTAATCGATCAAGCATCAAATCAACGCATGTTTCTCTGATCTCATTACGAGACATATGGAAATCTTGTTGCATTTCAATGATTCCATATTTCGTGGCGATACACATATGAACTCTTCCAACAGGTGCTTCGCCTTCTTCTTTTGCTGGTCCGGCATTGCCAGTGAAAGAAACGCATACATCAACTTTTAGTGTTTTTCTTCCATTGATTGCCATTGAATCAGCAACTTCTTTTGAAACAACACCATATTTTTTTATTGTTAAAGCAGGAACGTTATCTAATTTTGTTTTTAAATCTGCGGCATATGTAACAAGTCCGCCACGAAAAACTTCACTCGCTCCAGGAACGGAACAAAGGCTTGAGGAAAATAATCCACCAGTGAGCGATTCAACTGCCCCTAAGGTAAGTCCTTCTTTAGCAAAAGCCTTAATTACTTTTTCAGCTTTATTGAAGTCAATCATTTTGCTTCCTCCTTAAAAACGGAAATATTTTGTGCTACATAGATGATTCCTGAAAGTAAGGACATAGCTGTAGCAAGATATATCAAAATGTTAGCAATTCTAAAATATGGATTCCAATTTAAATCGAAATATGAGAATGGCCAGCCATTTAATAAAACGACAGGAATTGCGATCATTTGGAAAATCGTCTTGAGTTTGCCAAAAATATTAGCCGCTAAAACAATTCCTTTGTTTGCTGCGACAAATCTCAAGGCATCGACAACCAAGTCTCTTGCAATCATGATAACAACCGCGAAAACAGGAATAGTCATGTTGCCGAAACGAGAAACTAATAGATAAATAAGAATTGAATTAACAAGAAGTTTATCAGCGACTGGATCAAGGAATTTGCCCAAATCCGTTACTTGATGCCACTTTCTTGCTAAATAACCATCAAGGAAATCAGTGCATGAAGCGATAACGAAAACGATCATGGCAATCAAATAGACGATATTAATCGAACCATTAGGCCCAAAACAAATTGGCGCATAATCAGGAATGAAGTCGAAAACAAGCAAAAACGCTAAAAGAGCGACAACAAGAACGATTCTTGCAGTTGTAATTTTCGTAGGTATATTCATATTATTTCCTTTCTTAGTGAGTATCCGGCCCGATAAGCCATGTTCTGTCGAGGGCGATAATTAATCTCAGGTTTCCCTGGAAGAGGCGGTTTCAGTTCACTTTCTCTTCTTCCCCTACCAAATTTGGGTTTCTCGCTTGTGGGGTTTACCAACGTTTCACCTTGTTATCGCTAACAAGCTCGTCTCTGTGGCACTTTATGGCTCCTTAACTACGGGAGTTAATTCGCCGCCGTCACGTACTCCTACGTGCCAAAGCTTATTTATTGGCTTTGCGCAATCACTACAGCCATCGCAGGCTGTGCGAGCATGGACTTTCCTCTAGTTTCCTAGCAATCGCCTGGACCGGATATTATTTGCGTAACTTGAGTGTTTTTGGATCATAACCTAATTGATAAAGGAAATTCTCCAATTCACGAAGACGCTTGATGTAAACGTAATTTTCTTTGCCTACATTATCATCAGAATTAAGGCCCTTCAGCCTATTCTTGTATGATGCGTTTTCTACTTCAAGTGCGCGAATGCGTTCT
This sequence comes from Bacteroides uniformis, assembly GCA_963641445.1. GTDB lineage: Bacteria > Bacillota_I > Bacilli_A > RFN20 > CAG-826 > UBA4951. Next base: position 65,322 of record CAVIBR010000007.1, read on the forward strand.
TTTAGTGCGGCAGTATTGTTTTTAGCATCACCACCTTGCAAACGTTTGATTTCGTTATTCAAAGACGCAACTTCAGCTTCATGGTTGGCAATTATATGTTTAATTGCGACATAATCCTTGATCACGATATCTAAGAAAGCGTCCACTTCAGAGGCGTCATACCCCTTAATGTCTTTCTTAAATTTCTTGTTAAGGATATCTTTTTCGTTAAGTTTTAAATTGTCTTCCATAAGCCATTCAATTATATTGAATAACCGATAAATATTAAAGTAATAAACGTTAAAAAAGAAAAACTCCTCACCATTTTTCTTAACAATAATCGGTAAAGAGTTTTCTTGCCCTCCAACGAGGGGTTGTCATAATTGTTGGGTTCTTTAGTTCCTATATTCAAACGGCCTTAAACTATTTGCAAAGTAAAAGGTGATTGAATAATAAGACCCAAAGTAAATCCAACCAACCGAAAACAGGGATGATTAAGCCAAAGATGACACCCAAAATGTTTTCTGTGGTAGGCTTCTCAAGAACGGCTGTAACACGGACGAAGATTTCAACGATCCAGTTAAGGCCTGGGATTAAGAGAAGAATAATTTGGATTAATCTCGATTGTTTGTTAAACCAACTCATTTTAATGACCTCCTATAACGGAACATAATTTATCACATCAGGCAATCGTTTTAAATTAGAAAATCAAGAAAATGACTGTCACTTTATCTAATTGCAAAATGAAGGGAATTTCTATCTTGTATCTTTTTGGACATTTAATAAGAAAGAATCGGCTTTTGTGGTAGAATAACGCATATGGATATTTTTTTGAAAGAAACTAGAAATTGCAAAGCCTTAGTCTTCATCGATCTTGAAGCAACCTCTCCTTCTTTTGAAATGATTGAAATAGGCGCTTATCTTGCTGAAATAAATAGCGATGGCTCGATTAAGAAAATCCATGAGCCATTTAAGCATTATGTGAAAGCCAAGCATCCAATTGGACCAATTGTTACAAAGATCACTGGAATAACAGAAGAACTTCTTCAAAAAGAAGGAGAGAATTTTACCTATATCATGCCTCTATTCAGAAGATATGTTGGAAGATTCTGGGCTAATTGCCGTTTCGTTACTTTTGGCGAGCATGATATGGTCATCATCCGTAACACGATGGAGCAGAATCGTGACTTCGACCCTCAATATGCAAGAAATATCTACAAACACCACTTCGATTTACAAAAATTCCTTGATACATATATTCAAGATGAGCGTGGAAATCCATATTCTTTATCTAATTATTTAAAAGTTTTTGGCTTAACCTTTGATGGACAGGCTCATGACGCGTTATATGACGCCTTGAATTTGCTAGACCTATATAAAAAAGCGAGAGTTAGCAAGGATATTTTCGTTAGAGAATACAAGAAAACTCTTTTGACTAGCAAAAATAAACCAATCGTAAAAGAGATTTTAAAAATGCTTAGTGCTAATCAAACCATCACCCCGGAAATATATGACGCCTTATTGGAGAATTCTTTTAAATGAGCATCCATTATCCAGCAGGCGTTAAGGCTCCAATAACTTCTAAGGGAGTTAAAAAGAAAACAACCGAAAAGAAAAAATACAGCCTCAAAGTTCAAGCAGGTAACAGAGGCTTGGGCTTTGAGGATGAGATCAATAAATCAAACGAATATTATCTTAGCAAGGGTATTGCCGTCATCCATAAAAAACCAACGCCAATCAAAATCGTGAAAGTCGATTACTCGCGTGGAGCAAAGATAACCGAAGCCTTTTTCCAAGAGCCTTCAACAACCGACTATAACGGAATATACAAGGGGCGTTATATTGATTTTGAAGCAAAAAGTACTCATTCAAAGACATCTTTTCCTCTAAAAAATATTCCCATTCAACAAATTGATCATTTAAATGCCGTTCTTTCTTTAGGGGCAATTGCTTTTTTCCTTATTGAGATTGTTCCGTTAAATAAGGCTTACCTTCTTCCGGCTAGTTATGTTTGCTCTTTCTATAAAGAAAAACCGAGAGAATCTATCCCAGTTAAAGATATTCAAGAAAATGGCTTTGAATTGATTGAAAAATACAATCCTCGTCTTGATTATTTAAAAGCAGTCGATGAATGTTTTTTTAAATAAGAACAATGCCCCTTTAACTTACATTCATTGCATAATGGCTTGTTAGCTTTGCAGATTTCTCTTCCGAAATATATGAAAGCGTGATGAAGAAAAATCCATTCATCTTCAGGGAATTTCTTTTCTAATTTCTTTTGAATATTGATTGGCGTATCGTTCTTTTTTGCATAGCCAAACCTAAAAGAAATACGGGAAATATGGGTATCAACCGGTAAATAATTGCCTTTGTTCATTTCTAAAAGAAAGACGCAGGCGGTTTTGTTGCCAACCCCAGGCAGAGTGATTAACTTTTCTTTTTCAAATGGAGGAATCCCGGCAAAATTCTCATCCAAGGCTTTTGCTAAGGCGATGATATTTTTCGCTTTGTTATGGAAAAGGCCTAAGGAATGAATGATATTTTCCACTTCTTCTAGTGATGCATTACCTAATTCTTTAGCATTTGGATATTTGCTAAACAAGGATGGTGTGACTAAATTTACTGCCTTATCAGTCGACTGGGCAGATAAAGAAATGGCGATCAAGCATTCAAAAGGAGAAGAAAAATGGAGAGATGTTTTTGCGTCTGGATATCTCTCTTTAAGGAGGAAAATGATATCTTCTTCTTTATTTGTCATTATTTGGATCACCCCAAAGAGCTTTCGTGGCCGCGATCGTTTCCTCGATATTCTTATCCCAACGTTCTGAGACGCCTGAAGCTCCTTCTTTTTCTATATCATCTTGTTTTCTTCTATTAATAAGGATCTTATCAACCGCTTTGATGGTTTTCTTATTTTGTCTTAAGGCGTCCAAAAGAGCATTTTTTATCTCATCAAGTCTATAACCGTTATTTAGCCAATCGCTAAGCGTTGATATTTCTAGTGGCGAAAGAGTCCTGACAAACTTATCTTCAAATAAGGAAACAAGCTTTTGCATGTCTTTTTCTCTTTCTCTATTTAGAGAATTGTTTTGTTCTCTAGTTAAATTCGATGCAAATTCTTTTTTGACTGCCATTTCTAAAGAATCTAAGGAAACGGAAAGTCCTCCATCTTTGCTTGGAACATAGCTAACAAACTTCTTTTTAAGCAAAGAGGCGATCGTTTCATCGATTTGTTTCGTTTTTAAAGACATTTTCAAAGAAAGCATATCCGCCGTAAGAAAGGAGTTCCCTTGTTCAAGGAGGTGTCTAATCATTAGGCAAACGGCAAGTTCATCTTCGCTAAGTCCTAAGCGAGCATAGCAATCAAGCAAGAGATATTCAAAGCTCACGGCATTCATTAATACGTCATTGCGGTTCATTTTCTTATCCATCCTTTCCTTTCTTCTTCGATTAGTTTTTGAGGATTTAGTTCATTAAGTAATGAATAATTGTTTTTTATTGCCTTAAAGGTTTCTTTTTCAAGAGTGAATCCAAGTTTTGAAGCAAATCTTTCAGCCCTGCATATTCTAAGAGGGTCTTCCTTTATCCTAGCAATAGGATTTCCGATAAATCTTATCAATTTATTATCAAGATCTTTTTTTCCTTTTGCCGGATCGATAATTTTGTAATCTTTGTCTAAATAAATTGCATTAATCGTAAAATCTCGGCGAATATAATCTTCTTCGATATTTCTAACGAAGGTGATTTTGCTAGGATGACGATGATCATCGTATTTTCCTTCAACACGAAATGTCGTTATATCAACTAATTTGCCATTCACCTTCAAATGAATCGAACCAAATTTAGCAAAATGATATGAGGCGTCAGGTAAAAATGCTTTTTCTTCTTCTGGTGTGGCGTCGGTCACAAAATCCAAGTCATCCGGTTCTTTTCCTAAAAGAAGGTCACGGGAAGTTCCTCCAATTATATATAAGGAATATCCGTTCTTTTCGTATAGTTCTTTTAGGGTGTCGAATTCAAGGATTTTCATAAGTTAGATTTTAACATGAAAAGTCTTTCTTATTAAGAAAGTTAGACGAAAAAAAGCCACTCCGAAGAATGGCTTTGAAATTTAGAAAAACAATTAGTTGAGTTTTTCTTTGAGAGTTTTGGAAACTTTGAAACCAACGGAGTTGCTGGCTGGGATGGTGATCTTTTCGCCAGAAGCTGGGTTTGTTCCTTCGCGAGCGGCTCTTTCTTTCTTCTCGAAAATTCCGAATCCGGAGATCTTGACGGTTTCGCCTTTTGCAAGTGCATCAGCGATTGATTCGAAGACTGCTTCGACGACAGCTTCTGCGTCTCTCTTTGCGACTTGGCTCTTGCCAGCGACTAATTCGACTAATTCAGCTTTATTCATGGTAATATCCTCCTTTGCTAAATTTCTACGTAAACACTAACACTTAAGAAAACTTTTTACAAGCAAAAAATTCACATATAATCGAAACTTTTTAGAAAAATCAAACAAAAAACGTTAAATTTTTGTAAGCGCTTTCTCTATGTCAAGATTAAAAAGATTAGATTTCATCGAACTTTTTTGAAAAGGATTTTAAGAAAATACCGATAAAATCTAGGTTTATAGAAAATTGTAAAAATTTTTCCAAATAAAAGAAAAAGCAATAGACTTTTCTATTGCCTTATTCATCTTATTTTCTTGTTCGATAGATGATTTTTATTGGTGTTCCCTCAAAATCAAAGGTTTCTCTTATCCTATTTTCTAAATAACGCGTATAGGAGAAATGCGCTGTTTTTGGGTTGTTACAGAACATTACAAAGGTTGGAGGACAAATAGCAACTTGCTCTGAGAAAACGATTTTCAAACGCCCATGATTAAATTCCGGCGTTGGGTTCATATCCTGTGCATCGCGGATGATGTCATTTAAAACGGGGGTAGGAATTCTTCTATGGAAGGCTTCATAGCAAGAATTGATCAATGGGAATATATCATTAACTCCTGAGCCAGATAAGGCGGAAGTATATACGATAGGCGCATAGGAAAGGAATGGCATTTGATCACGGAGATTTTTGCTAAATTCCTGTTTGTTTGGATTTTTCGCCGCATCCCATTTGTTAACAACGACAATTATCGCTTTTGACGCATCCATCGCATAACCAAGAACGTGTTTGTCTTGTTCTAAAAGAGGACCCGATCCATCGATAACTAAAAGAGCTATTTCTGAACGATCGATAGCGGATAATGCCCTAAGGGCCGCATATTTATCTATGGCCTCATAGATTTTTCCTTTTTTAACCAAGCCAGCCGTATCAATTACAACATAGGATTTATCTTGATAAGTGAATGGGGTATCAATTGAATCTCTAGTTGTTCCAGCGATATTTGAAACTAAAACACGTTCAGAATGCAAAAGCCTATTCGTCAAAGAAGACTTTCCAACATTTGGACGGCCAATAATTGAAAAAGTAATGGCTCCTTCATATTTCTTCTCGTCTTTTTCAGGGAGAATTTTAATGACTTTATCAAGGAAATCTCCGATACCAATACCATGAGCACCAGAACAAATCAAAGGTTCGCCAAGACCTAGACGATAAAATTCAGCCATATTTCCAACTTCTTGAAGATTATCAATCTTGTTTACTAATAAGATTTTCGGCTTATTCGTCTTATAAAGCATCTTAGCAATAAAACGATCATCACCTGATAATCCTTTCTTTCCGTCTACGACAAAAGCAATGACATCCGCTTCTTCGAGAGCGATTTCGCATTGAGCACGGATGGACTTTTGAAAAGGAGCGTTTGCCACTTCAATACCGCCTGTATCGATAATGGTGAATTCTTTTGTAAGCCAAGTAGCTTTTCCATAAATTCTATCTCTTGTTACGCCAGGAGTTGGTTCAACAATAGATTTTCTTTCCCCTAATATACGATTGAAAATTGTTGATTTGCCAGAAGAAGGCGAACCGACCAAAGCTAAAGTTCCTAATGCCATTATTTGTCTCCTTTCAAACCAGTTTTTTCTTTTACTATTTCAAGAATCTTTGTAACTACTTCATCGATGTTCATATTCGAAGTGTCTAAATGAATTGAGTCTTCCGCGGCCATAAGAGGATCGAAATCACGATGTGAATCAATATAATCACGTTGCTTGACCTCGGCTAAAACATCTTCGAAAGATACATCAATGCCTTTTTCCTTATTTTCATCAAATCTTCTTTTAGCTCTTATTTCAGGAGAAGCGATTTGGAAAATTTTGACTTTTGCATTTGGAAGAACGTATGAACCGATATCTCTCCCATCCATTACGACTGAAGCGTGGCTAGCTAATTTACGTTGCATCTCAATCATCGCAAGGCGAACTGGTTTCATCGCGGCAATATAGCTTACCTTTCCAGAAACACTTGGCTCTCTTATCTTTCTTGTGACATCTTCATTATTGCAAATGACTTTGCCATCTTCCTTTAGAAGGATATCAATCGTTTTCAAAACTTCGATGGCATCTTCTTCTTTTTCAGGATTTTTTCCTGCTTTAATTACGGCATAGGTGACGGCTCTATACATCGCTCCGGTGTCGATATAAGTAAAATTGAGGGCTTTCGCCACTCTTTTCGCCACTGTTGATTTGCCAGCTGCTGCTGGTCCATCTATTGCAATTGAAATGAATTCATCCATACCTTAATCCCTCACCCAAAACAAAAACAAAATCATAAACAAAACCAAGGCGATAAAGAAAATAACTCCTTTTAAAGCATAGTTTTTCATCTCTTTTTGATGATAAATGGTATAAGGAGTTTCTAGAGCTACTTCTTCTTTGGTAACTTCAACCCTACGCGTTTGCTTACTCTCAAACTTATCATCAGGAGTTCTAAGAATCTTTTCACGATATTTCTTATATTTCTGCGTCCTTGTTTTCATACTTTTATATTTTATAAAAAATCGACTATTTTTTCATTATGAAAAGAAGAAATTTGAAAGGCGCAAAAAATTAAGCGACACAAACCGTAATTTCGAATAAATATCAAAACGATAGCAAAACTCGCCTTTTAAAAAGTTATAAAAAACTAACATAAAATCTTGGCTTTTTTTCGCTATTTCAAAGATAAAATTCGTGTCATAAAATAACATTGCTCTATTTTTAGAGGAGGAATTAAACATGGTTAAAATTACAGTTGATGCCGATGCATGCATCGGATGCGGTCTTTGTGTCTCAAGCATGCCAGACGTTTTCTCGTTCAATGATGATGGAAAATCAGTCGTTATTGCCGATGCCGAAGAAGGCGCAGCAGATGATATCATCGCTTCTTGCCCAGTTGGCGCAATCTCTCGCTAAGATTAAATAATGAAGAGTTTAGCCTCCATTTATTTGGGGGTTTTTCTTTATCTATTGAATTTAATTTTTGCGTAACTAAAATATTCATCGTTCGTTTTTTGGGGGAAATTTTATGGAACGAAAAACGTTATTCGAAGAAATGGACCTAACAAGCGGCAAACTCTTCTGGAAGTTGCCTCTGTTCTCCTTACCTATGGCCTTTACGACCATCTTGCAGCTTTTGTATACCACAATTGACTTATATACAGTTGCAGAATATGGTGGAGGAAATAACTCTATGTCCGCCGTTGGATCAAACTCGGCACTCATAAATTTGATCGTTGCTTTCTTCGTTTCAATTGCCGTCGGAGCAAATGTCGCGCTTGGCAATGCTAAAGGAGCAAACCGAAAAGACACTGCTTCAAAAGTCTTGCACACATCTCTTATATTTTCATTATTCATAGGGGTTTTCGTGGGGGTTTTGGGATTTTTCTTAGCACCATACCTTCTTAAATTAATGGGGACTCCCGACTCAATTATTGACAATGCGACCATTTATTTAAAGATATATTTCATCGGTGCCCCTTTCTTATTGGTCTATAACTTTGGTTCACAATGTCTAAGAGCTATAGGCGATTCTCAAAGACCTCTATATATCTTATTTATATCAGGTGCGGTAAATATCGCCTTCGACTTGATCTTTGTTATTTGCTTCAAAATGGATGTCATGGGCGTTGCTATTGCTACAATCATGTCTGAAGCAGTTTCCGCTATCCTTACCGTTTTATGGCTATGCGTTAACAAAAAAGGCTATGTTAGAATCAGATGGAAAGAAATGAAAATCGATCGTTTCTGTTTAAATAACATCATCCGTATTGGTTTGCCTGCCGGAGTTCAAGCTCTTGGATTTAACATTCCAAATGTCTTGATTCAATCTAGTTTATACACAATCAGCAACTATTCCATCAATGGAGTCCTTATTTCCCAAGATGAAATCGTTGCCGGAAGCTCTGCTTCATCACAAATTGAAGGATATGTCTACGCCTTCATCGATGCGGTTGCTATGGCTTGCATTTCCTTTGTTGGACAAAACTACGGTGCAAAAAAGAAAGAAAACATTCGTAAAATCTTCTGGTATTCAATGATTTGGATGATGATTTTCTGGGGGGTATGTGCTTTGGTTGTCTTGCTTATTCCATATCAAATCCTTGGAGTATTTATCACACAAAGTGAAACTGTGAAGGCGGAAAACGCCCTAGAAGCAGGGAAAGAAAGAATGTTCTTAATGATTTTTACCTATTGGCTTGATGGCATAATGGATGTAGCTGGGCAATATCTAAGGGGAATGAAAAAGAGCACCGCTCCTGCTTTAATTACCTTATTCGGAGTAACGGGATCTAGAATTCTCTTCTTATATACGCTCTTCCAACTAGACTATTTTCATACGATTTTCTGGCTATATTTCACTTATCCATTAAGCTGGGCGATAGTTGATTTAATCTATATGCCAGTAACAATCGTTCTTGAAAGGAAAGTATTTAAGACATTTGATGAAGGAAATCAAACCCCTCAACAAGCACCCATTCAATAAAAATTATTTGCCTTGTCTTGGTTTCTCCCAATGCAAGGCTTTTCTTATCGTTCTATAAACTAAGAATGTGATAATGAAAACACAAATGTCTTTGATGATATTTAGTGGCATTACTCCAAAGAAGGCATAAGACCATTTCAAGTCATTAATAAGAGGAACTGCTTTTTGGCACATCTGGAGCAATTGTTCAGCGGGATATCCCATAACATTCATATAGAATGGAAGAATCCAATAAACATTTAAAGCCATAGCAGTGAAAATTTGCAAAATCGTTGCAATTCCAAAGCCAATGAAGACTCCTTTCATATTGCGAATCTTCTTATAAACGAATGTGGCAGGGAAAATATAAACGCTTGAGAAGATGAAATCAGCAATTTCACCGACGCACATTGAATGAGTCATAGGAAGTTTGATGATTGTTTTAACAAGCAAAACTGCTTCACCAACTATTGGCCCATAAGCATAACCAGCAATCATCGCAGGCACTTCATCAAAATGCAAATTCATAAAAGAAGGGACAAATGGCAATGATATTTGAAAAATCGGCACGATATAAAGAATTGTCGATATAGCAGCAAAAATACTGACTCTTGCAACAAATTTCACCCAATTGAATTCTCTGTTTTGTTGAAATCTGGAATAAACCTTAACTAAAACAACGCAAAACAAAAAGAAAATAGCAATCGAAAAATAAGTCCAAAACTGCTCCATAAATAAAAATCCTCCAAATACTTCGGGGAGGATATTTAGAAGTAAAACTCTTCTTTAATCCGGACTTTACCGTTGGCATTGGAATTTCACCAATTCATGCTTACGCTCGTGGGCTTTACCACCAATCGACGAATTACACGTCACCCTGAAGTACATCTCTAATTTAGTTCCTTTAGATTACTCTTGTCAATGACTAAGAAAGAAACTTGTCTCGTTCTTCAATTGAATCAAAATATAAAGTTACCGAATTTTTCTTTAATGTTACCTTGCTTGCGCCAGTCTCTTTTTTCAATTTATCGATACACGTATGGCCTATTTCTTTATTTTGCATCTGTTTTACAAGATTCTCCGTATCCCTGACTGAGAGATTTTCTTGATGAATCTTCTTAACTATTTCTTTGATCTTATTGTCTGAAAGAGATGCTATTGCTTTAGCATGACCATAGCTTAATTTCCCATCCATTATTTCTTTAAGAATATCATCAGGAAGATGCAATAATCTTAAAATATTAGTCACTTGGCTTCTTGAAAGGTGAGCGACCTCGCCTAAAGTGGCTTGGGAATAATTGAATTTTTCTTGTAAAGCAGAAAAAATCAAAGCCATTTCTACAACATTTCCTTCCCTTTGATCACGTGTATCAGCAAGAATGGTTAATAACATTTCTTCATCAGAAATATCTTTAATGACGCAAGGAACATAAGTTAGCTCTGCTTCTTTTGCTCCCATGAAACGTTTTCTTCCTAAAATAAGTTCGTAATGATTTCCAGAAGGTCTTACAACAAGTGGAGAGAAAAAACCTTTTTCCTTAATCGATTCGCCAAGCGCTTTAACGGTATTTTTTGCGAAAGACACTTTTTTAACTACATGATTGTCATCAATGGATGATAAAAGAATGTTTTTAGAAGATATTGAAGCATATTCCCTTTCCATTTCGGCAATAACGTCATTTTGGGAATAACGATTTAAAAGGTCTTCTAAAGATGGATTAGTCTTCTTTTTTGCCATATTCAAGAATCTCACGAGCAAGAGCGAAATAGGCAAGCGATCCTTTAGCAGATGGGCGATATGTCGTGACAGCTTCGCCATGAGCACTAGCCTCTGGTATAGAAATGTTTCTAGGAATTGTCGTTAAGAATGTATTTTCTTTAAAAAGACCGCGGACTTGTTGAGCGACTTCAGTGCAAAGAGATGTATTTGATTCGTACATCGTTAGTAAGAATCCTTCGATCTTGAGCTTAGGATTGTAATCTTTTTGAACTTTGTTGATTGTTGAAAGAATAGCTGCGACTGCTTCCATAGCAAAATATTCACACTGAACAGGAATCAAGGCGGAATCTGATGCCACTAAAGCATTAAGGCAAAGTAACCCTAAAGATGGTGGACAATCGATAATTATGAAATCATATGTTTCCTTGATTTTTTTCAATGTTTCACTTAATAAGAAAAAAGGTCTAGGAACATCGTGTGAAGAAACGTAGGTATCAAGAGAAGCTAATCTAAGGTTTGACGGAACGATATCAAGATTGGGAACTGATGTTGATTTAATAGCAAGATTTATATCCGTTTCTCCTGTTACTGCATCGAAAACCGTAAGAGGCAATTGAGTTACTTGGAAGCCTAGTCCTCTTGAAGCGTTTCCTTGGGAGTCAAAATCAATAAGCAAGACTTTCTTGTTGGCTTTTGCTAAAGCGCTAGAGAGATTGATTGCCGTAGTTGTTTTTCCAACTCCTCCTTTTTGATTTGCCACAGAAATAATACGCACACTCATATATACAATTTTATTACGGGTGGAGGAATATAAAAAGACTTGAAGAATTATTTATTTTCGCTATGTACGTTAAAGGATTTGATTCTCCTTAACTAATTTGAGTTTCCCCATTTTACGTAAAATATTTCTATAATTAATGACTTTTATTTAG
>CAVIBR010000008.1:0-70892 GCA_963641445.1 Bacteroides uniformis
ACGAACATCCAACCTGACGAATAAGGCAAACTAATTCATGAATGGCGAGTTCAAAAGGACGAGTCTTGATAAATTGGAGAATGGGCAGTGGAGGATTCTTTATTTATTTTTATGTCTGCAGCCTGAACCCTGTAAGTATCTTAAATGGTAGTAGTGGAAAATTTCTTAGTTTCCATGTTCAATTCAAATGATGTGAAACAAAATGGATGTGTTGAAAGTGTCTTCGCCAAACCTCTAATGGACTTTCCCATAGACACGGATTCGATGCATATCTTTGTCCTTATTGCTGCCTGCTTTATTAATAGCATTTCAACCATTAAATTCCGCGACAGTTTCCAAATCATCTTTGATTTACAAAAATGTCTTTGTTTCTATAGTGAACTTCGATACGGCAAATCTTTTTACGTTTAACTCTAATTCAAAAAGAAGATAGCTTATGCTTTATTTGTCTTGCTGTCTTTCCATACGTCCCAAAAAGATGGGCTTTGCCTATGGAAATCATCTAAAACGATGTCATTGTTTTTGACATATTCAACTTCGTTTTCAAGTAAATCGTAATATATATCATCTATGAGATCGCTAAACATTTTGTTAAGTTTCTCAATATCGAGTGGCAAATCAAAGTCACCGTACTTATCAATGACGAAATTCCATGGCTTATAAATACCTTTTTCTTCATCTTCAAGTGATGATTCTGGATCAAGGTAACCATCTAATAGATCTTCAAGAGTACAGATGTTATCTTCCCAAATGCCTTGTCCTTTTCCTTCAAGCAAAATGAGTCTTTCATTCGAATCTACTTGCACGGTTTTCTTATAACGTTTGCATTTAAAAGACCATCCGTCACCCATATCATAGAGATATCTAAAAGAATCAGGAAGATCGCTTAGGTGATATCTTCTTATATATTTATAGCCTTCAAACGGTTCTTCCATGGCTGAAGCTGTGACATATTCACTTTCGTGCTTTAACGTGCTAAAAAGGAAATCATGCTCAAATTCCGCTCCTAAGATTTCGCCTAAACAAACGCCTAATTCAAATAAATCAGGGTCTCCTTTTATAAGAACGATCCTGTAAAAGCGATCTTTAGGACCATATTCGAAATCTAATCTTAATTTAGTGTAGGTCTTAAACGTTGCCATGAATGTCTCCTTGCTATCTCTTTGCATTATTATAAATCAAAGCGCACATAATCTTGAGACTTTGTTTCTTTTTTTGACTTGAGCTGTCTGATGTTTTGGATGAATGATATATGATTCGATGATTCTTATTTCTAGCTTCGTTTTCTTAATAAATACACAATACGACAAGTAATAAATGTGTAAACATACATAATACGACAAGTATTCGCGTAATTTATGTGTGAATCCCAGTGTGATCACATCGCATTATTAATTCGTGAATTTGCCAGTTAAGGGAGCGAAAAATACCTCCTTAATGAAAAGATCCTCCTATTAGCTAGTCCAACATTTGGGTCTCACTTCAATCTGTGAATACAATGTTGATTTTTCAATTAACTATGCTAGATGAGTAATATGTTGTTGCCTATTTACCCATCCTACTTCTGAACATTTTCTGTTTGTTTCGAGTATAATCATCAAGAAAAAAGTCCAAGAAAGGATGAAAGAATATGATTCACATCTATTTTATACGGCACGGAGAAACAGACTGGAACAAAGAAAGAAAAATCCAGGGCCATATTGATATTCCACTCAATGAAAAAGGAATTTCTCAGGCTAATGAAGCTAAAAAGAAACTCATGGACGTTCCTCTTGATATCATCTTCACTTCCCCTCTTAGAAGGGCTAAAGATACTGCTTTGATAATCAAAGGAGATCGAGATATCCCCCTTATCGAAGATTCGCTTCTTCTTGAGGAATATTATGGCGATCTAGAAGGAGCGGCAAGAGACAATAATCCCACCTATTTGAAACAGAGAAGCTCTTACTTCAAGAGATATCCACACGGTGAAAGCTATTTTGACGTCTACCATAGAGTTGCCACCTTCTTTGAGAAACTGAAAAAAGAACAGGACGGAAAAATCAAAAATGTTCTCGTTGTCGCCCATGGCGGGATGTCAAGAGTCGTGAATCTCTATTTTCGGGATATGGAAAATGAAGATTTTGCTCCCTATGGAATCCAGAACTGCGAAATAGTGGAATATGATCTGAAATAAGACTTTTTTGGGTTTCTATTGTGGGAATACAAATGGTGTACTCTTAAAAAATCCCTATATGGGTTATCAGAAAATCATGAAGAGAAGGCTTGAATCAGAAAGAAACGAACATGATATCATTAGGGGAACAATGGAAGGTGATATCATGGCTAGTCCCATTGCTTTCTATCGTTTGCAATCAACCTCCTCAATCTCTTTGAAAGCATATGTTGCAGAAGGAGAGGTTCTTCCTGTTTTCTGCCGTTCCTTTGGATCAATCGGTATTTTCTCTATTAAGGAGATGGAAAGATTCTACCGTTATGCTCTTCTTGAGAAAGCCTTCCAACATCATGGAGCGGTGATGTTTGGACACTACGGAAAAGCCTTCCGTGAAGTGATGAAATATTTTTCCATCGAAGATATTTCCTATAATCAGCCGGCATCCTTACCATATAATAGAGAAAATCCATTCAAAAAATAGAGACGATATCAAATAAAAACAGGTTCACTATCTTTGCTTTTTTACGAATATACGTTTGATTGTGAACCACGTGTCTTTGAAGAAAGATCCTATGTCACTCCCTAATCAGTCATATCGTCGTGCATCAGCTATTAATCTTTCCAGAACATCTTTTGTTCTTCTTTGAAAATATGATGTCAATGCGTCTTCTGACAAAAAAGAACCAATATTTTCGTTTCCGACTACCTTCGCATAGTTAGTTTTTGCTTTATGATTTAAGCTATTACAACATCGGTGTAGTCATAAGTTTGATAATCTATGTTTTTTAAAATACCGATAAAATGGCGATTTTTGATGATTTTAAAAAAATGACTACACCGTTGACTACACCGCTAGACTACACTATACTATAAATATGACTACACCGTTGACTACACCGATGGACTAAACTGGAGACATTATGAAACTTGAATTGGTTGAAAATTACGAAACCGAAAATAAATTAATGTTAGATACTAAAGATAAATATGAGCAATGGCTTAAAGCACTTTGCGCATTTTCTAATACTAATGGCGGAGTCATGAATGTTGGCGTGGCTGATAATTTTGAAATCATTGGTTTTACGATGCGTGAGATAGATGGCATTAAAAGAAGCATAGAAACCATCTGCAAAAATCATACAAAGCCGATATTGAAATGCAAATTTGAAGTAGTAAAATTCGACAACGAAAATGAGAAGTTTTATTTAAAAATCATCGTTCAAAAAAGAATATCAACAATCACCTGGCTAATATCTCAATTATCAAGTCCATTGTTATACGTAAGGCATGATGGCTCGACGGATTTAGCGACCCTTGAAGAGCAAGTGGAACTCATAAATACCACAAATCTTTACGAATATGACAAAGTTGAAACCGGCATTTCATTTGATGAAAGCAGTTTTGATGACCTTGAAGAGGAATATAGTGCAAACAACAACGGAGAAATTTTGACGAAGAAAAAAATGATCAGTTTTGGCCTGCTTTCTGCTGATGATTTTTTGACTGTGGCTGGCGTGCTTTTTGCCGACAATAGCGTAAGCAAAAACGCCAATGTGGTATGCACGACATGGCCTTCCTCAAATAAGGGAAGCAACGATTACACCGATTCGAAGTCATATAACGGATCATTGATTTATTTGCTTCACCAATCGATTTCGTATATAAGTTCCGTTCCTTATTATCTTTTTGGGGGAGAGAAGCAGGGGTTATATAGGAAGGATAAGGGTTCTTTCGAATTAATTGTTGTGCGTGAAGCCTTAGTAAATGCTTTAGCGCATAGAGACTACAAGATTGATGGAAACGAGATTGCGGTTAATTGTTTCCCTGATAGAATCGAAATTACCTCTCCTGGTTCTATGCTTCAACTTAGGACAGATTTATTAAGAGAAAAAATAGATCCTGATGCATTCCCTTCAACTAGAAGGAACAAAACTATTTGCTTTGTTTTTGAAAAATGCAGATTGATGGACAATAAAGGGTCAGGTTTTGAAAAAATAGTCGAAGAATACAAAGATTTAGGAGAAGAATATGCCCCACTAATTTCTTCCAATAGAATTTCTTTTACGATCACTTTGAAAAATAAAAAATACAAATACAATGGACTTGTGACTAAAAACAACGTGGAAACCGATAATTTCGACAAAATCATTAAGAAATCAATGTTTGTTAGTAGAACAAACTTATACAAAGAAAATCCAAAATATGAAGAAATAGAGTCGGCGATTTTCCATGATAATAAAATTAGCATCGAAGAAATAGCTACATCAGTTGGATTAAGCAAGGATGGCGTTAAATATAACATTCGAAAAATGAAAGATGCCTGTTTGATAAGACGCGTGAAAAACGGCTATGAATTGGTTAACGACACTGATAGGCCATCTGATTATTTATCCCTTGAAAAGGATGTGCTAGTTGGCGCTATTAATTGGTGCAAGAACAATTTTGTTGTTAATGCTGATTTATTAGAAAGCAATGATTCCTTCGAGCTTAAGAAAAAATTGGAAGAAGAAGCTAGCATTTATCTTAGCAATGGGCAATTTAAAGCGGTGATGTTACTTGCTGGATTTGATGCGGATAACATCGAAAAAATCAACTGGAATTTCAATGTTTCTCTCACTAAATAGATAGAAAAATAAAAAAATGACTACACCGCTCACTACACCGATGACTGCACCGGCTCTAACTTTTGATGCCACGCTTCATCTTTTCAGATGGCTTTGTCTTTTCCTAAATGTTGTTCAAATGTTATTATTTCTAGGCGAAAACTATGAAGAAACATAAATCTAAAATTGGAACAATAATCAAAGCTACTTTCATCGTTGCTTTGGCCGCATTCACCTTATCTTCATGTTCCTTAAGTTATAGCATCAATCATTATGATATCGATGAATTTAGCAAATGCGCTATCGGATATAGTAAAAGAAATGCCTTTATAGGGTACGTAACATATAACTTAGATACTAAAGAAATACATCTACCTTCTGAATTTAGGGGAGTTAAGATAGAAGATCTAGGCGGATATTATGGAAAAGGTGTTCCAACTCCATTTTTCTTAGAATATGCTGGTATTGAACATGGCTTTATCACTGGTTTTGATGAGATAAATGAAGAAGATACCATTATTGAAACGAATATAGACATATATCTACCAAAATATTTAAAAAGCCGTTCTTATATCGATGAATATGTGACAGGTTTTAGGGAAAAGGGAAAAGAACCTGCCACAATTTATATAGCTAGATGCAATTACTATATCGATAGCGAAAACGAGTATTTCTATACAAAGAACGGCAAGTTATTCAATAGAAGTGATGATAGTGTTGTAGATAACCTGATATATCAGAACGATAACTAATACTTTTTTCTATTGCTCAAAACAAACCTTGAAAATGGTAAAATACTAATGGAAATCGAGATGTTTTCTTCATTGAAAACAACTAACTGACATTATGAATATTTAGCGAAAGAAAGGGAGAATCAATATGTTTTCTATCGAAATAATAAAAGGCAATATAGTTGATTGCGACACTGAAGCTATTGTAAATGCCGCTAACGAAGGCTTATATGGCGGAAGTGGAGTTTGTGGGGCGATATTTGAAGGCGCAGGATATGCAAAGATGCAGGATGCTTGCAGGAAAATAGGCCATTGCAATATAGGTGAAGCAGTAATTACCGAAGGATTCGATCTGAAAGCTAAATACGTTATTCACGCGGTTGGTCCAAAGTATCGTGATATAAACAGAGCATATAAGTATACGATTGAAGAAATCGAGGAAATCGGATACGAAAATATAATCGTTAACGAAAAACTCACCAATAAGCAATTGTATGATGCATATAAGCATTCATTGATGTTAGCTGAAAAGAATAAGATTACCTCTATTGCCTTTCCGACCATATCGGCAGGTGTTTATGGCTATCCAATTGATTTGGCGGCAAAAATTGAAATAGATGCGATAAACGATTATAGGAGAAACCATCCAAATTCATGCATTAGGAAGGTCGTGATCTGTGCGTTTATGGATAAAACTTATGATGTACTTATTAGGCTATCTAAGGAGATAAACTTATAAGCATCGTCTAACGATGGCATGGGACTATTTAAATATGATTTGATTGATCAAAATCTATTTTTCATATTCCCTTTTGATGAGTTTTACTAACAATTTCAGGTTAGTCTTGTTATATAATCCGGCTAGCCTTTCCATTAATTTGAAATCACAGGTTTCAAATTCATCCTCATCGATTCTCTTATCTAGAAAAAGAAGTTCTTTTAACTCTTTGACATTTTTCACCACTCGCCACTTGCAAAGTGAGTCACATAACGCTTTTTCTTTCATTGCAATCTTAACGATATAGTCTCCATTTTCTAGATATGTGAGTCCTTCAGAGAATGCGTTTACAGGTATATCCGTATACTCATATCGTCCAAAAAAGTTCTCAAATGTCTTGTTTTTCCTATTTCCTAATGTAGCGGAAGTAATAGAAGTAACCCTTTCAGGAATCAATCCATAATAAGACAAAGCCCAATCAAAACTAAGATATGAAGGAGAAAGGATGACTGATGCTAACAAACATGGGTCAACGTTCTTATCCGTTTCATAGATTCCATTGGTTAATCTAATGATCGTTCCCTTATCCGCCTCTCTTTTTATTTTGTCGAGAGGGTTTGAATAGTCATGGAATTTATCCTTTAACATGGATGTAGTAAGTATCATATTTGCACCTCTAAATACAATTATATTGGATTTATTGGAGCAAATCAATTATATGAAATGGTGAAATATTTAAAATACAATTGAATTTTGAAGATAGACTCATTTCAGATGGTAGAAGGTAGCTCTCCCATTTCCTTCCTTCTTGATGAGGCGTTTTTCACAAAGTATTTTAAGCGATTGCTCGACAGAGCCTCTTCCAATTTCAGGGCATAGCTCCATGATGTCGTTCTTAGTGAATTTGCCAAGCTTTGATTTCACAGCTTTCTCAACCATCTCTAGTGCTGACATCTTATGCCCGACCATATTGACCCTTTCTTCGAAATCTCGATAGGCGGCGAGTATTGTGCCTAATAGATATTTGATGAATGGGGTGTCATCATTCTCTGATTCCATCCATCCATTAGAGCTTAGCTGCAAGGTATCGTAATAATCGGGCTTCGTGATTTGGATTTTCTTTTCAAGCGAGATGTATTTTCCGATGACGTATCCGCTCCGATAGAGAAGAAGAGTTGTTAGCAGTCTGGACATTCTGCCATTCCCATCATTAAAGGGATGGATACAAAGGAAGTCATGAATGAAGATTGGGATAACGATCAAAGGATCCACATTATATTTGTTGATGGCTTTGTCGTATTCCTCGCAAATGGCTTCAACGGCTTCCGGAGTCTCATATGGCTCTAGAGGCTTGAAGAGAACAACCTTGGTTCCGTCTGGATATACAGCATCTATCTCATTAGGAATATCCTTGAATCTCCCACCAAATCGGACATCGAGAAATTGGTA
Organism: Bacteroides uniformis; assembly: GCA_963641445.1. Taxonomy (GTDB): domain Bacteria; phylum Bacillota_I; class Bacilli_A; order RFN20; family CAG-826; genus UBA4951. Next base: position 7,657 of record CAVIBR010000008.1, read on the forward strand.
CATTTCCTTATGAAGCTGAAGGATCGTGTTTGGCCTGATCGGGATATATTCAAAGCTCTCATGAACCATATTCAATGCGTAGCGATATCCTTGAATCTCCTTTTCACTTCTATTTCTAGGAGTTGTCTTATCTGTCATCAACTCTTTGAGTCTTTGATTGGTAGTGATGATTCCTTCGATTTCATTAGAAGCCTCGGTACTCTGAATTTTCGATATCTCCACGAGCTTATCTAAATCTTCTTTCTTTTGTTCAAGGAAGAGCTCTTGTCTTCCTTTGAATTCATGGATGAGACCGATGTAATTGATGATTTCCTTGTCGAATTTCCTATCGACTAGTTTTGAATAATCAAATTCTTTTCTCACAAAATATACCTCATTTCTTATTTATCGCCAAAATTATAATGTATTTTTGGTGATAAATGGAAGATTGAGTTATTTTATATGTATATAACCTTAATCTACTGCACAAAAAATCGATTTTATATGCAAAAAGCAGTTAAGAATATGCGAATAGATCAAAACGAAATTCAAGGAATTCTTATAGATGAATAAATTGGATTGCTAGTGGAAGTGGTTTTCATCAAATCACTATAACGAAGATGAATTATTATCTTTGAACTCGATATATGACAATTTTCATGTCATTATTGCGAAAAACTCGCAAATAAGCGTTCGTAAGTGTGATGGAGGGATTTTTTCACATACTAATAGATAGTATCTAGAAAAAGAAAAACACGAAGTTTCCCTTGTGTCAGTCTAAGGAATTCGTATTAAGGAGGAAATCGAAGAGATTTAGATGAAGAATGCCGTATTCATCGTATTTTCCAGATCCATCATATTTTGTGATTAAGACTTTTTTATATGCATTATCGACTTTCTTTAATGGCCTAAGCTCTTGATTCATCTTATCTTTGGTAACGATGCTTGCATTTACCGGCTTGATATTGCTCCTAACTATATTTTCATTCGCTAGAAATATTCGAAGAGAATAGCGTTTTCGTTTGCTTTTGACTGGGATTACATTTCATAAAATTATCTCAAGAACACCGTTTTTTTATTAACGATTCGGAGAAAATGGGTCAGTTTTAGAGTGGAAATATCGGTCAGTTATAATAGAAAATATGGGTCAATAACTTCCTTTGCTAGTTTAGATTAAAGGCATTTAATAATGGCTTGTTCGACACTAAAATGAGTTCAAAGAAAATGCTAAATGGTTTTAGATACGATGGCTTTTATTCGAAGGAATGGTTGAAAGAGACATAGCGTTTTATGATTATGCAATCAATGCTAAGCTTTTCCATTATCAAGACTACAAAGGAAAAGAAATTGATGCGGTTATTGAACTTGAAGATGGTTCTTGGTGCGCAATTGAAATCAAACTCGGCATAAATAAAGCGGAAGAATGGGCTAAAAACCTCGTCAAAGTGCGTGATGATATAGTGAAGAATGGTGGAAGAGCTCCTTTACTTAAATGTGTTATCTACGGTGTTGGAAATAAGGCATATAAGAATGAAGATGGAGTTTATATTTTCCCTATAAGTGCTTTGAAAGATTGAAAAAGATTAACTTTTTGCTTATTTTAGGCGATAAAAAGCAATTTTTCGGATGCAAATGAACGCTTTTTACTGATGAGAAATATACCTATTTTTTCAAAACACCGAAAATGAAACCTTCAAAACACCGAAAATGAAACCTTCAAAACACCGAAAATGATTGATAAGCACCTTTTATTATCATAAAATAATGAAGAAGAGATGTATTAACTATGAAGAAATATGTGAGTAGAACTATAGAGCCATATTTTCAAAGAAAATTGAACTCGTCTGGATGCGTCTTGGTTAGTGGCCCTAAGTTTTGTGGCAAAACGACTATGTGCAAGCATTATGCAAAATCAGTAATTTCTTTGAAAACAAGTAATGCTATTTTGCTTGCTTCTTCCGATCCTCGTTCAACTTTAATTGGAGAAAGGCCTCATTTGATTGATGAATGGCAGAAAGTTCCTGAAATATGGAATTTAATAAGAGACTCTTTGGATGAAGATTATCAATTTGGAAAATATATACTTACAGGAAGTACAACTCCCGTTGATCCATCGAAAATCCAACATTCAGGCGCAGGAAGAATATCGTCACTAATATTGAAGCCATTTACTTTGTGGGAATCGAAGGACTCGAGTGGGGAAATATCCTTGAGCGAGCTTTTTAGCAATTTAAAGTTCAAGACAGTGCATGAAAATGATAATCCAATGACTCTTTCAAAAATTGCTTATCTAGTATGTCGAGGTGGATGGCCTATTTCTCTTGAAGCGGAAGAAGAATACTCTATTGATGTTACAACAAATTACTATGATGGATTGTTTAGGATAGAAGACGAGAATGACGAATTCGCCTTATTTTTGAAGAACAAAAATATCGATTTATTAAAACTAATACTTAAGTGCTATGCCAGAAATATCTCGACTGAAGCAAAGAAAACTACCATGATAAAGGAGATATTAGATTCAGGAATTCGTTCAAAACTAGATGAAGACACTTTCGACTCATATGTAAAAATATTAAAAGATTTATATATCGTCTATGATATGCCTGCTTGGAATCTAAATCTTAGGTCCTCGGTTGCAGTAAGAAGCGCACCAACGCATCATTTTATAGATACCTCGATTGCAACTGCATCTTTAGGCATAACCCCAGATGATTTATTAAACGACATGCGATCATTTGGCTTCTTTTTTGAGGATATGGCCGTTCGTGATTTATCAGTTTACGCTGAGTCAATTGGCGGAAAACTAAAGCATTATCGAGACAGTATTGGTCAGGAAGTGGATGCTATTATTGAAACTAAAAATGGCGATTATTGTGCGATTGAAATCAAGATTTATTCTGAAAAAAATATCGAAGATGGAATTGCATCATTAAATAGGTTTGAAAACAAAGTTGCAAATAGCGGTAATAAGTTGCCAAGATTCAAAATGATTTTGACTAGTCACGGTGGAGCTCGCAAAACGGAAGATGGGATCTATATTGTCCCTATATCAGTTCTTAAGGATTGATTTTGCGTCCTTTAAATTTACAAATATTTAGATGCTTGTTTTTTGAAAATTATGAGGATATTCCATGCGAGAAATAACAAATTTTCGAATATGGATTTTTGCTGTATTTCACAAATTTTCGAACATGAAAATGTTATTAAACAAATGATAAATTCATTGAAAATGCCGATAATATCGAAGAATTCTATTATAGGAGGACAATTCTATCCATCAATTCGTTGCAATAATCATTTACAAGATCTTCAGAATGTTCTTTATTGAATGATAAATATAGAGATGAAATGAGTGTATTTTTTGAATACATAGATATATTCCATTTATTTGAATTTTCTTTCTTTTTCTTATACGAAAGATCATCTAAGGTAGGTGAACCAAGATTTATCACATTATCTATTTTTAATAACCTGCTATCATCACTAGAGACAGTTTCACGTTTTTCTTCTAAGAAGGAAAAAGAGAATTTGAAATATTGGAATGTTGTTTTAGAACCATCATTTCTTTTCGTTGATGCAGGAACAGGAGATCCCTCAAAGAGGAACTCAGAAACCATTCCAGAATAGTTATCAAAATCAAAACATGCAAAAGAAACAGAATTCATTTTCTTGAAATCAGAAACGAAATCTTTGAATTCAGCAAAAGAAGAGGAAGAATAGGAATAAATAGAAGATTCTCCATCTTGATGATCACTATATGCGGATTCACCGTTACTAGATGAGATATTGCTTTCTCCTGAAACTGAAGAACCTTTGGTTTCTTCCTTACATCCAATAAGTAAAAAGGCAAAAGAAGAAATGCAAATAAGTCTTTTGAATCTTTTGCTTTTTTCGATGTTTTTCATGTTTCTATTTTATTATATGAATCACCTAAAAACTATGAAAAAAAGAGGCTAAATATATTGAAATATTCAAAAATACCCTATATTTCGTGGATATTCGTAGAGTAACAAAAAACATAGAGATATTGGCATTTCATCAAACGATTTCTCGTTTAAAAATGCAAAAATTCATTGCAAAACCCCATTATTTCATCTGAATGGTGAATAGTTTATGATTTAATGAGTGTTTTAAAGAGACTTCAACATATCTCGCTCTAAATCATATGTTTTGCCTGCTGATTAATTTATTTAATTTTTAGCTTCTTTCCATTTTCTATTCCGCTTTTTTGTGGAATTCCACACTTTTGCTGAATAGAAATTTAATGGTCGACCCCTTCTAACGGAAGAACACCAAGTAGAAAAATCAATAACCTATTGATGAATTTTAATCGTTAACTCAAAATTCCATTCGCCACTAAAAAAATGAATAGAAGAAGATGTAAAATATCTAAAAAGGAAGAAATAACATATGAAATACGAATACAAGATTATCAGCGAATCTGATTTAGAAGTCTTAGAATCTACGATTAATGAATTAGGGAGGAATGGCTGGAAGGTAATTTCCATGTTACATGAATATGAAGATGGCTCTTATACTGTAACTCTAGAAAGAGCTAAATAAGTTTCAAATAGTAGGAAGGCAATTATATCGCAACTGATTGCTTTGAAAGACACGCATTATCGGGTATGTTGAAAATCAAAGATAATGATGATAAGACCCTAAAAGATGAATATTATCGTATCAAGGGGCATTATGATGCACGTACGGATATCGCTAAAGATGAGTATTACCGTATCGTTGGTATGGTGATATTCTTACTTCATTGTTGAAATAAGTTTTTGTTTCATCTTCCAATGAACTATCAGTTGTTTTTTTAATGCGTAAAGGTAATTACGATGCAGGGCTTAATGATGTTAAGAGAATATCTCGATGAGATTCTTTCTGGAAAGAAGACTTTCGATGCTAGAAACTATCCAACAAGTATCCGTGGAGATATTGCTTTAGTTGATACAAGGAAATCGGAAATTATTGGTTTGGTTAATTTAGTTGGTATCCATGTTATTAGACCGGAAGAATACCTTACCTGGCATCAAACAGGGAAATATAAGAATGCGATCTTTCAGCTGAAAGATACGAATTCAACGTATTATGCCTATGATTTCATCAATCCTCGAAGACTAGTGACTCCAATAAAGATAAAGAAGACGGGGAAGGTTTGGACTTTAATAGACGATAGCCTTCTTTTGGACGTGCAAGGAACATTATTCTGAAATAAGGAACACTTAATGCATAAATAAGGAACGAATAAGGAACCAACAAGGAACGAATAAGGAACGGAAATTTAAGAATAAATATAGATATCATCGCATTTTATTCATGATTGTTATAAATTAACATTGCGTTGCCTAAAAAGAAGAAAACATACCTAATTTTATCGTTTGAGAAAAGAAGAATACGCCAAAGTATCCATCAAAAGTGCGCCAAAGTCTCCATTACTATTGCCTACTTTGGCGTTTTCTAGTAATATATCTCCAGAGAAACTTATTATGAATGACTACAAAAAGAGAATAGTTGATGAGATATTAAAAGAAAAACTAGAAAGCAAAGCTGCGATTTTGATCGAAGGGCCTAAGTGGTGTGGCAAAACCACCGCGGCAGAACAAGCTTCAAAAAGCGTTCTATACATGACAAATCCAAGGTATCTAAAACAAAACCTGATGCTTGCAGATTCTGATCCGACAATCCTTCTAAGAGGTGAAACGCCAAGACTAATTGATGAATGGCAAGTTGCTCCGAAGTTATGGGATGCTGTTAGATTTGAAGCCGATCAAAGAAGAAGCTTTGGACAATTTATATTAACTGGTTCATCTCTTCCGCCAGATACTAGTGAAATTATTCATACTGGAACTGGCAGGTTTACTTGGGTTAAGATGCGACCTATGTCATTATTTGAATCAGGTGAGTCAAATGGCGTTATAAGTTTAGAAAAATTATTTGATGGCGAGACTGACATATATGGAGAATCTCATCTTTCCTTGGATGATGTTGCTTTTTTGACTTGTCGTGGAGGATGGCCTATTTCAACATATCTAAAAGGGAAAAGCGCTCTTTCGCAAGCTTATGATTATTTTGATGCAGTCGTTAATTCCGATATATCACGAGTTGATAATGTTGCTAGAGACCCAGAAAAAACCAAAAGAATCATGGCTTCATATGCTAGATATCAAGGCGCACAAATAGGTGATGATGCAATAGTTAACGATATAAAGACATATGAAGATGAGCAAATAAGCGTTAAAACGGTTCGTTCATATATTGATGCGTTGAAGAAAATTTTCGTTATTGAGGATATGAGGGCGTGGAATCCTAATTTACGTAGCAAAACCGCTATCAGAACATCGGATACAAGGTATTTCATCGATCCTTCGATAGCGGCAGCATCTTTAGGGTTTGGACCTGGCGATTTGCTTAACGATTTAAGAACGTTTGGCTTTATGTTTGAAACATTGGCTATTAGGGATCTAAGAATATACGCTGAAGCATTGAATGGTGATGTATATCATTTCAGAGACAAGAACGGCCTTGAATGTGATGCGGTCATTCATTTAAGAAATGGCAATTATGGTTTAGTGGAAATCAAACTTGGTGGAGATATTCTTATCGAAGAAGGTGTAAAGAATTTGCTCAAGCTTAGAAATATTATTGATACAAATAAGATGAAAGAACCATCTTTCTTGATGGTTCTAACTGCCATGGGAGATATTGCTTACAGAAGAGATGATGGTGTTCTTCTTGTACCTATAGGTTGTCTTGGCAAATAAGTCTATAAAAAACCCTATCCTTTGCTAATTTGACATGCGGAAACCATTAAAATCTAAAGAAATAATATCTTTGCCCTTATTTTGCATCAAAAATTAAGGGAAAGCAAAAATGATTAAGGGCAAACTAAGTTGTTGATCATTTAATTGAAGAAATGCAAATTTATAGGGTTATTGCGCATGATTTTTGGATTTTTGATGTATTCAAAGAAAGATTTGATTGAGTTTTTCGATAGGTTTTAGTGATGTGCTTTGAATATACGTGTCCAGTGTTTCAAATAGCTTTTCTTGGCTAAATTAGTTGATGAACGAAAAAATGTACATGTCTTTCTTCATAATTAGAGAAGGGCTGGGAGAATGTAAGAATATATTATGAGTTTTTCAAGATGAATGAAGAAGCTAGCTTTGAATATTCGCTAGCTTTGGGCGGAGAAGTTCCAGGAAAGCTCAATTATTTAGATTTTGATGATATAGAATATGCCATAAACGGAACGCCAAAATACCGAACTAATCTTTTTGCATTTCATTAATTGAGATGCATGCGTATTGTTTTAGCATTAGAATTTAAATGCGGAGTATTCATATGATAATCAAATGTCCTGAATGTGGAAAAGATGTGTCCTCAGAAGCCAATGCGTGCCCTTTTTGCGGATATCCTATTAATAAGAATAGAAAAAAGAAGTAAAACACAACGCAAATCATCACGCCGTTTGGAAAGATGTTGTTGGAGTTTCTGTTTCTGGCGGAGCGATGATCACCCTTTGCCCTATCCTAGTTTATTTTGGCCTTAAGAATCAAAATGATCTTCTTATTTTATCTGGGGCCATAGGCTTCATATTGTTGCTTTTCCCATTTATTATTTGTTTGCTAAATCTTGCCAAACGGAATAGATAGAGATTTTGCGAAAAACTGGTGTATCGGTGAAATATGAAAAAATAAAAAGTCGTTTTTGCACATGACTGATGATGAAGGCCTTTGCGGTATAATCTGCTAAGCCCATGAATGACCAGAAAGAGATTTTCCATGAGGGCCGTTTGGCTCTCAGACTTGGCGGCCTGGCCAAGCGCCCTCCGTGAAAAGCAGACCGCCAAAATGAAAAATAAAAACGACCCAAGCTGGGCCGGCTCTTTGAAGTCGTATCCAGCAGATGACCAGAACCCGCTTTCGCCATCAGTGGAGCTCGTGGACAACACAATCTCCGAATGGTATCGCAAAAAGTGTGGTCGCCGAATGACTATCCAAGCCATCGAAGCTAAGAACGTTCTCGCTTTTCGAGGGCCACATAGCCCTAGGCTCAACGCTCGTCCACGACGGCGACAACTCTCATTCCCTGCTGATAGAGAAACTCGGGTTGAAGAGCGAGGCGCACAAGACGTCGGAGACGGATGGAATGCCCGATTCGGAGAACCAGATGAGGGCCGTAAACGAGATCCACGCATTGCTGAAATCCTTCCTCCACAGCCACAGCAACTTCAAAAGAAGGGACCTTCAGGGGGTGGCTGAACCTGTTTTGGGTGATTTGGTCTGAGCCGGCGAACAGGATGGAGAAGATCGCCGAGTTCATAGAGATGGCGATATCGAAACGGAAACGCATCAAGTATAGGGATGTCTTCCACAAAAAGCGCATAATTTAGGATATTTTCATCAGTCATGTGCAAAAAATGACTTTTTTCAAAATCATGGTGAATATCATTTTTAGAACGTATTTTTGAGTCAGTTTTGCTATCAAAATAGCATATAATATTTGAGATGTGCGTAATTTCGGAGGTTGAAGAATGCCAAAAGCCTTTAAATTTAAAGATGCTAACAAGCAATTGAAGTTTTATAAGAAACTTTTCTCTGATATGGATTTCGCCGAACGTTTTCCGATTTCTTGCGAAAATGATCTTTTAAAACAGTTGAAATTATTGCAAACTAGCGGCTTTTTCGATGAATTAGTTGAAAAAGGAGTGAATGGAGGAGAATTTGATTTCAACCAGCCAAAACTAATGAGTTTCATTTCTAACGTTTATCGTCTTAAAGAAGGAACTAACTACGCTAAAAAATGCAAAGAAATACACGAATCGATGATTAAAGAAATGGTTCCTCCGATGACCGCATTATCGGATTCGTCTTTCATTTTACTTTGGATATTTTCTTCGAAAGCAGAGAAAAAAGCCGCTGAAGAAGCCTATAACAAACTAGTGAACAGCAGAAACAGCGATCTAGTTTTATCTGCAGTACACATTTTAGAGACAATTGATGGCTTGCCAAAAAGCAGTCTTGAAACCATAAAAAACGATTATTCTACAAATAGGATAAGGTATAAACAGATCCTAAAGAAAATGAATCCTGATGTTTTCACCGAAGGTGGGAATGTTAAGATTTTCGAGGAATATATAAAAGAGCATGAAACGTTAATTGTGGAGCTAAATGAAATCGGCGCTTCCATTCAGCAAAGCAAAAAAGAAATCAAAGATTCTTTAGAGAGATTGCTTGCGGAAAAATTGATAAGCTCATTAAAGGCGATACCGGTAGAAGAACTTGCCAAGTCAAAAACGGGCATAAAGGTTAAATATTTAAAAGATGCAGGATATCATGATTTAGCCGATATTCAACTTGCTTCTGGAGCGCAATTAGCATCCGTTTATGGCATTAGTCAAGATAAGGCGTATACAATCAAGAATGTTTGTAACGAATATTACAAGCAAATACTTAAAGTTACCAAAATTAAGTTAAGCACCGATGACAAATCAAAAGCAGCCACTAGAGTTGTTAAGTCAATCTACGTTTATGCGAAGAAACTGGAATTTTCAAAAAGAATAGGCAATCTTAATGCTGAATATGGCGATTCATTGAACCAAGCGTTTGCTAAATTAAAGAAAATTGGCAATGGTGTTATTTGGCCTTTTTTAAGCAAACTTGAAATTGGTGAAACTAGATCTGCTTTTGAATACGTTAAAAAAACTTTGTCAACAAATTACGAACCAAGTGCGAAGAAAGTATTGCAGGAATTTAGAAAAAATAAATCGAATTCAGACAATGCTTGGGATGATTTTGCCGTTAATTCTATTAACTATTACAACATTATTGAGGAAATATGTCCTGGATTGCTAGGAAATGGTGATTCTTTGTATGGGTTGCCGGAAGACCTTGCAAGGCAAATACAAGATGAATGCTATTTTCCTGATGGATTATTGTGCACATTAAGAAAATACCAGGAATGGGGCGTTAAATATATTCTTCACCAAGAAAAAGTCCTTTTAGGCGATGAAATGGGTTTAGGAAAAACCATTCAAGCGATTGCGACTATGGTTTCTTTAAAAAACACTGGTGGCACGCATTTTCTTGTTATTTGTCCAACTTCGGTTGTAACGAATTGGTGCAGGGAAATAATCAAGCATAGTAAATTAAGAGTTACAAAAATACACGGAACAGGTAAAGAAACTGCTTTTAATTCGTGGTTGAAAACCGGTGGTGTAGCAGTTACAAATTACGAATCAATTCCATATATAAATCTAAGAGAAAACTACAAAATCTCTTTGCTAGTCGTTGATGAGGCGCACTATATCAAAAACCCAAACGCGAGAAGAAGCGTTAATGCACGTTTATTAGCCTCTCATAGCGATAGACTTTTGTTTATGACTGGAACGGCTTTGGAAAACAGAGTTGATGAAATGATATCTTTGATTAGTGTCTTAAGACCATCAATCGCCGATCAAATCAAACATCTAGCTTTCATGTCCTCGGCCCCGGAATTCAGAGAGAAAATAGCGCCTGTCTACTATAGGAGAAAACGTGAAGATGTTTTGACCGAATTGCCTGACAAAATAGAAAGTAAAGAATGGTGTGTTCTGAATCCTGAAGAAGAAACAATTTACGAAGAATCCATTCTTAGCAAAAATTTTCAAAAAGCGAGAAGAATATCTTGGGATGTTGATGATTTAAATAAATCTAGCAAGGCTCAAAGGTTAAAGGAAATCGTTGATGAAGCGGAAGCTGAAGACCGCAAGATTTTGGTTTTTTCTTATTTTTTGGATACAATAAACAAAATCCATGATTTTCTTGATGGCAAATGCTTAAACCCGATTAACGGTTCAATTAATGTTAATAGAAGACAAGAAATTATCGATGAATTTGATAAGGCTCCGGCCGGAACGGTTTTGCTTGCACAAATTAATTCAGGCGGAACTGGTTTGAATATACAATCTGCATCGGTTGTTGTAATTTGCGAGCCTCAATTTAAGCCGTCTGTTGAAAACCAAGCCATTTCTAGGGCTTATAGAATGGGACAATCCAGAAAAGTTCTCGTTTATAGATTGTTGTGTGAAAATTCTATCGATGAGAAACTTGTGGATATTCTTGAGGAAAAACAACAGCTTTTTGATGCGTTTGCGGATAAGTCCGTTGCTGCGGAAAAGACTTTTGAAATTGATGAAAAGACTTTTGGAGATGTTATTAAAGAAGAAATTGATAGAATCAACAAAAAACGTGAAATTCCTTCTGAATCAAGCCTAGATGTTCCTCCGAAAATCGAAAATCATGATAAGCCAACCGATTTAAAAGATTTTGACTATGAGCCAATCAATGTTACAAAAAACGGTAAAGAATATTATAAATCAATAATGAAGATGTCCTATGATGAATTGGTTCAATTTTTAATCAATAAGTATGGTCCAGCCAAATACGATTACTACACCAATGAATATTGCACGACTAAAAACAAGAATGTTACTCGAACAAAAGAAGGACTTTACTGCCATCATATAGATGAAGATAAAGCTATTATGCTTTCAAATGATGCTTTCGCCAGGGCGAATCCTTTTGAATACCAAAAAGCGAATAGATTAGTTTATTGTAATTTTTTGGAACACTTTCTCTTACATATATTAATTGCGGAAGAGCCTAAAAAAGCTAATGCTAACAAAAAAGAACTTCAAGGAATCGGTGGAGCAGTTAGCTTTATTTGCAAACAACTTAATGATTTGTACAATGGCTACGAATTTAAACAAGGGTGGATGAATAACACGACATCTATTGTAAAAAACGACTATGAAAGTTACATAATGATGCTAAAAAGGCTTTGGAACGATATTAAAAACGATGAACTTTTATCGTTTATGATAAGAAAAAAAGAGTTGGCGATGGGCTGGGATGGCAGAATTTATCCAAAAGTATTAGAAGAACTAAAATAGCATTCACCTGAACACATTCAAAAACATGCTATAATGAGCATATATTTTATAAACTTATGCAACCTAATGAGACAATGACTCCATCATATATCGATGATTGGTTGACAATCATTGAACAAATGAACAATGACAATACGTATAAATTAGCTTGGGGAAGAGCGGTTATTGAATGTATTTGTCTTGATCGTTCTTATGAAGAAAATGGTGAGACCATTGTCGCATTCGATGAAATTGCCAGGTGCATGATTAGATATTATTGGAATCAGTTGTTTTTCTTCAAACTCAAACAATCTCCATATAAAGACAAAGAACCAATCATTTGCTCTGATGTTAATAAGCTAATTGATGAATGGAAAACGAATAAAAACAGCGTCATTCCTACCTGGTACGACGAAAAAGATGTTAGGAAAAATAATGAAGAATTGTTTGATAAGGTTCTAAAACACGTCTCTAAGACTTTGCATGAGAATGTTAGCTGGAGATTTAAGAATGTCCCCGGCAAAACATTAGAGATTTATAACTATGATAAGGCTAATTCCAGACTTATTTTCTCTAACGACGACGCGTCTTTGCTTAAGGACGCATACGGAATAATCTTATCGAAGTTATTGAATTACAAATGGACTCAATTGCTAGAAAAGTTCAACTATCAGCCAAAGATTGCTTTGAAGGTTTCAGGCATTTCCGATAACAAAATTAGAAGAAACAACCTTTCTAAATATAAGGAAGAATTGCTTAAGGAATATAATGGCAAAGCAATTGATTTCTATACGGGAAAAGAACTAGAAATGAACGATATTTCCATTGATCATGTCATTCCATGGAGTTTTATGTATTCCGATGACATCTGGAATTTGGTTATCACATCAAAATCGAATAATTCTTCAAAGAGTAATTCCATACCTAGCGAGAATGTTATTGAGAGATTGAAGGAAAGAAATAACAAATTGAAAGACATTGTGAGCGGTTCATTCAAGTTAGATATCGAAGAAGCACTTAAAAACAATTATATCGATAAGTTCTATTACGAATGTAGGTTATAGATATGAGCGATTATTATAATGAGAACGCAAAATCTTTCATCGAAGACACGTTTAATTGCGACATGTCTGGCTTATATGAGTTTTTTGAACGATATTTGAATGATGCAAAAACTATCTTGGATTTAGGCTTTGGAAGTGCGAGGGATTCCCTATATTTCCAAAATAAAGGCTATACCGTGTATTCAATCGATCCGGCCTTAGAGTTTTGTGAAAATGCAAAAAAGCTAGGCCTTAAGCATGTATTTCAGATGAACGCTCAAGAAATGAATTTTGAAAACCTTTTTGACGGAATCTGGGCTTGCGCGTCTTTGTTACACGTTCCATCAAATGAATTGAATGAAGTATTCAAGAAATGTAGTAATTCCTTAAAGGATAGTGGGACCATGTATGTTTCTTTTAAATATGGGGATTTTGAAGGAACAAGAAACGGAAGATTCTTTTTGGACTTGAATGAAGAATCCATAAAGAAGTATTTGGAAAATACAGGTCTATCGATTGTAGATACGATGATTACTAATGATGTAAGAGAAGATAAGTCTACAAAATGGTTGAATGTTATTTTGAAGAAAAAGTAAAAACCGTTTTGACTATTGGCGTTCAATTACGTTTAAATCGAGTTAATTTTTCCTATATTGAACTTTTTTACAATATATTGTAAGTTATCATCGGAATTTAGAAGAGATTATGTGGAGCTACTTTACCCCTATTGCAATATTCGAAGAACTTCGTTTCATTATCGAATTATTAGCCGCAGAAATCCTTTTTGTGATGCCAAATATCAAAAGAAGGAGTCATTTCTGGCTGAGGTTTGCCCTTGCTACATTTGTTATGCTCCTTCTATCTCAAGGCTATATTCTTCTTAAGTATATGTTTGTCGCCTTAAGCATGCCACATATTGCAACTAACGTTATTGTCGTCGCATGGTATTGCTTATTGACTCTTGGGACTTGTTTTTATCAGCTTTTCCTATTTGATTTTGGCTTTGAGCAAGCAATTCTTCATACTATTTCAGGCTATGCTGTCTCGCATATCGAATACGCCTTCATTAATGAGATGCTAGCCTTAACTCTTTTTCCGTCCTTAGGCGCAGGAGAAGATGTAACATATTTCCTTTTGTATATTCTTATTTCCCTCGTTTCTTATGCGGTTGTTCTCACTATCACGTATTTCCTCTTAGTACGTCCATTTAAGGGATTAACATCTATCTACATGCCAAATAAGAAATCATCGATATTTGTTTATATCGTTATTCTTATTTTAACTGTCTTCCTTTGCTTTGCTGGGCAATATATCTATCGAGGGGATGATGTTTTGTATCCGGAATATATTGGTTTTACGGTTGAGATATTAGTATGTATCCTCGTTCTTTTCATTCAGTATTTCCTTTATGCGGAAAACAAGAGGAAGAGCGAGAAAGATATCGTTGATCAGCTTCTGCATGAGAATTCCCGTCAATTTGAATTGAAGAAGGAGTCAATCTCCTTGATCAATCAGAAATGCCACGATATGAAACATCAAATATCCGCGTTAAGGAATATGTCTATCGATGATAAGGAAGACACGATTAAGAAGCTATCTGAAGAAATCATGATTTATGATTCATCGATAAGAACGAATAATGAGACATTGGATGTTCTTCTAATGGAAAAGCAATTATATTGCATCAACAAAGGCATCCGTTTGACTTATCTAGGGGACGGATCTCTTCTAAAAGGAATATCAACGACTGATTTATATACGATATTCGGGAACGCCCTTGATAATGCCATTGAAGCGGTATCCCTCACCGATAAGAAAGTAATTGATATTTCTTTGAAAGAACATGATGGAATGGTTCTTGTTTCAATATCGAATTATTATTCTAGCAAGATTGAGATGGAAAATGGTCTTCCTAAGACTTCAAAAGAAGATAAGAACTACCATGGATTCGGCATTAGATCAATCAATACGGTTGTTAAGAAATATCACGGGATGATGAATATTTCGACTAAGGATAATATCTTTAGACTCAATATTCTTTTGCCCTTAAGTAAGGAGAGGAAGAAATGATGAAGATTGGCATAGTTGAAGATGATGTTTTTGATCAAAAATCATTAGAAGAGATGGCTAAAGATTTCTTTGAAAGCCATTGTATCGAACATGAGATAAAAATCTTTTCTTCCGTGGATGAATATCTCAATTTCAAAGAGAAATTTGATTTATTGTATTTAGATATCATGCTAGGAAATAAGACTGGCATGGATTTAGCAAAGAAGATTCGTTCCTTTGGAGATGATGTGACTATTGTCTTTGTTACATCGTTGATGTCTTATGCGACAGAAGGCTATAGCGTGGATGCCTCCGCATATATCCTCAAACCTCTTTCAAAAGATGAATTCAAATTGAAGATGGAATGGGTCTTAAAGAAACTTGATGGCAAGAAAGTCTCGAAGATTGCTATAAATACCGATGAAGGAATTGTTAGTGTATCTATCAAAGACATCGCCTATATCGAAGTATTTGGCCATTACCTAACCTATCACATCAACGAGAAAGAATACAAGGCTAGGCAAACATTAGCCTCCGCGGAATCTTCTTTAGCGGATCATGGCTTTTTCAGGATCAGCAAATATTGCTTAGTGAACATCAATAAGATAGATAAATTCGAAGATAATTCCTTATATATCGGTTCAGCTGAATTATCGATTTCTCGAAGCAGGAAACAGACTTTAAAGAGAAAAATCTTAGCAAGCATTGAATAGGGAGAAAAAAGAATTCTCTCTTTTCTTTTTCCTCACGTGCCTATTTTTTGACTTCTCATGCCCAATTTATGAAAACGCTTACATATTTTCCTATACTAGCCACGATCTTTTTCTAGGAGGAAAAATAACATGAAAAAAGTCAATTTGGTTTTCTTGCTTGCATCTGCCTCTCTTTTAGCAGCATGCGGAGATAACACCACAAACTCATCATCACCATCTGATACTAAGGATACTTCAGTTGCCTCATCATCAGTCGTTGAAGAAATCTCTTCAAAAGAAGAAGTTAAAAACGCTAAGTTAGTTCGTAGCTACATCGGGACCTTCGAAGGGGGTTATTACATCCCGGCCTATAAGATGGTTCAAGCTGGATTTGATAACTACGTCGTTGATCTATATGACGATAACACCTACGTTTCTAATCGTGTCACCTATATGGATATGTATGGCACACAAGGTTCAGTCGTTATCACGACAACTGGTTCCTATTCCACATCAGAAAATGAAGATGGAGATGGAATTGTTTCTTTATCTGATGCTCAATCAATCCTTTATACGACATGCGGAATGTTCTCTTTGCAATATTCTTGGAACAATGAAGGAATTGAAGATAGCACCTTCCCTGTTGCCTTATTAGGAACGTCCTCTGCCTCAGATACCCTTGATTTCTTTAAAGAAGAATACGGATTTGGCTATTCTTTCTTAACAACCGATACCAATTCTTTGATCAAAGAAGTATATCTTCCAACAGCCTATGCTGAGCATTTCCATACCCCAGCTAAGGAAGCAACCGACACCGATCCAGCAACAGAAGAAAAGATTCTTTATTCTCTTGATGGAGTTGTTAACCCATACAAAGGTGAAGCTAAGATCCATTCCTTTGGGAAAGCCATCAAGCATGTTTATATTGGCACTTTCGAAGGAGGATATTACATCCCTGGATATTCCATGTTACAAGCCGGATTTGATAACTATGTTGTTACAACCTTTGCCGATGGAAGCTATAACGCGATAAATGTCAAATACATGGATATGTATGGCACACAAGGTTCAGTCGTTTTAGAAACTGAAGGAAAATACACCGAAGATGAGAACGAAGATGGCGATACAATCATTAAGATCGGCGAAGCATCTTCCATCCTTTATACCACCTGCGGAATGTTCAACCTCCAATATAACTGGGGAGTTTCTGGCATGGAAGATTCCACATTCCCTGTTGCATTATTAGGTTCATCCTCTGCCTCTGATACCTTAGATTTCTTTAAGAGCGAATATGGCTATGCTTATTCTTTCTTAACAACCGATACAAATTGCACGGTTGGCGAGCTCACTCTTCCGGAAGAGATTGCTAAGCATTTCGTTAAAGAAGATTTAAACACTTCAGAAGCTGAATAAGAAAAAGGGAGGAAAAATGAATGGCTAAAAACAAAAAACCATTTGCCCTTTGGAAATTGCTAACCGTCACTGGCGTTGGGGTGATTCTATCTGCAGCGATGGGTGTTGGCACAAGCATTGCTTATAACTATGAGAATCTTCTTGATGTTTATTTCACTCGTTCCGATTATAAGCCGCTTGATGGGGAAAAGGACAAATGCGAAGAAGTGGCCCGTGAGGGTATCGTTCTTCTTCAAAACAAAGATAATTTGTTGCCTTTGAATGTTGAAAAGCAAAACAAAATTGCCTTCTTAGGACAAGATAGCGCGGACTTCGTCTATGGCGGGTCCGGATGCGGATCGGTTGATACAAGCTCTGCGCCAACCTTGAAAGACTCCTTTGAGGATGCAGGTTTCTCCGTTGATGAAGCAGCCTGGAAGTTCTACACCGAAGGAGAAGGCAAAAATTACCGTAAATCCGTTAAGGATGCTCAAGGTTCAGGAACTTTCGAAGTCAATGAAGTTCCCGCTAGCAAATACACGGATGATTTGAAGAATTCCATCAAGAAAGATGATGTCATTGTTTGCTGCATTGGCCGCTCTGGTGGAGAATCATATGATTTGCCATTATCTACATCATCATCTTTATATAACTTGACTGGCGGGGAATATCTCTATCTCCAAATTGATGACAATGAGCGTGATATGTTGCGTCTTGCTTGCGAAACATCCAAAAACGTCGTTCTTATCGTCAATTCAAATAATGCGATGGAATTAGGTTTCCTTGAAGATGAAGAATTCTCCAATATCAAATCCGTTTTATGGGTTCCTGGAGTTGGTCAAGAAGGTTTACGTGCCGTTGGAAAGGTGTTCAATGGCAAAGTGAATCCATCAGGTCGTCTTCCAGATACCTGGGCTTATGATTCAACATCTGCCCCATCTTTCAAGAATTTAGGCGATTTCTCACTTAATGGAATTAGCTATCCAAGTGCAAACCACGAAAGTGAATACCAAAAAGGTTCTAGCTATATTGTCTATGAAGAAGGAATCTATGTTGGCTATAAATATTACGAAACACGTTACGAGGATGTCGTTTTAGGAAGAGAAAAGGCTGGAATTTACGATTATTCCAAAGCTGTTCAATTCCCATTTGGCTATGGCTTAAGCTATACCGATTTCAAGTGGTCGGATTTCAAGGTTAGCGAAAAAGAAGACTCTTTTGAAGTTAGCATCACCGTTGAAAACGTTGGTGATCAAGCTGGAAAAGATGTCGTTGAGATCTATATGCAATCGCCATATACCGATTACGATAAGGAAAATGGCGTTGAAAAGAGCTCCGTCCAACTTGTTGGCTACGCTAAAACAAACGAACTTAAAGCGGATAAGACTTCTTTACGTAAGCAAACTCTCACAGTTACAATCGATAAGGAACAACTTGCTTCATATGATGCAAAAGGTGCAAAAACCTATATCGTTGATGCTGGGCAATATTATTTCTCCGCTGGAAGAAATGCCCATGATGCCTTAGATAACATTTTAACTAGGAAAGGTGCTATAACTACTGGAGATTCTAGTTTAGTTGATTCTTCCTATTCTCCAAAAGAGATTGATAAGACGACATATTCTAAATCTAAATCCACGGGTTATACGATCACTAATCAATTTGATGATTGCACGCCTGAATATTATGGCGAAGAAGCTGCAACCTATGTGACTCGTTCAGATTGGGAAGGAAGCCTTCCTGCAACATCTTATAAGGATGGGTCTTGGACGGTTAACGAAACGATGAATGCTGCATTAGCTTGGAATAGAAGTGCCGATGTCGTTGATGCGACTGGCGTTGAGATGCCAACGAATTCATCAGGAGAAGGAGTTACAATCCATGATGCAGTCGTTGATGGAGTGGCAAAAGATTATTCCGATCCAATCTGGGATAAGCTTGTTAATGCCGTTTCCAAAAAGAAGATGCTTGAGCTTGTCCGCATGGGTGGCTATGCGACTATTGCCTTAAAAGCAATCGATCTTCCTGCAACCCAAGATAAAGATGGCCCATCAGGTGTTTCTGGAACGTTAGTTGGCGGAACATCATGTATGGCTTGGCCAGTTGAAACGATGATGGCTGCCACATGGAATGATAAATTAATAGAAGAAGTCGGTGTTATTATCGGAGATGATTCAATCCGTGTTGGAGTTGCCGGATGGTATGCTCCAGGTGCCGATATTCACCGTTCGCCATATTCTGGACGTAACTTCGAATATTATTCAGAAGACGGCTTCTTATCTGGCAAAATCGGTGCGGCTGAAGTTCGTGGCGTCCGTTCTAGAGGCGTTATTGCCTATATGAAACACTTTGCCTTGAACGACCAAGAAACTGGTCGTGGTGGCGGAGTTGTTATGGCCAATGAGCAATCAATCCGTGAAATTGCCTTAAAAGGTTTCGAACTTATCGTTCGTGAAGGTAAGGCAACAGCTGCAATGGCTGGCATGAATAGAGTTGGCGCGACCTGGGCTGGCTCAAATAGACACCTTATGACCGAAGTTCTTAGAAATGAATGGGGGTTTGAAGGAATGGTTATCACCGATCAAGCCTCAGTCTCTGCAATGTTCTATGAAGATATCATCTCTGGCTTATGGGCTGGAACTGATATGTGGCTAAATACCGGATCTAGCTATTGGAATCTTGATACATTCTACGATAATGCGACAAATAACGCCAAAATCATGCAATCAGTCCATAAGGCCGCAAAGAATATCATCTATGCCGTTGTTACATCAAATGCTAACGCAGATATGAATTTCAAAGTTGGTGATGAACTTGAAGGGGCAGAAACAAATACAAGCGTTCTTCCTTGGAGAGGATGGCTAACTGCCGCTGATGCAACAATCTGGGCCTTATCTGGTGTTGGAATTGGCCTTGCTACATTCTTCTACATCAAAGGAAAAAGAAAGAAACAAGCGGAATAATTGTTACCTAATCTAAAGTTAAACCTTCACTTAATCGTGGAGGTTTTTCTAATAGGCTTGCAGGAATTGATTGTTTGGATACTTTGCGTTTTGCGGCATTTTGAGGCAAAAAATACTTTGCGTTTTGAGGAATTTCAATACAGTAAATACTTTGCGTTTTGCTCGGTTGTTTGTGTAAAAAAGACCTTAATATCGAAACTATAGCAAAAATGTCATGTATATTGGCAAATATGTTGTTTCACCATCGTAGCTTAGGGTTTTTGGTGAGACAACGATTCTATTGAATTTCAATTGAGGGTATTTCTCTTTTAATGTAGATAAAGATGAAGTGGTGAAACGTTTTGTTGGTTTTAATTCGATTGCATTCATCTTGCCTTTTATGAACGTGACAAAATCTATCTCATATCTTTTATTTTCATATTCAAACGTATGGTAGAAACATTTTCTTCCATTGAAAACAAGGCTTTGAACGACCAATTATTCATAAAGACTACCGTAATTTGCTCCATCGAGATTTCCCGTTCTTATTTTTAAATATGTTTTTTCACAATCTTCGTTCATATCTCCAATTAATGAAGATAACATTAGCCCGACATCAAGGGGGTGTAGTTTGAAATTGCTTTCTTCTTTCATAAATGAGCCAAAGCTTAAATCAGAACAACGATACACTGAATTAACGATTTTAGAATCTTCTAAGTCTTTTAGTGATCTTTGATAAGACTGCATCATCCTAGGGTTTCTAGCGTTTGTTTTTATTCTTTTTGACCATGATTTCAAGGCCGGAAGCATGGAATTGTATATATTCAAAGCGTTAGTATGAGATTTGCTATCATGTTTTCTTAAATCACCTTCGTATAGCTTTAAGATATCTTGTTTTTCTTTTTCACAACGAATGAAAGAGTTTGTTTCTTGATATAAAGAGATGACTTTTGGCATGCCGCCTAGGGCTAAATACAATCTGAAATCATTCATTAATTGAGCATGAACTGATTCATTTATCAATCTATGTTGATTTAGGATGTCACGTAGTAGGTCGCACTTCTCATTCCAGCCGAAAGCCCAGCAGAATTCTTCAAAATCAAGTGGATGCATCTCAATTCTTCTTTCTTCGGAAGGAATTTGGATATCCTGCGTATTTTCTCTTATTGAAATTAGGGAACCTGTTTCTATATAGTCGAATCTTCCATCTAAAACAAGTGCTTTTATTGCTTGTCTTGCGAGAGGAAAATGCTGAACTTCATCAAAGATGATTAAGTCGCCTTTTTTCAATACCTTTCCAAATATCAAAAACAAATCGGAAAAGAATTGATCCATATAGAGATTATTTGATGGATCGATGTTTTTGAATAGGTTCTTAACTTCGTCAGAAGCATAGGCGAAATCGATATAGATGTAGTTGCTATACTCATTTTTAGCAAATTCTTTGACGGTTGTCGTTTTTCCAACTCGCCTTGCTCCTTCGATTAAAAGAACGAAATTTTTGTTCTTCTCATTTTTCCATTCTAACATCTGATCATATATTTTTCTTTTGAATTCCATAAGCTCTCCTTGTACATTTTCTAAATGAAATTAACGAAAAAAACATGAAAAACTTGTATTTGGAAGCATCCAAAAACATGAAAAACTTGTATTTGGGTTTTGTTCAAATTTTTGAAACAAAGAATTTTCGAATCAAATTGAGCGTATTTATTACAAATTTTGCTTTTATAATTTTGCAAAAAGGCAATAATAAAAACGAAAAGACCCTACTGTTGGCAGTCCAACATTCGGGTCTCACTTCAGAAGTAGCAGATGATATAGGTTAAGATGAACTTGATTATTGGGATATAGAGTTTTTTCTTGCTTGTGACATTCAAATCTAAAACAACTAGCATGAAGGTATATAAGCCAATTGAGATGAAGAACATCCAATTAGAAATTTCGTTGAAATACAAAGTGTATGCTTGCGTGAAATCCATATATTTTGATTTTATACGTACATATCATTTAAAAACAATGCGAAAAAAAGAAAGAAAAGAGTTCGTTTATGGGAGTTTGAAATTAATATCGATTTCAGAAATATGTTTGTTATGAAATAAAAACAAATGGCAAGAATATCGGATATTTCAAGATCATTTGCTTAATTTAAGTGGTTTTTGTGGGGATATTTTGATTTTGAAAGATTATTATTTAACTGATTTTTTAGATTACTTCAATAACACTTCAATAGTTACTTCAACAACACTTCAATAAAGTGGTGACCTGATTTCAATAGGAGAATCATTAGAATTTATAAGATTTAGAAATTACGTTTGGCAGAAATAAAAAAGCAATATCTTTCATCCCCTTTATTTCAACATGATTGTTGTTTTAAAAGGGATTTGGCGGTGATATTGCGTTTTTGTAATGGATCTATTTACGTTTTGACATTCTTCGCTTAGCTCCCATTGTCTATCATTACGTGGAGTTTTGGAACCGCTCGTGGAATTGCACCACAAACTACCTTACTTAGACGGCCATAAGTGACGTGCGGAAGAGTTATAGAGGTCTTAACTATCTCTTGCTTCGGGTTTCATTATGGAGGGGTGAATAAGTCCCATAGAATTTTTGAGTCTTAACAAAGACTTATTTCTCATGCTGCGTATACTTACAACTTTGCCAACGCATGTTAGTTTTATCGAGTTTGCCTTCTCTAGATTATTAAGCCCAAATAATCATGGGAGTCGCTACGTGATCATCTTTACCCTACATCTTTTTTAAGATGTAAGAGGAAGTGCGAGCACGAGCAATTTTCTAGGCATTGCTAATCGCCATCGGAGTTACTAACTAGTGGTTCCTTAATTTAACCGATACTATACCCGCTTCGATTAATAGCGAATGCTTCTACCCTATCGGAGTTGAACCGATACTCTACCTATTTAGGCATGCTTTACCATGAGTGTTGCTCTTAAGCTAAGGGAACGCGTATTTCTATAGCGCATCAGCTAGCGGCTTGTAGGTATCTTTTCATAAGTAAAAACATTTGTCAAATGGTGGTGTTTGCTTACCTTTATTAACTATCTAATCATCTATTTAATACAAAATATTAATGTAGTTAATAAAGGTAAAAAAATGTGTTCAAAAAGAAAGGGGTTTTGATAGGCTTTTTTGAATATTTGAATTTTATATGCCTAACAAATGCATAGGGAAATAATATGCTTTTTCATTAATTGGACGAATTTTATCCGTGCAATCAATAACTAAGCCAGGCTTAATGTCTTTTTCCCTATTTGCCAAGAACATTTTGCCTTTGTTAGAACTGAAATTTTATGAAAATGCCACCTTAAGTCTAAAATTCATCAATTTTTAAATAGATACTCGCTAAAAAAGTTGGCTTGGCATCGATATAAAAAGACTTTTTTTGATTAAATGACTAATCGACTAGCAATTTAATCGCAATTTTGATTTTTGGCTATGAATTTAGATCGTTATTTATGTTTTCTTTTTCTATCTATTTCATCTGACTTTTAAAGGAATATTCCGTTCGATATAATGTTTCTAGCGAAGGAAATAAACATATATGTATAAAGCGAATGATAAGAGATATTCTAAAATGCAATATTCAAAGTGCGGAAGAAGCGGGCTGTATTTACCTAAAATAGCTTTAGGATTTTGGCATAATTTCGGAGAACTAAGCGATTATAAAACGATGAAGGAAATCGTTTTTACGGCTTTTGATAATGGAATAACTTATTTCGATCTTGCTAACAATTACGGTCCAGAAGCAGGAGCGGCAGAAGAAAATCTAGGAAGAATCTTAAGTACTGATCTAAAGCCTTATCGTGATGAATTGATTATTTCAACAAAAGCAGGGTTCTATATGTGGGATGGCCCTTACGGAGATGGTGGAAGTAGGAAATACCTTATGGCTTCAATTGATCAATCATTAAAAAGATTAGGCTTACCATATGTTGATATTTTCTATCACCATAGGATGGATAAGGATACTCCACTAGAAGAAAGCATGCTTGCTCTTGCTGATATTGTAAGGCAAGGAAAAGCTTTATATATCGGTCTTTCTAACTATGATGCACCAACATTAAGGGAAGCAAGTAAGATTCTGAATGATCTTCATGTTCCGTTCATCGTGAATCAAAGTTGTTACAACATGCTAGATAGAACATATATGAATAATGGATTGATAGATACATCCTTAAAGTTAGGGCAAGGAAACGTTGTTTTCTCTCCTTTAGCACAAGGATTATTAACCGATAGATATCTAAATGGTATTCCGGAAGACTCTAGAGTAAGACGTGATCCACGTTTCCTAAATGAGTCTAGATTAACGGATGAATTATTAGCAAAACTTAGAGCATTAAACGATATCGCTAAAGAAAGAGATGAAAAGTTAGCGGATATGGCTCTTGAATGGATATTGAAAGATAACAAGGTTACATCTTGCATTATTGGCGCTAGTAAGAAAGAACAAATTCTTATCAATTGCAGAGCCATCGAAGGAAAAGATTTTACTTCCGAGCAGTTAAAACGTATTGATGAAATTGTTTTAGGGAAGTAGAAGATCTTTTAGCGCTTAATATATAAGAAATTGACTAACAAGAATTTTTAGATATCAAAAATCAAGGTATTTTTGTCTTCGAAAAAGGGTAATAAATTAAAAAAACATAGAAAACATCTAACTTCTTAAAAAATACAATCTCCGATTTTTATTCCTTTTTTGAGAAAACGATACCCCGATTTTATTCCTTTTTTTGAAAATCGATGTCCGGTTTTTATTCCTTTTTGCTTTAAGTTGACTAAAAGCAATGCATCTTTAGAAATAAACAAAATCTTTTATTAAAAGTTATAATTGAGGGAAAGAAAGTATAATTGCTTTATTACAAAGGAACGGTTAAAAATGAAACAACTAGAAGAGAAACAATTAAAAGGCTTTCAAAATGAATTAGATAAAGTGCTGAATAGCTATATAAATATAAAGGATAAAAATGGTAAAGTTGTTTTTCAAATCGAACCTTTATGGATTGAGTATTATTTTTGGCTTGAAAATGGTGATAAATTGCAAGATCCTTCGTGTGATTATGGCAAAGTGGG
Organism: Bacteroides uniformis; assembly: GCA_963641445.1. Lineage (GTDB taxonomy): Bacteria > Bacillota_I > Bacilli_A > RFN20 > CAG-826 > UBA4951. Next base: position 32,759 of record CAVIBR010000008.1, read on the forward strand.
CACGGAAAATAAGTTAACTGGCAATAAATTATATTTTAGAAGTTTTAAACCTGGTAGTGATTGGAAACGTAACCGAATGGATATATGCGTAGGAAAAGACAATGGATATAGGTCGATTCTAATAAAAAGAGCTAGATTTTTAAAAGCAGATGGAAAAGATGCGACTAGTGATAAAACAATTTATACTGACTCTCAAATCGCAAGCAAACTACTTGTATATGATGGATACAAAAAATCTAATGCCAATGATGAATACGATTATTATAGTTACGAATTGATATCTAAAAATGGTGCATTGGAAAAAGAAAAAATAGGTTATTGTGGACGTATCGGAATATATGGGGACAAAAGCAATCCATTTAATGAAGAGCCATTGGCAGCATATATTAAAGACTTATTCGAAATTCGGACTTTTATAAAAGATAAAACTGATAAAAACTAAATTGATTTTTCATCCAATTTAAACTACTTTTCTTAGTTCTTTTTTATACATGTTTTTTGATAAAAATTATTTCAGGGCGAAAAAGCATAAAAAATATACGATTTCGCCCTAAAAAGCAATTGACTTGAGATATACGGCTTTTAAAATATATTATATAGAGCGAAAAACACTAAATTTTATACGATTTCGCCGGAGAATATTATGATAGGCAGAGAAAAAGAAGTAAATGAGTTACTAGATTTATACAATGATTCTAGGGCGGAGTTAGTCGCCGTTTATGGCAGAAGAAGAGTTGGTAAAACGTTTTTAATCAACCAAACATTTAAAGACAAATTTACTTTTAAACATACCGCTTTATCCCCGGATGGCAATGAAGATGAAACAATAGCATTACAATTAGAAAGTTTTTATAGCAGTTTAGTTAAATATGGTTTAGAAGAAACTAAGAAGCCTTCCACTTGGTTCGAAGCATTTGATTTGTTAGAGAAATTGCTTATCAAGAAAGATAACGGATCTAGGCAAGTTGTATTTTTCGATGAATTACCTTGGCTGGATACTACGAAATCATATTTTATAAAAGCATTTGAGTCTTTTTGGAATTCATTTGGCTGCGATAGAGAGAATTTGATGCTGATTGTTTGTGGAAGTGCCAATTCTTGGATTCAAAACAATTTGATTAACAATCATGGTGGTTTGTATGGACGTGTCACATATGAGATAAAACTTAGCGCTTTTAATTTAAAAGAGACAGAAGAATATCTAAGGTCCAACGGAATCCTTTTATCAAGATATGATATTGCAACCGCATATATGATAATGGGGGGAATACCTTATTATTTAGGATATCTCAAAAAAGGAAAAAGTCTTCCTCAGAATATCGATGATATTTTCTTCAAGAAAGATGGACAATTATCGTTGGAATTTGATAGATTATTTCAATCATGTTTTGAAAATCCTGATTTTGCAAAGAAACTTGTTATTTTGCTAAATGAAAGAAAAATCGGATTAACGAGAAATGAAATTGTTGAAAAGCTATCTATTGGTGATGGAGGAAATTTAACAAAAGTTCTTAATTCATTAATCTCTAGCGATTTTGTAATTAAATATATTCCATTTGGGACTAAATCAAAAATAAGCTATTACAAATTGATTGACCCATTTTGTATCTTTTATCTGAAATTTAAATACGAGAAAAGTCCAAGCGAAAGTTATTGGTCCGATAACGATACAAACTCCCAACTTAATTCATGGAAGGGACTAGCTTTTGAAAATGTCTGTTTCAATCATATAAACCAAATCAAAGATGCGTTAAGAGTTGGTGGAGTGGCAAGCAAAGAATCACCTTGGTATTTCAAAGGTATTGACAACAACGGACAAGTTGATTTGGTTATTGAAAGAAATGATAATGTCGTAAATCTTTGCGAGATTAAATTCTATCAATATGATTTTTCCGTTGATCTGAATTATTACAAAAAATTAAATTTAAGAATAGAAGCGGCTAGACCATATGTTTCTAAGAGAACTTGCATTTTCAATACTTTGATTACGACTTATGGGTTGCATCAAAATGAGTACAGCAATGTTTTCCAAAACGTGATAACTCTTGATGCTCTATTTGAGTAGAAGATATTTCATTTATTTCCTTTATATATCAATAAACTAGAGCGAAAAACACTATAATTGATACGATTTCGCTTTAGCTTATTTTCTATTGACATAATTATCTATATGAATGAGGGGTTTGTTTTCGCTTTCTAATAGATAATTAATATCCTATTTATATACAAAGATATAGATAACTAAATAATGGATATTCATAATTTTTTTGATCTATACGCAAAAGATACTGGAGTAAACATTTTTTATATAAAATGAAACTACTGTAATCTCCATTCTTACAAAAAGTCCCTATTTTCCTAGGTTTCCTATTTATATAAAGATATTTATAGGATTACAAGAAAACAAAATATGTTTCATATAAAAATAGTAAAAGTAACAAAAATATAAAAAATATTACATTTTCTCTTGCAATGGTTACAAAAGGGTGTATTATATAGCCAAGAGATACAAAGCAGTTGAACTTGTAACTCTTAGAAAAGTGAGGCAAAACTTATGAAAAAGAAAAAATTACTCCTAACTGCATTGGTTCCTGCCACTTTATTTGGCATGGCCTCATGCGGTAACAACAACACCAGCTCAGATACAACTGAGAATTCAAATACTTCGGAATACAAAGAAGAAGACACATCCTTCGATAACTCCTTCTTACTAACATCCGGAGGCAACCGTCGCTTATCCGCAGAACCATTCATTGATGACGCGACACAGCAAATTATCGATGCGTTAATTTCTAAGGGTGGCGATCTTATCACCGGAGGTATTACAACCTATGGTAAGACTGTCGTCATTAATCTTCTTAAAGAATGTGGAATTGACTTCAGAGACGCAACAGCTAAGACTCTTGATAAAATCCAAGAACAACTTGGCGCCATCCAAGAGAAGATCACCGCTTTAGCGGAACAAGAAAATCAACACCATTCTGAAGAAATCCTTAACCCAGTTCTTAAACTTGTTAAGAAAGGTTCCCATTATAGCACCTACTTCGTTGTAAATGGCTTATGTGACTTAGTTGAGCTTGAAACGGATTCCACTTTAACCGAAGATCAAGTTGAAGCGGCAAGAAAACAATACTATACAGACGCAATCAGCAAACTCTTTATCGATGGTAAGCCATTCGCTGACTTCGTTACTGAAATAGCTGAAGCAGTTCTTACGCCAAACGGCGCTGACTTATCAAAAGATATCTTCTATTACTATGATGAAACACTTGGCGTATACGATACCTGGTCAACATTGAAGATCCAAAACATCCAGAACTTCGCAGCCTATATCGATAGCGTTCTTGTCTCTTGTGCAAACATCGCTAAATTCCAGATGTATTATTACACCCAAGATATGGGCGATATCGCTAAGAAGAGCTATGCGAAGATGATTGATACGATGGCCACTTCGATTAACGCCGTTAACGAAAAATTCAAAAAGACTCTTGAATCCCTTCAACCTCTTATCGAAAAGAGAGACAAAGGCATTGTCACCTATATGAAGAGTGGCAAAGACTATTCAAGACGTATGGCAACCTTAACATATGACATCAATGATAAGGTTGGAGATAACGATTCTCGCCAAGGATTAATCAAAGACTTCCACCAATATGAAGATGGCAGAAGGGGTAACTTACTCCGTTACGCCTTACAATATGTGCCAGATACGACATTCGTTGCACAAGTTGCAGCAGACTTCAAAACATATTCTCAAGCCTTCTATACACCTGATTACACGCTTATCGATTACTTGAAATATGCTGGATTCTATGCGGTAAACCAAGATCTATTCGATAAATCACTTGGCTTGTATAACGCTAACATGTATGCCGATGGATATGGCTGGTATGGTGAAGACTATGACTATTGCGGTACATATTACGACACACATGGCGATTATAAGAGAAAGGTTAACTACAGAGTTGCATCCTACCATAACTGGAATGGTAACCCCGTAAGGACAAGACTTGATAACGTTGATGCTGGTAACTACTATCTCTGCTTCGCAACTCCTAGTGGAGATAAGCAAGTATTAGATGGCAAATACAGCCTTGTCTATATGAAAGATGAACTCTACACAGTTCAAAAAGCATCCTTCTTCGATGAATATTACGATGATGTTTATGACAACAACAAGACTGGTTGGTATTTACATGATTGCTGGTAAGCACTAAGCAGAGTCTTAGAGGAACTAAAGAGAAATCTTAGTTCCTCTTTTTTGTGCTAGAAAATCCAAATATCATATGCAAAACCCATCTAAAACTTCATTTCTAGAAATATTAAATTCTTTTTGAACGTTACATAAATAATGTTACAAACGTCAATATGATATTATTCGCATCTCTAGCAAAAAGATGCTTAGCAATACGTATTTTTCTTCCTCTTGTATCTTAAGGATGAACCAATCTTAGAGAAATATCTAAATTAATGATGAAAATAGGAACAAATGTTCGATTAGATATGGGTCTCACTTAGACATCCTTAAGAATATAAGATTATTCTGGGAGGTGTTCGATATTAGAAATAAGAGAATTAGAAAGAAGAATACGAGTCTAGAAATTAAGGAGGAAAAAGAATGAGTGTTGTTGTGGCGATAAAAGAAAATGGAAAGGTTTATATGGGTTGCGATTCCCAAGTTACTTGTGGAACGACCAAAAGCACTCTAAGCAATCCTAACAACTTTAAGATGTGGAAAGTCAAAGGAGTTGATAATTGCCTTATGGCAAGCGTTGGGGACGTAAGAAATGCTTGCGTGATAAGAACAATAGAAGATCTTGTTACCGAATACGATGCCTATAAAGGACGTATTTGTTATGAGTTTGTTGTGAATAGGATTCTTCCTACAATCATTGAACGTCTTCAAGATGCTAATTATCTAAAAAGAGATGAAGTCTTTAGAGATTTAGGCTCAAGCATCTTGTTTGCCTATAAAGATCAGCTATATGAGATCTGTTACGATGGGTCGGTGTTTGAAATTGATGGCTGCGTAGCGCTTGGAAGTGGAATGAAACAAGCTCTTGGAAGCATGATTGAAAGAGAAGGGGAAGATCCAAAAACAAGGATCGTCAAAGCAATCAAATCAAGCATGTCTGATATCTATGTCGATTATCCGATAATCTTATCTGATACGGAAACAACAGAATTTAATATAATCGCTAAGGAAAACGAAACAGATTACCTTAAATCCATCGAAGGTCAAACTAGATGAAGTTCTTAGGACATATTTTATCTGGCTTGTCCTAGTTTCTTTAGGATATGTCATTTGCTATTTTGGTTGGTTAAATACGCTAATTAGATGGATTGAAAATTTAGACCATTAATTAAGGAGAATTTGAATGGAAAAATATACTTTAGATAATTTTGGTGGATATGAAGAAGAAAAGATTGAAGCGGAGAAAATAATCAATTTCTTAAAAAATTATGATTATTACGTCTCACAAGGGGCGTATCTTCCTAAAGGGATGCTCATATACGGTCAACCAGGAACAGGAAAGACGATGTTATCGAAGATCATCTCTAGCGAAGCAAACGTTCCTCTTGTCACTCTAGATTTGAAGAATTCTGCTAACTTCAATTTGATTGACGCGATAAATAAGGTCTTTGATCAAGCGCTTAGCAAGACTCCATCCGTCTTATTGCTTGATGAGATTGATCAAACCGTTAAGATGAGAAGATACGGTGATGCGACCGATAGAGAGAATGATGTTCTTAGAACATTGCTAACAAGAATTGATGGAATCAATACCTCTGATGGGGTATTTATCATTGCAACATCAAACGTTTCCTCGGTTGAAGAATGTGACCAAGCCTTAACTAGACAAGGAAGAATTGAAAAATACATCAGCCTACATTTACCGAATATCGATGAAAGAAAAGAAATTCTAAAAATCTATCTCAATAAGAATCACATATTCGATGATGTCAATGTTGCTACACTTGCTAAACGTACAAAAGGGTTTAGTGGATCATCAATTAAATCCTTGATCAATTCCGTCTTGATATGGGCCTTAAATGAGAAAGTGGATAATGTTTCTACAGATGATTTCTATCAATATATCCAGCAAATATCTCATCGTGGAATCAATAAGAAAAAGACTTCTGATACGGATTTAAAGGCTACGGCATATCATGAATTAGGACATTTCATCTGTGACTATATTCTAAATAAGAATATTGGAACAATATCAATTGAAACATATGGTGAGACCGCTGGAGCATATAGACGCGTTCAAGACGAAGAAAGAGAAAATACTAGCTATACAGCCTTAAAGAATGAAATTACTGTTGCCTTAGGAGGACTTGCTGCAGTTGAAGTGTATCTAGGAGAAAAATACACTGGAGCAGCAAGCGATATCAAAAAGGCTAGAGGCATATATGAAGAAATGCTTGATAATGGGATGCTCGGCCTAGATAGACTAAATGAAGCACCATTAAGATTGAGGTCAATTGCTGTACTTAGCTTATCTGAGGAATACCTATCTAGAGAAGGAAAATTCATGACTGAATGTTATCAGGCTGCAACGAACATTATTAAAGAAAACAAAGAAATAATTGATAAGCTCTATCCAATCTTAGTTAAGAATAAAATCATCTTCGAATCTAAGATTAATGAGATATTGAAGAAGTAGATTACAGGTATCTCGTAGTGGGATGCCTTTTAATATTGGAAAAACGGATTGATTCTTTTTGATTTCGAATGGGATATTTGGATTGCCTAAAAGGTTATTCAATCTAGAGGAAATAGGTGCAAAGAGTTTCTTAAGGCGAAAGAAACATTATAATGAAGAACCAGTCAATGAAAGTAAAAACATTCATCTTAGCAAAAATGTTTGGACGGCTTGTTAGAGAATAAGCAGATGTGCTTATCAAAAAGATGAATAAAGAAAAAACTACAGAAGTGATTAACAAGAGAATTTTCATCGTAGATTAGCAAAATAATAAAGCTTCACATATGTTTTTTGGATTTTTGAGCAATAAATTCTTTAAGTGGAATTTTTATTTTTGGCGGAAAGTGTCAAAAAAAATTGAGTTTCCGCCAAAAATGTTTAGAATTTTTTCTTATTTTTATGATAAGATAATTGGCGGAAAGTACTAAAAAAATTGAGTTTCCGCCAAAAATGGAGGTTTAAAGTATGATTATCGGAAGAGAAAAAGAAGTCAATATCTTGCAAGAAAATTATAAGTCGGATGGATCATCATTTATTGCAGTTTATGGCAGAAGAAGAATTGGTAAAACTTTTCTTATCAATGAAACTTTGGGCGATAAAATTCTTTTTAGGCATGCAGGCATTTATGGTGGCACTTGCAAACAGCAAATAAAGTCTTTCATGAAATCTCTTGCTGAATATGGATATGCTCCCCAAGACAACGTTAAGGATTGGTTTGACGCTTTCGAAGAATTGAAAAATTATATAAAGTCTTCCAATGAAAGCAAAAAGGTTTTGTTTTTTGATGAAATCGCTTGGATGTATACGAAAAAATCTGATTTCGTTCGTGCATTAGAATATTTCTGGAATAGCTGGGCAAGTGCTAGAAAAGATATTATGTTAGTGATTTGCTCTTCTGCAACATCTTGGATAATCAACAATATAGTTCATAGCAAAGGCGGTTTATATAATAGGATTACGGCACAAATATATTTAGAACCATTTACATTGAATGAGTGTGAAAAATATTGTGCATACAAGAATTTAGCTTTGACTCGTAAACAAATAATTGAAACCTATATGGTTATTGGTGGTGTTCCATATTATTGGAATTATCTAAAAAAAGGAGAATCAGTTGCTAAATTTATTGATAACAATTTCTTTGCTAACAATTCTCCATTAAGTGATGAACTGAAATATATATTTTCTTCTTTGTTTTCTTCGCCTGAAGCTTATTTAAAAATCATTGAGGCGTTATCAGAGAAAAAATATGGCTTAACTAGGCAAGAAATTCTAATTGAAACAAAGCAGGATGAAAACGGCAATTTCTCACAAAAAATAGAAGATTTAGTAAACTGCGGATTTATAAGAGAGTATTCATCTTTCAAATCGAAAAAGAAAGAAGTACTTTACCAATTGATTGATCCTTTTACCATTTTCCATTTTCATTTTTTGAAGAAAAGAGTGAATGATGAGAATTTTTGGGCAAATCAAATAAATTCTCCTACTATAAACGCATGGAAAGGCCTTGCTTTTGAAAGAATCTGCCTGTTGCATCTAAATAGTATTAAGAAAGCAATGGGAATATTTGGAGTATATACATCAGTTTATCCTTTTTCATGCAAGCAAAATGAGGAGAAGAACATATTCGGATCTCAAATTGATATGGTTTTAGAAAGAAAAGACGATATTGTGAATCTTTTTAAAATTAAATATTATGATGAGCCTTTCTCATTAACTAAAAAGCATCTTGAATTATTTTCAAGGAAAAAACATGATTTTGTGGAAGTTACAAAAACCAAATCATCTATTCATTTATCTTTGATTTCATTGAATGGCGTAGTTGAAAACGAGTATCTTAATGAGATTCAAACCGTTCTTAACGAAGATGATTTGTTCTTATAAATTGTAGCTTTTTAATTATTTTTGGCGGAAAGTGCCTAAAAAATTGAGTTTCCGCCAAAAATGTTAAAAATATCAATCAAAAACAAAGTTAAAATAAAGTATTTATCGAATTCTTTTGTTACCTATTTTTCACACCAACAAATTGTTGTTTTAACGCATTATAACGATGACTGTTTTGAAAAATGATAACAAATGATAACAAATGACAACAAATTTGACATAATACTCTAAGCAAGGAGGCTTATATGATAGGGAATTATACAATAGCCCATTCAATGTATCGTATGCGAACAACCAAAATGCTTTATTCCAAGAAAAGGCGAATTTGAAGAAATAAGAACTGTTTTTTCATCTGATGACCCTAGGACAAAAGTGTTTCTTATTGGTGGGTCTAGAGGATGTGGGAAGACCGTTTTACTTTCTCAACTCAAAGAACATTTCGATAAAAGTGATGATTGGGTTTGCGTTGATTTAAATCCGTTTTTAGATATGTTTGAACAACTTGCCTCTAAACTCTACTCGGAAGGAAAACTTAAACATCTATTTTTGAAAAGTGAATTTTCTATTTCTTTCAAGGGCATTTCCTTTTCTCTTTCTGGAGAGAATCCAGTTACTGATGCATCCTCATTAATAAAGGCGATGTTGCAGTATTTAAAAAAGAAAGGGAAACGTGTCTTGATAACTATTGATGATATATCAGGAAATTCTGAAGCAAAGGCTTTCTTCCAAGGCTACCAATCGTTCATTAGAGAGAAGTTTGATATCTTTCTCCTTATGACTGGTTTATATGAAAATGTATCTAATATTGTTAACGATAAAAGTCTAACCTTCCTTCTAAGGACTCCTAACATATACTTATCAAAGTTAAACGTTAGGGGGATTAGCCTTTCATATCAAAACCAGTTGGGCGTTGGCTTTGACAAGGCTTTAGAATTCGCAAAGCTTACTAAGGGCTACGCCTATGCATATCAATTACTTGGCGACCTTTTATACCGCACTGACAAAAAAATTACTGAAGAAATTCTTCAATCTTTTGATTCTACATTAGAAGATAACGTATATAACAAGATTTGGAGCTCTTTATCTAAGAATCAAAAAACGATATGTTATGCGTTGTCTTCATTAAATAAAAAAGAAGTTAAAGAACTAATTGATTCAACTGGCTTCTCTAATTCGATGATTCAAGTATACAAAAAGAGAATGTATTTAGTGGGTATATTAGATTTATCAACTAGAGGAGAAATAGATTTTTCTTTGCCTAGATTTAAAGAATTTGTTAAATTTCAAAAAGCGTTAGAAGAATAAAATCATTTCTTAAAATTCAAATATTGCATGCAAAACCCCTTTCTTTTCATGGAAAGGGGTGATTTTAGTTCTTAGGCGATTTTGCAGAAGGCTATATATGCTTTATAAGCTTCATAGACGTCTGCTTTAGAAACTATTTCCATTGGCGCATGCATGTTTAAGACGGCGATACCTGCATCAATGACGTTCATGTTGTAGTTTCCTAAGATATAGGCGATTGTTCCTCCGCCGCCTTGATCAACTTTGCCGAGTTCAGCTGTTTGGAAATGAATCTTTGCATCATCCATGACTTTTCTGATCTTTGCAAAATATTCAGGCATGGCATCATTGCAACCGGATTTTCCTCTTGCACCAGTATATTTATTGAAGACAATGCCATTTCCTAGATAGGCGGAGTTCTTTGGATCATTAACACCTGCAAAGAGAGGATCGAAACCTGCAGATACATCTGAAGATAACATTAAGGTATTTTCGAATGCATGGCGTAATTTCAAATCATTATAGGAAGTTTGAAGATTGATTAATTCTGCGACAATATTTTCAAACCATTTAGATTGAGCGCCTGTTGCACCAACTGAGCCAATCTCTTCCTTATCTACTAATATCGCGCACGTGGTGTATTCACATTCACCTGCGTCAAAGACTGCTTCCATGGAGGTGTAGGCACAAACCTTATCATCATGTCCATATCCTGCGACCATTGATCTATCTAGACCATAATCACGAGCTGGACCAGCTGGTAATACTTCGATTTCGGCACTTAAGAAGTCTTCCTCATCGATATCATATTTCTCTTTTAAGAGTTTTAAGATATTTGCTTTAACGGCAGATTTCTCTTCGCCTTTTAGAGGGATCGAGCCAAGAGTTATATCAAGGTCTTCACCTTCGATGACTCTTGCGGCATTCTTTTGCATCTGATCGGCAGATAAGTGAATCAATAAGTCGGAGATACCAACAACTGGATCTCCTTCGTTATCGCCGATATTGATATCAACGATGCTGCCATCTTTTTTACAAACAACACCAACTAAGCAAAGAGGGATTGTTACCCATTGGTATTTCTTTATTCCGCCATAGTAATGGGTATCAAGTAAGGCAAAGCCATCCTTTTCATATAAAGGGTTTTGCTTGATATCGAGTCTTGGTGAATCGATATGAGCACCAAGGACTCTTAATCCTTCTTCGATGTCTTTCTTGCCGATTACGAATAAGGCAATGTTTTTACCCTTATTAGTCGCATAGACCTTATCTCCTGCTTTAAGGGATTTGAATTCCTTAATGTTCTTGAAACCTTTTGCTTCAGCTTCCTTTGTAGCGATCTTAACGATTTCTCTTTCTGTTTTTCCTTTTGACAAGAAAGACTTATATCCTTCAGAGAATTCCATCACTGAAGAGAATTCTTTCTCATCATAGTTTTTCCACGCATTTTTGTTATACATAGTCTCTTAATCTCCTTTTTAGTTACTGATACATTATAAACTTAAGTGTTTCAAGATTGTAGTTTGACTATGATTTATGCACAAAAATCTTTACATTTTAAAGCCACTTAATAAATTGACTTAGATTTTTTAAGTTCCTAAATATATATATATATATATATAGATTATATCTATAAATCTTACTTTCATTTAACTGTTTTTGAGAAAGGATTGACCATTCTTTTTATTGACAATTGCAATTTTATCGATTGACTATGAGCAAATTTTGTTGACACTGGAAAAATGAGAACGTAACATTTACGCAAGAAACCAATTCATAATGAACTAGTTTTAGGAAAAAATAACGTGAAGGAGCGTTTATGAAAAAAGAAATTAACTCCAAATCCAAAAGAAAATGGATAATGGGCGGTTTAGCAGCATTTGCATCAGTCGCCTTATTAACAACTGGCTTTGCTTTGTATGTCGTTGGTACTACAAAAACTCAAGCGAGTGGTAATGTTGAGGTAACTGTTGATACAGCCCAAAACCAAAGCATCGTTTTGGATTTGAAAATAGCTGACGGTACATCTATTGCTTTGAAAGAGGCCAATTCCACAACAGATGGTAAAATCGTTAAAGTCACAGGCAACGATGATGTAGTTACTGACCCATTAAAAATTAAAATTTCTTCAGCAACCATCACATATGGTTCTAATTATGATTTTAAGTTTACTTCAATCCAATTTAGCATTGATGATCCATCTAACTCGGATTTTGTAAAAGAAGAAGGGAAAGATTACGCTTCAGTTAAGACTGCTTCTGGCGCAAATAAGCTCACAGATAACGGAGATAAAAAGTATGCACGTACTGAATCGGATTACACTTATATCGACGCTCCAGATGCTATTAGCCTTAATGGACTTACGCCCGTTAAAAACGAAAATACAGAAACGATAACTATTCCTGATAAAGATTTAAATTTGGAATTCAAGTGGGGGACATTCTTTGATAATAAATCTCCTGCAACGTATTACAACGATAAATACAAAAACGAGAACGATGATACGTTCTTAGCAACGGCTGCTGATCAAATTACAAGCGAATTGAATGCGATGCATGATCAACTCAATTCAAAAACAATCAAACTTGTCGCAAAATTGGCGTAATTACATTGATTAATAAAGGAATGAATTATGAAAAAAACTAATAAATTTTCTAAAGGTAAAACAGTTGGAATCGTTGCTGCATCATTAGCGGCTGTTTCACTTATTGGTGTCGGTTTCTCTACATGGATTATCAGCAATACAAATAAGGAACAAACTGGTGATATTACTGTTAATGTTGCTGATACTAAGGATATGTCTGTTATGATCAGCAATGCAACAGTAGACACAAATGATAATTCCGTAAACTTTGATGCCGATGAAGAAAAAATGAACAAGGCAGAAGGCCATATTTTATCTTGTAGTAAAGGCGATAAAGAAGATTTAACTTTCACTCTTACTTATGAAGTAACTGTAAGTGCTGATGCTGGTTCGTGGCAGATTAAGGCTGCTATCAATGATACTGATGATAAAAAATTCAATGCCGCTATTAACACAAAAAAATACATTGCCCTTCCTGCCACTTTGGGACTTACGGAAGGCGTTGAATGTTTGAGCAAAAAAGATTCAACGAGTGATGCAATTGGAACTGGTGCTACAGTATCATCAGCATCAGACACGACTGATAGCACGAAGATGGTGTATACTGTATCCCAAAAATTTACATTCACCTGGGGACTTGCATTCGCCAATAAGAACCCTGTGGAAGTAATTACCTCTGATAAAATCTATGGTCAAAATGATACAGGAGACACCGCGAGCACGACTGCCACACAAGAAACCTTGACTGCGAATACGAAAGCGATGAAAGCATTAAATTTAGATAAATTCACAGTTACTCTTTCCGTCGGAACAGTGAGCCTAAAATCCTAATTCCCAAAATACAGCTAATAAATAATGACTCCTACTGAAATTATCACCTTATTTGTAACTATCATATGTTTGGTGAGTTTCTGTGCAGTCTTCACAATACTATTTAATCATTATTACAAATCTAATATTGAGTCGGTGTCCTCTGGTAAAGAGGACACCGATTTAATAGATAATGCAATTGATGAAGAAAAAGAGAAGAAAAGTAAGACTAAGAAAGCATGGAAACTGACCGGCAAGATTTTTTCATATGTGGTTCTAGCTGGAGTCTTTTCTTTTTTTGTTTTATCCCTTGTTAACAAGATTCAAGATAACACCATGATGTTTGGCGATTCAACGATGATTGTTATTGCATCAGGCTCAATGTCTGAAAGAAATAACGAAATCATTAAATCTCATCCTGAATTAAAAGATCAATTTGATACATACGATATCATTGGTATAAGCAAATATAAGAAACAAGAAGATATCGCCTTATATGATGTTGTCGCATATAAGAACAAGAAGAATGTCACCATTGTCCATCGTGTTGTTCAAATAGTAACAAATGATCAAACTGGTGAAGTTAGGTATCTAACTCAAGGCGATTCGAACTTATATGCCGATAATGCGTCATCTTCCCAATATGAAGGTTATCTAACTTATGATAAAATAATAGGCAGATATGACAATCGAAGAATAAGGGGATTTGGAATCTTTGTTATCTTCCTTCAATCTCCTGCAGGAATCGTTACTGTCACCTCTGTCGTTTATTGCCTTTTGATGTATGATTTCCTTTCAAACAAATACAAGAAAGCAATAGTTGAAAGAACGAATATGCTTGTTGGTTTAATCGATTATGATCTTAGCAAGGAAGAAAGAGACGATCTTGTCTCTTCGTATAACGAGACTCTTATCTACAAGAATCAGTTATATACTTTCCAAGATGGTAAGTTCGTTGGAAAAGATAATACCAATACCGAGATTACGAAATTAGATGATCATATGATCCTAATTAAAAGGGAGAATGATGGAATAACAGTTACTGTCACAGATACAAACAACAATGATTCAAATATCTTCAAGGATGTTAAGGAAGAAGACTTAGCAAATCTTGAAAACTTCATCAAAGAAGAGGAATAGGCTTAGGAGGTAGGATATGCTTAAAACTCATTTCACAAGGAAGAATCTCATTGGTCTTGCCATGACCTTCTTTTACGTTCTTTCCGTTCTTATCGCAGGATTAGCCATTGATGGCAATAACCCAGTTTTTGCAAAGAACAATCCTTTGCAAAATATGGCTGTGGCATTATTCCCCGTGAAAGATATTAATGGAATAACAACCAAAGGAGTTCCAGCTGGATCATTACAAGCATATATCTTGTTAGTCTTATTCATGATTTATGTCATGCTTTGCGTGACGGCAATCCTATATGAAGTAAGACTTGCTAAATATTATGATGAGAAACCTCTATCACTAAAATGGTGGATCATCTATATTGTTACATTCTTTGTTTGTGGAGGCCTTTGGACTGGTATCTCCATGGTTTCTCAAATCTCCGATATGCCATTTGGCTACTATATCGCCAATTCCTATTTGTTCTTACTTGAAGCAATGATTCTTGGCCTAGTGGTATTCTTCATCTTAGGCTCAATTATTTTCAATGTCTGTGTTCTTGTCATTAACTTCAAACATATCAATGAACCATTCAAATTCTTTGATGATCGTTCTGAAAAGGCTAAAGAAGAAGCTGAAAAAGAAGAGGAAGAAAAGAAAGCAAAAGAACAAGGCGAACTTGCTGAATCCTTTGGCGAAGGCAATCCCTCTAATGGTATAGGAGGAAATGTAACCGGAGGGAATGGCGGATCAGTTAATGGTGTGGCATCTCTTGATGATTCATCTCCATTAAAAGAAAAAGAAAGGGTTTTCCCGGGACTTTGTTCAATTGATTATGCCAATATGTCTCTTCCGAATGATGTATTTGAGGATAATATTGCCTTAGATGAGCTTTGTGCCCGTTTCCGTAACTATTTAGCTGCAAAAGAAGGGTTATATTTCTCCCTTACCTATATTAGGGAATTCATCTCAGGGCTTGCCGCATCAAGATTTATCATCCTTGAAGGTCTTTCTGGTACAGGTAAATCTTCCCTTGCCCGTTATTTCTCTGAATTCATTTCCGAAAAATCATATTTTGAAGCAGTTCAAGCTACCTGGAGAGATCGTACATCAATCTTAGGTTATTATAATGATTTCTCTAAGACATATAACGAGACGGAATTCTTAAAGAGACTTTATGATTATTCCTACAAAAAGAACCATATCAATGTCATGGTTCTTGATGAACTTAACATCTCCCGTGTTGAATACTATTTTGCTGATTTCCTTTCCGTCTTGGAATATCCTCAAGATGAATGGAAGATCAAAATCATGCAATTCCCATATGATTTCGACGCACCAGAGCATTTAGCCGATGGTATTGTTGAAATCCCTGAAAACACATATTTCATTGGCACAGCTAACAAAGATGAATCGACCTATACCATTACGGATAAGGTCTATGACCGTGCTATAACGATTGATTTCAATGATCGAAATGAGCCTTTTGCAGTTGATGGAAATTCTGAGAAGATCACTCTCTCCTATAGCCATTTACAAGAATTATTCAATGATGCAATCTCTAAGGAAGAGAATCAACTTTCTCTTGAAGAATATAAGAAATTCAAGACTCTTACCGATTATACCTTCGATATGTTTGACCTCACATTTGGCAACCGTATCATGAGACAAATCCAACTCTTTGTTCCAACATTCGTTGCCTGTGGCGGAAGCAAAGAAGACGCTCTTGATTTCATGTTCTCAAGAAAGGTCGTTAGCAAACTTGAAGGACGTTTTGAAGATTACATCAAAGAAGGTTTGCTTAACCTCAAGACCTTGATCGTAAAAACATATGGGGAGAATTCTTTCCCACAAAGCAACCAGCTTATTGATAAATTGATTAGAAAACTTTAATACATATGGAAGCCAACAAAGATTTTCTTCTAGAATTCACGAATAAATTGAAAAAGATAGGGAATAATCCTGCTGGTTTTTATGTTGCCTTAGATTCATTTAAATACACTCGTCCATATGATTTTGACGAGGAGAAAAAGAGATTTGAAGAATTAAAGACGGTCACGGATAAGATTCTTTCAATTGTCTATGATCCTGCATTCCATACGGAAAACAATGAGATTATTCTTCGAAGCGAGCTTTCAGGAAAACTATCTCATGAATCTTTCTCTGATACGATGAGGGATCCAAGCCTTTGGAAAGAAAAGAAAGGCGAGATGGTCCCTGAATATGTCCATACGGTTGAAAATATCGATACTATTGATATATATGAGAACCGTTTTATTGCATTGCTAATTAACGAAATCAATGATGAACTAGATACAATCCTTGATGATATAACTCCAATGGTTGAATCAATCGGAGAACATTATCAAAACAATCTTTTTACTTTTGGCCCTCATTCTCCATTAAGAAACATGAGACAAAAAGAATATCCTTATTCTCCTTTCCTTCTTAAGGGAAATGAGGAAAAAGAAGAACTATACGCCTTACTATCTCGAATCAGAAAAAGAATGAAACATCTTAAAGAAACGGAATTCTACAAGATTACATCCAAACACCCTATTTCTCATTCAGTTAGACCGACAAATATTCTTATCCACGATAAGCTATATTCTTATTGTTTTAAATATTACATGGCTAATATGAAAAAGGAAGGAAAAGAAGAAAAGAGAAGAGAAATCCTTTATTACAACTATTTCTTTGCCTCTTTCCTCAATTCCTTAAAAGAGAGAGAATATCTAAAAAAGAGAAACATGCCTAAATTATCATTTGATAATGAAGATAGGTTACATTTCTCTCCATTCGAAGTTAAATATCCTCCATTTTCTTTCTCTTTCAAAGAAGATGAAACTAGAATGGGCCTATATATTGATGTAACTCTCCATTATGATGAGAAAGATGAGAAGAGTTCTTATTATCTAGTAACAAAAGAGAAATATGGTGAGAAGAATGTTTCATCATTCATTTCTTTGAAAGATGAAATGCCTGATGCAAAAGTCATCCTAATCACTGGAAATAACCTTCTTAAGGATTACGATTCGATTTTGACCTTATCATATAGGAGAAATAGAAATAAAGCATTGCTTGGTGACCTTATTTCATCCTTTAGCATTCTTATTGATGCAAATCGTGACTTATATTCTGAGATGTGCCCAGTATGTGGAAAAAACAAAACGATATTCAACGGAAAAGAATATCTTTGCCAGAATTGTCATAGCGAATATACGATGGACAAATATTCTGATAAGACTCTTTTATGGATTAAGTCTTACGGGAAGGAGCAAAATGTATGAGCATGCCAACTAATTTCTCTCCTTTCATGAAGAAAACGGAGAAAAAAGAAGAGGAAGTCAAAAAGGAAGCCATCCTCTCAATCAAAGACCTTTATAAATCATATGGCAAAAAAGAAGTTTTAAAAGGTATCAACCTTGAAGTATACAAAGGTGAAGTTTTTGGTTTTATTGGAAAAAACGGTGCAGGCAAATCTACGACAATCGATTGTATTGTTGGATTGAAAGATTTCAACAAAGGCGAGATTATTCTTGCTAACCATAACATCAAAGAGAATCCTCTCGATGCTAAGATGGAATTAGGATATGTTCCTAGCGAACCAGTTACATATGAAGTCATGACTGGAAACGAATATCTTCAATTTGTTGCATCAAGCTATAATATGTATCAAGAGGCGTTTGATAAGAACTACGAATTCTTGAAAGGAAAATTCATGATTTCTGATGCGGATCTTAACCGTAAGATCAGAGAATATTCCCATGGTATGAAACAAAAAGTTTGTCTTATGGCATCTTTGATTCATAATCCATCAATATGGATCTTAGATGAACCCACAGTCGGACTTGATATCATCGTCTATCAAACTTTGATGGATATGTTAAAAGAATTCGCAAAAAACGGAAAAACTGTTTTTATCACATCCCATAATATTGATTTAGTCTCCCGCGTTTGTAATCGCGTTGCCATTATCAATAATGGTGTTGTTGCAGAACTAATCGACTTTAGCAAGGAACCACTTAAGAGAAGAAATCTCTCTGATATCTTCTTTTCAACCTATGCGGCGGAGAAAAAATAAGGATTATCACCTATGTTTTTAGAGTTACTAAGAAAGGAATTCATCAAAAGGAAAAGCGATGAGAAGCAAAGCTTAGCGATGAGCATTCTCTCGATTTTTTTGCGTGTTCTTGTTCTTGGCGCCTTCATTGCATTGGAATGTTATATTGCCTTATCTCTTGATAAGAAGATTGTCCAATATTCTCAATATGGGTCTTTTGATTTTCTTGTCTTATCCCTTTTTGTTCTACTCTTATTGGATATTATTTTTTCAATGCTCAAAGCAAGGAAATCAATCTTTGATCACCAGGATAGTTTAGTTACTTTGCCCTTGCCTATATCTCCATCAACGCAAGTATTAAGCAAGATTGTCTATACCTATATTGAATCAGTTATATTTTCATTCTTTAGTGCGACTCCATTGCTTATTTGCTATGGTGCAAGAAGAGGCTTCATCCCTTATTACTATATTTTCTCTTGCCTATATCCTATCTTGATATCTTTCTTTGCAATTGGCATTGCCTTGATTCTTTCGATTGGATATCAACAAATCTATAAGCTTATCAAAAAGAGTGATATCGCTCAGTTTGTTGCTGCATCGCTTATTGTTATTTCCCTTTGCTATTTATACCAATTTATCTTGAATTTGTTCTTAACTGCCTTGAATGATTCATCAATCGGAGGGGTTTTTAGCATGGATTTTGTGAATTCTCTCCATCAAGCAAGAAAATTCTTCCTCCCAGTCTATTATTTACTTGATTCAGTTATCGAAAAAGCAAGAATTGCCAGCGATATTTTGATTTTTATTGGATCTTCATTGCTATCTGCGGTTGTAGGAATTGTTCTTGCAAGCGTTTGCTATTTCCGTGATATCAAGCAAGGTGATTATCAAGAAAAGAAAGAAGGAAAAAAGGCAAAGAAGATTGTTCTTTTCTCTCCATTTAAGATGCTAATTAAGAAAGAGATGGATCTTCTATTCAAAGATGAGGCAAATCTTTTCTCTTATACATCTTTATTGATTCTTTGTCCTTTCTTGACTTTTGCTGTCATCTCATCTCTTAATTCAATCATCTATGACAATCTTAGATTCTATGCGTCATATTTCCCTGAACTGATTTCTGGAATCAATTTAGCTTTGATTCTCTTGTTTGCTGGTGTTATCAATGCGTCCGCATCATCTGCTATGAGTAGAGAAGGGAAAGCGTTAATTATTGTCAAATATCTTCCTGTTTCACCTTGGAAACAGATATTAGCAAAGATCATCATCCCCATTATTTTTTCTTTCTTATCTTTGCTTGTTACCGATATTGTTTTGATTGCCACGGGAATAATAACAGTTTCAGTTTTCTTTACGTCCTTGTTTATTGGAACGATTCTCCTTATCTTCTCAAATGTTTTTGGCGTTTATTGTGATATGCATGACAAAGAAGGAGAAAGTAGAAAGATAAAATTATCATTCTTCAATGAAGCAATTCCTCTAATTCTCCCTATATTGATTTTTGGTTTGTTCTTCCTTTTATCGATTTATACGACTTTGGCATCTTGGACTCTATATGTTTTTGCATCGGCTTTTTCTCTTATCGTCTTATCACCTGCCTTTATCTTCCCAAAGAAGAGATTCGAGAAGGCATTCATAAAAATGGAGGTTTCGAACTAGTATGAAAAAAAGAACGTTAACGATCCTTCTAATTATTCCGTTTGTAATTTCTTTGATGACTTTTGCCTCTATCAAGATTCTTGATAACCAAGTCGCAGTAGATATTCTTGGCATTGAATGGGATTATGATGAGAATGAAGGCTTCCAAATTGATAGCAATAATGGTTATGAGCTTAAAGCAAAGCCAATCATTGATCCAAATCTCATTTTAGCAAAAGGAAATGACCTCGTTTGGTCTTTGAAAAAGATCAATGAGACTGATGAAGATTTTGCCTCAATTGAAGAAAAAGATGGGAAATTCTATTTATATGCCCTCAAAAAAGGTGAGGTTGAAGTAGTTTGCTCAAACGAAAGAGGGAGCAAATCTAAGTATTTCACGGCGACAATATTTGAAGACGGAGCGATGGTTATCAATCCAAAACGCAAAGGCAGTGGATCGTCTCTTTCTTCACTTAAATATTACGGCTTATATGATTTTAATGAAGGCAAGAAGACTCTTTCGTCTTTTGAAATAACGTCTACATCTTATTTAGACAATGGAAAAAAGAGTGAAGAGAATCGTTTAGTTGATTCATCTAATAACGTTTCTTATTCAAATGGAAAGGTATCTCTTCTTTCTCCAGGTGAGGCATATCTTACCCTTGAAGAACCGACATATCGTTATCGTTCAACATATAAATTCAATGTAGTAGACGGAGTTAATGTTTATTCTTATTCAGATCTTCTTTTGGGAACAAATAAATCGCAAGATGGAGAAAATATCGTTTTACAAGTTAACCTTGAATCTTTGAAAAATACTTATTCATATGATACTGAAACAAATAAATATATTGATACAAAGCTATCTTCTAGCGAAGGCAATACAGAATTATTTGGAAACTTTGATTTTACTAGCCAAAGATTCTCTTTCGATGAGGAATATTACACGTTTACCACGACATACGATTCGACATATATCGATCAATACAACAAAGAGAAGAATGCATCAGTTAAGAAAGATGTTATTGCAGGTATTCATTTAAGAAAGAACCTCTATGGAAATGGCTTTACCATCAATATGAATGGACTTTGTTATCCAAATCATGGCGAGATAGATAAATTCACTGGTAAAAGAGTTCCAAAAAAGAAGGATGAAGCGGCAGGCGGAGCATATGACTATTTCTATGGCCCATTACCATTCGTTTCCGTTGGAGATATGGTTTCTTTCCCACTTGTTACTGCCTTAGGACAAGATAATTCTGGCATCTATATTGATGATGACAACGTCACATTAAACGATGTTAAGTTATCTAATTGTGATGAAGTGGATAATCTTTACAATCTTTCTTATACGGGATCAATAATCGACATCAAAGGAAAGAACGTGACTATTTCTAATTCTATTCTTTCTAATGCGAAAGTATGTGTTAGAGCCTATGATAGCGATAATCTTTTGATTGATAATTCAATCCTCAAGAATTCAGGCGATTTCACTCTCTTATTAGGCAGCGATAAGAAAGATTCGTATGATACAAATAGAAGAATCCAAGATTACGGCCTTGATATGTCTTATTCTGATTTCTTTGATAACGTTGATGAAAATAGGCAAGATACTGCAAACGGAGTATTAAATTCCTTCCTTAATGCGACAATGAATGGAACCCTAAAAGAAGGAGATTACAAGACTAAATTAGAACTTATCCAGAAATATCTTGATAACGATAAGAACGCTAAAAACTTTGTTGCGAATATCACCGTGAAAGATTCTTTCTTTGGAAGAAGTGGAGTCTTCTCAATTGCCTTTGAATCTATCTTTAATGGAGCGTTGCTCTATGGAAAGATCCCAACGATGATAACGAAGTTACTAGGCAGTTATCTTAACGCGCCATTGCCGGAGAAGTTAGGCGGAACCTCCTCCCCAGTTCATCTTACTTTAGAAGGAGATACAAGATTCTATGACTGGAAAGATGTCGATACAATCGATGTTTCTTCCCTTATCGAAGAAAACATTTCAAGAACGCTTAACCAAATGGGATATGGCGATAAGAATGTTACAATCGATGATATATTCCCAATGAAATCTGCTTTAAAGAAAGAAGCAGCTTCTAAGAACTTAGTGTATTCAAAAGATGGAAAGTCTTATTTGAATACTTCAATTGCCTATTATGGCGGGGGATTGAATAACTCCGTTATCGATATTAAGTCTGATTTGGCCTACAATACCTATAGCGATGAAACGGAAGTCTCCTTGCTTGATGAGACGATTGAAAATAATAAAGGCGGAGGCTATTCTTCCTTATTTGTCGATTGTGTTATCGTTACCATTGGCACTCATCCATTTAGATTCATCACAAATGGAGAAAAAGAAAGTGATAATCCTATCTTATTTGATCAAGTTCCTTCCATTGAAGGATTAAAGAAACATTTGCAGGAGGCAAAAATATGAAAAAGAATTTATTGACGAGAATAGGGTTGCTGTTTGCAGCATTCGCTCTTTCTTCCCCTTTAGCATCATGCACATTTTTTAGCAGTGGCGGATCGCAAATATCTAATGTTATAACAACATACGACGATACGACCGGGAATACCGTTGTTACCATTACCTTTACTGATGATGAACTTTCTCCTGTAACCTTTATTATTCCTCGCGGAATCTCCGGAAAAGATGGCGTTTCTATCAAAAACGTTACATCGAAATTATCTAGCGATGGAAATAGCATCGAACTTACTATTTCTTATTCTGATAGCAGTGTTCAAGATACCGTTATTACCGTTCCTGTCCTTCAAGGAAGAGGCATTAAAGAAGTCCATGTTGATAAAGATGAAAATGGAAATCCAACAATTCAATTTATCTATACTGACGGAACGCTTAGCCCAGTGATCACTATGCCAGCCGGAAAAGATGGAAAAGGAATTGAAAGCTTTGAGGTTTCTGACCCTGACACATCAGGAAGAATAACGATTGTTGTTAAATTTAGCGATGGCACATCAACAAGTTTTGAAGTCAAAAACGGTAAAGATGCAGTATCTATTGCCAATATCACTTATAACGAAGAGGAATCTGATGAAACTCATTACGTCTTAACTATCACCTATACGGATGGATATGAAGAAAATGTTTCTTTAGATCGCCCACGTACCAATCGTTGGTTTACTGGATCGACATCTCCTGAAGAAGATAATAATCTTTCTGAAGCAACAGAAGGAGATTTCTATATCAACCGTGTTAATGGCTATCTCTATCAAAAAGGAAGCGATGGCAAATGGGCATTCCTTTTTAGCATGAAAGGCGATAGCTCAGCAAAAGATGATGTATATTATGATGTCATATTTGATCCTAAAGAAGGGAAGATAAAGAATTATCAAGGCATGTATGTTGTGCCTGTCCTTGAAGGAAAAACGATTGCGTTAGCAAACATTCCAACCCCAGAATATGAGAACCACACATTCTTGGGCTGGTATACGGATTTAGATAACGTTAATGCAGGCAAGTTCACTGATTTAACGCCAGTCACGACGAATTTGCATTTATATGCAAAATATTCGGTTAACGATTAGTAATATTTATGTGTACGGCTGCATCATTTAAGAGTAAAGATACATATTTCGGGAGAAATCTCGATTATGAGTTTTCCTATGGCGAGAAAATTGCAATAACGCCTAGGAGATATCCATTTCATTGGAGACATATAGGAATTAATGACAACCATTATGCGATTATAGGCATGGCTCATATAGATAATAGTTATCCGTTATATTATGATGCGATGAATGAATGCGGTTTAGGAATTGCAGGATTAAATTTCGTTGGGAATGCTTCGTATAATGAAATAGATTTTTCTAAGACAAACGTTGCTCAATTTGAATTCATTCCTTATATTCTTGTAACATGCAAAAATGTTGCTGAAGCAAGAGAAGTAATTAATAAAATCAATATAACGAATACTCCATATAATCCTCATTTCCCTCCATCAAGCTTACATTATATTTTGAAAGATTCATCTTCATGTATTGTTGTAGAATTTCAAAAAGACGGGACCCATATATATGAAAATGAAACTGGATGCCTTGCAAACAACCCTCCATTTAATTATCAATTGGAGGCGTTAAAGAAATATTCTTTCCTCTCAAACTCTGAACCAAGAAAAGATTTCTCATTTGATGACACTTTCTATTCCAGAGGAATGGGCTCTTATGGCCTTCCAGGCGATTTATCGAGTCAAAGTAGATTCATCCGTGCGGTTTTTGCTAGCCATTTTTCGATTTCTGAAGAAGATGAAAGATCTTCAGTGAATCAATTCTTCCATATTTTGGAAACTACTTGTCAGACAAGAGGACTTTGCAAGATTAATGATAAATTTGAGATAACGATATATACCTCATGTATGAATCTGGAAAAAGGAATCTATTATTACAAGACGTACGATAATAGTGAGATTGATGGAATTAGTCTAAGAAAAGAAAATTTAGATTCCGATCATTTGATAACGTATGAACTATTAGAAGGTTCTTTGAATATAAGAAATTAGGTTTTTTGATAAGCAAAATCTTTATATTTCCCTAAAAGTAGTATTTTTCACCAAGTTTTAGGGAATTATAACTATTAGAGGAATAAGTCTTCTCCGATAATTTCCTTTTGAATTACATCGGAATGAGAATTCTCTTTCAAACCGTTATTAGTAATCATCGTTAACACCAATTGTTCATTTGGTTTAACTTCATTTGCAAAGACTTGTATTTTGTGAAGAAGATTCTCTTCATAATCTTTTGTTATTTCATATTTGCCAATGGAATGTTTGATTTCACATACGTTTATGATCATGTCTCTTCTATGAATCAATAAATCGATTTGAGCGCCAGGATCTGATTTTTTGCTTTTCCAGGAATATTCTTTTGTCATTACTCCTGATATCCCTAAAGCATTTTTAATCGAAGATATATTGTTTAGGCAAAGAATTTCAAAAGCATGTCCTGCCCAAGCATAATATGCAGGCGTATTTATGAATGATAGCCAATTGTCGAAAGAGGGTGAGATGAGAAAAGTTTTAGCAAACAAAGTGAATGGATCAATTAATTGGTAGAACTTATTGTTTTTTGCCGTGTTATAGTTTTCATAGGCTCTTACAAAACCACACTCGGATAATTCTTCTAAAGCAGTAGTTAAGGATTTTCCATCACCTATAGATGAAATCGAAGCAAGTTCTTTTCTTTGCATACCCATGCTTTTCTTCATCAATGCTTCGATTATTTCTCTATGTTTCCCTTTTGCGTTGAATAGAGACCTAAACAAAGCCTGATATTCGTCATGCAACTGACCACTTTCTTTGAAACATAAATTATCGATATTTTGAGCTAAGCTCATTTCTGAATCTAATAAATCCCAATAATATGGGATTCCGCCAAAAACCATGTAAGTTTCAATTATTTGGCTTTTTGTATAATGCAATTTCAATTGCTCGCTATATAAAAGACATTCTTTCAATGAGAAAGGCATTAGATGTATTTTTCTTGTCAAACGATTATAAAAACCGCCAGTATCTTTGACCATGTTGTTCATAATCCAAGATGTAGCAGAACCACATACAATGAAGACTAAGTCGTTTTGCATTGAACCATAGGTATTCCAGAATGAATCTAAGCCTGCTTTAAAATCGCTTCTTTTCCCATCCATCCACGGTAATTCATCTAAGAATACAATTCTTTTCTTATAAATTGGATCACGATAAACGTTATCGCTTTCTAAGAATTTCTTTAGAAGCCTAAAAGCGTCAAGCCAATCCTTTGGCTCAGAGCCATCTTCAATCTTATAGCTATAATCAACCAAGGCATTGGTGAAATTCTTTAGTTGAAAAGCATTGTTTTTGTTATTTATGCCACTGGCATAGAAAGAGAACTTGTTGTTAAAGAACTTTTTAATAAGATATGTTTTGCCGACTCTTCGTCTTCCGTATAAAACCAAGAATTCTGGTTTAGAAGATTTTAGGCAAGATAGAAGTTCTTTTTGCTCATCAACACGACCGATTAAGTTCATATAAAGCCTCCTATTTCCCTAAAAGTTGTGGATTTTGATAAGTTTTAGGGAATTATAGATATATTATAGACTACTTTTTGAACTTATAAATAGTTATATTTCCCTAAAAGTTGTGTTTTCTAATAAGTTTTAGGTAATTATTAATTTTTGGAAGAGCTGTTTTTAAAATTAGAATATGAAATTTATCTCCCTCTTGTTGGAGTATTTCTAGCAAGTACGATAAAGCTCTCTGCATGACTTGTTGGATTCTCTTTGAATGGATGGAAGAAGAGGCAGTAGCCATTTCCAGCATCTCTTCTTACCCAGGAATTCCCGCTCATCGATTTTACAAAATCAGCTGTCAATCCCTCGTCGATTTTAATCCAGTGAGGATTGAAAAGGTTGGATTCAAGGAGTTCTTCACGTTTATGGGAATTAAGATATTCTTGGAATATTGCATCGCCTTTCATGAAACGAATATATCCGTCTTTACATTCGATGATGCCAATTCCAACACGGCCAAATTCCATAGATAGATCTAATGTTTTGCTATCTAATGACGCGCTTGTTAAGGAAAGAGATTCTAATTCCTTATAATATTGAATTTCCTTTTTGCTATGTGGCAAATATTCTTTCTTTGTTTCTAGGAAGGAATATATTTCATCTGCTGGCAATGGTTTTGATATTAAATAGCCTTGTATATACTCGCATCCAATATTTTTAATAAAGGTGTATTCCTCAATGGTTTCGACTCCTTCCATAAGAGTTCCTATTGATAGTTTCATTCCCATTTCGATGATGCTATCGATGATCGCACGGCCTTTGTCTCTATTGGAGCCTTTAGGAAGGAATTTCATATCAAGTTTGATGACATCAAAGGAGAATTCCTTTAAAAGATTCAAAGAAGAATATTCAGAGCCAAAGTCATCCATCCAAATCTTAAATGAAGCGTCTTGTAATTTCTTGACAGCTTTCTTAAGAATCTCTTTTTCAGTAAGGAAGGTGCTTTCGGTTATTTCTAGGATAATTAAATCATGTGGAATGGAATATTTATCAACGATTTCAATGATTGTTTCGACAATATCATCTCTTTCAAAATCAAAACGTGAAAGATTGATTGAAGTTGGCAAAGGAGAGATTCCTTTCTTTAGGAGAATCGAATCTTTCTTGCATACTTCTTCAAGAACATATAAATCCAATTTAGATATCAAACGGTTTCCTTCCAAAACGGAGATGAAATCGCTAGGAGGAATCAAACCTTTTGAAGGATGTTTCCATCTAGCTAACGCTTCAAGACTAGATATAGAAGAAGAAACGGTTTGGAGAATTGGCTGATAATAAACGACGATTTCATGATTTTCGATAGCAGAAGAAAAAGAAGTAAGTATCCATTGGGATATCTTGTTCTTTCTAGCCATCTTATCATCATAATAATGATAATTTTCTTCAGGTTTTTCTTTGATGTAATCGCAAGCTATTTTGGCTAAGTCATTTCCTTGACGGATATTCATATCTTCTTTTAATAAAGCACATCCGGCAATGATTCTTACGGCAGCATTCTTGCTAAAGGCCATGAATTCATCTTCGACTTTTTTAAAAGAAGCAGCAAAATCTTTCTCTTCACAAACCAAGGAAAAATGATCGTCGACAATTCTTGAAATCAAGCTTAATGGGAAATATTTCTTTAAGAGTTCTGCAACTTTTAGTAGTAATGAATCGCCATATTCATAGCCAAGAGTGCTATTGAAGACTTTGAAGTTCAAAATGTTAATATGGCAAATAAGGATGTCTTTCTTCTCTTTTAACTCCTCTAGATAACGTTGACCATTTTGAAGATAACTTTGGAAAGTCATTAATTTAGTTAATGAATCGATGTTGTTAGAGGCTTTGCCTTCTCTCATGAATTCGTTTTTGTATGAATTTTTCATGAAGGCTTTTTGACAAATGACATTCTTTCCTTCGCTCTTAGCGTTATACAAAGTGAAATCAGCGGAATTGATCATCTCTTGGAATTCTTGTTCTGTTTTGACATTCCCATAGACAAATCCAGCTGAAAATGTTGGATGTAACATGAATGTTTCTGAGATTTGAAGATTCTTAAGATCATTCATCGTTTTCTCTAGAAGTTCTTTGAAACGATAGGCATTTGAACCAGGATAAGCGATAAGGAATTCATCCCCGCCATAGTTAAAGCAAGAATCCGCGCCGAAATTTAAAATAAGAATATCGCCTAAGTCTCTTAAGATAATATCTCCGACATTATGACCATACATGTCATTGAAGAACTTGAAATCATCAATATCAATCATGCAAACGATCATGTCTTTATTTAAGAAATCCTTGCTGTTTTTCTTTAAGGCATATCTATTCTTTAAGCCTGTTACTTCATGATGTTCACTTTTTTCGCGAACGGAAACATAGTTTTCAAGATTGCTAAAACGAAGACTAAGAATAAGAAGAATAGCGCTTATGATCGCAGAATACGTGACTAAAAGGTGAACGGAGTCGATAGCGAATGTCTCTAATGATTTGCTGAAATAATCTACGACAAGGAAGATAAGACAATAAACCGTTTGAATGGAAATGACTCTTAAAGGCAAATCAAAAACGAATAAAGGAAGAATGAATGACAATATATAGAATGAGAAAGCATAGGAATCGCCGATATAGATACATCCATTTAAGATAGCAATGATAAAGGTTGGAATCTGAATGATATATAAGGTTGGAAGAATCCATTTAGAAGGAATCTCTTTTATGACTTTAGGCATTATGAGTAAAAGAAGAAGAGCATAGATTGTTCCAGTAAGAGAAAAAGAGAATAAAAGGATGTTTTTCTCTAAAGCAATTCTCGAAATCATAACCGCTGTTTGGGTTATGAAATTTGCTATAAGAAAAAAGATGCATGATTTCCTGTTCTCTTGTTGAATGTCACTCTTATAGAGGTAGTAGTCTCTTTTTCCGCGTAAGAGAACGATGTGCTTAAACAATCGAGATTTCATAATAGTCTTGCAATTTTAAGTAAAGTCGCAAAAGAAGGAAATAAAATAATCTTTGCCTAATGAATGATTATCATTTCCAAGCTGTTTTATGTGACCGAATATATTCTAATATATTTCTCTACCAAATTGTTAGATTATAAAGGAAATTCTTCATTTTCTTTATGCGGTAAACGAAAGAGAAAGAGCGATATCTTTTGAAAATATAGGGGTTTGAAGTGAGACCCGAATGTTGGACTGCCGACAGGAGGGTCTTTTCAAAATGAGAAAGTAAAAAATGTTATTAAGGAGTTATATAGAGCTGGTGCCGAAATTGGTGATGGCGGCACAGCTGATGCGATAAGGCATGAACTGGCCACCGACGAATTAGTCGGTGGAAAGAGTCACGTGAAGAAAGGAAAAGAACGATTAAAAAATCTTGAAAACATTTTGAAAAACCGTAATTTACCGGACAGTGACAAACAAATCGTCAAAGAATTATACGATGATTTGAAGGATGCATTAAAAGGAGTGAAAAATGACAAGTAAAGACTTAAATCAAAACCTGTTATCGAATTTGCCACAATTAAAGACTAAATTTGACGAAGAGACTTCTTGGCAAGAAGGGATTGATACCGGTAGTTTCATTGTTTTTGAAGACGTACTGATGCCTTATGTCAAAGAAATTGTAACCAACAAAAAGAAAAAAGAAATTGATCAGGTTTTCGAATATATAGAATCTTTAGCGAACACGAAGGATGAATATGTAGAAAATGTGGTTTATGTTGCTATCTTGGAAAACATCGCCTCATTTGATGATGAAGATAGGTACATCCAATATTTCAAAAGCAAAACTAAGGAAATTTTCGATAAAAACTATCGATAAGTTTCAAATAAAACCAAAATTCAACAAATTATTTGGTTACCGAAGGTAAATCCGAAACACATAGAAAATAATAAGAAATGCATTTGAAAAGGCGTTCAGACTAATTGGAGAACGCCTATAACAATCTTTTATATTTTCTTATGTATAGTTTCTTAACGAATTGAGTGAGAATTCCATAGATTATTACTTCAAGTAACAATATGAGGATGAAGATGGGTGATATGCTCACTAAATCGAATGTCTCATTCACTTTTGGAACATATACGACAAAGAATCCAACAAGACAAGAAACGATAATGCCTAAACTAAGGGTGATTGATGGTCTAGCTTGGATAAGAGGAATCCTATCTGAACGTAAGAAGACGTATACGATGTTTTGCGTTATTAGTGATTCAATGAAGAAACCTGTTTGGAAGATACTTGCGAATATCAATCTATCAGACGTGCTTAGGTTGTAGTAATTAGTGAAATTAATTCCATCCGTATTTAGCATATTTGGACAAATGAAATACATCAATATAGCAAAGGAAGCCATATCTAAAAGACTTGATAATGGGCCAAAATAGAACATGAAGTTTCTTATTTGCTTAACAGAGAAATTAAGTGGCTGCATGATGTCTTTTTCTTCAACATTATCAAAGGGAATCATCGAGCAAGAGATATCACTAATGATATCAAGCATGATGATATGAACGGCCTTAAGTGGGGCAAAAGGAATCCATAAGGCGCCAATGGATTGAGAAATCATATTGCCGAAGTTCGATGAAGTTTGACCTTTGACATATTTCATGACGTTGATATAGGATTTTCTTCCTTCGATTATGCCATCCTTTAAGGCTGTTAGATTGTTTTCTAACATGATGATATCGCTAGCTTGTTTAGCGATATCGGTTGCATCTTTAAAGGAGATGCCTACATCCGCGCTCTTTAATGCGGACGCGTCATTAATTCCATCTCCCATGAATCCAACGACATGCTTATTCATCTTTAAAGCTTGAACTATTCTTTGCTTATCAAGTGGAGTGAGTTTCACGAAAAGGTTATGGCTTTCGACCTCTTTTTGAAGATCTTCATCACTCATCAAAGAGATATCATATCCAGTGAGATAAGATACATCCTTAAGATTTATCGCCTTGCAAATAGCAAGAGAAGAAGCGAGGGTGTCACCAGTTAGAATTTTCACGTGAACGCCGTATTTCTCTAATGCTTCAATGGCAGCCTTTGCATCTTTCTTTGGACTGTCTTCAAAAGAAAGGAAGCCAATGAATGTCATATCTTTTTCATCTAAGGATGATATTTGCTCATTTTCCACGTCTTTTGTGGCAAGAATAAGGGTTCTTCTGCCTTTTGATGATTCTTTTTGAGCGATATCTTCAATCTTAGCGATATCATCTTTGTTTATCTCTCTTATTCCTGATGGAGTTTTAACGAAAGATATTGCCTCAAGCATATTATCTACCGCACCTTTGGAAACGATGAATTTCTTTCCATTTTTATCTTTCAATAAAACTGATAATTTCTTCCTAGCAAAATCAAAAGGAATCTCATCAAGCTTAATTATTCCTTCTTGCATTACCTCCGATATGGCTTTGTTTGTTGAAGCGTATTTAATGATTGATTGATCGATAACTGATTTGATTCCCGTTTGGTAATAGCTATTTAGGAACGCTAAACGAAGAATCTTTATTGATGTATTCATATCAATATCGAAATATCGTGAAAGAGTAGAGGTATTTTCCGTCAATGTCCCGGTCTTATCCGTGCAAAGGACATCCATGCTGCCTAAATTGAAAATCGTATTGATATCTTTCACGATAACCTTTTTCTTTGACATTGAAACTGCCCCCTTTGCAAGATTTGATGTCACTTGCATTGGAAGCAAGGAAGGAATAAGGCAAACAGCGACAGATATTGAGAATATGAAAGCGTTAATCCAGTTTGAGTAAGAGGTGAAGTCACCTGCTTTCAATATTCCATTCTCAAAATGAATATCGAAACCATCAATAAGGAAAATGATTGGAACGATGATGCAAATCAAAGTTAGAAGAAGTTTGGTTATTGATTGAATTCCTTTTTGAAAAGATACATTCACCTTCTTTTGAATGACCTTATCATTTAATTGGCCAAAAATCGTTTGGCTTGAAATGGAGAATACAACCCCTAACCCTTTTCCTGAAACAACGCTAGAACCATTGAAAAGAATATTTGTAAGATCAAATGGGTTTACCTTGCTAATATCTCCTTGAGGGATATCTGTTCTTTTTTCAACTGGCAAAGATTCGCCAGTAAGACTAGATTGATCGATATATAAGTCTTTTGCATCAAGAAGTTTTATTTCTGCTGGAACCATATCGCCAGAAGAGAATTCGATGATATCTCCTACAACAAGATCCTCGTTGCTTATTTCTTTTGAGACGCCATTTCTTATCACTCTAGATGTAGTCGCGGTTAAATCTTTTAATGATGACGCGGATCTTTCAGATTTCAGGTTCTCCTTGTAACTAATCAAAGAAGAAATGAAAATGATTGTTAGGATGATTAATGGAGTGATATAGAAGGTTTTCTTATCGTTTTCTGATTCAGGAAAGAAATAGGAAATAAGTCCATTAAGGATGGCGATAACAAATAATATCAGGTTGAATAAAGTTAAGAATGATTTAATGAATTTGACGAATTTGGAATCTTTTTTGGCTTTCTTTAGTGAGTTCCAGCCATATTTATTGACGGATTCTTCGACTTGAGAATCGTTTAAGCCTTTCGAAAGATCCAAATTGAATTCTTTTTTCGTCTCTTCAAGACTCTTTTTGGAGAATTCATAAATTCTTTTTGAAGAATTGATGTTCTCTTTCTTTGTTGTTGCTTTCATAAACACCTCCTAATTAGTTTTGCTAACTAAGAGTAAGTTCAGTGGAGATTTTTCCAAATAAAAAAACCTTGCGACGCTTGAGCTTACACTTCTAGAGTATTTGAATAATGTTATCTTTTACCTTGGCTTCGATAAGAGATGTTGACCAGCAATAGGAAGTCTCCTTCTTATTGCGGCAATTATCCGTGTCTACTAGTTAGCATGGCCTTGCTTAAGGCGGCAACAATATAGCATTAGAAAAATATGGTTGCAATAGGGGGAATGAATTTTTACAAATTAAAAATTTTTATGTTTTGATTGGCATGCCTCCCTTCATATTATTTGAGAAAAGAATAAGCGATAATTTATTCAAGGCTTATAAAAAACCTTCAATATTTAAGTAACTGCAATGTTATAAGATTTTGGAACAACAGGATGACAAATGATGCGAGCGAAAAGAACGGAAAGGCGTCAATTGAAGAGTTCATGTCTTTAGATTAGAACCAAAATAAGAGTGCTAGACATAAGCTTTTAACGCTTCCATGTTAAAACATCTTTTCTTTCATAATGAATACATATCTTGACTGTTTTTGATATTTATTTTCTATTAAAATTTCACGCATTTTCATAAATCTTTACAAATTTCCGAAAAATATCGAATATGTCAAGGTTTTAAGAATTTAGGCGGAAAGAATTTTTGAAAATATGCCGCTTTTGCGGAAAGAATTAAATTCAAAAAGGCAAAATTACGGAAAGTATTTAAAGAATAAATGACTTAATATTCAAATAAAAATAATGATCTATCTTAATTAACGAAAGATGATTTTTATTGTCTTAAAATGGTTTTACATAAACCATTAATTACTAATGTTCAGTTTTGGAAAATGTTTTAGTTTTCTAGAGATAACGAGCTTTCCATGGTAAAATTTTAATAGATAAAAGACGAGGTGATGGGACGTGGATTTCAAAGAGGATCAGCATACAGAATTGAAGGAAAATTCAAAAAGCGGAACAATCATAAATGAGATTATTGCTTTTTTGAATACCTGCGATGGCGTTATCTATATCGGGGTTAAAGATGATGGACAATTAGTTGGAATAGATGATATTGATTCTGCATCTTTATTCATTTCAAACATCGTTGCAGACCAAATTGAGCCAAGTCCTAGAGGACTCGTGGAAATTGACACGCCAATAATCGATGAGAAACAAATATTAAAAATCTCTATCAAGAAAGGCAATAAGCTTTATTATATCAAGAAATATGGAATGAGCAGTGCCGGTTGTTTTGAAAGAATCGGAACTTCATCAAGAGGAATGACGCCTGAACAAATATTGAAGAGATTTGCTGAAACGATAAGCCTTCCGGAAAGGAAAATGGTTGATATACCATGCAATAGAACGGATTTGACTTTCTCAAAATTCAAGATGTATTTGGGCGCAAGAAACGTTCATTGGAACGAATCAAAGTTCGAAGAGAATTTCAATCTCTTAACACCAGACGGAAAATATAACCTCATCGCTGATCTTCTTGCGGATGAAAATCTAGACTCAATAAAAGTCGCTATTTTCAGAGGCAAAGATAAATCTGATTACCTTAAAAGAAACGAATATGGATTTACTTGTCTTTTGTATGCAATGGATCAGGCTAGCGAATACTGCTTAGCATTGAATGACACATATGTCGATACATCTAAAATGGTTAGACAAGAGAAGAAATTATTTGATGAAGACGCATTTAGAGAAGCGTGGATTAACGCTGTTGTCCATAACAAATGGATCGATGGAATACCTCCAGCAATCTATTGGTTTGAAGATAGATTGGAAATCATTTCATACGGAACGATTCCAAATGGAATGACAAAAGATGAGTTCCTATCAGGCAAGACCCATCCAGTAAACGAAGAATTAATGAAGATTTTTCTCCAATGTCACATCGTTGAACAAACGGGGCACGGAGTTCCAAAAGTTATTAAGAAATATGGCGTTAATGCCTATAATTTTGGCACGTCCACAATAACCGTGACAATTCCTTTTGATAGGAATGGATTCAATGATGAACCCCAAAATGAACCCCAAAATGAACCCCAAAAAAGTATCTTTGAATTTATTATGGAGGAAATAGCTAACAATCCATCTATTTCAAAGACAAAACTTGCTGAGGATTGCGGCGTCTCGCTTTCAACAATTAAAAGAGTCCTCAAGAAAAATGGAATTGTCTTTATTGGTTCGAGCAAATCTGGGCATTGGGAAACCAAAAGGTGATTTTTTCTGACGAAGCGTTTTTTGATGTTGTAGCGTCAAATAGAATTGCACGCATTTTCCGCTTTAAATAACTTTATCGACTTTAGGCGAAAGTGATAATTATTCTGCGGTGTGCATGATGCTTTTTGAATAATTAAAATGCGCAAAACACCTTACTAATGCTAAAAACAAGGCATACATGCATGAATTAAGCAGCAGTTGCTGTATATTCATCTGCATTTATTTTCAAATAATAATTAGTATTGTTTCTAGTTAGATTGTAATCTGTTTTACTAATAGCTGTATCATCTTTTTTAATAGTGAAAACATAGCCAGTAGGAGATGTAACATTATCCGCACCTAAACTTACTTGTGGGAGATATGTATTAGTTATTGTTTTATCTTTTGCATTATCTTTAAGAGCAAGAGTGAAGATTTTATCGTTTATTACCTGATCATCTATTGAAG
Source organism: Bacteroides uniformis (assembly GCA_963641445.1). GTDB lineage: Bacteria > Bacillota_I > Bacilli_A > RFN20 > CAG-826 > UBA4951. The sequence continues at coordinate 68,274 of CAVIBR010000008.1, forward strand.
TAGGTGTTCCTCCCTCTTTTCCTTCATCGGTATATACAGTTTGTTCTTTTTCCGGTTCTTCCCAATCAGCAAATTTTGAATCTTCGTATGCAGCCTGATACTGGGTTTCAGCGGTTAATTCTCCGTAGTTTTCTCCTCCATCTATTGATGTTTGGGAGAATCTAAACATTGTTAGTGTTGTTGTGGTTGAGTTGTAGTCATAATATGTCAAACGTTTTGTTTTTGTAACGGCTTGATCTGTTTCTACGTAATCGTCATCAGATAATGCTTTTTCGTTATTCTTTAATGTTAGATCGGAGTCATAATAGGCGACCCCTGTATTATTTTCCGTTGAAGTGGCTACAGTTAAACTAGCGGTGTCTTCAGTTCTAGTGATCTTTGCTTCACCGGAGTATTTTGAGCCAAGCGTTATGCAAAGGATTTGAGTCTGTTTCTCTATATCAATGGCTGCATTTTCAAAATCAGCAACATATACTCCAGTAGGATAAGTGAAAGCCTGGGTTATTTGCTCAAGGAGTTCAAAAACCTTAGTGCGGGTGATGGTTTGTTTTGATTCTCCTTCGTTGCCGTTAGCACCAATATCTAGATACATGAGGTAGGCGTTGTTTTGACTTGAATTAGATGCAGTCCCAATTAAATAATCACCAGCTGTGACGGGAATTTCAAAATAGTAAGCTGCATCTTTCGCTAATTTATCCGATGTTGCAAGGCTGTAAAGATTAATTGCTTCATTGTAATCGGCTGAAAGCTGACTATTATAAGATATATCTGTAATTGAACCATCCTTGTCGGTCTTTACATATATGTTTTTCACTCTGGTCAACGAATTGATAGCGTGTGTATTTTCGTCTCGATCTATTTTGTATAAGTCAAAAAACGAATGACCGTAGCCACTTGCATTGTATCCGGCCCCGACAATTGTCGTAATAAAACCGTCTTTTTCTACAGTGAAATTTAAACCACCCTTTATCAACTCATAATTATTGATGGTGTCATCACTTAGGATTTTTACATTTTGTTTGGTTATAAAGGAAGATAAATTTGCTGCAGTCGTGGTTGTTGCGTCAGGCAAATATTGCTGAAAATGAAAGCCGTTATAGACTTGGGCGCCATTCATAGCAACATCGAAGTTGCTCCTAACTTCTTTATATTTAATCAAACCGAGTTCAGAATAAGTTTTGTTTTCATCTCCGGTGCTATACGAATCGCTATTTACATCATCAAGAATTCTGTAAGTCATATTGTTTTTTATGGTGAACATGGCAAATTGCTTTTTATGATCTTCGTCATAACTGATTTGATATGTATCAATAAATGAATCTGGAATGCCAGAATAATAAGTGGATGCATCAAACTGTCTATAGCCGGCACGTATTTTCGAATCGGATGTTGAGCTTCCTGCAGAAACTAAATATCCTGTATTGGATTTCAAAACTAATTCTGAAGTCAAATCATCACTCAGATAGGTAGTATTACTATGTAATTTATGCGTGTATCCATTTGTCGTTTTAGAAAATTCTGTTTCTTGATTATTTACCAACCCCATCGCATCTTCATCGACGTTTAATGGCAAGCAAGTTCCATCTAATAGATATAGAGTATTATAAGAATCTGAATAACTAGCATTCCAATAATACTCTTTTGTTGTCCAATATCTGCCTCTCGATAACGATGCTTGAATTTCACCTTTGCCTTTTGAAATCAACATGCTATTTGTATCGACTGTAAAAGTACCTGTTGCATTTATATAAGTTAACCTTTTATTCAACATACGCATATCGATGGAACCACCCCATCCGCCGTCTCCGCCACTATCTTCGCCAATGCTAAAAGTAGACGTGCCAACTTGTTTTGGTTCATATAAGGTTGTCTCATATTTGGTGTAGTTAGTTTTATACGCATCCGTGCAATAACCAACTGACGTATATGTGGAAATATCAGAAATGGTTTCATTTCCTAATGTACCTAGAGGCTTTGTGTCAATCGTTGTTCCATTCGTGTCCTTAGCGTTTAGATTAACGCTTGAATTATCAAGGTATATTCCATCTAATTTGCCATCAACATATCCTGCGACTATGCCAGTTAAGGCGGTTGATGTTACTGAATTAACTGTTTCATTGTTGATTCTTACGTTTTCTACTGATGGAACTCCGCTAGTGGAATCACTTTTAGATATATAGCCAAAAAGACCTAAGATATTAGGTGTTGGACCGTATTTATTTGTCGTGCCATTCCAATCATCTTCGCTTACTGATGAAGGTTTCTTAGATTTAAGCTCATCAAATGAGTTACTTACTTTTAGGTTTGATATTGTCTTGTTATTTCCATCAAGATGGCCATTGAAATGATGAGTTGATGTTCCTATTGGAGGAAGATACCAATTACTCATATCAAGATTAGAAGTTATCTTGAAATACGGTTCTTTGTCTTCAAAATAGCCGATGTAATATAGCCAAGCAAGATTGTATAGGTGGATTTGTTTAGAGATGATGAATGCGTTATTTTCGCTTCCGTCTCCTCCACCAAAATATGCGCCTGCTGTCTTACCAGTTATATCTTTAGTCACATTATTTTTATTTGTGAACCAGGAATAGGAAAATGATGCAGTGGCAATACCTG
>CAVIBR010000009.1:0-62195 GCA_963641445.1 Bacteroides uniformis
ATTTATGATTTGATAGACTTCAGATCCCTCGGTCCAACTTTTGGGGTTCACTTCATTCTCAGCTCTTATATATTAATAGGAATAAGTATTATTAATTTTGATTTCCTTTTTTGGCATTTTTCTTTGCTAATTTTTTAGCAACCCAATCATCATATTCTTTTTTAGATTTGGCCATTGCTTCTTTAACCATTGTGTCGAATTCTTCTTTTTTAGTGGAGAAGGCAAATATGAAGTTGGATTTCTCTTTTTTCTCAGCAAGATGATCTTTGAAAGATATTTTGATTTTTTCCCATGAGGCAACCGTTTTGGAATTTTCCAAAGATTGTCTGATCTTGGCAACAATTTGCATCGAATAGAAGAAGTCGACAATGACGATTCCATAGAATGCACCCATAGGGAAGGTGATGTAGAACCAATATTTGGTGATGAATGAAGCAAAATTTACAAACAAAGGATTTGCAAGATAAACATATGCCGCTCCACAAAGAAGCCAAATAAGGCTAAAAAGAGGACAGATGATTCCTTGAATGTTCCAAAGTCTTTTTGAATAGTCCCATAATTTGATATGCATTCCTTTGATGAATATAAGACCAGCGACATATTCAATAACGGTCATGAACAATCCGGCTGCAAACACTTCGATTAAGGTGTTAAGCCAGCTTATCGATGAAATGTTTTGCCAAGGTATGACATTAGCAAAGAAATAGAAACTAACTAGCCCAAAGCCATAGAGTGGAACGATCGGTCCGACTAAGAATCCTGGGTTGACCCATCTTTTTTGTGAGACGTATCTTCTAAAAAATAGTTCGATGATCCACCCACCAAAAGCGCCAAAGAAGAAGAGCGAACTATAAGTTATAAATATTTCCATTACGTAATTAAAAGTTTCCATGCGCTAATTATACATTTGCATCCTATTTTCTTAAATAAGACTTTTATTTGAAGAAATTGAAATTCCTCCAAACAAATTGGAAGAAAGACAAAAAGAACGTCTTTATATAGGTGGAGGATATAAAATGAAACGTATTAGTAATGAAGAGATGGATTCGATAACAAACAAAATTGATTTGGAATTTGAAAGATTTATTAAGGAAGGGAAATATAAAGATGTTTTAGTGAGCATGGGGAATTTAGGGAGATACTCATTAAATAATCAGTTTTACATCATTCTTCAATATCCTGAGGCAAGAACAATTAATGGATTAAGGAAATGGAATTCTCTTGGAAGGACGGTTAAAAAAGGCGAGAAAGCCATCAAAATATTTAAGCCAATCATTGCTAAAAAAGAAAAAGAAGGGGCTTCTGCCGAGGAAAAACGGATTTTGAGAGGCTTCCAAGTCGGATATGTTTTTGATGTTAAGCAAACGGAAGGGAAGGACATTGATGTATTTAAATTTGATGAAAGCAAAATCATTGAAAGCAAAAAGGAAATAATAGATTCTTTGAAAAAAGTAGCGGGGACGTATGGCTATAAAATGATATTTGTTAACGATTCAGAACTTGGTGAAGATTGTTGTGGGTTATGTAACCACAAGACACATGAAATCAAAATCAGAAATGATTTAGCGGATTTACAAGAGGTTTCTACATCGATTCATGAATTAGGACATGCCTTAGCTCATTCTAAAAAGCGTGATGATTTTGAAGGCCTAACCGAAAAAGAAAAACGCGGAATCAAAGAAGTCGAAGCGGAGTCTATCGCATGTATCGTTTGCTCTTATTTAGGTTTAGATACCATGAATTTCAATTTCTCCTATATCAGTGGCTGGGCCCAGGGTGATATTAATAAATTCAGGAAGAATCTTGATTTAGTATCCAAATATTCAGGGATAATCATTGATGGTATAGAGAATGGAATAAGACAACCAAATATGGCATGACGATCAGTAAATTAATTCATACATACATGTTTTGTCTTTCAAATTTCATTTTTTCAAATATAATCCATATATATGGTTACGAAAAAAGAAATTAATTTTTTGCATGGCTTATTGGCTATATACATCCTCCTAGGATTATTTACAATAGCGTCCGCTGTTTTTAGCATCATCAACATTTTTCAAAACGATACGATGACAAGCAACATAATTGAGCTTATTTGTTTAGCTTTCCATCTTGTTGTCATAGGCTTTTTGATCATGGTGATAATCAATTCTTTCAAAAAAGGCAGTTTCTTCATTAGAGGGATTTCCTATTCTGCTCATGAAGGAATATCTATTCCTGTTCGTGTTGTTTCGATAATAGGTTTTGCTCTAGGTTTATTTTTACTTATAGTTGGAATTCTCTTTTTAACTCCATCAGGCGTATATGATTTTCACTTCCCTATCACGACTAAGTGGCTTTTAGTCGATGGAGGTCTTTTATTAATGGTTTTTATGGGTTCTTTCTTCATCTTCCCATTTCTATTTGCTAAGAATCCTACGCTTAGCAAAAAAGAAGAAGTCGCTAAACTTGCTGAAAGGAAAAGACATTAATGAAAAAACGTATTCATGTACTAGGGCTAGCGATGGTCACTAGCATTGTTTTAGGTGGATGTGGAGGAAATGATTCCTCATCTATAGAAAACCTCATTCCATCTTCGGAAGAAGAGATTGTTGTGCCTGATGGACTTGAGGATGACCCAATTCAACTAGAAAGAGATCCTGCTAAAGATTACACGTATGCTGAATCTTCTAACAAGGATGGCTCTGCCGCTTATGAGATTTTCGTTCGCTCTTTTTATGATTCAAACGATGATGGTGTTGGAGATTTAAATGGCGTTAAAGCAAAGCTTCCATATTTAGCAGATATGGGATTTAAGACTCTCTGGCTCATGCCTATTTTCCCATCCGGAAGTTATCATGGATATGATGTAATTAATTATTTTGATGTTAATAGCGATTATGGAACATTGAATGATTTCGATTCGTTAATTGCTGAAGCAAACAAATACAACATTGATATCATGCTTGATATGGTTCTGAACCATTGCTCGATCAAAAACCCATATTTCACTGAGTCTTTTGCTGATTATAAGAATAACAACACAGCATCTGATTCGAAAAAAGATTGGTTCAATTATGGACCTGGCGGAGACCATGTTTACGAAGGCGTTCAGTATGAATCTAAGTTCGATGCATCGATGCCTGATTTCAATCTTGATTCAGAAGGAGTGCGTGCTGAAATTGAAAAAATCTGCAAATTCTGGATTGAACGTGGGGTTAAAGGATTTAGATTAGATGCAGTTTTGTATTATTACAGCAACAATACCGACAAAAACATTTCTTTCTTGAATTGGCTTGCATCAACTTGTCATAAATATGATGAAAATTTCTATATGGTCGGTGAAGCGTGGGCATCTAGTGCGGCGATCGATACGTATTTTTCTTCATCTTGCGATTCATTCTTTGATTTTTCTGTTGCAACTGGCGGAGATACGACATGTATCAATAACATTAAAGGGATGGGCGCTGAAATTGATAACCTAGCTTCAGCTATCGAGGCGAGGGAAAAATCAAGAAAGAAGAAAAATTCTAAATCCTATACATCTTATTTTTTAAGCAATCATGATCAAGACCGTATTGCTAAAAATTTTACAAAAACAGATTCTTATAAATCTGCATGCACTTTCTATACCCTTTTACCTGGGGAGACATATACGTATTACGGAGAAGAAATAGCTTTGAAAGGAACAAGAGTCACGAGCCCAGACGATCAAAGTGATGCCCGTCGCCGTTTGCCAATCATTTGGTCTGAAACTGATAAAACTGGTGAATGTTCCTTCCCTGAGACAAATAGAAAAGACCTTGCTGATAATGAACAAGTCAGTAAAGGTGTGGAAGATTTAAGAAATGAAAAATTCTCTTTAATAAACCATTACAAGATGATGATTCATTTACGTAACAAATATTCGTGGATCAAACATGCAACATTTAAAAACCTAACTGGTTCGTTGAACTCAGATGAGAGATATGTTATGGCTTATTCTCTTGAATATAATGATCAAAAGATAATCGTCGTACATAATTTTGAAAATCATAACGTAGAAGTGGATGCGCCTGGTTCTAAAATTGTTGAGCAAATTAACATAACACACCGCCTTCCAGAATTAACTAATGGAAAGTTAAGAATTGCGGCTCATAATAGCGTGATAATCGCTTAAAAATTACTAAAAATATCGAGGGATACGGATGTTTCTCTCGATTTTTTCTTAAATTTTTTACAAAAAAGTTGTTCTAGTCAATTTTTGTCTCTTTCCTAAAGGAAAGGGGTAATTTTATGGTCATTTCTATAAGCGAAATATGTAAGCGTTTTCAAAAATCAATTGTAAGCGCTTTACTTTTTTTTGCACCATAACTAAAATAATTACGATTTGATTTGGAGAGACGTCGAAAAGTTATTCATAACGACAAAACAATTGCGTTTCTCCGTTTATTGAAAGGAGAGAAAAATAAATGAAATTCAATAAAAAAATCACATTTGCTCTTTTATTGGCTCCAGCTACGCTTTTAGCTGCTTGTGGCGGAAATGAAAATTCTTCTGCCAGTGCTGAGTCAAAGGGCGACACCCCGGCATCATCAGTAGATGGCGGAACAGGATCATCCGCCGATGCTAGCGGCAAAGAAACAATCAAAGTCTGGGTTTCCGAAGTTAAAGGCGTTTCAACGCTCTTCAAAACAATGGCCGATAAATGGGCTGAAGATAATGGTTATGACTATAACATCGAAATTACCGGTGTTACCGAAGCTGAATCTGCAACTCAAATGTTAACAGACGTTGAAGCTGGTGCAGATATTTACTGCTTTGCTCAAGACCAATTCTCACGTTTAGTCCAAGGCGGCGCTCTTTCTAAATTAGGAAATAAAGCTGCAGAATTTGTCAAAGAGAATAACACCGTTGACTCCACTCGTGCTGTCACATCTGGCGATTACCTCTATGCTTATCCATTAACTGCTGATAATGGCTACTTCATGTATTATGACAAATCAAAAATAGATGAATCTCACTTAGATAGTCTTGAAGACCTTGTCGAAGATTGTGAAAAGGGCGGCTATAAATTCTCGATGGAAATGGGAACATCTGCTTGGTATTTGGCTAGCTTCTTTATGTCTTATAAAGATGGTGTTGAAAATGGATCGCCTCTTTGTTATTCGAACTGGTTAACAGATGATAAAGGCAAATTCACAGGCTATGATGATACCTTCAATTCTGCAAATGGTATTATCGCTTCAAAAGGTATTCAACATCTCGTAAAATCAGAAGCTCATAACTCATCGTCTGCAACATCTTGCTTCGATGCCGCTACAAAATCAGCAATCTTGGTTTCAGGCACATGGGCATATAACGATGTTAAGGATGTCTTAGGCGAAAATATGGGTGTTGCCGATCTTCCTTCTTTCAAGGTTGGAACTGATACATACCACCTTGGCTCATATTCTGGTTACAAACTCATGGGTGTCAAGCCACAACAAGATGCAGTAAGAGCTTCTAGACTTAATTCCCTTGTTCAATATCTCACAAATTATGATAATGAGATGACAAGATTAAAAGAACTTGGATGGGGTCCATCAAACAAAGCAGCCCAAGAATCAGACGAATATAAGGCTAACCCAGCATTAGTTGCTCTTGCTGAACAAAATAAATATGCAACCGCTCAAGGCAATATCCATGGTTCTTGGTGGGATATCGCGAAAGTCATCGGCACATCTTTGAAAGATGTCGAACAAGATGATGAAGCAGGTATCAAGGCAGTTCTACAAAAATATCAAGATTCACTCGATGGCTTATTCTCAATGAGCGATGAAACGAAACGTGCATTCACAGTTAAAGGAGCTATCGCAGCCGAAAATATCACATGGGATTCTGCCGATATCACGATGACAGAAGATCCAACAAATACATGGACTTCTAAGGCTCTTACTCTCACAGAAGGTGATGAATTTAAGTGCCGTCAAGGTCTTTCCTGGGATGTTGCATATGGCGCAGCTGAAGGTGGCAACTACAAAGTTACCGCTGCTGAAGCTGGTTCAAAGAAGATCCAACTCGTTACAACAGTTGATGCCAGTGGCACTGTTACCGGTGGCACAATTAGCTTAATTGCCGCCTAATCGGCTGACTAAACTATTTGTAAAATAATATAAAGGTTGGGGTTTAGTCACTTTAAACCCCGCCTTTTTATTCAAAAAAAAGAAAAAAGTGATTTGAAAGGCAAAACAAATATGAAACGATATAGTAGCTTAGAATATTTAAGATTAAATAAGTTTCAAAGATTTGGATATAAATTCTTAGCCTTCTTCTGTGGAATTCCATTATGGTTCAAAAATCTTGGTATTAAGATTTGGACTGGTTTAAAGAAATTTGGACTTTGGATATGGAATGACACAATTGATTTGGTTAATACCTTTAAACATGGTGATTGGAAAACTCGTGTATCGTACCTGATCATGGGTTTTGGATCAATGGCTAGAGGACAAGTTTTAAGAGGCATCCTATTCTTAATCTTTGAAGCTGTTTTTATTACATTTATGTGTCTTCCTCAAGGCGGTGGATATTGGCTTAGCATGATGCCATCTCTTGGTAAAGAAGGTCCTCATGAAGTTTATGATGAAGTACTCGATATTTATACGGTTAAGTACTTTGATAACTCATTCCGTATTCTTCTTTATTCGGTTTTGACTATATTCTTCATAATCGCATTCATCTACACTTGGCGCTTAAATATTAGGCAAAATAAAATTTCTGAAGAAATTCTTGCTTCAGGAAAGCCTCTTAAAAGTTCAAAAGACGATTTACGCTCGTTAGTCGATGATCAATTCCATAAAACTTTATTGGCTTTACCTGTCACTGGCATTATCGTCTTTACGGTTCTTCCAATTTTCTTCATGATTCTTGTTGCCTTTACTAACTACTCTGGTGACTACAACGGATATACGAATAATCTCTTCCATTGGGTTGGCTGGGATAATTTCAATACATTGCTTAATTGGGACAGTGGCAATAAAGCCTACACGGCAGCGTTTGGAGAAATCTTGGCTTGGACATTAATTTGGGCTTTCTTTGCAACATTCTCGAACTATTTCTTAGGCATGGTTGTCGCTATGTTGATTAACAAAAAAGGAATTCGCTTAAAGAAGTTCTGGAGAGCCGTTCTTGTTCTTACGATTGCCATTCCTCAATTTATCTCCTTGTTATACGTTTCAAAAATGTTTGCAAACGATGGAATTGTCATTGCCAGACTTAAAGACTGGTTTGGCGTAACGAATTTCTCTTTCTATGACGATCCTCATTGGGCAAGAGCAACGGTTATCTTTATCAATATTTGGATTGGTATTCCATATTTGATGCTTATTGCAACAGGCATTTTGATGAACATTCCACAGGACTTATACGAATCCGCAAAAATTGATGGCGCTAATGCGTTCCAACAATACACAAAGATCACTCTTCCATATATGTTGTTCGTTACTGGACCTTACCTCTTAACTTCATTTATTGGAAACATGAATAACTTTAACGTTATTTATCTTCTTACTGGTGGAGGACCGACAAATCCAAATGCCTCTGGGGCTGCAGGCACTGTCGGTTACACCGACCTTCTTGTTACCTGGTTATTTAAAATTACTACTGGTGCAGGCTCTTACTACTACATGGCTTCGGTTGTTGGCATCTTGGTCTTCTTGGTCTCAGCGATTATCTCGCTTATCGTCTACAACCTTATGCCATCTAATAAACACGAGGAGGATTATCAATAATGGAAAATACAGAAAAAGAAAAACGCCATATGGGTCTTCGCACGAAAAACATAATTTCCGATACGATAATCTATATAATTCTTGTGGCGATGACTATTATTTGGCTATTGCCTTTCGTTGGTATTCTTCTTGATAGCTTCGAATGCGCTACAACTATGCCTCATGGTTACATGTGGCCAAAAAAATGGGGATTCGACAATTACATTAATTTGTTTGATGACTCAGAAAACGTAAAATTCTTACGCTGGTTCTTAAATACATTCATCATGGCTTGCGCAACTGCAATCCTTCAAACGCTCATTGTTCTTTGCATGAGTTATACCTTATCTCGTCTTCGTTTTAGAGGGCGTAAGTTCTTAATGAACGCAATGCTTGTCTTAGGGATGTTCCCAGGCATGCTTACGATGATTATTCTTTATCGTGTATTGAAGGATATGGGCCTTACTGCTGAAAATGCGGTTCCAGGTTTGATTCTTGTCTACGTCGCCTCTTCTGGCATGGGGTACTATGTTTCTAAAGGTTTCTTCGATACTCTTCCAAAGAGCTTAGATGAAGCTGCTAGGGTTGATGGAGCAACAAACGCTCAAGTCCTCTTTAAGATAATTCTTCCTTTATCAAAACCAATCGTTATTTACACATTATTAACAGCGTTTATGGCGCCATGGGGAGACTTTGTCTTCGCTAAATACATTGCGGCCGGTGAGACGAAAGGGTGGAACGTTGCAGTAGGTCTTCAAAATATGATTGGCACCGACTCATCCTTAACTAAAAACTATTCGATGTTCTGCGCGGCTGGTGTCATTGTCGCTATTCCGGTTGCGGTATTATTCATGCTATTACAAAGATATTATGTTGAAGGTGTCACTGGTGGCGCCGTCAAAGGATAGGAGAAAAATCAAATGGCAGAAGTTAAACTTACTAATGTTAAAAAGATCTATCAAGGCGGTGTAGTTGCTGTCCATGACTTCAATTTAACAATCGCTGACAAAGAATTTGTTGTCTTTGTCGGACCTTCAGGTTGCGGTAAATCTACGACTCTTCGTATGATCGCAGGCCTTGAAGAAATATCAGAAGGAACAGTTGAGATTGATGGAGAAGTCGTTAATGATCTTCAACCAAAAGATCGTCATATCTCAATGGTCTTCCAAAACTATGCGTTATATCCTCACTTAACAGTTTTCGAGAATATGGCTTTCCCTCTTAGACTTATGCGTCCTAAGATGAGCCAAGATGAAATCTATGCTCGTGTTACTAATGCAGCTGAGATCTTAGGCATCACGCCATATCTTACTCGTAAACCAAAAGCCTTATCTGGTGGCCAAAGACAACGTGTCGCTATCGGAAGAGCTATGGTTAAGGATTGTAAGGTCTTCTTAATGGATGAACCTCTTTCAAACCTTGATGCTAAGCTTCGTAACCAAATGAGAGCTGAAATCATCCTTCTTAGAAAGAAGATTGAAACAACCTTCGTCTATGTTACCCACGATCAAACCGAGGCTATGACGCTTGGAGATAGAATCGTCATCATGAAAGATGGTTTCATTCAACAAGTTGGCACACCTCATGAAGTATTCGATAAGCCAGTTAACTTATTCGTTGCTGAATTTATCGGTGCTCCAAAGATGAATGCGTTCCCAGCGACGTTAACACTAGAGAACGGAAAATATTATGTCTCTGCATTTGGTGGAAAAATCTTGGTTGATGGCGATAAGGCTGATTTGCTTGCTTCAAAGGTCGATCTCTTAGAAGGTGAAGCACTCAATCTCACCTTAGGTGTCAGACCTGAACACGTCGTCTTAGCTAGAGGTTCTCATGAAGATACAATCCATGTGACCATCCAAGTTAACGAAATGATGGGTAGCGAGCTTCACCTCCACGTTCTAACTGATGATGGAACTCAGCTTGTTGTTCGTGTTCCAACTATTCAACTTACTGACGAAGAAAGAGAAGCAATGGTCGCAGGCGCCGAACTCAATATCACCTTCGAAGGAAAGGTCATGCAATTCTTCGATTCTGAAACCGGCGTATCACTTATTAACAATTAATTGCCGTTTAAATATCATATTAAGGGGACGTCGTTTGGCGCCCCCTTAATTGCGATATAGAAAGGAAAATATGAAAAACAAATTAGCGTTAAGCCTATCTCTTATTGCGATGGCTTTAGCTGGATGTTCCCAAGATAAATCAAGCTCTAGCGATGTTGTTAACTCATCTGAAGAAACAACCTCAAGCGCAGAAATCGTTTCATCTGAAACGTCTAGTTCATCAAGTTCTTCCTCATCCTCAACTTCTTCATCAGTTGATGAGGATGACCAAATATTCAATCGTGATGATGGAGTGGCATTAGAAACAAAAGAAGTTTCTCCTCAATATACGGTTGGAGATAAAACTAACCCCAAAGAATATGATTACGATTCCGTTTACGTTAACAAACCAACCAACACTTTAGCGGATGATTTTGCATTCGGTGTTGATTGCTCTTCTCTTTATGAAGTAGAAAGAGATGGAACAAGATTCTATGACGAAGACGGAAAAGAAGAAGACGTCTTTAAGATTCTCAAGGCTGGTGGAGCAAACTATGCCCGTTTCCGTCTTTGGGTTGATCCATATGACAAATATGGTGTTTCCTATGGTGGAGGAACAAACGATATCTCCACGGATATTTATTTAGCAAAACGTGCCTCAGCCGCAGGAATGAAGATCTTAATTGACTTCCATTATTCTGATTCCTGGGTTGATCCATCAAAGAAATGGTCTCCTAAAGCATGGATGACCTTAAAAAACGGGAAACCTACAATCAACAACAAAACACAATATAAACGTGTTGGTGATTATACAGCCCATGCATTGAATGCTTTCAAAAATGCTGGACTTACAATCGATGCCGTTCAAATTGGCAACGAAGTCAATAACGGAATGGCAGGGTCTGATAATGCTGCCTCCTATTATTTTGCTTGTATGGTTAGAGCAGGAGTTGAAACTTCAAAAGCCATTTATCCAAATGTAAAAACGATTGTTCATCTCGCCAATATCAACAATCCAGCAGGTGTCTATAAGGTCTATAACAATCTCGTGAAATGGAAAACGGATTGGGATGTTTGTGGACTCTCCTATTATCCATTCTGGCATGGTGGAAGAGATAATCTCCAAGACGTCATGAACTATTGCGCAGAAACATACGGCAAAGAAGTCATGGTCATGGAAACAAGCTGGGGATATACGGATGATGGAGCAAGTTATTGCAACAACCAATTCTCTTCAACAAAATTCAATGTTGCTGGCGGATATCTAACTTCTTATCAAGCTCAAGCAAGTGAATTAAGCGAAATCACTGATTGCTTATCAAAAGTTCCTAATTCCAAAGGAACTGGAATCTTCTATTGGGAACCAGCCTGGTTACCATCAGCAAATTCCGGCTGGATCAGCAAGACTGGGTATTATTATAACGATCATGGATATGATTATGAAAATGTCTCAGATTTAGCTACATATTCTGATTCATCATGTTATTCTTCATGGGCGAACCAAGCTTTGTTTGATTATACCGGTAAGGCTTTGCCATCATATAAGACTTATAGCCTTATTCAATCGGGTGCAAACGAGAAAGTCGAAGAAGAACTTGCGCCTGCTGCAACAAGCTTTACTGCAACTTACAATCTCTCCGATGGAAGTGATTCGATTCCAACAACGGCTCAAGTTCAAACAAATTTAGATCGTTTGAAAATCACTAATATCGAGTGGGATGCTGATGAACTTGAAGCGTTAAAGACCGCAAGCCAAGGTCATCATACAATTCATGGCAAATTATCAACATATGATGTAACTTGCGATGTCTTGGTTATCTATAACTATGTTAAAGATAATTCCTTTGAAAACCAAAACACTCTCCAAGCAAGCAACGCTAATGAATATGCCGTTAAGACTCCATGGGAACTTACTGCATCAGCAAACGGAGTTCGCGTTGAATCTAAGAACGAGGGAAATCGTACCGGAAGCAAATATTTCCATTGGTGGTCTTCAACCGAATTCAATTTCACTATTTCCCAAAATTTAGGCAAAATTCCAGCCGGAACATACTCTTTATCGACTTATGTTCTTACTCATCTTAAAGATGAATACGGCGGATACACAAAAGCTTCCCTCTTCTATCAAATTGGTAGCGGAGATAAAGTCGAAGTGTCTATGCTTAGTGAGTGTGCTGGATATGGAGCAGGATTTACTGAATGGTCAATTTCCTCAATTGAGCTAACAGAAGAGAGCGATGTTACAATCGGAATGATCGTTGAAGCAGGCGCTCAAAGCTGGGGCCACAATGATGATTGGTCCTTCATTAGAAGTAATTAAGAGAAAGGATAATTATGGAAAATAAATTCGTACTCACGTTAATCGACCGCCCTGAGATGGCGCCAGAGTATGCGCAAAAAACTACACAAAGTGGTAAGGCTGATGATTTAACCTCAACCGCATTGCTTGATGAATCTCTTAGCATTTTTATCTTCCAACAAGAAGAAGCCCATAAACGTGGCTTAAAAACAACAATTGAGATGACTTATGCATCTTTATTCTCGGATATCGTTGTTGCACTTGCTAAGCGTGATCATGAACAATATGGAGATGAAATCGCTTTAACCTTGCTTGGACTTCCATGCGAACAATTCTATGAGAAATACAAAACAAAGGATTTCTGCATCTGGATGTTCTCAAATGAAGACAAGGAAAGAATCGTTGATGATGTATTCGGCTTATTCTACGAGAAGTTCGGCTTCTACCCGGAATCAACTGGTTCCTATTATATGGATGCCTATACGATCAACTATATCAAGAAAAAGTATCCATCGGTCAAATGCGCGATTGCCACTTGCTGGGAAGAAGGAGTCAAATGTTATCATACAACAAACAACTCCTGGTATACCTTTATTGATGGAGGCCCATGGGCTCCATGGATTCCTTCAAAGGTGAATTCTTGCTTGCCTGCCGATTCAAAAGAAGATGATTCGGGAATTGTTGCAATTCCTCACCTTTCCCGTGACTTAATGGCATGTTTTGATGGAAATGGATCTAACTTTGGAACCCACCCACAAAACGTTCTTCGCGGAATGATCTATGAAGACAATGAACTCCCATATTTCTTCAACCTTGTCGATATGTATCGTCAACAAGGAAAATACAATTCAGGACATTCGTATAACATGATGTTCGTTGGGCCTGGATGGCTTAATAAAGCAGGAAGGTGGGAACAACCATATGAACTTCTCCGCAAGTCATATTGTGATGGCCTTGACTATTATGCGAAGCTCAAAAAAGAAGGCAAACTCGTTGATATGACAATGAGCGAATATGCCGATTACTATCGTGAAGAGCATCCATCATATATGGAACCAGAAGTTGCTTTATGGAAAGATGTCCTCTATGGCTCAGATAAAGAATATTTCTGGTATTATGACCCATATATGAGAGCTTGCCTTGATTTCAACCAAGGCGGTGCGATGATTTGCCTTAACCCATATGTCGGAAAACTTGATTTACCTGTCGGAATTGGCACAGGCAACGCCTACAATTGCTCATATCCTTATATCATTCAAGCAAACTATCGTGCTGGATTCTTCACCCATTATGCTGGACAAGGCACGTTAAAGAGTGCTGTTATGAAACGTCATAATGAAGAAGTGGATCTTGCTTTAGAAAGAACAATGGCAACATATTCTAAGGTTGGAGATGATATTCTTCTTACAACAAATGAATTTGATGTCGTATTCTCCGATTTAACAGTTAAGATGAGATCTAAATACCTTTTCAAGAAAGGCACAGGAGAAATCATTACGACAAGAGAGATTCTCTCCCCATTAGATGAAGAAGGAATTGAAATCGAAGATTATCTTGTTGGATGTTACGGAATTGATGAATATTCTGATGATATGACCGGTGTTGCTCTTGAAGTGGAAGGAAAGACCACTGAGAAGATCGAATACGCCTATAAGATGAGAAACATCGAAAAGAAAGAATCAACTGCAAGAGCAATCATTCCGCAAGTCAATACCATTGTTGAAATGGGCTCATCAGATAAAGATTATTCCGGACGTGTTGAAGAAGGAATCGCCTTCTCGCCAATGTTCCGTCTTAGCATCAAGAAGAAATTTACTAAGGAAGGAGAATTAAGCTCATGGCTCAAAGTAAAAAAGGTGCACTAAATTATCGTTGCCCTCAATGTTTCATGCGTGATATCGACATAGACATGTTCTATGACGAAGAGAAAAAAGAATATTATTGCATTCGTTGCTGTTTTCATGGCGATGAAAAGAAAGTCAAGGAATGGAACCAGATGATCAAACTTAAATATGGTCATATAGTTGATCGTATTACTTCATTAAATGAAGACAATGAGCCAATCAGCTGGCATCCATACAAAAAGGGAGAATTATAATGTTTTTAGGAATTGACGCTTCGACACAAGTTGAGGTCGATGCAAAGAACCCTCATTATTATTATCAAGGAAAAGAAGTTGACCCATGGGTATTCCTTCATGAACATAATGATGTGAAATCTATGCGTCTTCGTCTTTGGATTGACCCATATGATGAAAACAAACGTCCATATGGTGGGGGAACAGTCGATTTTCCAACTTGGATCAAACTTGCTAAACGTGCCCAAAAAATTGGCTATAACATCTTATTAGACATTCACTATTCTGATTTCTGGTGTGACCCAGGAAAGCAATTAATGCCTAAATCATGGAGAGGCTTAAGTGTAGATGAAGTCGCCTTGAAAGTGTATGAATATACCAAGAAGACAATTCTTGATATCAAAAAAGAAGGAATTGAAATCCCATATATTCAAATTGGTAACGAAATTACAAATGGCATGCTTTGGCCATTAGGACAATTAGGGGAAAGAGGAGAAGATGGTCTTCGCTCTAACTATGACAACCTTGCTCTTTTCCTTAGAAATGGCATAAAAGCGGCTAGAGAAGTGGCTCCTGATAGCAAATTAGTCATTCATTTAGAGAAGAGCTACGATGTTCCATTACATGAAGAATATTTCCGTGAAATAATTAAGCGTGGCGTGGAATTTGACATCATTGGCTTATCTTATTATCCATATTGGCACGGAACATTCCCAATGTTCTTCAAGAATGTTGATAACCTTAAAGAGAAGTTCCATAAACCTATTTGGATTGTTGAAACTGGCTATGGCTTCACGATGGCTCCATTCATTGATAATGGAAACTATGGCGATAATCTAATCTCCGAAAAGTTCTTTGAGCAGGATAATGTATATCGCCCATATCCTCTTACCCTAGATGGTCAAAAAGATTTCTTAACAAATCTTATCAAACTATCTAAAGAGCATGGTGTTGAAGCGATCTATTATTGGGAACCTTTCTGGTTACCATTACCTGGTCTTTGTTGGGCAACCTTTGAGGGGGAAACCTACACTGGTGAAACAAACAAGCCAACTCATAATGAATGGGCGAATCAATGCTTATTTGATTATGATGGTAATGCTACACCAGGGTTAGACGCCTATAAAATCTAATATCAAGCAAAAGCCTCTTATCTTACGATAGGAGGCTTTTTGTTACTCAAACATACGCAATCGATAAGGGTTTTAGCAGCAATTTTTGAAATTTTGGATTTTTAAAAACCGCTCTTTTAATTGAAGAACGGTTCTTTATCTTTTATTTAACGATTATTCCAGCATGTTTCTTTAAGGTTAACACGCCATCTTTCAAGGAAACATCGCCCAATGAGAAGATTATTTTTGAGTTAGGTGGAACTTTGAATGCCATATCTTCATCTAGTAGATTTATCGCAACTAAGGCCTGGCCACGTTTATATGCAAGTTTTTCCTCTAATAGTTCGAATGAATCACTACGAAGATCTTCGCTTTCTTTACGAATATTAATTAATGAATGAATTACATTCCAAAGGGAACTTTGGTCTTTTAATTGCTCCTCAATAGTTGAATCTTCTTTGTTTGTTGGCAGGAATGTTTTATCTGCCTTTGAGAAACCAGCGTTTTTTGAAGAATTCCATCTCATTGGCATTCTTGTGCCAGTTCTTTGGTATCCTCCTTCAAAAGAAGGCAAAGATAAATCAGTATGCATGCCAATCTCATCACCATAATAAATATAAGGAACGCCAGGCATTGTTAATAAGAAGAGATAAGCGAGTTTTAATTCATCCACTGTTAGGAAATTTGCAATACGTGTCGTGTCGTGATTTCCAGAAATAAAAGACATACGTCCTGACTTATTTTCTTTCCATGACTTAATCCAATAATTGAAATTTTCTAAGAATAGAGAATATAGCTTTTCATTATATTCATGGAAAAGAGGGGAAGAGAATCCATCTTCCTTTTGTCTGAAAAGGCGATGAGTACAGTTAGTTTGCCAATCTAGGCAGAAATCGGAATCAAAACCCGCTTTCAAAGCCTCATGAGGCAACGACCATTCGGATGTCATATAGAATTCTTTAACACCATCTTTTCTTAAATCTGAACGTATCTCTTGCCAAAGTTCAACAGTTGCGTCTTTGTCTTTTGAATCATTTTTAACTAATGAATCAGCCATATCAACACGGAAGCCATCGATATCATATGAGAGCCAATATTTCATGATTTTCTCAAGATATTCTTTTCCGTGTTTTGTTTCCTTATAACTCTTTTGCCATGATGGATATTCTATTTTATTGAATCCATAGTTTATGGCGGGTTGATGAGCGAAGAAGTTAACCATATAGCAACCATTTCTATCGTAACAGCCAGAAACAAGACGATAGCCATTTTCTAGATTCCAAGGATTGTCATTCCAAATAAATAAATCATAGTCTTCATTTGGAATTCCTTCTGCTGAATGTAAGAAATCTTTATTTTCGATTGACATATGGCCTGGGACTAAATCTAGGAAGAGTCTCATTCCACGGCTGTGCATCTCGTTAACTAAACGTTTTAAATCTTCGTTGCTCCCGTATCTAGAAGAAACCTTGAAAGGATCACGAACATCATATCCTCCATCTTTAAATGGAGAATCGTAAATCGGATTCAGCCATATAGCGTTGCAACCAAGTTCTTGGATGTAATCGAGTTTTGAAATAATGCCTTCTAAGTCACCGAATCCATCATCATTCGTATCAAGGAAGGAATTAGGGTATATTTCATAGAAAATACAATCTTTAAATTCTGGGAGTTTGTTCATTCTTGTTTACCTCTTGGCGATATTATAAAACATTAACGTTTTCTTACACACATCAAACAAAAGTAAATTCAAACAACTATTTTTCTTTGACTTTACAATTTGTTTCCCATCCTTTTTCTAATTTCGTATATTTAGCCGTTTTTTAATGAAAAATAGATGAAAAATGACTTAAAAACATGTTTTTTCTACAAAAATAGGCTATAGAGATATATAATGCATCGGCGCGCTTAGCGACTTTGTGATAATATATCTCTAGATAAGAAAGACTATTTACTACTATGAAAAAATATCTTGAAGGGTTCTCGATTGATGAAGTTACCATAAATTACAAAAAGAAGCCCGTTTTTCAATTTATAAAAAGAAGCTTCGATATATTTTCAAGTTTCTGTTTCTTGCTTGTCTTTGGCTGGTTTATTCTTCTATTGATGTTGATTAAACTTCTAGAGGATATAGGAGGAAAATCTTATAAATTAGATATCGTTGAAAATGAGAATGGAAAATATCTTTCCAAAAACGGAAAACGATATGATTGTAAGGTTAGCAAAGATCCAAATGGAGAAAAAGATCCAACCGTTCAAGGTGCCATCTATACGTCTGTAAGAGTAGGAAAGAACGGAAGGCTACTTAGATTCCATAAGATAAGATCAATGTGTCCTGGCGCCGAAAAGATGAAAGCAAAGCTTCTTGAATATGGCATCAATGAAGCGGATGAGCCCGCCTTCAAATTAAAAGATGACCCACGTATAACGAAATTCGGCAAATTCCTTAGACATACATCATTAGATGAACTTCCACAAATCTGGGATATATTTATTGGTAGATTATCCGTTATTGGACCTCGCTCTCCAATACCTACGGAAGTTGAACAATATAGCGCAAAGAATAAGCAAAGACTTCTAATCAAAGGCGGACTTCTTTGCACTTGGCAAATAACAAAAAATAGAAACAAATTATCATTTGATGAATGGATGGACCTTGATCTTAAATACATCGAAGATCGTTCATTATGGTTAGATACAAAAATCCTTTTTAAAGCAGTTTGGTTTGTTCTAACCGATCATAGCGGAGAATAAAAAGAAAACCTGGAAATCCAAATATTCCTATTGGAACCCAGGTATTTTTTTACGCAAGGCTATTTAGAATGGTCTCACAAGTAGTTAAATATTCTCTTGATTTTGGCTCTAATACGTAAGTGTTTTCCACTTCATAAAGAGGATTCAAGTAATATGGATATTTCTTAAGGAAATCGCTCATTGCTATTTGCTTTTCACCATCATCGTAATAATATTCACCGTTTTTTGCATTCTCTTCAAACGAAGAAACAACGCTTTTTAATGTAGGTGAATAGCCAATTGATCTAGCATTTTTATATGCTACGTCTTTCCTTAACATGAAATCGATGAATTTGTTGGCTAAGTCATAATTTTGAGCCGTTGAAGGAATGACCATTGAGTCAAAGAATGCAGCAGTGGTTTTAGGAACGTAAACATTGAAATTTACGTCTTGATTAGATTCTGAATAACTTAAATATAATGCGTCAAAGAAATCCCCTGATTGAACGTAAGCAAGATCCAAGGAAGAATTTGCTACATTTCTTTTCAATGAATCGTTGCCAAATTCATCAAACTTATTTTCTTTAAGAGAAGAAATGCAGTCGTTTTTAATTTCATCGGAAAGATCGTTTTCCTTTTTGCCATCATAAGAAGTTATATTTGGGTCTAATCCTTTAGCCATAAGATAAGAAGAAACAATCCATCTAGCGGAATCATACATGCCTAAACGGACATTTGAAGAAAATTCTTTTCTATTCCATAACGCCTCAAATCCTTTATCTTCAATTACTTTTTCGACTTCAGGATTCTTTTTTGAATAAATCATGGAATAACTTCCCCAGAAATATGGCATGAAATAGGAAGAGAATTCATTGCCGTTTGAATCTACCATATATTCCTTAATGATTGATGATAATCCATCAGAGAAGATGTTCTTATAGTCGTTTAAATTAGGGTAAGCGACATTTTTAGTATCTAATTCAAGAAGATAGCCTTCTTCATAGAGCTGATGAACGGTGTAATCACCGGGTATTGCGACATCATATGAGGTGGTTTTGCTGGTGATTTTTTGATACATAGCCTCAGAGGAGGTGACATCTTCCTCAATTACTTGGCAAGAGAATTCTTTTTCGAAAGCGGATACTAAATCTTTATCGATATATTCTCCCCAGTTTAGGAGATATAGAATCGTTGATGGAGTAGCGAGGTAAATTATTCCGAAAGTTGTAAATGAAAGTAGAAATATTAAAGATGATATCAATATTTTTTTCATATTGCTTATACTCCTTTCTTCTTTCTTGCCTCATGCATGGAATAAAGGAAAACGATTAGAAGAGTGATGAATGTCAATAAGGCGTTAAATGCGTAGCTTCCAGCGGAGAAATTCTTTTTCGTATAGGAAGAATACACATAGTTAGAGAAGTTGGAGAATCCATTTCCTTGAGTATAGAAGGAAATAACAAAATCATCGATTGATAAGGTGAAGGCGATAAGAGCACCAGCGAGAATGGCTGTAGATAAGGAGGGAATAACCGCTTTAAATAATGCTTTAAGAGGACCACAGCCTAAATCTCTTGCTGCTTCATATAAAGATTCATCTGTTTGCTCTAATTTAGGTAAGATCATCATGATTACATAAGGAATTGTGAAGAAGACATGGGCGATAAGCATCGTGGTAAAACCAAAGATATTTGGAATCAAAGGTTTTATCAACGAGAAGATAATCATTATGGAGATGCCTGTGACAATTTCAGAATTTAGCATAGGAATCTCATTAAGCAAATCCATTGCCTTTCTTGCTTTCTTTCCTAAAGCGTTAATGCCAATTGAAGCAAATAGTCCTGCAATAGTAGCGATGAATGTCGCCCAAAATGAAACGAGAAGGGAATCAATTATCGAAGTGGCTAGTTGCCTATTAGTGAAAATCTCTTTGTAGTTTTTTAGAGTAAATCCTCCCCATGCAAGAGGAGTAAGAGAATTGGCTGAAGAATTAAATGATTGATAGACAATTACGAAAACTGGTACGTACATCAAAGAGAAAACAAATAGGACAAAAACGATTTTGAAGATGGAAAATAAAGTATGTTTCCAAGGGTGCTTTTCAAGCATATTACTTTCCTTCTTCTTTCTTTTTTGAAAGTCCAAAAAGGAGAACGATTCCGATTATGATAATGCTAAGCAAGATACTTAATAATGATCCGAAATTATAATTGTTCTTTTCAAAAACCGATTGAATGAGGTTTCCAATAAGCCTTATTTTTCCTTGCCCGATAGTTTGAGATATAGCAAAGCCTGTTGCAGCAGGCAAAAAGACCATTATTACGCCTGATCCAACGCCAGATAAGGACAAAGGGAGAGTGACTTTAAAGAAAGTTTTAATAGGTGTAACGCCTAAATCTTTGGATGCTTCGATAACTGATCTGTCCATTTTCTCTAGAACTGTATAGATTGGGAAAATCATAAATGGAAGATATGTTGTGACAGTTACTAAAATAACCGCAGGATATGAACCGACTAAATCTAAGGCTTTAAAAGCGTCCGTAGAAAAAAGTCTAAGCCAAGAAACAATTCTTAGCATCGAATTCGACCACATAGGAAGAATAAGCAAAAGTAAGAAAAGCATCTTGTTTTTGATTTTTGAAAAAGAAAGAAAATAAGCGACTGGATATCCTAAAAGGACGCAAATAACTACCGTTATTGTGGCGACGATTAAAGAATTAACAATTGCTTTCAAAATAGAAATGTCGTTAAGCCTTGCGTAGCTTTCAATTGATGCGCTAGCATTTGAGAAATCCACGCCATTAGATGACATGAAGGTAAGAATGAGCATTACGACAAGTGGAAAAATGACAAGGAATAATAGCCAAATGAAATACGGAATGGCTAGAGATTTAAAGCTTTTCATTCTCTTCCATCTCCTTGAGTTTCAATCTTGATTCAATTCTAAGATCTTGGATGAACTTTGGCTGCAAGGAATCTTCAACCTTCATCATATGGATTTCATAAGAATCTACTTTCAAACCAATTGTATCGCCAATTTCGACATTTTGATAATCTTGAACCATGATTGTTTGGCCATTCACATCAATCCACAAATCGAATGTAACTCCGGTAAAGGCACTTTTTAGGACTTTTCCTTGCAAGATTGCTTTATCAACATCTTCTAAAACAAGATCGAAATCTTCTGGTCGAATAACTGCATCAACGATTTCACCAGGGACAAATGTTGTAACGTAAGTCTTGAAATTTTGACCTAGGAAAGCAATTTTTTGATTTCCAAGATACGTTCCTTCAAGAACGTTTGGGTTTTCATAGTTCGCTAAGAATTTTGCCTTGTTCTCCTTGATGGATTCAACGTATATGTTACCAGGAGCGACGCTTAAACCAATTATATCCCCGATATTTTGCTTATCATCTGATTCAACTTTGATGATTGTATCGTTAACTTTGACGTCTAGTAGATATTTGCCTTCTTCGTATACTGAAGAGATAACCTCTCCCTTAAGTCTAGCAATATCCATCGAACATATATCAAAATCGGGTCTTTCAATAATGACATAGACTTTATCACCAGGTCTAACATCTAAAGATGAAACCTTAAATGTTTTTCCGAGGATATCAAGACGTTTTGAAGCGGAATAAACTCCTCTAAAGATGTTTGCTTCGCCAATGAATGTTGCAACAAATTTGTTTATTGGCGTGTTATAGATATCTTCAGGTCTTCCTAATTGTTGAATCTTTCCTTCGTTCATTACAACGACAGTATCAGACATGACCATAGCCTCTTCCTGATCGTGCGTGACAAAAATGAAGGTTATGCCTAATTTCCTTTGAAGTTCTCTTAATTCTAGGCGCATGCTTTTTCTAAGTTTTAAATCTAGCGCGGAAAGAGGCTCATCGAGTAAAAGGATTCTTGGTTTATTAACGATTGCTCTAGCAATTGCAATACGTTGCATCTGTCCGCCAGAAAGAGAAGATACTGACCTCTTTTCATATCCTTCAAGGTTAACAAGTTTCAAAGATTTTATGACTTCTTCATGAATGACATCTTCCTTGAATTTTCTTGCTTTGATTTTTTCAATCATTTGGAAATATGGATCATCTTTGGAGATGAATTTCAAAAAATCCCCCTTAAAAGTCCTATATTTTTGATTTTCATCGAAAGAAGAAAGAGAAACTGAAAGATTATTTTCTTTGATTATTCGTTTGATTTCATCTTTTGAATCTTTCATTGTGTGTAGATGAAGTTTTTTCTCTAAGGAAGAAAGTTCATCACTTACCTTATAGGTGATTGATTTCTTAGAAAAAAGATCAATTACGTATTTTTTAACGTCTTTTGGCTTTTCGATGAATGTTAATTTATGAACAAGAGAATTGATTTCTTCGTCGCTAAAACCATATTTCTCCATCATGTTCATAACGCCTATGTCATAGACATTCGAATAGATGTTATTTCTTAATCCGAAAGCAATGTTATCATAGATGTTTAAATGAGGGAAAAGAGCATATTTTTGAAATACTGTATTTATTGGTCTTTTATGAGAAGGCAATGAAGCGATATCGATATTATCTAGAAGGAGTTGGCCCTCTTCCATTGTTTCAAAGCCAGCGATTATTCTTAGAGTGGTTGTTTTTCCACATCCTGATGGGCCTAAGAACGTTACGAATTCATTTTCATTTATGGAGAGGTTTAGATTGTCTAGAATGACATTATCCCCATATGATTTCCTGATCCCCTTAAGTTCAAGAATTTTACGTGCCATTTGCTTCCCTCCTAGGACAGTGGCCTATATTTTAAACGTGCTAAATTATAGAGACGCATTTGAAAAATACAACAATATTTTTTATGAATTTTGTAAAACGTTTTTCTTGATGAAAAAGAACATTTCAAAAGAAGTGGATAATATGAAGTTTTCAAGAATTTTCGTTTAATATTTCGTATACTTTTATTAGATATGGAGGAAAGCAAGGATGTCTAAATTCTTAGTTGCCGGCGGGGCCGGATTCATCGGCGGGAATTTCCTTCATGTGATGGTGAGCAAATACCCAAATGATGAGTATGTGTGCATCGATGCGCTCACGTATGCGGGGAACATGGAGACGCTTGCGCCGATCATGGGTAAGCCGAACTTCAGGTTCGTGCATGAGAACATCTGCAACAGGGAAGTGGTCTTCAGATTGTTCGAGGAGGAGCGTTTCGATTACGTCATCAACTTCGCGGCCGAATCGCATGTCGACCGCAGTATCGAGAACCCTGAGGTATTCCTGAAAACGAATATCCTGGGCACGCAGGTCCTCATGGACGCATGCAGGAAATACGGGATCAAGAGATACCATCAGGTATCCACGGATGAGGTATATGGCGACCTCCCGCTTGATAGGTCCGATCTCTTCTTCACGGAGAAGACGCCAATCCATGCGTCAAGCCCTTATAGCGCAAGCAAGGCAGGCGCCGATTTGCTTGTTCTCGCATATCATAGGACATTCGGGCTCCCCGTCACGATCTCCAGATGCTCGAACAATTATGGGCCATACCATTTCCCCGAGAAGCTCATTCCTCTGATGATACAGAAGGCGTTGAGGGATGAACCTTTGCCTGTCTATGGCAACGGTGCTAATGTCAGGGATTGGCTGTATGTCGGCGACCATTGCAACGCGATTGACTTAGTCGTCAGAAACGGCAGGGACGGCGAGATATACAACATCGGGGGTCACAATGAGAGGACGAACCTTGAAGTCGTTAAGACAATATTGAAAGCCTTAAATAAGCCAGAATCCCTCATAACCTATGTAAAAGACAGGCCAGGCCATGATCTTAGATATGCGATGGATCCAACGAAGATAGAAACCGAGCTTGGGTG
Organism: Bacteroides uniformis; assembly: GCA_963641445.1. Taxonomy (GTDB): domain Bacteria; phylum Bacillota_I; class Bacilli_A; order RFN20; family CAG-826; genus UBA4951. Next base: position 23,837 of record CAVIBR010000009.1, read on the forward strand.
GAAGCCGGAATACGATTTCGGAACAGGCATCAAGAAAACCATTGAATGGAATCTTAACAATCAAGAATGGTTAAGCCATGTAGAAAATGGCGAATATTTAAATTGGATAGATAAGCATTACGCAAAAAGATGAGGACCATGTATCAATTTTCGTGTTAATTTTGCTTTAATGAAACATTAACTTTATAATATAGCTATGATAATTATTTACTTTATTTGCCAAGGCAATATTTGTCGTTCTCCAATGGCTATGTTTATTCTTAGATATCGTTTGAAACAATTGGGGTTAGAAAATGAATATGAAGTTAAATCTGCTGCATTAGAGAGCTCGACCGCAGGAGAAGACATGTATTTATTCGCTAAGAAGCAATTAGATGCACATAACATTCCATATGCCGAACATTCTGCCCACAAACTAACTTTGCCTGAATATCTTTCCGCGGATTATATTCTCGTTATGGAAAAATATCAAAAAATCGAAATAAAAAGAAATATGTCCTCCGTTCACATAGAAAAAGTTCATCAATTGTTAGAATTCACCGATAGCCCTATGGATATTGATGATCCATTCGCTAATCGTGATTTTGCAACTGCCTATTCGCAAATAGAAAAAGGCGTTGAAGGATTTATTTCTTCCGAGATTTTAAAGAACAAATGATAATTATTCAGCAAGGGTTAAGGTTATAATACTTTCCCCACCGATCGAAGCATAATAATCGCCAGCCGCACAGTAATCGGACATATAGTTTCTAGCGTCCTCTTTTTCAACTAAAGTAGCATTTGGAATCATTTCTATATATGGATTTGCTATTTCATCGACTGTTTCAGCGCAATCTTCGTATGTACCAACTTTGAAAGTGTCGCCCTCTTTAGCATAGCAACTAACGCTTGTTAATTTCGTATATGTTTCATTTAATGAACCCATCAAGAGTAAATAATCTCCAATTGTTTTTGTCTCGAAATCATAACTTACTTTAACACCAATGAAAGCATAGAATGAATCAGCGCCTTCACCTTGAGTGGCTCTAAAAAGAACTTCATTGTTTTCTTTGTCTAAGGTGATATTTGTTTGAATACCAAGAGTCCTTATTTTCTCCTCGCCTTTGTATCTAACGTTATATTCAAATTTAATAATCTTATCTGAACAATCAAATCCTTCACGTTTTTCTAATAAACCAGCCCAATAAACCAATACGCCTGGAAAAGCATGTTGATTCTTGTATTCAGAAATATCTGCTGGTGTCATTGCTGGTGCGATTGCATTCGATGTTTTATTAATGGAACGTTCCATCATGTACTTCCCTATTTGCAATAGGGCTTCGCTATCTTGTGTGTTTTTGCCTGAATTTGTTGTATCACAAGATACTAATTGAAAAACCGTTAATGCGGATGCGATAAGAATGAAAGATTTCTTCATGTTTGTTACCTCTAGGAAAGTAGTTAGATTTTAACACTCATAGTTTCTTTGAACAAGTGCGTCTATTGGATGGTATTAAAAAGCAAGCCATGAAGCTTGCTAATTTTGACATATTATTTTTCTTTTTTGCTGTGGTAGCCATAGCCGTATTTATCGCCATAGCCATATCCATAGCCGCCTTTTCCTTGATCTTCATCAGAAGTTACCATGACCATCGTGATACCGATGATATTCATTCTCTTTTCTTCTAATGAACGGCATGCAGCAGCAACATCTTTCTTTTTGGAGATATGTTGAGAGCAAACGATGAGGAAGCCGTCAACTTCTTGTCCAATGAGATATGCATCAGAGAGAACAAGAACTGGAGGGGTATCTATTAAGACATAGTCATATGTCTTTCTTAATTCTCTTATCAATTCAGATGTTTTCTTTGATTGAATGATTTTTGTTGGGAATGGAGTGTGTGAGCCAGGGGTGATGACATCAATGTTTCCAATATGTTGGATGATATCTGCAATATCACAATCACCTTTAACATAATCAACTAAACCTAATTGATTTTTAGCTCCTAAAGCCTTATGAATAGCTGGTTGTCTAAGATCAAGGTCTAAGATACAAACTTTTAAGCCTTTTTCAGCATAGACTAAAGCAAGGTTACAAGTTGTTGTTGTCTTACCTTCGGCTTCTTGAGCGGAAGTAATTGCAAAGCAATTGATTTTTCTTTCTAAAGAAGCAAATTCAATGTTTGTTTGAAGACGGATTATTGCATCTGCTTCACGGGAATTGAAATCTCTGATGAGACCGCCAGTATGTAAACGGTACTGAGCGCTATTTGTCTTATTTTCCGCCATTGTCTTTTTCTCCTTCATTTTCCTCATTAGCGTCATACTTTGGGACTATGCCAATGACTTTATATCCGGTAAGCGTTTCAAGTTCGGCTTTTGATGTAACACGGGTATCGGTTAATTCACGGATGATGGCATAAGCACAGCCTATTACTAACCCCGCTAAGACACCAATTAGGGAAATAACGACTGTTGAAGTTGAGGTATCCTTAGCTTGCTTAGCTTCTTGAACGATATTAAGAGAATCGCTAAGAACATTGTGGATCGTATAATCTGGTGAATTTACTAATTCAATGGAAGTATTCGCGACACAATTAGCAACGTCAATAGCCATTTGCTCACTCTTACAAGTTGATGTAATTGTTAAGAAGATAGAAGTGGTGCTTGTATTACCAACCGTTGAAATCGTAATGGTGTAATATTTCTTAACAGTTAATGTGTCGTATTTTGTCTCGCCATTTTCCGTCTTAGAGACAATTGCTTTATATTTATCATTTTCAGCTAACTTTTCGGCTGTTTTTTCAACGACTTCGTCAGAAGTTAAATAGCCGTATGCAATCGCGGCTTTTCTTGTGGACATTGAGATGTTATCGGATGTAGAAGTTCCTTCATCTGAATAAACCATCAATTGAACACTAGCTTGATACGAAGGAGATTTGATGAATTTAGCATATGCGAATGCTCCACCAAAACCAACTAAAGTGCAAATACCAATTGCAACCCAGTGTTTTTTGATCATGTGCCAAATTTGGCCAAGAGTAATTGATTTTTCTTGTTCTTCTTGGACAACGGTTTCTTGATTTTGAGACCTAGAAACGATTTCGGTCTCTTCCTTTAGATTCTTATTTTCCATTTTTTCACTCCGTGAGATTAATTATAATGCACGTTATATGCGTATTTCAAGAAAGGAAGGTTTGCATGAAATAGGAGCATAAATATTATTGAAAGCGCTTGATAGGATTGGTTCCATTGCAATGATTTCTAAGTTTCCTTTGTTTACGGTGAAGAAGATGATGATTAGAACTATTCCCAGTACAATACGGTAGATGCCAAATCCAATGAATGTCTTTGAACGAATTAGCTTCATGAAGAATCTGATGGTTAATAATGAAACAGCTAATGCGACAGCCATGGCAATAGCAATTAATAACACTTGGAAGCCAGTTATAGCAGGAGCTGTTCCTTTTGAAACTTTAACACCATACATGACTCCTTTTATTAGTGATCCGCCAAGCATTGCTGGGATTGATAGATAGAAAGAGAATTTTGAAGCAGTTGCTCTATCTATGGATAATAGGAGAGCCGCACAAATAGTAACTCCTGAACGAGATGTTCCAGGGATTAAAGCAAGACATTGGGCCAAACCAATTATGAATGCGTATTGAATGCTGATTTGTTTAACACTTTCAATATCAAAGAGAGGATATCTATCATTCGTTTCTTCATCGTCTTCGTGTGAGGTGGAAGAAGAACGATTTAAATGGTAACGATCCTTTATTCTTGTGGCTTTGTGTTTCAAGAACAATTCAATGCCAATGAAGGCTAAGCCATAGACAATAAGTGTTACAGAGACAGTAACATAGTTGAATAAATACTTGTCGAGTAAGTCATCAAAGATAACGCCAATAACGCCAGCAGGGACTGATGCGACAAGAATCTTAGCCCAAGTCATCCAAATCTGTTTTTTCTCTTTTTCAGATTTCTTTTTTCCGAAAGGCCAAAGTTCTTTAAAGAAAGAAATAATAACGGCAAGAATTGCTCCTAATTGAACGATGACTAAGAAGAAGTCATAGAATTCCTTTCCTTGGGTTGTTTCAAAACCAAAGAATTGTCCAATAACGATCATATGTCCAGTGGATGAGACTGGAAGCCATTCGGTTATTCCTTCAACAATCCCGAATACGATCGCTTTAATAATTTCAATAAATTTGTCCATATCAATCAATTTTTACATCCTAAAGGATTGACCTTATTTTAATTCCAGTCAGGAAAGATATCTATAGCAAAATTTTCAAGTAGTTTTTAATGGGTATTTTTAAATATTTGAATATTTGTTATTTATTTATTGAAAAATCGAAAAAGCCATGGCATAACCCCTTTGCTTTATTTTTTCTGCTTTAAAATGCCTAGAAATTATGGACTTTGTAAAAATTTACTTTTTGCTATTTTTATGAACGAAATACCGAATTAAAATGACGATAAGTGAGACCAAAACAATTGAAAGAGCGACCACTAATCCAATAATGCGATGGTCAGAAAAATCTAACATAACTCGCCATCCTTTAAGTGATAAATCTTGTCACATATTGCAAGTGAAGAACTTCTATGTGAGATTAAGAGAATTGCTTTATTTGCTTTTTCTTTCTTTAGTTGAGAAAGAATATATGCCTCGTTATAAGCATCGACGTTGCTTGTTGCCTCATCTAATAAAACAAGAGGAGTATCTGCTAAAAAGACTCTAGCAAGTCCAAGACGTTGTTTTTCCCCACTTGATAAATTATCTGCTAAATCATTTATCTGGGTGTCTAAGCCATCTTTAAGGGATTTGATTTTTTCATCTAGCCCCGCTTTTTTGAGGGATTCATATAACTCTTCATCAGTCGCGTTATCTTTAGCGATACATAGGTTATAACGTATGGTGTTCTTAAATAGATAAGTGGATTGGGAGAAAAGAGTGATGTTTTTTGCCAATGCTTCACGAGAATAGAAAGAAACATCTTTATCGTTATATAAGACTTCTCCGGAATTTGCTTCTTCAAAATGCATTAGAAGTTTAAAGAGAGTGGATTTCCCTCCTCCGCTTTTTCCCTCTATGCCAATTATTTCTCCTTTTCTAATAGAAAAAGAAATGTTTTTAAGAATCTCTTTTGAATCGTCATAACTGAAAGAAACGTTTTTAACCGATAATGAGGAGAAAGAAAAATCCTCATCCCCATCCTTTATTTTTGGTTTTTCATCAATGAGGGGAAGAATTCTTTTCGCAGAGGCAAAAGACATAGTTAAATTGGCTGGAAGATTCGCAAGCGCTACAACGGGTCCAAAGGATGTAGCTAAGCACATATAGCCAAGAATGACGTAATAAGAAGGAATGATTCCATTCTTAAATAGATATGCGCCAAGCAAGATAATCAACAAATCACCTAAAATGATTAGAAAATTAACGACACTTTGAGAGAAAAGAGCCTTGTCATTTAATTTCTTGTTTATTTTATTTAGTTCTCGTGTTGAAGATTCTAATTGCTGCTCTTGCTCTTTTTCCTTTTGAAAGAACAATGTTTCTTTAATTCCGTAACATGCATTCAAGGAAATATTTTCATTCTCGGCAAGCTTTTTACGATACTCGACACCAAGTTTTCTGTTTGATAGATAGAAAAGTATTGGAGTGAGTAAACCAATGAGAAGATACATCCCTAAGGCAAGTAAGGAGAAGGAATAATGAATTAAGACTCCTAGAAGAATCAAAATAACAAGCTCTGTTAATATAGCAATAAAGAATGGAGTGATCGTATGAGCGTAGAATACCTCTAAAGACTCTGTATCGGATTGGAGGATCGATAATAGTTCTCCTTTATTTCGATCATCAAGAACTTTGCTGCCTTGCTTTCTTAAGGAAGAGAAGATGTTATTTCTTACTAAAGCAAGCAAGGTGAAAGCCATATAATGGTTAAGATATTGCTCTGCATAACGCAAAAATCCCCTGCAAAACCCGCATATAATTATTAAAGCGATTAGCCAAGGAAAAGAAATGATAGTTTCAATTCCAAGCAAATTTAGAATGGCTAATCCGCCAAAAAATGTTATACCCATTGCCGAAAGAAAACCTAATGTTCCAACGATAACGGCAAAGAAAATTAGATAACGTTTCCCTTTGACTAGAGAAAGCATTCCTTTTAATAAAGAGAAGAAGGATTTCTTTTTCATGCTAGAGCCTCCCATTTATTTTCGTTTTCAATCAATGCTTTGAATGATGAATCTTTGCCAAGAAGTTCCTTTGGAGAACCACTTTCCTTTATCTCACCATTCTCGCCTAAAAGATAAACATTATCTGCATTAAGAGCATTTTTAACTCTATGAGAGATAAAAAGAACGACATGATTTTTTGCTAACGATGAAATTGCTGATAAGATAATTTCTTCGGAATCCTTGTCGATGTTACTTGTAGTTTCATCAAAGATATAGAAATCTTTTTTAGTGGCAAGATAGTAGGCAAGAATAAGACGTTGTTTTTCTCCGCCTGAAAGGTCTAGTGCGTCTTCTTTTGGAATGAAATCTAGAGAATATTCATCAAGTATTCTTTCCTTCAGAGATACTTTTTCTAATAATTCGATCATTTCTTTTTCAGAGATGTCAGGATTATAGAAATGGAATGCATCCTTGATTGAAAGATGAAGAAGATATGTATCAACTGAAAGATAACAAACGAGTTTTCTATAGTCGTATATTTTGATTGAAGATAACTCTTTCCCATCAATTTTTATGGATCCCTCATAGGAAGGTATTTGCTTGCTTAATATTTTTGAAAGAGTCGATTTTCCTGATCCAGAATCTCCAAGAAGAGAAGTAAATCCTTTTCTGATATTCATATCAACATTTTTAAAAACATAAGATTCTCCATCAGGATATTTGAAAGAAACGTTTTCTAAACTAATTGAAGAAATGGATGAAATTTCTTCTTTCCCGTCAGGTGTTTCTTCTTCTTTTAACAAGGATATGACCTTTTTGCCTGCGGTAGCCCCATTCATTGCAATATGGAAAGCAGAGCCAAGAGCTCGTAAAGGAAGGAAGAACTCCGCACCAACAAGGATTAAGAACATTGTTACTTGGTAATTGATTTCACCATTATTCAAAGCAAGTAAGGAGAGGACAATTCCGATTGCTGCTCCGCCATACGCGACTAAATCCATGATGGTTGTTGAACATAGTTGCATTACAAGGACTTTCATCGTTATTCTTCTAAATTCTTCGGAATTGTTTTTCATCTCATCTTCCATTTTCTTGTCGTAATTGAAAATTAGAAGTTCTTTCATTCCCTTCATTGAATCTAGATATGCTCCACCAAGGGAAAGATATTTATTCCAATAGGTCGCAAATATTTTCTTTGCCCATTTAGAGACGATAACAATTGAAACAGGAATTAATGGAACGCATGCTAAATAGAGGATAGCCACTTTCCAGGAAAAGAAGCAGAAAAGTGCAAATAAGGCAAATGGAGCGCTCATACTATAAAAGAAAGAAGGGAGATAGGAAGAATAATACAATTTCAATTGCTCAATGCCTTCACTTGATAGTTGGGCGATCTCTTGTACCTTTAATGAAGAAGACCCATTTAAAGAAACGTATTTTTCGTAAATATCCCTGCGAATCCTCAATGAAACGTATTCTGAGAGGCTATTTGCAAGTTTGCCTTTGATGATGAAAAAGAGAACAAAAAGGAGAATCAATCCGAGACATATAAGCGAATATATGATGCCCATTTTGTAGTTGGAATTGATAAAAGTTTCCACGCTCTTGCTTAAAAGATAGGTTGAAGAAACTGATGAAGCAAGTCCAAGGAAAGAACAAACCGTTATCAAAACAAGATAGTATCTCTTTCCTTTTATATAATTAAGAAGATCTTTATCAATCATTTATTCGGCCTCCATCTTTTCTAATAGGTCTTTTTCTTTGATTTCTTGATATTCCTTTTTTGAAACAGGAGTGACGCGGAAAACAAAATAAGCGTATTTACATGTGATAAGCACACAAAAAACGATTGTCATTGGTAATTTATTTATGAACCATAATGAAGTCATCAATAATGCGCTCACAAATACTAGCAAGATCATCTCGCCATAAACTGTCATAACATGATATTTAGCGAAGTTTCCAACATGATTTTTGTATAACTTGGAATTAAGGAACCAATTAGCAAATCTTTCAGAGCCTCTAACAAAGCAAAATGCCGTGAGCAAATAGAAGGGAACAGTTGGCAAAACTGGTATGATTATGCCTATTGTTCCAAGCGCTAAAGATATGAATCCTACTATTAGGTAGAATATTCTAATTATCTTGCTTCGAGAGAGCTTATTTTCTTTCTTCTTTTCTTCTTTTTGCATTTTCAATTTTCCTTAATTTACGTTTCTGCTTTAGTGTTTGAGTGACATGCTTAATAGCCAATATCGGGTGATGAAATAACATTCTTGGTCCCGAGAAACGCATCACTTCCCTGATTCTTTCACGATGTTCCTTGTTATAACAGTGGATTGTGCAATTAGAGCAGAATGGTTTCTTATCTCCCCAAGGGCATAAAGATAAACGATATTCGCAATATTCTTTCAATTCATTGCATTCTTCGCATAACTGACCTTTTTTCGTTTTATGATGTTTGTGGCAATAAAGAGCAATCATCAAATTAACGGTTTTTGTTTCGGATTTGTATTTTTCTTCGGATATCTTTTTCATGGTTAGTGATGGCTAAAAAGTCTTAATAAATATATCATCTTTATTTGAAAATAAAAGAAGAACGCTTTTCTTTGGACTAAAAAGAGGGGATATCGTAAAATACGAGGGTATGAAAAAGCTTATTATCACAGATTTCTTTGGAGTTATTGGAGACGAAGACTCGACAGTTTTCTTTGGAAAGTATTGCCCTGAATATAAGGCCCAAGATTTGACCGACAAATATTTTCATCCTGGTGATAGGGGAGAAGTCACCTTTGAAGAAATAGTTAGCAATGTTTGCCGTGACTTTAATTTTGAAAGAGATTTTGTCCTAAAAAATCTTCTTGAAGTTCCTCAACCTCACAAAGAATACATCGATATCCTTAGAAAACTAAAAAAAGAAGGACATAAGATCATACTTTTATCTAATGCTTGTGACTTTCTTGTTCCATATTTAATGAAGAGATATGGAGTGGATGATTTATTCGATGAAACGTTTATCTCTTACGAAATTGGACATCATAAACCAGATATTGACGCATTCACCTACGCCCTAGAAAAAGTTGGATGCAATCCTAATGATGCAGTATTTATCGATGATAATCAGGAAAACGTTGATTCTGCAGCATCTATTGGAATTCATCCTTTCTTGTTCAAAAACAATGAAGAAAAATTAAAAGAACTTTCAAATTTCATAAATGATTTAGAAAAATAAAAGGAGTTTATCATGAAAAAAGATTTAGGAGTTAAATCATTTCTATTCCCAATGCCAGTTGCTTTGATTGCAACATATAACGAAGATGGGAATGTTGATGTGATGAATATGGCTTGGGGAACCTTAGTTGATAATAACATGGTTCTTTGTTGCCTGGATGAATCTCATCTTACAAGCAAAAACCTCAAAGATGGCAAGGATTTCACGATTGCTATTGCCACAAAAGAACATGCCGTTGAAGCAGATTTCGTTGGCATTGTTTCTGGAAACAATGATCCAGAGAAGTTTGCGCATTCTGGCTTACATGCCTCAAAATCAAAGCGCGTTAACGCACCAGTCCTTGAAGAATATCCTCTTTGCCTAGAATGCAAACTCCATGCTTTACGTAAGGATGAAGAGGATAATTTCCTTGCCTATGGCGAAATTGTTAACGTTCTTGCTGATGAATCGATATTAAATGAAAAAGGAAATGTCGATCTTAGCAAGTTCAATCCATTGCTATTTTCATCAATCGACTCATCCTATTATTCGGTTGGAGAAAAAGTCGGTGGAGCATGGAAGATTGGTGTTCCACTAATTAAGAAATAAAGAATAGACGGCTAAAAAAAAGCCGTTTTTTTCGTAACAAAGCATCTTTTAGATGACTATCGCCTTACGAAGGTTTGTTATTGTTTAGCTTTTGTGCGAAAATATATAAGTTCTTTGTAAAAAGGAGAGAACTCGAATTATGAAAAATTTAGCAATCTTAATTGATTCAACAGGTGATTTAGACACCGAATTAAGAAAGAAGTACTCCATTGGCTATTGCACGATGGGACTTACGATCAAAGAAAAAGAAATCAAAGCATCACTTGATTGGGATCAAGGCTATGACCCACATGCTTTATATGAAGTCATGCGCGCAGGAGAAAAGATTTTCACCTCCCAAGTCACTCGCCAAGAATATGAAACGAAATTCACTGCAGAACTCGAAAAAGGAAACGATATCCTTTATATCGCTTGTTCTTCAGCCCTTTCTAAGTCAGTTGATATGGCTAGAACCGTCGCCGAATCCTTAAAGAGCAAATTCCCAGGAAGTAACATTGCCGTTGTTGACTCTTTGATTTCTGGCTATCCCCAAGGCGATATGGCCATCCGTTCAAGAATCATGTTCGAAGAAGGAAAATCCTTAGATGAAATCGTTGCTTGGCTTGAAGCAAACAAACTCAAATTCAATCAATGGGCTGCCGTTGAGACTCTTACATATCTTAAGAAAGCAGGCCGCGTGAAAGCATCTGCAGCTTTCTTTGGAAATTTGTTCGGCGTTAAGCCAATCCTTATTTCCGATGCTAAAGGTAATAACTTTGCTGTTAAGAAGGTCAAAGGAAGAAAACCATCCCTTATTGCTATTGTCGAAGATGCCATTGCTTCCTCTGAAGATATTGAAAATCAAACAATCTATATCGCTCATTCCGATGATTTAGAAGGGGCAAAATTCTGCAAAGAAGAACTCTTAAAGAGAGCCAAGCCAAAAGCGATCCATATTGGCATCCTTGGACCTATCATCGGTGGTTCAGTTGGCCCTGGCACTATCGCAATCTACAATTTTGGTAAAGAAGTAACCGCTATTGGTGAATAATATTTACTCCTAAAACAATGAATATTTTAGACGGTAAAACATATGAGGCCATGGTGACTAATGGTTTTAAAGACCTCAAAAGTCACTATGAGTCCGTCAACGATTTAAACGTTTTTCCTGTTCCGGATGGTGATACGGGAACTAACATTTGCGCGACACTCGATGGTGGCGTAAAAGCAATGAAAAAAGCCAACAAGGCTATTTTAGGCGATGTTGTTTCTAAATGCTCCGAAGGAATGTTGCTTGGCGCAAGAGGAAACTCAGGAGTCATTACCTCCCAATTTTTCGCTGGCATTGCCGATTCTTTGGTTGGCTTAAAAACTGCTACAGTGAAACAATTTGCCTCCGCTTTAAAAAATGGCACACGTGTGGCTTATAAAGCTGTTCCTAATCCAGTTGAAGGCACAATTCTTACTGTTGCTAGAGTTGGCACTGATTATATCAATGATCATATTGATGAAATCAAAGACTTTGAGACTCTTTTCAAACTTCTTTTAGAACAAATGAAGGAAGCGTTACAAAAGACTCCTGATTTATTGCCTGTTCTTAAAGAAGCGGGCGTAGTTGATTCAGGTGGCGCAGGTCTTTTATACACGGTTGAAGGCATGGGTGCTGAAATTATGGGCGAGGAATTCGAAGATACAATTTTCAATGGTCCTAGCGCTAATGTTGATTTAGCAGATGGGGAAGCCTTTAACGAAGACTCCAAATTAGATTATGGCTATTGTACGGAATTCATCCTTCAACTTCTTAAAGCAAAATGCAATCCTGCTGAAGTAGAATTACAAACATTTATCGATTATCTTTCTTCGATTGGCGATTCAATTGTTGCTATCAAACAAAATAGCATCATTAAAATCCACGTTCATACAAAAGAACCTTGGAAAGCAATTCAATTTGCCCAACAATATGGTGAATTCATTACCTTCAAGATGGAAAATATGACCATCCAGCATAATGAGAAGTTGCTTAAAGAGATGCCAATTACTGGCAAGGATGTTTTAACTTCATCCGATGTTAAGAATGAGCCTCTTAAACGTTCGAAAGTTCAAGTAATCTCTGTTGCTCCATCAAAGGAAATCGGCAAATTATTTGAAGAGATGGGCGTAAAAGGGATTATCACTGGTGGGCAAACAATGAATCCATCCGCGAATGACTTCCTTGATATGTTCGATTATCTGAATGCTGATGAAATTCTTGTCTTCCCAAATAACGGAAACGTCATTATGACAGCAGAGCAAGCCGCAAAACTTTATACAAAATCGAAAGTTCATGTCTTGCATTCAAAATCCGTTGTTCAGGCTTATAGCGCATTGAAAATGGCTGATTTCTCTGAATCGGTTGAAAGCAATATCGCTATGATGGAAGAACAAATGAAATCCGTTGTTTCAATTGAAGTGTCACGCGCTATACGCGATACGAAAAATAACGGTATCGATATTAAAGAAAACGACTATATCGGAATTGAAGGAGGAAAGATTGTCACGCATGATCGTTTAATCATGAATGCGACAAAGAAACTCCTAAAAACAATTCCTGATATGGAAGAGAAAGCGATTATCACCGTATTCTATGGCAAAGACGCCACAGAAAAAATGAAAGTCGATTTGAAGAAGCTCTTAGAAAAAACCTATCCAATGATGGATATTTACGAAATTGAAGGCGGTCAACCTGTCTATCACTTCGTAATAGCTATTGAATAAACAGGAAATAATTAAACGCTTATTACATTCAAGTTCGTTCTTGAACTTAGATGAATGGGCGTTTTCTTTTTACGTATTTTCTTAGACATTGTATAAAATGGAAATAGATTGATTTATCATAATTGAAAGTTGGTCAACTAACAAAGTATCTAAAATAGATACTAAGCCTAATGAGTTAAAGAAAACATTTAAGATAACGAAGGCAATAAAAACCAAAAATGACAAATATACGATTTTAAGAAAAATAAGATGGTTAATATTATCACTAAAAATAGCAAAAATATTCGATGAAACCTAATCTTTAGCAACATTTAACGTATTTACTTGAAGCATATCTTTTGACTATATTTTTTATGAATTCTGGCGCGTTTGGTGGAACGCGCCACATTCTCCAAATAATATGGTTTTAAAGTATTTTGAAATAACGCTTAACTATATATTCATTTCAAAGAAGGACGAATGATGGAAACAAACTCATTTTCCTTTCTTTCATATAAAGAATTACGTAATATTTCGAAATTAGAGTCGTCTTTCCTTTTGAAAGCAGAAATTGCATATAAACAAGAAAGATATTCTCGTAGCATTCATTCTCTAAAGAAATTAAGAGAGAAAAATCCTGTTTTAATTGATCAATACATCTTCTTCCGTTCATTAGGAGAGATTGAGATAGATGAAATTCTGAATTTTGATAGTTCCGATGAATTAATAAATCTTTGTCATGATTATCTTAGATTTTATTTAAGGAAGCCGAAGCCAGTAAAAGAAGAGATTATTAAGAAGAATTTCTATCTCTATTTGTTGTTATATTACTTTCCTAATATTTCGACGATTGATTTAGCCTATGGTTATCCTAAGGATAAATATGGCGAAGCATTTTATGTTTTCTCTTTATATAAAAAGGTATTTCTAATTAAGGATTTAAGAAGATATGCCAAAGAAATCAAAAAAGGTCATAGAGGTGTTCGTGATATCCTTTCTTTAGTAGAAAGAGAAACACTGGATTACATCTCAAGAAACGACATGCTAGATTTTAATTCTTTTCTTCTAAATGATATTAAAGGATATAGATATTCAGAACTAAATAAACTTAGAAAAGAAACTAGAGAAGAAGTCCTCCAATCCTTAAAAGAAAAAGATTGCATTAACATCGAAAATGAACATATAGAATTGCTGCCTGGTGGATTCTTTCTATTAAGCTGTTATTGAAAAATATCTACTCTTTAAATTTAGTTTATGCTAGTCTATTGAGGTGGTGAACTATTTAGAAGAAATACATAATGTCTCTCCGGAGATAATTAGACGTGGAAAAGATTATTACCAAGAGGGCAAAATTTCAAATTTCCGCGGCGAAAATGGCATATTTCATGCAAAAATCCAAGGAAATAATGAATATGATACGAGTATTGAAATAAAGGATGGAAAGCTAAAAAGTTATTCTTGTTCTTGCCCTTATAAAGGAGTTTGTAAACACGTTGTTGCTCTTCTTTTGAAGGCTGAAGAAGAAAAAAATAAAGAGTTAGAAAATCCTTTTGAGATGCTAAGAAAGAAAATATCTTCAGTTTCATTTTCTGAGAATCTTGAAGAATTTAAAGGATTACCTCATAAGATCAACGGGTTCTTGCCATATTTAAGCAAAGATGAGTATATGTCTCTCATTGTTTTGTATTTATCTAGTATGGCAAAAAACGAAAATCTTTTAGCTGATGGAAATATCGTAGAACGTTTTAAAATCTTCCAAGAAAAGGCTAACTTTTCTTCTGGTGATATCAAAAAAGTAATTTCTTTATCCGTAGAATCTTTAAAGAATTCTTCTGATGGAGCATATAATTTCGTCTCTTCTTTCATTAAAGAGAAATTAACAAGCAAAGAGACGCAGAACTATCTAATCGATGAATATGATAACGATAATAAGACTGCTAAATATTGCATAACTTGTCTTTCTGGAAAGGATTTGCCAAGGTATTTAACTCCTTCCCTTACATGTCTTCTTGCTAAAACTTCACCAAGATTATTAACTACAGAGAATATCTTAATTGCAAAAGAAGAAGTTAAGAACGAATCGAGAAATGAGGATCTACTTGCATTATTACGTCCTTTAACAAGCAAAGGAGATCCTTCACTTATTGAAGATAACGATTTCGAGTATCTAAAGGATAACGGCTTAAATGGTGAGGCAAGAAATATTGCTTTCTCCTTATTGAAAAGTTCAGATGATTTTCTTGATTATCTTCGTTATAGAAAACTATTTTCAGCAAAGGAGTTTTTCGCCATTCGTTATCAGACTTCAATGATTATATCTTACAAGTCTTACCTTAATTCTGTTTTGCTAATTGACGGCAAAGAACTTTATTCAGAATTATATAGTTCATTTTCCTATTCTCAATTGAATCCTAAAGATGTCTATCTTGCTAGAGATTTAATAAAAGATAAGAAAGATATCCATATCCTTACTGAAGTGGCACATAAATACATCAAAGGTGAATTAGGCAAAAGAAATAGGAACAAAGATTATTTCTTTTATTTGCTATATTTAGACTATCTTCAAGATGATTCCTTAGCATATTATCTTTTCACTAAAGAAGTTCTTTTGGATAAAGAAAATAAAAAAATAAAGGGGATTTGGTTATATCTTTTAGAAAGAAATGATTTGCTAAAAAGAGTGAATATGTTTTCATACGGAAAGGGAAAAGAATGTTTATAAGTAGAGCTAAAGAAAGAGGAGAAGAAATCGTTAACTACTATCTTTCTTTTGGAGAGGTACCTTCTTTTCTTAATGATTTCAATAAAGGCTTATATCACATCGTCTATCATTATGATGAAATAAAAGAAAAATTGATTTATGAAGCATTCCTAACTGATTTTTCTTTAGCAAAAAGAGCGCCTTATATTTCTATATCCGTTTCATCAAATGGCTTACTTGATATTGAAAATGTTAATGATTCAACCGATGAAGAAAAAGCATTATACGTTTGTCTTTTTCAAAATGAAAATGGCCTTAATGAAGAAGAAATGCAAAAACTTTATCCAAATATATATCCAATCTTAAAAGATGTTCCTTTCTTGGAAGATGGAGAAATAAATAATAGAAGAAAATTAAGGGAAGAATTTTTATCAATCTTTAATGTTGGAGAAGATAATCAAAATGTGACGAATTCTTCATTAAAACCTTCATCAGGATCTTGGGAAGTGGTCTTACGTTTAAGAAAAGAAAACGATAATTTCTACTGCGCCTTAGAACTTTGGGATGGGAATGAAAAGAAATTGCCAGTTTATCAAATCGTTCCATTCCTCAACAAATATTCTGAAGAAAGAGAATATTCATATAACCAATCGTCTTATTCACTTGAACATAGCCTCTTCCTAGAAAACGGGCAAAGGATACTCAAATATCTAGAAATCGTCGCTAGATCCTCGACGGATTTCATTTCGAATGAGATGTTACTAAGCGTAGACCAGTTTGCAGATATATTAGAAATAATGCTTGGAGAAAATATCTACTGGAATGGAACCTCATATTATGTCATGAAAGATATCGCCAAAGCTGGTTTCAAATACAAAAATAACGGTGAGATAGATCTTATCCCTCAAATAAAAGATAACGTCCATTGTCAAAGTTTGATTCTAAAAAAATGCCTTGTCTATTTTGATGATTTATCGAATGTTATTACCATCTATCATTTTGCAAATGCTACATCGAAGAAGATATTTGCTTTCTTCATCAAACATCGTTTGTCCGATTATTCATTTGTCGAAGATATCTTTAAAAAGAATGTCGTTTTGTCTTCCTCCTTAAAAGAAGAAGAGAATGATGTTGCGCGTTTTGGAATTGCTCTATATGTTGATATTTCCGAAAATGGCGCACTTTCATTTAAGAGTGAATATTCTCTTTCAGGAAGAAAAATAGCCAAGAAAGAAGCGATTCTAAACACATCCTTTGCAACAGAGATTAATCTATATTTAGCTGCCTTAAGTGCGGTCGGAGGAATAGAAGAAGGAATTCAAGAAAGTCAAAAAGAATCTCTTAAGTTCTTAAAAAGCGATTTGACTCTCCTAAAGGAAAGAGCAAAGGTTTACCTTTCTAAAAAACTTTCTTCTAGCAAAGTTACCAAAATGGGGGATATAAGCCTACATATAGAACGTCATGAAGATTGGCTGTCTTTGAAAGTTAAATCAAAACAATTTAGCGATGCTCAGCTAAATTTAATCCTTAATGCATATAAGAAAAAACAAACTTATGTCCTTTTAGGGGATAACATTATTTTACTTGATGACCCAAAAATTGCTGAGATTAACGATTTGAAGAAAAAAGAAAAGTTGGGAGAAGATTTTACTTCGTCCCATCTTCCTATGTCTGAGGCTTTCCGTTTAGATAGCGAATATAAGAATGGACAAATAGCCTTAGATGAGGATGTTTCTTTAAAAGAGGCTTTCCTTGAAATAAAAAACTTCAAGGATTCAGATCTAGAAATTTGTGAAGAAATCACTCCGTCATTACGTCCTTATCAAAAGATTGCCGTCTTATGGCTTTATACTCTCTATAAGAATCATTTAGGCGGAATTTTAGCTGATGATATGGGTTTAGGGAAAACGCTTGAAACGATTGCTTTCTTATATTCAATAAAATCGAAGAAACCATTTTTGATCGTTGCGCCAAAGAGTGTCATCTATAACTGGGAAAAAGAATTCCTAAAATGGAAAAAAGATGCAAAAGTACAAGTCATAGATGGAAGTAAGGAAAGACGTCTTGAGATAATTTCATCAATCAAAGAAGATGAAAATGCGGCATATATTACCTCATATGATTCTTTAAGGAACGATCTTTCATATTATTCAAAACATAAATTTGAAGTCCTTATTACTGATGAGGCTCAATTAATAAAGAATTTCAAAACATTAAAATCAAAGGCTGTAAGAAACATTCATTGTGTGTCTAAATTCGCCTTAACAGGAACGCCGATTGAAAATTCCATGGGGGATTTGTGGTCGATTTTTGATTTTTTGATGCCAAATTACTTAAATAGTTATGGTGTTTTTAAGATTAGATATGTTTTGGCCGGAAATCAACAAGAGGCTAGAGCATCATTAAGAAAACGTATCTCGCCATTCTTACTTAGAAGAACCAAAAAAGAGGTTCTTAAGGAATTGCCAAAGAAAGAGACAAGAGTCGTTACTCTTACTATGGATGATGAATCGAGAATGTTATACGATTCAACATTAGAAAAAGCTAAGAAAGAGCTCAAAGATTCGAAAGATAAGACATCTACAACACATGATAGATTCTCTGCTTTCAGTTTCTTGCCTGTGCTTACTTCATTAAGAGAAATCTGCGTTGATGCATCATCATTTTTCGAAGGTTTCAAAAACTTATCGAGCAAGATGTCATATGTGATTGACTACTCTAAGCAAAGCGTTTCCGCAGGCCATAAGGTTCTGATTTTCTCTTCATTCACTAAAGTCCTTGATAATGTTAGTCAAAACTTAAAAGAGAATGGTCTTCCTTCATATTACATAAATGGAAAAATCGACGCTAAAGACCGCTTGGATTTAGCGAACAAGTTTAATAAGGAAGATGATGTTTCAATAATGCTTGTCTCCCTTAAAGCAGGCGGTACAGGATTAAATCTTGCCGGTGCAGATATCGTTATCCACCTAGACCCATGGTGGAATATCGCATCAGAAGAGCAAGCTACAGACCGTGCTCATAGACTTGGGCAAAAACGTCCTGTCACAGTTCTTAAGCTAATTTGTCATAATTCTATTGAAGAGAAAGTCCTTCTTTTGCAAAACTACAAGAAAACTCTTTATGACGATCTAATTAAGTCCGGTGATAACGCTATTTCTTCTTTGACCGAAGAGGATATTGCTTTCCTCCTTTCTTAATTTCTACCCATTAACTAATTACCATGATAAAATAACATAGTTTCTTAGAAACTATTTTACTTATGGCCGAAAAGATTAAGAAAGCAAAAAAGAAAGAAAAATCAAAAAAGAAGTCATACGTTATATCTTTTGGCTTGGTTTTAGTTCTAACTATCGTTACTCTTTTCATTTCTTTTTATAGTGCTGGTGAAGGCGATATTTTGCTTGGCATTAATCAAATTTGGTCCGCTTTAACGACGTGTTCACCGATTTATTTGCTAATAATTGTTGCGGTTATGTTTATAACGTATTGCCTTGAAGCACTCGTTATGGTTGTTTTCTGCCGTTTATATACGAGACATTATTATTTTCACCAAGGCTTAGCGAATTCAATGATCGGTGCTTTTTATAACAATGTTACTCCAGGCGCTTCCGGTGGCCAGGTTATGCAGGTTTATACTCTGAAAAAACAGGGGATTGAGGTATCTAATGCCGCTTCAATCATGGTCATGTGGTTCATTATTTACCAATTTGCCTTGATTAGTTTTGATATCATTGCCATTTTATTTGAATGGAACGCTATTGCATCAATTGGTTCATTCAAGATTCCTAACGTTGATTTATTTGGCTGGGATGGAACGGTCACGATGTTGCCATTGATCGTTATTGGATTCGGTTTGAATTTGGCTGTCATTCTTGGCTTATTATTGATGAGTTATTCGCATCATTTTCATAATTTCATCATGCATTATATCGTTGGTTTCCTAGGGAAAATTAGAATTTTGAAAAATCCCGATAAGACAAGAGAGAACCTTCGTGTACAAGTTGAAAACTTCAAAATTGAGTTAAAACGTCTTCAATCAAACATACCTGTCACGGTTTTTATCTATATTTCGATGATGCTTATATTGACGTTAAGGTTCTCAATCCCTTATTTTGCTGGTTTGGCTCTTGGCGCTTTCGGACCTAATGAAGGATTTGACATAAGAATGTTTTTCGACTGTGCTTGTAGAAGTGCATTCCATCAAATGGTCACCGGCTTAATGCCTCTTCCTGGTTCAGCTGGCGTTTCAGAACTTTTCTTCAATGCCATGTTCCAAGGCTTTTATGTCGAAACGCAAGCAGTTGTTAATGGCTCACTTGTTATAACCAGAACGGCCTCTTCGAATATCGTTGCTGCTCAGATCATTTGGCGTGTTGCAACATATCACTTAATTGTTATTATTTCGGGTCTTGTTGCAGCCTTATATCATTCAAGGCCAAAAGAAGACTATTCCTATGCTAATAGGCAAACCTTTGTTAATGTTCAACTTGATACTTATGCCGAAAGAAAACATTCTTCTGATACAATGTTTGAAACTAAGCAATTATCTAGAGCGGCAGTAAGAAAGAAAATGATGAGCAATCTTACTTTAAAAGAATACGGTCAGGAAACTGGCGATGACTATATTGTTACCGATTTCCCTTCAAAGAAAGGTGGCAATTAATATATGAGACCAATTATTTTTTCTGATACTTTTCCACCAGAAATCAATGGTGTTGCAACGTCAAGTGGAACCTTATATGACGCTTTCAAAAAGAATGGGCAAGAAATAATGGTTTGCACGACTAACCCATATGGCAACGAAATGTGCCTTGATGGAGATTTTTTGCGTTTGCCTGGATTCAAAATGAAAATGTATGACTATAGAATTGCCGGCTTATATTCATCTAACGCAAAAAAGATAATAATGAAATTCAAACCTGATGTTGTGCATATTCAAACTGACGCAGGTATTGGTCAATTCGGTTTCTTGCTTGCTAAGCAATTAGGCATACCTGTTGTTTATACCTTTCATACAGCTTTAGAGGATTACACATATTATGCGACTAGAGGTTACTTAGATCGCATAGCAAAAGGGATTGTTAGATCATATGTTAGATATAAATCAAATGTTGCTACAGAATTCATAACTCCATCAGTAAAAACGAAAGAATACATGCGTTCTATTGGTGTTGATTCTTATATTAACGTTATCCCTACCGGCATCGATTTTAGCAAATTTGCTAAAGAAAACGTCGATCAAGAAAGGGTAAAAGAAATAAAAAGAAGTCACGGAATTAGCGATGATACTTTCGTAATTCTTTCCTTAGGAAGAGTCGCAAAAGAAAAGAGCATTGATATTTGTTTAAAAGGCTATGCTAAATATTTAAAGTCATTTCCAAAAAGAAAGACAGTTTTCGTTATTGTTGGAGGAGGCCCGGCATTAGAAGAGCTTCAAAAGCTAGTTGAAGAATTAGGAATAGCCAATAATGTCAAATTCTTTGGACCGGTTAAACCTACTGAAACCCCTCTATATTACCAAGTCGGAGATCTTTTTGTTTCCGCATCAATCACTGAAACTCAAGGTCTTACTTTTATGGAAGCGATGGCTTCAAGCGTTTTATTAATGGCAAGATACGACGATACATTGCTTTCGACAATTAATGATGGAAAGAATGGTTTCTTCTTCTTAAATGAGGATGATATGGCCAAGAAATTGAATATGATCATAGAAATGGACGACAAGGAAAAAGAAATCGTCCGTAAAGCGGCTTTAGACGGATTAAGCGAATATTCAATCGATAAATTCTATGAACGTGTCAAACGTGTTTATGAGAGGGCAATCAAACGTGATTGGTAAGTATTATGGGGAAAAGAATCACGTCAATTGTTGAAAATAAGAACAAACATACCTATGTAGTTTCCTTTGGCTTAGATGTTTTAACTCTATCAGAAGATACTTTCACGGATCATTATTTGTATGTAAATAAGGAAATTTCCGATGATGAATTTAATAAGCTAAAAAAGTCATCTGAGACCGAAAAGATATACACGTATGCCTTATCCTTAGCGATAAAAGGTTGCTATAGTTCTTATGAGATAAGAGAAAAAATCAAAAAGAAATTGCCTGAAGGAAAAAACCATTCATCAATCATTTTGCATTTGAAGAAGAATAGTCTGCTTGATGATACGAATTTTGCTAAGCAATACAAGGAAGAAAAAGAAGCGACCTTATACGGAAAGCTACGTATCAAAGATGATCTTTTGCACAAGAAAATGATTTCTAACGAAATTGTTGATTCTTTAGAATTTCTTAATGAAGAAGAGAATGCAGCTAAATTCGCATCAATGATCGAAGGAAGATATGATTCATTGCCATTAAATGAGAAAAAAAGAAAAGCCCTTAATGCCTTGATAGTTAGAGGATTTAGTAAAGCGGATTCTCTTAAGGCAATTTCAAATTACAAAGAAAACAAAAGCCTAAGTGAAGCAAAATTAAAAAGAGAATATG
The DNA here is from genome assembly GCA_963641445.1 of Bacteroides uniformis. Taxonomy (GTDB): domain Bacteria; phylum Bacillota_I; class Bacilli_A; order RFN20; family CAG-826; genus UBA4951. The sequence continues at coordinate 45,728 of CAVIBR010000009.1, forward strand.
AATCCTTGAAAAGGAAATTTTCTGGAAAGTATTCCGAATACGAAGTTAAAAGAAGAATATATCAAACCTTGTTAAGAAAAGGTTATACTAACGAAGAGATAAAAGGATTAATGGAGGATAGAGAATATGATGATTAAAGATTTAGCTGATGGCATGCATGTTAAATCACAATATTTAATTGCATCGGTTGCAAAATGCGTGACTACGGCAGGAAAGAATTATTTAAATATAACTTTGCAAGATTCTTCTGGAACAATCGAAGGCAAGAAATGGGACATTCTTCCAGATGATTTAACGACTTTCGTTGTTGGAAATATCATTGCTATTGAAGGAGAGGTTTTAAATTATCGCGATCATCTTCAAATGAAGGTTCTTAGCGGAACTCTTCTAGACAAAGATAACATTGATGTTACCTTATTTGTTCCATCTTCCCCAGTTAGTGAGGAACAATTAGAAAAAGAACTTTATTCATTCCTTGATTCCTTGCATGAAGGAGATCTAAAAACCTTAACTACATATCTAATCAATAAATTTCATGACCAATATGTTGTTTATCCTGCGGCAGTAAGAAATCACCATGCTTTTTCTTCGGGCCTTTTGTATCATTCGATATCAATGGCCAGAATGGCTGAAGGAGTTTGCAAACTATATCCCGAAATCAATCGTGATTTTGTTATTGCGGGTGCGTTAATTCATGACTTAGGAAAGACAATTGAATTATCTGGACCAGTTGCAACAAAATATACTGATGAAGGAAAGCTCCTTGGGCATATATCCATTATGGCCGGAGAGATTAGAATGGCCGCTGAAAAACTAAATATCACCGGCGAAACCCCAATGCTTTTAGAACATATGATTCTTTCTCACCATAGCAAGCCAGAGTTTGGTTCACCAATTCCTCCTTTGACTAGAGAAGCCTTTGTGTTGGCCTCTATTGATGATTTCGACGCTAAGATTAATGTTATCCTTAAAGCAGAGGAAAACATTAATCCTGGCGAATGGACGGAACGAATCTTTGCAATGGATAATCATTGCTTCTTCCTTCCTAAATACGAAAACAATAAATAGGCATAAGAAAAGCCTAGGTGAGTTGCCTAGGCTTATTTTGTTACTTACTTAAGTTTGCTTGAGATTTCGCTAGCAAGAGCTGGTAGATTCATCTTGCTTGTGTCGCTTTCCTTCATTTCGAGTTGGAAATTGCTATCTTCTCCGGCGTATCTTGGAATAACATGCACATGGAAGTGAGGTACGCTTTGTCCTGCAGCTTCACCAGCATTTGTAAGGAAATTAATTCCTGAGGCACCAAGAACTAACATATCAGCTTGACCAATTCTTTGAGCAACATCCATCACTTTATGGAGGATATCGCTTGGGCAATCTAACATGTTCTTGTAATGCTTTTTAGGCATAACGAGAGTATGTCCTCTTGTTACTTGAGAGACGTCAAGGATCGCTAGAACATCATCATCCTCGTAAACTTTGGTTGAAGGAATTTCGCCTTTGATAATTTTGCAAAATACATCATTCATATTTTTTGTCTTCTTTCTTCAGAAAAAGGGGCAGTTAACCTGCCCCTATATTATAAGACTATTTTTGATTAATCAAAGAGATCTGGGAATTGACTCTTGAAATAAGAATAGACATAGTCGTCATGGTACATGACTGCCATTTGCTGGACATAGTAGGCCTTGGCATCAGTTTTCCATGTATCGATAGAAGAGAGAGAATATGCGACTTTACGAGCAATCTTTTCTCCTTCTAAGGTTCCACGCTTATCGTAGTTGAAGTCAGATTCGCTTGTGGAGGTGAATTTGGAAGCCTTTGTTGCTTCTTTGACCCAAACGATATAGTAGTTTGAACCATCTTGAACGAGATATGGATATTTCTCAGTTTCAGAATATGTTGCTGGAGTTAAGAAATATTTTCCACCAATATAACGTCCATAGTTGCCTTCGTAATCACCTTCGTGAGTATCAACTTCGTTAGCAACGGCTGTCTTAAAGACACGGGTGCTTAATGATGATGGGAGGGAAGATAATCCGCCAGAAGTATACCAGCCTTTTGTTGTATGGCCTTCAGAAATCAAAGATTGCATCTTGATGTTGAAACCAGTTTCCTTGCTATATGAGCCAGAATTTGTGAAATCTGAATAGATGGAGTTGGCATCAGAATCATCGCGTGTTGTTTGATTTAGAAGAACTTGATACTTAGCACATGTTGTACCAAATGAGGATTGAACATAATAGTGAATCTCATTTGTTCCAACAGTGATAGTGGAATGTGTCCAGTGGGCTGCTTCGTAGATTTCTTTTGCTAATTTACCAGCCTCTGTTGTTGGGTTATCTGTAACCAATTCTTGGTCGGTTCCCTTATATAAGGATGATAAGAAGGAGAAACCATAATCATCAACTTTCTTAGCTTCGATGACCTTTGCGCAATATTGCTCCATAAGGGCTTTAACGGCATCGGTATATTGAGCGTTGCTAGAAAGGGAGATGTATTCAACATTACGAGCGGCAGTTAAGTTAATTTGCGCATCGTTTTGCGTATACATGTATTCGGTGATGAGCTCATTACGATAGAGATCAGGAAGGATATTTAATTCGATGTATTCACCATATGTTGTCCAAATACTCTTGAAGTATTTGACAATATAAGTGTTATTTAGTCCATCGACATCGCCAGGCTTATCTTCATCAATGAACATATCGCCTTCGACTTGTTTGTACTCGTCGAAGTGATCATCGCCTAAGTTGTAATAGGCTTTGATTTGGGCATCATAGAACTTATCTTCGTTGAATTTGTTTCTTTCTTGATAGGAAGAATTTGTTACATATCCAAGGAAAGTTGTGTAAACACGATAGAGGATGTCATTATAGAAATTAACGACACGAACTCTTGATGCTTCATAGTTAATTGCACCATCTTTTTTAACTTGGTAAGAGACGTGATCATTGATGAAAGAATCGATGTCAGTGGTGCTCTTATCAGTTAAATAAGTTGCAACGATATCTTTGACGCCTTTGTTGCCATCTTTTCCTAAGAAGGAACCGAACATGGATTCGGAATAGATATAGAGGATGTTATTGAGGATCTTTTCGGAATTTGTGTTTCCTGAAGTGATCAACGCATCATAGATATCTTTAAGAGTATTGGCGTTGGTTTGATCGATGTTAAGAACTTTACCATCGGCTTGGCTTGGCGTTAATGAGGCTTCAACCTTGTCGCATGAAGCAAGTGAGAAGATGGAGCAAACCATAGCTCCTAAAGCTAATAAATGTTTCTTAGTCATTGGTTGTTGTAGCGTAATAGCACGCTCCTCCTTTTTGCCAGAGTGTATAATTGGTATCTTTCTTTTTAGGATTACCGAATTCAATAGCGGCAGCCTCAGTTATGAGTTTTGAATTTCCATTGGCACCAGTTGTGGTGTAGCCAATGCTTCTTTCCTCATTTTGGGCAACGAGTTGTTCGGCATATTCTTTCCAGTTATCAGCCCATGTCTTATGAGCGGTGTCAGCAGTGGATTGACGCTTGACCTTAATGTAGTTCTTAACGGAATTCCCGATTTCGGTATTCGTGAATTCAATCTTATTATTCTCAACTAAATATTGGAATAAATAGGAAGAAAGATTATCGGAGAAACCGGATTTGATAGCAGAAGTGATCCAACCAGCACGAGTTGCATATTCAGAGTTGTCATGGACGTTATAGTTAACGTATGTTGACATCTTTGACTTAGCATCGCCAAATGTTGGATAGTTATTGCTGTCTGGGGTATAGATGCTGTAGTAATCAGAAAGTGATGGAGAGTTCGTCTTGTAAGTGATCTTTCCGTTTGTTTCTGTTCCAACATCAGCTAAGGTGTTTTCTTTTGTGGTCTTTGTTGCACTGTCGAAGGTGACACCATATTGAGAAAGGGCTGAACGCTTAACGGTGATTAAGTGGATACCTTGATAAGAGGAAGCGCCCGCGCGTACTGCTAAGACGATTTCGCCTGCAGAATCTGTTAAGACGTTATTGGTGTAATCTGGAAGGATATCTTGTGTATTAACGGAGAATCCTGGAAGATTTCCAAATTGGGAAGTATAAACGCCATCAGTGCTTTCAGCGGCTTTCAATGTATGATTTTTCGAATCATAGAATTGATCCATGGCTGATTGAGCAGCGGTTAAGGTTTCACTATTTGCCCAAGTTGCACGATATGTGTTAGATAATGATCCATCATCGTTATAGACCTTAACGGCGTTATAAGCGATAGCATTTGGAGTGATAACACAAACGTTGTGCTTATTAAAATACTTATTATAGATAACGTTACGTGGATAGAATGCTTCGTTACCTTCGTTGACTTTGCCTTTAGAAGAGGAGTCATCGGTTTCGATTTTGCCAGCATCAGCGAGAGCCATAATCGCGCCGAATGGGATTGAACCAACACCGGAATTCTTGAAATAATCGTAGACGGTTGTTTCATTGCCACTTTCATCAAGAACGGTTAAATTCGTATCGATGTCAGCTTGGCTTGTGGCATCCTGCTTTAAGCCAGGAGCGATACGATAGGAGTTTTCTGCACCATATGGATTCTTGGTTGAATCATTATTTCTCTTATTGTAAAGAGATTCGAATGCATAAACGCCATAGATGAATTCGTGAACTAATTCAGAATTTTGTGATTTGGTCATTGGGCCTTCACCGGATTTTGAATATTCACCGAATGCTGCTTTTGACCCATCATCATCGGAATAGCTTGATAATGAATCGAAAGTTTGTCGTTCTGAATCGTCAAGCCCGGAAAGAGTACCGGATGATGTATTTGCGCCAGCTAAGCCTTTTAAGACAGTGGTGAGTTTTGTGACTTCTCCACCTTCGCCAGTGGCGGTAGGTTCAGTGATCTTATCTTGGGTGTAGCTCTTATTGCTACCGGAATTTAACTTAACCAAGATATGACGGATTTCATATGGCATTTGGTCTTTTAACCAGCCATCTTGAACTTTTCCATAGTCTTCTGATTTGAAATCAAACATGGAATGGTGAGTTCCGTCTGTGGTGTAATAGCCACCATCACGAAGAACTTCATAACCGTTAATACCAGAACCGGTACCAAGGTTAAAGTTTTCATAAACATCTGTTTCGAAGAGATCTTTCTCTTTTTCGTAGAGATGCTTTTCCCAAAGCTCGCTAGCATTGTCGACGTTGTTTGAATCAAGAATAGTTTCGAATTCTTGCTCATAGGTCGTACCATTGCTGTCAGCATTGGTTTGAGCGGTTAATTTGTCATTCAATAATGCTTGAGTTGCCTCAGACTCAAGGTTGGCAAGCTTAGACTTGCCTGTTGTTTCATAATAGTGACGAATTAAAGCTTCATAGATTTTGTCAAATTCAGTGCTCAATGAGGAACTGTTTTGGCTGTAGTTCTTTAATAGGTCGTCAGTTGTGTAGCTTGTGCGTCTTCCATTAGCATCGGTATAGGTGAATATTGCTCCATCTTTACTTTCTGTTGCTTGGTCGCAGCTTGCCAATCCCGTTATGGCAGCGAGAGCGGCTACAAAACCGAGGGCACATTTTTTATTTTTCATAAGTGTGGACTCGTCCTCCTTCTACAAACATGCGAAATAAGTTTATTCTCATAAGAGAATGCTTGCAAGTAATTTCACGCGTACGAGAGCGATTTTTTTGATAAAAGCGCAAAAAAGCGAGAATTTTGCTAAGAAAATGTAACTTAACGTATAAAAATGAAATGCAAATAAGAACATTGCCGAACCACAAGAATAGAAAAAATAAACCATAGTCAATATAATGTATGAAAAGATTATGAATCTTTATTTTTTTGTTTTTGTTTATTTGGTTAAATTCGCTAAATATTTCGAAAATTCATTTATAAAAATTGTATAATTTGTGTCTAATTGGCATCCGACGATTTCAAATGTTGGAAGAAATAATTTTTAAAAAATAAGCAAACATAAATAGTCAATAAAAAAATATTTTAACAAATTTTTTATCATATTGTTTGCTCGCACGCATACACGTGAATTAAAATACATTGCATTTCGGAGGAAATTTATGTCTTCATTAGTGATAAAAGATTTACATGCATCAGTAAAGGACGTCGAGATTCTTAAAGGCGTTAACTTGGAAATAAAAGATGGTGAAACACTTGCTTTGCTCGGCCCAAACGGCCATGGCAAATCAACTTTATTAGCCGTCATTATGGGTAACCCACGTTATACGGTTACAAGTGGCAGCATCAGTTACGAAGGACAAGATGTTTTAGCAATGAGCCCTGATCAAAGAAGCAAGATTGGACTATTCTTAGCCATGCAATATCCAGCTGAAATTCCTGGGTTAAACAGTGCTGATTTCTACAAGGCTGCAATGAATGCTCATAGAGAGAAACCAATGAGTCTTTTCCAATTCTATAACGCTTTACAAACAGCTTATAAAGATATGGGAATCCCATTCGAGATGAGCAAAAGAAATTTGAATGAAGGTTTTTCTGGGGGCGAGAAAAAACGTAATGAAATTCTTCAAATGGAACTGCTTGAACCAAAAATTGCCATGCTAGATGAAATCGATTCCGGTTTGGATGTTGATGCAATGAATGTTGTCGCAGAAACAATCAAGAAGCAACAAGCAAAAGGCACTGCGTTTTTAATGATTTCTCACTATGCAAGACTTCTAGAAATGGTCAGACCAACAAGAACTGCCATCCTTATCAATGGACGTGTCGTTTTAGAAGGTGGGCCTGAACTATACGAGAAAGTCGATAAGCAAGGCTATGAATGGCTCAAACATGAGCTTAACATCAATATCGATAAAGAAGTTGGGGCAGCGATGAATAATGTATCTATTGGCGCTTGCGCAACCAGAGTTGGGACGAGTAAAGATGGAAAATAATTTAAATTACGGTCTCTACTTAGATTCCTTCCCTGAAGAATTAACCATTGATGTCCCAGCCAATTCTTCATATAGACTAAACATCGCCTGTTTCGAAAAGATTCCTCCAAAAACGAATATCATTGTCAATGTTAATCAAGATGCTACCTTTATTGGTGGAATGGCTGATTTCACTGGCGGATCTTGTCAATTTAATCTAGTTGTTAATCTTATTGGTGAAGGTAGCAAAGCGGATTGGCATCTTGCCTCCCTTTCTTTTAAAAATTCAAAAAAGATATATGAAACCTCTGTAAATCATAAAGAAAGACATACGGAAGCGCTGATGAGCAACTACGGGATTGCTAGAGAATCTTCAAAAATCACTTTTACCGGTGTTTCAGCAATAGAAAATGGTGCCGAAAAAGCTAAGACGCGTCAAGAAGCGAAAATAATTGTTTTCGATCCTGATGCAGATGGATTAGCTTCACCATTTTTGAAAATTTCTGATAATGATGTCATAGCAAGCCATGCGGCAATAGTAGGAAAACTTAACGAAGAGCATCTTTTCTATCTTGAATCACGTGGATTATCCGAAGAAGAAGCTAAACGACTTATTGCTTTAGGCTACTTAAAGCCAATTGAAAATTATTTTACCGATGAAGAAGTGATTAAACGTATCGACTCTATCGTTGAAGGAGGTATCTGATATGTTTGATCCTAAAGAAATCAGAAAAGATTTCCCAATGTATACAAATAACATCAAGATGCAGGATAAGAGGCTAGTTTTCTTAGATAATTCTTCAACGACTTTCAAACCATATTCTGTTCTTGATGCAGTTAAACAATATTATGAATTTGAAACGTCGAATTCTCATCGCGGAGATTATGATCTTTGCTATAACGCTGATCAAAGAATCTTAAAAACAAGAGAAAAGGTTTGTAATTTCATTAATGCAAAAAGTTCTAATGAGATTGTCTTCACATCTGGAGCAACTTCATCATTAAATCTAGTCGCTTACGGATATGCCGCAAAATATCTTCATGAAGGAGATGAGATTCTTATTGACGAAGGAGAACACGCCTCAAATGTTTTGCCATGGTATGTCGTTGCTAAACAAACCGGGGCAATAGTTAAATTTATTGATTTAGACAAAGAAGGCAAAGTTACCATCGAAAATCTAAAAAAGGCTATCAATTCCCACACGAAAATAGTTTCTCTGGCTCATGTGACTAATGTTTTAGGATACGTTCTTCCTGTTAAAGAAGCGGCTAAAGTCATCCATGGGGCTGGTGCATTATTCTCCCTTGATGGAGCGCAATCTGTTCCCCATATGAAAATTGATGTTCAAGATCTTGATTGTGATTTCCTTTCCTTTTCCGGGCACAAGATGTGTGGTCCAACAGGAATCGGCGTTCTTTATGGCAAATACGAATTGCTTGAAAAGATGAATCCATACCTGGTTGGTGGAGGAATGAACGACAAATTCAATTCTTGCGGCTTATTTACTTTGCTACCTCCTCCAGCGCGTTTCGAGGCAGGAACGATTAACATCGAAGGCATTTATGGATTAGGTGCTTCAATTGATTATCTTTCTTCTCTTGGAATGGATGAAATAAACGCACACGAAAAAGAATTAAAGAAATACGCGATTGAAAAAATCAAAGAAACAAATAATGCGATTATCTATAACGAAAACAGCGAATCTGGAATTGTGACTTTCAATATCAAAGACGTTTTTGCTCAAGATGCTGCAACCTTCCTTAATAGCAAAGGAATTGCTTGCAGAAGTGGCCAGCATTGTGCAAAAGCCCTTAATGAATTCTTAGGAACGCCTGCGACTGTTAGAGCAAGTTTCTATATTTATACGACTAAAGAAGATATTGATGTTTTAGCTGATGCTATCAAGCATGGAAAGGATTTCTTAGATGCCTACTTTTGAATTAACCCCAATGATGATGAGAGAAATCATCATGGATCATTATTCCTCCCCAAGACATAAGGGAGTACCTGCTAATGAGGCAGATTATGAAAAACTTCATGCCTCTAGCACTAATTGTATCGATGATTTTGATCTTTATCTTTTAGCAAAAGACGGAAAGATCATTGATGCAAAATGGGAAGGAGTCGCTTGTACGATTTCCTCTGCTTCAACCGATATCATGTGTGACAGAATTATTGGAAACGATTATAAGGATGCCTTATATACGATCACTCAATATTTAAACATGATTGAGGAAAAAGAATATGACGACTCCGTTTTAGACGAAGCATTGGTTTTCATGAACACTGGCAAACAAGCTGCTCGTATCCATTGCGCGACAATGGGTTGGACTAGCATGAGAGAAATGCTTGAAAAAGATGAGAAGGAGGGAAAATAAATGGCTGATAATAAAGACACCTCTTTTCTTGAAAGTGAATATAAATACGATTTTAAAACGGATGCTAATTCTATTTTTAGCACAGGCAAAGGCTTAAATGAGAATGTCATTCGTGAGATTTCACGCATCAAAAATGAGCCTGAATGGATGCTTGAATATCGTCTTAAGGCTTTAAAAGCTTTTGAAAACTACCCAATGCCTTCCTATGGACCGGATCTTTCATTCCTTGATTTTGATTCATATACGTACTACACACGTTACGCTAACACTGATAAGCAAAGCTGGAATGAAGTTCCTGAAGCAATCAAGAATACATTTAGTAAATTAGGCATTCCTGAAGCAGAACAAAAATTCCTTTCTGGCGTTACAACCCAATATGAGTCAGAAGTTGTTTACCATAACATGCTTGATGAGGTTCAAAAGAAAGGCGTTATTTTCCTTTCTACTGATATGGGTCTCCAACTTTTCCCTGATTTGTTCAAGAAATATTTTGGAACTGTCGTTCCGATTGGCGATAACAAATTTGCCGCTCTTAACGCAGCAGTTTGGTCCGGAGGATCCTTTATCTATGTTCCAAAAGGAGTCCATTTAGATAAGCCTCTGCAATCATATTTCCGTATCAATAATGAGAAATCCGGGCAATTCGAAAGGTCTTTGATTATTTGTGATGAAGGATCTTCGATTAATTATGTTGAAGGATGCACTGCCCCAATATATTCAAAAGAATCATTACATGCTGCAGTTGTTGAAATAATTGTTCTTAAGGATGCTAGATGCAGATATACGACAGTTCAGAACTGGTCTAACAATATCGTCAACCTCGTTACTCAAAGAGCCCTTGTTATGGAAAACGGCTTAATGGAATGGGTTGATGGCAATATCGGTTCGATGAGAAATATGAAATATCCTGCTTGTATTCTTAAAGGAGATGGCGCAAAAGGAAACGCTATTTCAATCGCAGTCGGTGGCAAAGGACAATTCCAAGATAATGGGTCAAGAATGATTCATATTGGAAAGAATACTTCCTCGACCGTTATTTCAAAATCAATCTGTAAAAATGGTGGAACAGCCAATTTCAGAGGAACGGTTAGAATCATGCCAACTGCTGAAAATTCTCATGCTCACGTTGAATGCGATACCTTGATTATCGATAACAAATCCTTTTCCGATACATACCCAAAGAATGAGATTCGTAATTCCTCAAGTTTCATCGAGCATGAAGCAACAGTTTCAAAGATTTCCGAAGATGAACTTTTCTATCTTCAATCTAGAGGAATATCAAAAGAAGACGCGACTCAGATGATCATCATGGGCTTTATTGAGCCTTTTGCTAAAGAACTTCCGATGGAATACGCGATTGAACTTAACCGTTTGATTGCCTTAGATATGTCCGATTCAATAGGTTAGAATATGAAATACGATTTTGATGTTATTGTAATTGGCGGAGGACATGCAGGAGTTGAGGCATCTTCTGCCGCCGCACATATGGGACTAAACACTCTTTTATGCACCTTAAATAAAAAGATGATTGCTAACACTCCTTGCAATCCACATATCGGTGGATCAGCAAAAGGAATTGTTGTTAGAGAAATCGACGCCTTAGGCGGAATGATGGGAAAATTTGCCGATCATAAGCCATTGCAAATTAAGATGCTTAACACCGGCAAAGGGCCCGGAGTCCAATGCCTTAGAGCACAAGTAGATAAAAAAGGTTATCCAGCTTATGTTCAAAGCGTCCTTGAAAACACGTCTAATTTAACAATTAAGGAATGTGAAGTCGTAGCTCTTCTTCATGATGAAGAAAAAGTTTTTGGCGTAAGACTTTCAACTGGTGAAGAGATTTATTCTAAGGCCGTAATCATTACGACTGGAACTTATATGGAATCAACTCTTATCTCAGGAAAAGAGGTTGTTCCTGGTGGTCCTGATGGAGAAAAAGCATCTCATGGTCTTGCTCCATATCTAAAGGAAATGGGCCTTGATTTATTTAGATTAAAGACAGGAACTCCTCCAAGAATATCCAAAAAGACAATAGATTTTTCTAACGCCTTAATTCAACCTGGCATGGCTGGAGAATTAGCTTTTTCCTATGAAACTAGTGAATTCACTCCACTTGAAGAGCAGCTTCCTTGTTGGTTAATCTATACTTCGAAAGAAACAAAGCAATTAGTTTTAGATAATCTTGAAGAGTCTGCTTTATTTAATGGAACAATCGTTGCAGCTGGACCGCGTTATTGCCCTGCAATCGAATCAAAGATGGTTCGTTTCAAAGATAAAGAACGTCATCAGCTTTTCCTTGAACCTGAATATCGTGATGGAGATTCGATTTATTTGCAAGGCTTTTCGACTGGTTTCCCTCATTCTTTCCAAGAAAAGATGGTTCATTCATTGCCAGGGCTTGAAAATGCTAGGATTCTAAAATATTCATATGAAATTGAATATGAGGCAATAAAACCATTGCAATTTGATTACACACTCGAATTAAAGAAATATAAGGGTTTATATGGCGCAGGGCAAATATGCGGAACTTCAGGCTATGAAGAAGCGGCTGCACTTGGTTTAATGGCAGGCATAAACGCCTCATTAAAAATATTAGGAAAAGAGCCTCTCATTCTTAGACGTGATGAAGCATATATCGGAGTCATGATCGATGATTTAGTAACAAAAGGCACGGAAGAGCCTTATCGTCTTTTATCCTCTAGAGCAGAATATCGTTTATTGTTAAGACACGATAATGCAGACCTACGTCTTTGTCCTCACGGACACGATATCGGTTTGATTTCGGAAGAAAGATACAAGAAATTCCAAAAGAAATATCAAGATATTGATAACGCTATTGAAACGCTTGCAAAAACTAATGTCGGAGATAAAGAGAAGATCAATAAATACCTTCTTGAAAACGGTTATACGGATACATCAGTCGGCCATAAAGGCCTTGAATTGCTCAAACGCCCAAATCTCCATTACAAGCAAATCGCTGAATGCATGAAGGAACTTGATTCTTTCAACTTTGATGACGCGTCAATTCTTTCTTTAGAAACGAAAGTTAAATATGAAGGATATATCCAACAAGAGAAAAAAGACGCGGAAAAAGCCATGAAAATGGAAAATATTCATCTTCCAAAAGACTTAGATTATATGCATATTGATGAATTAGCTATGGAAGCAAGGGAAAAACTTTCAAGGGTTTCCCCGCTTACCTTAGGCCAGGCATCAAGAATTTCTGGCGTTAATCCAGCCGATATATCTATTCTTATAATAACATTGAAAAAAAGAGGCATCATATGACTTATGAAGAAATGAAATCCTTGCTTGAGAAAGAAGAAATTATTGTTAGTGATGATCGAATAAGCAAACTTGATGAATATCTTCATTTGCTTGTCGAATGGAATGAAAAATTCAATCTTACTTCGATAACAAATAAAGAAGAAGTGATTGAAAAACATTTCTATGATTGCCTTTTAGCGTCATCTCCGTCTTTGTTAAGCGGTGGAAAAAGTGTTGCAGATCTTGGTTCTGGCGCAGGGTTTCCTGGCTTAGTCTGGGCCATTCAATATCAAGACGTCTCATTTACCTTAGTTGAAGCGACAAAAAAGAAATGTACCTTCCTTGAAGAAGTTAGCAAAGCCTTAGCCTTAGGAAACGTTAAGGTAATTAACGCTCGTGTAGAAGAACTTCTATCATCTTTCAAAGAATCGTTCGATGTTGTTACTGCTAGAGCTGTAGCAGAACTTAGGGTTCTTCTTGAACTTGGCATTCCTCTTTTAAAGGTAGGTGGATCTTTTGTGGCTATGAAAGGCGCCCATGGCAAGGATGAACTTAAGAATGCCTCACACGCCATTAAGACATTAGGAATCACAAATATTGATACACGCCTCGCCTCTTTGCCAAATTCTAATGGGGAAAGAGTCATAATTCTTCTTCAAAAAGGAAAGAAGACAGAAAAAAGATATCCACGTAAATATAGCGATATTCTTAAAAAGCCATTATAAATTAAAGCTCATTAAATTGAGCTTTTTTAAAACTCTGCTTCTTGGAGAGCTTTCATATCTTTTTTCTTTTTGAAGTAATCAATTGTTGTAGGAACGACATATAAGGCGATGGATCCGGCAATTCCAACAAAGAAAAGAGGCATTCCAATACGATAAGAAGCTAAGCCAACCCATTTTAAGGAAGCCTTGTATGTGCCTTCGTTAATATGGAAGCTTAAAAGACCATCAACATTTTCACCTTTAAGGGTATAATTATTTTCTCCTTCAAGAACTAATTCATATCCGTCAAAGAAAAATTGTGGGAATTGAACATAAGAAGTGGAAGATGTAACAGTAATATCAAATGTGGCATTTGGTGAATTCAAGGAAGTAATGGTCACCTTTCCTTCTCCTTCAAGGAATACAGGATCAAGATAATCTTCCATTCCCCATTGATAGGAAATTCCATTGCCTGTGTAAAGTTCTTTACGAATCTCTTTATATAAGGAATTAGAATATTGACTCTTATAAGATGAATCTCTAAAGACTAAAGGAGTATATTCATTCTGCGATCCTTGACCTCTTGCTCCATGGATGGTTTGGATAGTAGGTTCAGCTGAACCTGTTTGACCTGATTGGAGGCAGAAACGTTTATCGATAATTCCCATGCAAGAAAGGAAAGAAATCGCAAAAACCATAGCCAAAGCCCCTTGGATATATGTTTTTTGTCTGAAAGGTCTTACTAAATAGCCAAGTATCATTACTATAAGAACGAAAACAATTCCCCATGCTCTCCAAGCGAATTGAGCATTAAGGAAAATCTTTGGCAAGACTTCCCAGAATGAACCCCAAAATAGCAACATGAAACCTAAGCCAAGACAAATGACTGCCGCATAGATTTCAGGAGATTTAACTTCATCAATGGCATCTCTTTTTGCTAAAGACATCTCAAAGCCTTCTTTCTTAGAGAAACCGATTATTAACATGCAGAAAGCGAATAATGGCGTAACAACAAGCATCTCTGGCCTTCTCGTGCAGGCTAAAGGTAAGAAAGAGGAAACTACTGCAAGTACGGTTCCAATATAACGTCTTTTTTCGTTAGCAAAGAAGGAAAGAAAGAAAACCGCTAGGGCACCAAAGATACCAAAATAGAGATAATCTAACCACCATGATGTAGAAGATTCGTTATATATGTTGTTGAAATGATATTGATTAGGAACGAGGTTATCAATCCAGTTTGGACGTAAGACCCCGCTAAAAAGATCATTTTGCTGCATGGAACTTACAATATGTTCAACATTAGCCCACATTAATTTTGGATCGCTTACGCAATAAAGTCCCGAATTGGTGTAATGCATCATTGGGAAAACATAGAAAGAAACCAAGAAGAAAATAAGCACAACGGTCGAACATGTGTAGAAGAAAGCCCTCTTATCTTTGAATAGTCCAAGGAATCCCTTGTATTGAAAGAAAAGATAAATTAAGGCACCAATGACGCCCAATAAAGCGGTATATGGGTGAGACAAAACCAAGCATGAAACACCAAAAATACAGCAAAGGAATGCTTGTGGTCTATAATCCCCATGCCCTATTTCGTAAATGCCAAGGAAAAGTAACGGATAGAAACTTAAAGCTATTGATTCAGGATATGCCGCACGATATAAAACACAATTAATTCGATATGGGGCAAAGACTAAAATCAAAGCCAGCATCAAACCGCAAATATCGTTTCTGCATATCTTCCTTCCTAGCATATGCATCCAACTTCCCATAAGGAATGTCGTGCCAATAATTACAATTTTCCAGGATGTAACTATTGATATAAACGGAAAGATAACATGAATCAAAGCGACCACGCTATGGCTTAGTGGAGCATACATCAAATAAGTCCCAACTCCAAGATTTCCCATCAACAAATGCGAAGGAGAAAAACCAAAGAAACCATTTTGCCAGCCATAAGCTAAATCATAAACCCAAATCCTATGCCAGTAGTTATCATCACCGTTTGACATGTTTT
Source organism: Bacteroides uniformis (assembly GCA_963641445.1). Taxonomy (GTDB): domain Bacteria; phylum Bacillota_I; class Bacilli_A; order RFN20; family CAG-826; genus UBA4951. The sequence goes on from CAVIBR010000009.1 coordinate 60,965, forward strand.
GCCCATATTGGAAAAAACAAATAAATGGTAAAAATGATGCAACAAAAATTACAAAATAAGGGAGTTTTGATAGGAATATTTGGATAATTTTATTTTCTTTAGCAATTGATTTTCTATTTTTTAGCAACGATTGTAACATGAAAGAATTATATAACTAAATTATACTTTAAGCCATATTTAGTTAAGGTTTGAGTTTCCCCATTTTCTAAGGCTTTGTTTTTAACAAGTTCATTTTTATCCATATTCGCTCTCAAAGAAGGGTGATTTTTGATATTTTACGCAAGATTTCATGACTTTATGCTAGATTTTAGTTGTTCAGCAAAAATCTAAAGGCCACAAAAGAAATGAGGTATCTTGCATGAGTAATTTTAACAAGTTAATCGACCGTTACGATAGACTTTTCTTATATTATTTTGATAAGGCGATTTCCACATTTGATAAACCAACAAGAAAATTTTATACCGATATTATTTATGGAATTCTTAAATGCCAAAGCATCATATTAAGCGACATTGTTCATGCTTTAAATGAGAAAATAACGCCTAAGAAATCCATTGAAAGATTGTCTCGATTTTTAAATAGAGATTATGACACTAATTTTCGAAATAATCTCCTTTCCTTAGCTTTATCGATGATGAACAAAAATGGGCTTAAGGTGTTTTCTGTTGATGATACGGATGTAGTGAAAATATATGGAAAATGCTTTGAATCGATTGGAAAGGTAAAAGATGGTTCATCTATAAATGGAGGAATTGAAAAAGGGTATCGCGTTAGCTGCATAACAGCATTAACAGGAATTAGCAAGCACCCAATGCCAGTATACGATGTTTTCCATTCAGAAAATCAACCTGGTTTTAAATCGATTAACATCTATACATTTAATGGTCTTGAGTTTGTTTGCTCTCGGCTAAAAGAATATGAAACTGTCTTTGTTTTCGACAGAGGATACGATGATTATAAAATTATCAATTTTGTTCGACAGCATCAGCAATATTTTGTAATTAGAATGACCAAAAATCGAAAGATTAAAATTAAAAACAGGAAATCAGGGCTTATAAATGAAGGCCTAAGAAAGAAAGGCAAAATAACGCTGGATGTAACGTATAAAGGAAGCAGAAAGCCCGCCAAGATATCACATTTAAAAGTGAAGTTATTAGATGGGAGGGAATATTTCGCTGTCTATTGCTATTTAGATGATTCAACTGAGCCAATGACTTTATTAACAAATAGA
>CAVIBR010000010.1:0-61058 GCA_963641445.1 Bacteroides uniformis
GATGTTGGGTTAAGTCCCGCAACGAGCGCAACCCTTGTCTTCAGTTACCATCATTTAGTTGGGGACTCTGGAGAGACTGCCGATGCAAATCGGAGGAAGGTGGGGATGACGTCAAATCAGCATGCCCTTTATGTCCTGGGCGACACACGTGCTACAATGGCCGGTACAAAGAGATGCGAGAGCGCGAGCTGGAGCAAATCCCACAAAGCCGGTCTCAGTTCAGACTGGAGGCTGCAATTCGCCTCCACGAAGGCGGAATTGCTAGTAATCGCGAATCAGCATGTCGCGGTGAATACGTTCCCGGGGTTTGTACACACCGCCCGTCAAACCATGAGAGCTGGTAATGCTTGAAGCCGTTTTCCTAACCGCAAGGGGGGAGGCGTCTAGGGCAGGATCGGTGATTGGGGTTAAGTCGTAACAAGGTATCCCTACGGGAACGTGGGGATGGATCACCTCCTTTCTAAGGAGAAAGCATCATGCCGGACCTGAGGGCTCCGGCGGTACGATATTTTTTTTGGATTTAGCATACTTACCGTTGGCGCATGTTCTTCTGTTTAGTTTTGAGGGATCAGGTTCTCTCAGCTCTTTGCTCTTTGAAAACTGGATATTACAAAACATGTTCTTTCTGTCAATGTTGCGTGGGAAGAGGACGGTTTTACCGATCTTTCCGAGACGTGATATTGCTGAATATTTAAAAATGTAGATTTACGGCCCGAGCGGCTTTCCGCCGCTTGGGCCACGAAGCCGATTTAACTTACGAAGTTAAGTTTTTTAGAGGCGCTCAGTGAATGCCTTGGCTCTTATAGACGACGAAAGACGTGACTACCTGCGATAAGCTTCGGGGAGCTGGAAGTGAGCTTTGATCCGAAGATCTCTGAATGGGGAAACCCGCCATGAGTAACTTCATGGCACCGAGGGGCATACGCCCTTCGGGGGAACACGGGGGGAATTGAAACATCTTAGTACCCCCAGGAAAAGAAAGATTACATCGATTCCGTCAGTAGCGGCGAGCGAAAGCGGAACAGCCCAAACCGGCTTCGGCCGGGGTTCGGGCCGCGACATGATACGCGCTTGCTCCATCCGAGCGGCCTGGGAAGGCCGGCCAGAGAGGGTGACAGCCCCGTAGGGATACGGGCGAGCGGATCTAGCGGGACCCAGAGTACGGCGGGTCAAACATCCTGCCGGAATGCGCGCAGACCATTGCGTAAGGCTAAATACTAATAAGAGACCGATAGTGTACCAGTACCGTGAGGGAAAGGTGAAAAGAACCCCGGGAGGGGAGTGAAAAGAATCTGAAACCGAGTGCCTACAACAAGCCAGAGGGCGTTGACGCCTGATGGCGTGCCTATTGAAGAATGAGCCGGCGAGTCACGTTCACATGCGAGGTTAAGCCGAAGAGGCGGAGCCGAAGCGAAAGCGAGTCTGAACAGGGCGCTTAGTATGTGTGCGTGGACCCGAAGCCCGACGATCTATCCATGAGCAGGTTGAAAGAAGGGTAACACCTTCCGGAGGACCGAACCGACGTTCGTTGCAATGACCGCGGATGACTTGTGGATAGCGGAGAAATTCCAATCGAGTTGGGGGATAGCTGGTTCTCCCCGAAATAGCTTTACGGCTAGCCTCTGTTTATTACCCGCTGGGGGTAAAGCACTGAATGGTTGATGGGCGCCTTGGGCGCTACTGAATCCAATCAAACTCTGAATCCCAACGGGCGTATGCAGGGAGTCAGACTGTGGGGGATAAGCTCCATGGTCAAAAGGGAAACAGCCCAGACCGCCGAATAAGGTCCCTAAATCTGCGCTAAGTGTTAAAGGAAGTGGAGAGACACAAACAACTAGGATGTTGACTCAGAAGCAGCCATCATTCAAAGAGTGCGTAACAGCTCACTAGTCGAGTCTCTCTGCACCGACGATTTATCGGGGCTAAGCGTGGTACCGAATTTGCGGATTTGTGTGGTTTTATAACTACCCGAGTGGTAGGGGAGCGTTCTGCGTGGGGAGAAGGTGGACCGTGAGGACCGCTGGATCGCGCAGAAGTGAGTATGCCGGCGTAAGTAACGATATGGGGTGAGAATCCCCATCACCATTAGACTAAGGTTTCCTGGGGAAGGGTCGTCCTCCCAGGGTTAGGCGGGTCCTAAGCTCAGGCCGAGAGGCGTAGGCGATGGACAGCAGGCTGACATTCCTGCCCCCGCTTGCATGCGATGTAGTGACAGATCTGGATAGCGGCACCCCTTATTGGATTGGGGGCCAAGGGGTCCAAGCAGGCCGGCAGGCAAATCCGCCGGCCAATGCGAGGCCCCGAGCGCGACCGAAAGCCTCGGCGAGTAGGGAAGCCCGCGGGTCCGGGTCTCGAGAAAATCTGCTAGCTTAAGTGCAAGTGGCCCGTACCGAGAACGAACACACGTGGTCAAGGAGAGTATCCTGAGGTGAGCGAGCGAACTGTTGTTAAGGAACTCTGCAAAATTACTTCGTAACTTCGGAAGAAGAAGTGCTCCCGCGAGGGAGCCGCAGTGAAGAGGCCCAAGTAACTGTTTATCAAAAACACAGCTCTATGCTAAGCCGCAAGGCGACGTATATGGGGTGATGCCTGCCCAGTGCTGGAAGGTTAAGAGGTGTGGTCAGCCGCAAGGCGAAGCCATTAATCGAAGCCCCAGTGAACGGCGGCCGTAACTATAACGGTCCTAAGGTAGCGAAATTCCTTGTCGGGCAAGTTCCGACGCGCATGAATGGTATAATAATTTGGGCGCTGTCTCGACAGCAGACTCGGTGAAATCTTAATACCTGTGAAGATGCAGGTTACCCGCGACTAGACGGAAAGACCCCATGGAGCTTTACTGTAACTTAATATTGAGCGTCTGTTCTTCATTCGCAGCATAGGTGCCAGGCTATGAAGCGAGGGCTTTGGCCTTCGTGGAGCCGCCAATGAGATAGCACTATTGGAGGATGGCCGTTCTAACGTACGCCCTCACGAGGCGGCGGACAGTGTTAGGCGGGCAGTTTGACTGGGGCGGTCGCCTCCCAAAGAGTAACGGAGGCGCTCCAAGGTTCGTTCAGCATGGTTGGAAATCATGCGCTGAGTGCATTGGCATAAACGAGCTTGACTGCGAGGCCTACAAGCCGAGCAGGGACGAAAGTCGGACAAAGTGATCTTGCGGTTTCGTATGGAAGAGCCGTAACTTAACGGATAAAAGCTACCCTGGGGATAACAGGCTGATCTGGTCCAAGAGTTCACATCGACGACCAGGTTTGGCACCTCGATGTCGGCCCATCACATCCTGGAGGGGAAGTACCTTCCAAGGGTTTGGCTGTTCGCCAATTAAAGTGGTACGCGAGCTGGGTTCAAAACGTCGTGAGACAGTTTGGTCCCTATCTGTCGTGGGCGTAGGATGTTTGAATGGACTAGTCCCTAGTACGAGAGGACCGGGATTAACGGAGCACTGGTATATCGGTTGTCGCGCCAGCGGCATGGCCGGGTAGCTACCTCCGGAAGAGATAAATGCTGAAAGCATATAAGCATGAAGCTCGCCATAAGATGAGACATCCCATTCGAAAGAAGTAAGTGCCCCCCGAAGTCAGGGGGTCGATAGGCCGGATCTGCAAGCGCCGCGAGGCGTTCAGGAGACCGGTACTAATAGCACGAGGACTTAATTTCACTAATCTCTATTTAGAGTGAGTAAGCTAGGTCGCTTCGCAAATCGCGCATTTGGTAGGAAGGGCATGTTTGTTCAGTATCCGGTATTCAGGGGGCATCGGGCCTTCTTTGGAAAAAAGTCTGGTGGCGATGGCGCGGTGGTCACACCCGTTCCCATCCCGAACACGGAAGTTAAGCACCGCAGCGGCGAAGATAGTATGGCTCGAAAGGCCAGCGAAAATAGCGCGCCGCCGGGCTTTTTTCTTTATGGCGGGTTATTCTTGCCAAAAACTCTATGATTTGCATATCTTTAGATGATATGAGATAATACAAGGGCTTTTGGAAAAAAGAAAAAGCAATATTTTATGGCAGTAACTAAAGAAACAAAATACGGAGAGATCGAAATCTCTGAAGAAAGCATTGCTCAAGTAGCTGGTGAAGCTGCTACATCTTGCTATGGTGTTATGGGCTTAACTGCTTCCTCCGCTCTTGGTGAAGTTATTACTGAAGGCGTGAATAAATTGTTAAATAACACCGATTATGTCAAAGGTGTTTATTGCCGTAAAAGCAAAGGCGGTTACCAAGTCGACGTCTATTTGGTCATCGCTTATGGGGTTAAAATTACTGAAGTCATTGGCGAAGTTCAGAAAAAAATCGCCTATGATCTAACAAACGCATTTTCCATCTCTGATTGGAAGGTAAACGTTTTCGTCAAGGACGTCCAAGAAATTAAATAATTATGAAACATATAGACGGACAACAATTAAAACAATTGTTTTTATCGGGAGCTAACAATCTTTATAACCATTACCCCGAGATTGACCAATTGAACGTGTTCCCCGTGCCTGATGGTGATACGGGAATGAATATGAATCTCACTTTAACGAGTGGATCAAAAGAAGTTAAGAATAATAACGACGAATCAGTCGAAACTATATCACGCCTTTTCTCAAGAGGCCTTATGATGGGTGCAAGAGGCAACTCTGGCGTTATCACGTCCCAAATTTTTAAAGGATTCTCTGAAGGATGCAAAGGAAAAACCAAGCTTTCTGTCGAGGATTTAGCAAATGCCTTTGCAATGGGCAAAGAAATCGCCTACAAAGCCGTTAAAAACCCTGTCGAAGGAACAATCCTCACAGTTATTCGTGAATCTAGCGCGGCTCTTGTTGAAAATGTCAATAAATTAAATAGTATTGAAGCAGCCCTCGATTTCCTTTTTGCTGAAGCAAAGAAATCATTGCAACATACACCAGATTTGCTCCCTGTTTTAAAACAAGTTGGTGTTGTTGACTCTGGTGGAGCTGGCCTTACCGTTATTATTGAAGGCATGGCTAAAGCGGCAAATGGTAAATTCATCGAAAGAGTTGAAAATCTTGCTGAAGGAGAGGCTATTTCGAATGTTTTATCTACTCCAAATGGCAAATATGCCGGTGCAGAACTTTCTGAATCGGAAGAAGGATACGGCTATTGCACTCAGCTCCTTATTCGTTTAGGAAAACCAGGTGATGGCAAAAAAACCTTCAACGAAGAACGTTTCAAGAATTTCTTAGCAAACCATGGCAAATCTCTTGTTTTTGTTCGTGATGATGATCTTATCAAAGTTCACGTTCATACCCTCACTCCAGGCGTAATGCTTAATTTTGCCCAACAATATGGCGAATTCCTTACCATAACAATCGAAAACATGTCCGAAGAACACCATAATATCGAACATGGCAACTCTGCGACTGATATGGAAAGCAATATTGCTAGAGCAAAAGCTGAAAAAGAAGCGCAAAATGTTCCTTTAAAAGATCATGCGATAATTGCTGTTTCTTCTGGAAGCGGACTCGATGAGATGTTTAAAGAACTCGGAGTCGATGTTATTGTCTCCGGCGGACAAACAATGAACCCATCAACGCAAGATTTCCTTGATGCAGTCAAAAAAGCTCATGCTAAGACGATCTATATTCTTCCGAATAACTCTAATATCGTTCTAGCTGCCAACCAAGCTTGTGATGTCCTAGTTGAAAATGACGAAGTAAATCCTTACGTGATCCCGTCTAAAACCATTCCTCAAGGGTTGTCTGCTTTGATGCAATTCTCCCCTGATGCAGATGGCGAAACAAATTATGAGACTATGAAAGCGGCACTTAAAAACGTTACTTCTGGCTCGGTCACGTATGCTATCAAAGATACCGATATCGACGGAGTTCATATCACAAAAGATTATTACATGGCCATGAGAGACGATAAGAAAGTCGCAGCCTGCCTTCCTGATAAAAAAGAAGCTCTTAAAGCCTTAATGGCTTCACTAATAAACGAGGATGCATGCGTTGCAACAATTATCGCCGGCGCAGATATTTCTCAAGAAGAACTCGAGCAAATGCAAGAAGAAATTCAAGCAACATATCCTGATGTTGAAATCAATATGTTTAGCGGTAATCAACCAGTCTATTCCTTCTTAGTTGGTATCGAATAAAATAATGAAAAGCGGATCGCTAGAGATAGCGATCCTTTTTCATTGCCTGATAACGTTATTTTTCATTGTCATAAATGGTTCTAATTCATCGTTTTTGGCATCCGTGACAATCATATCGTAATCTTCAAGATTCATCGTTTTAAACAATGCTCCACGTCCTACTTTTGTTTTATCGGCTAATAATATTTTATATTTTGAGTTTTCTAAGGCTCTCTTTTTGATTGCAGCCGTGTTTTCGCTTGTTTCAAATGTTGCTGAATCAATAATTGAAGCACAAGATACAACGGCTATATCAAAACGATAATTATTAAGATCTTCTAATGCCTTAGAACCGGTTATTTCAAGAATGTCTCCTCTAAGACGCCCACCAAGAACATATGCTTCACATTTAGGATTCATTGAAGCGTTCCTTAAAGCAATAGATCCGTTGGAAACAATTATTTTATTTGATAAATCAAGGGTTTTTAAGAAGAAGAGAACGGTGGAAGAATTATCGACAAATATCGTATGAAATACTGGACAATGCATAATGGCAATACGTGCAATTTTCTCTTTTGCCATGGCGTTTTCGGTTTCTCTAATTGTCGCAGAGACTTCCTCTTGCTTATCTGAGAGAATAGCCGCACCGTGTGTTCTTTTAATCAAATGATCAAATTCTAGTTTAGCTAAATCTCTTCTTATTGTTGCTTCAGAGCAATACAAATCTCTTGCTAATTCACTGACTCTTGCCTGTTTATGCTCCTTAAGATAATCGATTATTTCCTGGTGCCTTGAGTAATTTGACATAATTCTCCCTCTTGATTGATTTTTGAGCGATATGCTCATTTGCATTTATTATATTCGCTTATTTATCTGATATTCAATCATTTTGAGCATTTTTGATTGATTTTTCCTAGTAATGATTTAAATTAAGATTACTAAGTAACCGCTTACATACGGTTATAAAGTGAAAAGGTAAAAACTGTGAAAATCATTAAGGAGGACAATAATGAAAAAAACAAGTTTTTTAGCCGGCCTCACTAGTATCGCAGCATCAATTCTTGCAATTACTTCAGTTGGAGAAGGGTTTGCAAAGACTTGGCGTTCAACGATCGATAACGCTCTAGGCACAGAGAGTTATCGCGTCATTACTGATGAGACCCAAAGCAGATTTAAGTCTGACTACGCTACAACCGCTGACTATGTGGCAGCATCAAAACGCTTATCCGAAAGAGAAGGCGAAGAAGGAACTGTTATTCTCAAGAATGACAACGATGCTCTCCCATTAAGCAATAAGAGCAAGAAAATTGCTTTATTCGGCAACGCGGCTTATAAGCCATACATGCAATCAGCAGGCGATCTTAGAGCCGGGAATAGCGATTTAGTCAATATCGATACCGCTCTCGAAAAAGCAGGATATACCCTTGAGCCAACTCTCAAAGGCATATATGGAAAAATGCTTTCCGATGATTATTCAACGACGAAATCGTTCTTCGGAAACACGACAACAACTTATTGGTTTGGCTTAGTCACCTCCCCAGGCGATATGACCAACTATAAGATCAACGAAATTCCTACAACAGCTTGGAATGAAGAAATCAGCCTTGCAAATTATGGCGATGGTTCTAGAACCGATACCGTTAAATTTGCTGATGTAGGTTGGGAAAACAATATCGTTAAAGATGATACGATTGCTATTTGTGTCTTTGGCCGTGGTGCTGGTGAATCTAACACCTACAAGCCAGGAAGCGCAACAAACTGGAAAGGCGAAGAAACTGGCAAGGATCCATTAGAACTTTCTGATGATGAACTTCAAATCGTTGATAAAGCAAAAGAAACTTGCTCAAAGGTTATCGTTCTTCTTAACACCGGTAACGCAATGAATATCTCATCTATCTCAAAAGGCGGAGCGCATGAAGTCGATGCCATCGCTTATATGGGCGTCTTAAACGACTACCAAGCAACTGGCATTGTCAATGTCTTAAGTGGTGCAGTTAATCCTACAGGCGCTTTATCCGATACCTATGCAAAGAATTGGGAATCTCTCCCAGCAATGCAAAACTTCGGTGGAGCTGAATATGCCGATGCTGCAATTGCTGCTAGATATGCCGGAACTGATAGCGAAGATACAACAAGATGGCCGGGAGTTACAATCGGAAATGGCTCCGGAAGTGACTTTGGTGGATCTAAAGCCAACTATTCAGGCGCTAATTACTATGTTGAAGCAGAAGGTATCTATGTTGGATATCAATATTATGAAACAAGATATTTCGACTCAGTCGCAAATGCTTCCTTCAACCCTGCTTCCAAAAAAGGCTCAACAACAGGAAATGCTTGGAAATATTCCGATGAAGTTGATTACACCTTCGGATATGGTCTCTCTTATCTCCCTTACACTCAAGAACTAACAAGTTTGAAAGTTGATAGAGTTAACGGAGGAAATATCACAGCTGAAATTACCATCCACAACAATGGTGACAAAGCAGGCAAATTCCTTGGACAACTCTATGTCAATTCTCCATATACAGAATATGATAAGAAGAATTTAGTCGAAAAGAGTGCTGTTCAATTCCTCTCTTCCGGAAAGGTTGATGTTGAAGCAGGAAAATCTGCCAAAGTCGAAATCACCGTTCCAGCAAAATATCTTGCTTCTTATGATTATAAGAACGCAAAGACCTACATCCTTGATGAAGGGACATATTACTTCACAGCCGCCGCCGGAGCCCACGAAGCCGCTAATAATTTCTTAAAAGCTCAAGGCTATAGCACAGCAAATGGCATGGATGCGGACGCAAATGGAACATGCAAAACATGGAAATTAGGAAACTTTGATAATTCCACATTTGCAACAGATAATGGTAAAGTCATCACCAATCAATTTGATAATGCCGATCTTAATTACTTCTTAAAAGACACCGTCGTATATCTTTCTAGACAAGATTGGGAAGGAACCTGGCCAAAGAATTACAACACTGATGTAACAATCAAACTTGCAGATTCTCCAAAGAAAGACGAATGGCTCAAAGAAATCCGTGGCGAACAATACGTTCTAAGCACAACTGGAGCTGAAGTTGAAAACTGGGAAGGCAAAGATCTTGGTGAAGATTATGACTTCTCCGCAAAGAATCTCACCTATGAAAGAATCAACAATATTGAAGATGAGTGGTGGGATAAGATGACAAGCCAAATCTCTGCTAATGAAGCAATTGGCGCTGTCGTCCATGGCGGAGGACAATCTGACGTCCTTGCTAACGTCAATAACCCAATCGTTTCTCAACACGAAGGCGTTAATGGCTATGTCGGTGCTTATAACGAATACGCTTCATATGACAGCGATGGAAAAGGCGTTGGCGATCCAACCTTAACCTACAAGACGAACATCAACTCACAAACACTCTTAGGTACATCCTTCAACCCGCAACTTGCCTACGAATGGGGCAAAATCGAAGGCGAAGCAGGCTTACTCCTTAAATATCAATCCGTTTGGGGAACGGGCTTAACACTTAGAAGAACTCCATACAATGGCCGTAACTATGAATACATCTCTGAAGATCCAATGCTAACAAATAGAATCGGTGAGATGATTGGAAAAGGGTCCTTAGAAAAAGGCTCGCTCGTTGGTCCAAAACACATGGGCTTCAACGATCAAGAACATAACCGTGCTGGCGTCTCTGCTTATATGAATGAGCAAAAAGCAAGACAAACAGATCTTAGAGGCTTTGAAGGCATGCTCAATGATGCAAATGGCTTAGCGGTCATGATCGCCTTCAACCGTATTGGCGCAACAAACGCTTCTCAACATGTTGGAATGCTTCAAAACGTTCTCCGTGGCGAATGGGGCTTCAAAGGACTTATCTCAACCGACCTTGCTTCCTCAGCTTACTACTTCAATGCCGAAGGAATGATCATGGCTGGTATCACCCAAGTCGCTGAATTCGGCTCTAATAACTCCAACATCAACTCCAAAGATGGACACGATAGCAAATGGACATATCTCTCACCAGAGAAATGCAAGAATGATCCAACTCTTGTCAAACAAGCAAGAGAAAACCTCAAATATCAATTCTATGCCTTTGCAAATTCCGCTGTTGTTGACGTTACAATCGTTAATCTCACTCCATGGTGGGAAACCGCAATCAACGCAACTCTCATTACATCAGCCATCTTAACGGGTGTCTTTGCTCTTGCTTGGGTTGCCTTAAGCGTTGTTCCTAGCAAAAAGAAGGAGGATAAATAAGTATGAAACCAACATTCTCAAAGAAAATTAGCGCTGGATTCATTGTTTCAGCTCTAGCCTTCATCGTTGGCTTAGTCTCAATCATCATCTATGGAGTAAACGTCGCAAGAGGCGGTTACTTCAATGGTGGAAGCATTCCAGAGGTTGTAAGATTCGGTATCTTCGCTCTTGCCTTCCTTGCTATCTCTATTGCTCTTTACTTCGTTAGATTTACTGGAAAGATCGGCAAAATCGTCGATATGGTCGGCTTAGCTCTTAGAGTTCTTGCCTCACTCTTCTTCGCCTTTGCATTAATCTATCTTATCCAAGCTCGTGCTGAAGGTCTCTCTTATATCTTCTTCTCAAACGATGATGTTAAGTTAGCCCTCCAACAAAACCCAGACAACATGATAAGCGCTAACCTTGCAATTACTTCAATTGTTATGTATGGCATTAGTGTCGTTGTCGGCTGCGTCTCTTCCTTCTTTGGCTACAAAGCCATTGAAGAACCGCTTACAAGCGCTAAATAAGAAATACCATTAAATTCTTGAGGGGTTTAGGAAACTAAGCCCCTCTCTTTTAAAGAAAGGTTTCTAAAAATTAGTTCATCATTAACTTGTTTTTAAAAACTTTTCTAAATATCGTTATATAGGAGGCGTTTATGCTAGAAATAACCAGTTTCACTCTTGAAGGATTAGAAAAAGACATTTTAACCGACAATCTAAATCCTATTTTTCACTATGTTGCTAAAAGCGATAAAGAAAACGATAAGACAACATATTTTAAAATCGAATGCAATGGTTGGAGTTTTGAAGGGGAAGATGAAATTTATGTTACCTACAAAGGTGATGAATTCAAGCCATTCCATTCTTATCAAGCAAAAATAACAATCAAGAATTCCTATAATGAGCAAGCGGAAAAAACGTTATCTTTTGAAACAGGCTATTTAGGCGGGTCATTCAAAGGAAAATGGATTTCCGATCCTACATATACCTTTACGGAAAAGAAAATATCTCCTCTCCCATTAACATTCAAAAAGGAACTAAAAATCGAAAAAGCGATAAAGAAAGCCTTTATTTACGTGACTGCTTTTGGAATTTATGACCTTCATGTGGGAGAAAAGAAAATAAACGAAAATTATTTTGCCCCCGGTTTTACTTCCTACGCCAATGAACTTCAATATCAACGTTACGATATCAAGGATGTTCTAAAAGAGAATCAAACGATCTATATCAATGTTGCAGGTGGATGGGCTGTCGGTTCTTTTGTTTTCACAAGAAAAAACAGAATTAGTGCGGATAAGCAAGCTCTTTTATGCGATATTCACATAATATACGAAGATGGAAGCAAAGAAATTATTGGTAGCGATGCCTCTTGGGAAGTATCTCATTCTTCGCCTTTCATCGAAGCAGATCTTTATGACGGAGAAGTCTTTGATGCAAGAAAACCTCTTTCTTCGCTTCCCTATCACAAAGCTGCTTTAGAGACTCCACGTCTCCATCCAAACCTTCTAGCAGATTATTCTTCCCAAGTTAAAGAACATGAAATCTTAAAACCTATTTTCTTGCATAATGATTCGAACAATGATGCAATATTTGATTTCTCACAGAACTTTGCTGGAATTGTTAGATTACATGTCAAAAATGCCACTGAAGGAGCAAAAATCATCGTTAAGCATGCGGAAATTCTTCAGCCTAACGGAGATTTGAATACGATTTTCCTTCGTTCGGCAAAATGCAGATTTGAGTACACTTGCAAAGAAGGAGACCAAATTTATTCTCCAACTTTCACTTATATGGGATTTAGATACATTTCCGTTCATTTAGAAAACATCGATTTAAAAGATATCGAGATTGAAGGAGTAGCTCTTTATAGTGATCTCAAGGAAATCGGTTCTTTTGAGTGTTCAAATGAGATGATAAATAAACTCAATTCAAATATTCTTTGGTCAAGTAAGTCTAATTTCATGGATATTCCAACAGATTGCCCTCAAAGAGATGAAAGAATGGGTTGGACTGGAGATATTGCTGTATTTTCTCCAACTGCAGTATTTAATTTTGAAATGAGTCGTTTCATCAAAAAATGGCTTCTAGATTTAAGAAAAGAGCAAAATCGTGGGGGAGGTTTCCCTAATACTGTTCCTGTGCAAGGGTATGGCGTTCCTGCCACAATGCCAAGACAAGCCATTGATTGGTGGGGCGACGTTTCTCTTCTTTTGCCATACAATGCATATTTAGCAACTGGCGATATTTCCTTCCTTGAAGAGAATTATTCTTCGATGAAAAAATACGTTAAAGCATGCAAATTCTGGGCCAATCTTTTCTCTTTTGGAAAGAATAGATATATTTGGAAAGGATTAAATGCCTTCCATTTTGGCGATTGGATCGCGCCTGGTAAAAACATGGGAGAATGGCAAGCAAGACACCCTTGGACGGCAACTGCATCCTTATATCACACATCAAGTTTGCTATCGAAAATCGCTGGCATCTTAAATAAAAAAGATGATGAAAAGAAATATTTTGAATTAAGCGAAAAAGTAAAAGACGCTTATATTTCTGTTTTCACCGATGGAAATGGCAAACTTCATAATGAGTTCCAAACGGCGTATGTTTTGCCTTTGTATCTAAATATATTTTCCAAAGAAACAAAAGAAAAAGCAGTTAAAAACCTCGTTTCAATAATTGAAAAAGATTCTTATTGCATTGGAACGGGCTTCCCTGGCACGCCATATATCTTGTTTGCTTTAGCCGATAATGGCGAAAAAGATGTCGCATATAAGATGTTATTGAATACGAAATGCCCATCATGGCTATACGAAGTCAAGGTTGGTGCGACAAGCATCTGGGAAAGATGGGATGGATTAGACGAAAAAGGTGAATGTGAGATTAAAGACGATGGAACAGGATCAATTCCGATGATTTCCTATAACCATTACGCTTCAGGAGCGGTCGGTGATTTCCTTTACAAACGTGTCGCAGGCCTTTCTCCTATCGAACCAGGTTATAAGAAAATCTTGGTCAAACCTCTTATCGGCGGAGACTTAACTTATGCGAAAGCATCTACTATCACCCCATATGGCAAAGTTTCCTCATCTTGGAGAATTGAAAATAACAAAGTAATCTTTGAAGGAGAAATACCTTACGGGGCAAAAGCCGTTATAAGCCTTCCTTCAGGCAAGGAATATGAAGTAAATTCTGGCAATTATTCCTTTGAAGAAAATATCTAAAAAAGCCTCCTTATGTTAAAATAAGGCAATGGCAATTTCTAAATCGAAAGCATTCAATCAAGCCCTCTCGCAAATGGGGATAAATGAACCCATTGACGTATTAAAACATCTTCCAAGAAGATATGATGATTTTACTTATTCTGCGCCTAAGGCAATCTACGAAGAAGGGGAGCGTGTAGTTCTTTTAGGAAAAATAAGCGGTAATATGCCTAGATGTTATAGATTTGGAAAAAGAAGCGTTTTTCGTTTTACTTTTGAGACAAAAGATGAATATGTTTTTGAAGTTGAAGCATGGAACCAATCCTATCTTTCTCATTTCTTGAACCTCGAAGATGATTTCACACTTGTTGGGAAGTTCGATAAGAAACACACGAAGATTTCCTTAATGAAGATGCTTAAAGGGAAAATCGAAAGCAATGCGGCTTTAAAACCTATCTATTCCCTTCCAAGCAGCATTGCTAATCACACCTATCAAGCGTTAGTAAAAAGAATTCTTTTAGCAAGCAAAGACGAATTAATCGATGAAATTCCTTCAACATTAATTAGCAAATACCGTCTCATAAATAGATGGGAAGCATATAAAAACGTTCATTTTCCTAATAATCATGAAGATATTCATCAAGGGATGCGTTACCTAAAATACGAGGAAGCATTACGTTTCTCCATCAAAAACCAACTTGTTAGAGGAGAAAATAGATCTTTAGTGAAGGATTTAAGAAGAAAAATCTCTATAGAAAAGATGAATAGATTTATCTCCACCTTGCCTTATAAACCAACATCAGATCAGTTAAAATCATTTCAAGAATGTCTTAGGGACATGAATTCCACGCAAGTGATGTATAGGCTTTTGCAAGGGGATGTTGGAACAGGAAAAACTCTTGTTGCAGCCTTATGCGCATATGCAAATCATCTTCGCAGTGAGCAAACCGCCCTGATGGCTCCGACTGATTCCTTAGCGAGGCAACATTATCAAAATCTCAAAGAAATCTTTCAAGGAAGTAACGTAAATATTGCTTTGCTTGTCGGATCTTTGCCTTTATCTGAGAAAAGAGCAATTGCAGAAGATGTAAAAGATGGAACGATTGATATCGTCGTAGGAACGCATGCTCTTTTTTCTTCATCCTTAGAATATGCCTATTTAGGTTTAGCAATCATCGATGAGCAACATAAATTTGGCGTTAATCAAAGAAGCTTGCTTGTTGGAAAAGGCGAGCATGCGGATTTGCTTATGATGAGTGCAACGCCAATTCCTAGAACCTTGACTTTGACCGTTTATGGGGATTTGGATGTTTCGACATTAAGCGAATTTCCATCGAAGAAAAGAGATGTAAAAACCTCGATTTTAGAACCAAATAGTCTAAAGATTCAGCAAATAATTCAAGAAGCAATAAATAGTAACCATCGAGTTTTTATTGTCGTCCCTCAAATTGAAGGAGGGGTCAAAGAGAATACAAGCGTCCTAGAAGTAGCGGAAATGTATAAGAAGCTCTATCCAAACAAAGTCACGATGATGCATGGGAAAATGGATGAAGAAAGCAAAGAAACAGCTGAACTTGCTTTCAGAAGCGGTCTTTGCCCAATGCTTGTTGCAACGTCATTGATTGAGGTTGGAATTGACGTTAAAGAAGCAAATACGATGATCGTGTATTCTCCAACTCATTTCTCGCTTTCTTCCTTACACCAACTTAGAGGAAGAGTCGGCCGTGACGGGACTTCTTCCCAATTCATCATGGCTTATAAAAAAGGCGATGAAAGCGAGAGTGAAGAGAAATTAAACATTCTTTTAAAGACTAATGACGGTTTCAAATTGGCTGAAGAAGACCTTCGTTTAAGGGGCCCAGGAGAGATAATTGGCGTTAAACAATCAGGTCTTCCAGCATTCTCGACGTTAAATATAATTGATGATTTCAGGATTCTTGAATGTGCTAGAAATGATGCGACTTGGATTTTGAATAATCCGAAAGATCCGGAGAATTACGAGCTTATTGAAAGTGTTAAGAAAGAAAATAGAACGTCTTTGTCCTAGTAAAAGAGACGCTCTCTAGTTATACTAGAGAAGATATATGTCCAGGAGTTGAATATATGAGAAAAATTGTTGTTGATATGATGGGAAGCGATAAAGGGAGCGTAGTTACCGTTGAAGCGGTTAAAATGTTTCACCAAAAGCATCCTGATTATGAAATTGTTTGCGTTGGAAAGAAAGAAGAATTAGAAGGTCTTCCTTTCGCTAAAATCGTTGATGCAAGAGATATCGTCCCAATGAATGCTGGAGCCTTAGAAGTTCTTAGAAGAAAGGAATCTTCGATGGTTGTTGCCTTAAATATTGCTGCAAAAGAAAAAGCGGATGGAGTTATTTCTGCTGGTGCGACTGGCGGATTCCTTTCAGCTGCAACGCTTATTTTAAAGAAAATTCCTGGTGTTTTGCGCCCTGCTTTAATTACCTCCTTCCCTAATTTAGGAAAGAATGCCGAAACTTTCGTCACCATCCTTGATGTTGGCGCATCAACGGAAAACACCCCTGAAGAATTAGCCCAATTCGGCTATATGGGAAAGGTTTTCTCTGAATCTTTCTATAAGATTGAAAATCCTGTCGTTAAAACCTTAGCAAACGGAACCGAAGAAGGAAAAGGATCAACCGTTGGCAAGGAAGCATACAAACTCCTAAAAGAAGACAAACGTATTAATTTCCAAGGAAATATCGAAGCAAGTCAAGTCCTTGCCGGTGGAGCTGACGTCGTCGTTACCGATGGCTACACAGGTAACGTTCTTCTTAAAACAACTGAAGGAACAGCTAAGCAAATCGGCAAACTCCTTAAAAAAGGTTTCACTAAAAACTTCAAAACAAAAATCGGTTATCTTTTCGCAAAAGACGTTGTCACGGATTTCAAGAAAATCATGGATCCAAAGAATGTTGGTGGGGCAATGCTTATTGGTATAAATGGAGTTGCTGTCAAAGCTCATGGCAATTCTGACGCAGAATCATTCTTTTCCGCCATGGAAGTTGAATATCGCATGATTGAAGCCAATATCACCGAGCAAATAACTGTCGCCTTCAAGAAAGAAGAAAAATAATGGCACGCCCTATTCAAGAATTATTAGATAAGATGGGCATCAAAGCCAATGATGAGTCTCTTTACGTCCAGGCTTTGACGCATTCATCGCATAATGGAACGAAAAATTCCTGCAAGCATTTCGATTATGAAAGGCTTGAATTTTTAGGTGATTCAATTATCGGCTTTGTGGTTGGTCAGCTTTGTTATCGTCTTCACCCAGAAATGAGGCAAGGGGATTTATCTGTCCTTCGTTCTCATTTCATTCGCACCGAATCTGAAGCAGAAATCGCTTTGGAACTTGGCTTAGGTGATTATGTTCAAGTTGGACCTTCCTACACGAGCGATCCGAAGAAATCCCTACCTTTGATGGAGGATATCTTCGAATCATTTACGGGGGCCTTATATCTTGATCAAGGATTTGACAAAGTAAACAATTTCCTTATCTCGTTATATTATGAAAGAATCAAAGCGGGCAAAGTTGAAGTGGCTGAGAATCCGAAAAGCGTTCTTCAAGAACTTTTGCAAGCCGATTATAAACAAGCCGTTACCTACCGCTTAGTTCAAGAAACAAACGAAAATGACGTTCATTATTTTATAATGGGTGCTTTTTTCGATAACTTCGAACTTGGTGAAGGAAAGGGCAAAACAAAGAAAGAAGCAGAGGCTAATGCTGCAAGAGATGCCTTAGCTAAAAAAGCATATGTTGGATTAAAATAAAGGGGTTTCAATGGGGTTATTTGCATATTTAAAAAATAAATTTTCCAAAAAGAAGGAAGATGAGCCAGAGAAAGTTGCGACAAGAAAATATCAAAAAGGGTTAGCAAAATCACGTGCTGCATTTGCTGATAGGCTAGAAGAACTTTCTAAACGTTATAGTCAAGTCAATGCTGACTATTTTGATGAATTAGAACAAATTCTTATCGAAGCAGATGTAGGAGTTGAACTAACTCTTAAATTACTTGACGGTCTTTTAACCAAATCAAAAGAAGAAAACATTGTCGAACCAAAGAAAATCAATGAAGAATTAATCGATATGATGTTCGTTGATTATCTTGAAAGTGGTGATTCAATAGTTAATGATGTCCAATTTCAAGAGGGAAAAACGACCGTTTTGCTTGTTATTGGCGTTAACGGAGTTGGAAAAACCACATCAATCGCTAAGCTAGCTAAGCGTTATCTTGATCGTGGCAAAAAAGTCATGTTAGCAGCCGCGGATACTTTTAGAGCCGGTGCTGTTGAGCAATTAAAAATATGGGCTAATCGTTTAGATTGCCCAATAATCACGGGCGCGACTAATTCTGACCCGGCTTCGGTTTGCTTTGATGCAGCAAAATACGCCAGAGAACATCAAATTGATCTTCTTATCGTTGATACGGCCGGACGTTTGCAAAATAAGAAAAACCTCATGGATGAGCTTGCTAAGATGAGACGCGTTCTTTCAAAAGAAATCGAAGGCGCTCCTCATGAAACTTTCCTCGTCATTGATGCGACAACCGGGCAAAATGGCGTTACGCAAGCCGCCTCTTTCAAAGAGGTTTGTGACCTTACTGGCATCGTCATAACCAAGATGGATGGCACATCAAAAGGCGGAATTATCCTTTCAATTCGTTCTCAACTTGGTGTACCAGTACGTTTCATTGGCTTAGGAGAGCAAATGGATGACCTAGAAGAGTTTGATTTGGATGAATATCTCCATGCTCTTTTAGTCGGGGATAAGAAAGATGAATGAGGATTCTTTAGAAAAAAGAGAAGAGGCGTTAGCTCTTTTTGATGAATATAAAGAACTATTAACCGCATCACAAAAAGATATTTTCTCGGATTATTATCTATTTGATTTATCCCTTTCCGAGATAGCGGAGAATCATTCGATATCTAAGGCAGCCGTTTCGGATTCCTTGCATAAATCATTAGCTAAATTAGATGAATACGAAAATAAATTACATATCCTTGCCTTTAAAAAGGAAATCAAAAAAGGCATCGATAATAACGACATGCACCACATTAAGGAGGTAATGGAAAATGGCATTTGAATCATTAACTGATAAATTCAGTAACATTTTCAAAAAAATGCGTCGTCAAAGCGTTTTGACGGAAGAAAACATGGATTCTGCCTTGAAGGAGATTAGAATCGCTCTCCTTGAAGCGGATGTTAATTTTAAAGTCGTAAAAACCTTTACTAATGACATTAAAGAAAAAGCTGCAGGACAAGAGATTCTTAAAAAAGTTAATCCTTCCCAACAATTAATTAAGATTTGCCATGATGAATTAGTTGAACTCCTTGGCGCGGAAAACACTGAAATCAATTATGCGAAAAATGGTTTAACGACAATTATGCTCGTTGGTTTGCAAGGTTCTGGTAAAACGACGTCCGCGTCAAAACTTGCTTATTTGATGAAAAATAAGCTAGGCAAGAAAGTGCTTTTAGCGGGGCTTGACGTCTATAGACCTGCCGCTATTGAGCAATTAGGAACCCTTGCTAAATCAATCAATGTTGATTTCTTTGAACTTGGAACGGAAGTTGATCCGGTCGATGTAGCCAAAAAAGCTAAAGAAACGGCGATTTCTCAAGGGTATGACGTTCTTATTCTCGATACAGCCGGACGTTTGCAAATCGATGATAAACTCATGGATGAGCTTAAGAATATCAATTCAGAGATTCATCCAGAAGAAGTCCTTCTTTTAGTTGATGCTATGGCTGGTCAAGATGCAGTAAACGTTGCAACCGCCTTCAATAACAAGCTTCGTCTTTCTGGCGTTATCATGTCAAAACTTGATGGTGATGCAAAAGGCGGTGCAGCTCTTTCAATCAAATACATTTCCGGCTTGCCAATTAAATTTGCCGGTGTTGGTGAAAAAGTAACCGATTTAGATATTTTCCACCCAGACAGAATGGCCGATAGAATCTTAGGAATGGGCGATGTTGTCTCTCTGGTTGAAAAAGCAAAAGAGGTAATGGATGAAAAAGAAGCAGAAAGAGATGCTAAAAAGTTGATGCAAGGTGATTTCACCCTTGAAGATATGCTTAAACAAATGAAAGCAGTTCAACGATTAGGCTCAATTTCTTCCATTCTTAAGCATCTTCCAGGTGCACCATCTTTAAGCGAAGAGCAACAAGATGCAGCAGAAAAACGCATGAAAGATTTCGAAACCATCATCAATTCGATGACCCCATACGAAAGAAAGCATCCTGAAGTTCTTAAGTTCTCTCAAAAGAACCGTATTGCTAAAGGCTCAGGAAAAACCAATGCGGATATCAACCGTGTCTTAAGACAATTCGAAAAAACAAAAGAGCAAATGAAGATGCTCCAAAAATATTCCAAGAACGGAAAAATGCCTCCAATGGGTGGAGGCATGGGTGGATTCGGTCGTTAATCGTCTTTCTTCTTGATGAACTTGTGGCCTTTAAGCAAGGCATCTTCCTCCCATTTAGGAGTTATGCCGCTCTTAGCTTCGGCTAGGAGCTTTTTATCTTGCTTGCTAAGCTCAAGTTTTTCAAATAAATCAGGACGATACTTTTCAGTTAATAATAACGATTCTTTTCTTCTGTACTTATTGATAGCTTCATGGTTGCCGGAATATAAAATATCGGGAACTGTCGCACCTTTGTAATCATAAGGCTCGGTATATTGAGGATATTCTAAGGCGTTATCATTAAACGACTCATCTTTTAATGATTCGTTATTAATCGCACCATCGAGGAGACGAATAACTGAATCAGCGACTGACATTGCAGGAATTTCTCCTCCAGTAAGGATATAATCGCCAATTGATAGAAGTTCATCAACATAAGAATTTACTCTTTCATCAATCCCTTCATAATGACCGCAAAGGAGGATGAGATGATCGAGTTTTGCGTATTCTTGCGCTTTCTTTTGCGAATACGTGTTTCCTCTTGGAGAGAATAAAACAGCATGTGAAGAAGGAGTTCTTTTAGCTTCTAATGCATCGATTATTGGCTGGCATTTCATAATAAGGCCTGCTCCTCCGCCAATTGGTGGAGTATCGCATCTGCCATATTTGTCCTTCGTATAATCACGTATTTGAACGCATTCGATTTCTACGACTCCCTTAGCGATCGCTCTTTTGATGATGGAATTGTTCATGAAACCATCGAACATTTCAGGAAATAAAGTCAATATAGTTATTTTCATAAAAGACCATCAATGACATTCACATGAATTTCTTTTTTTTCGATATCAATCGAAGTGATGAATTCATTCATGACAAATGGGATATAACATGTTTTGCCATTCGTTTCTTTGATTTTGAAATTTGACTTAGACGCAAATGTCATAACATCAATGACTTCGCCAATTAAAACGTTTCCATCATTATTGATGACTTTGCAGCCGATTAAATCGAACAAATGATAATAACCTTCCGGAAGAGTTGCTTCAGTTTCGTCTATTTCAATCGAATATCCAACGAGATTTTCGACTAAATTGATATCTTCAAGATCTTTGAAAGAGAGGAAATAGTAATCTCCGGAATCTCTGAATGTTGCAACTTCGACTTCCTTTTCGTCATTATTTTTAGGATTTTTGAGAATGAGCTTTCTTCCTTTAGTAAAACGATCAGAAGCAAAAGAAGTTTCTGATTTGCAACGTAAGACGCCATTTAAGCCAAATGGTTTAATGATTTTTCCTAAACAAATTGTCTTCATATTCAAAAAAAGGACGCTGATTACTCAGCGTCACTCTCCTTTTCTTTGTCTTCGCTGAAACTTTCAAATTTCAAGTGGATGCGAACATTGGAATTATCAGCTTTTCCAGCGATTCCAATGGCTTCGCGAAGAGCATTAGCGACAATGCCTTTTTTACCGATCAAACGAGCTGTATCGTCATCTTCTGCGACGATTAATAAGGAAACGTCTTTTTCGGTTGAATCTGGCATTACGCGAATCATGATGGAGTCACGATGCTCAACAAGTGGATCGATTAGGCCATGAACGACCTTCTCGTAATCGATCATTATTTTTGCTCCTTGTTAGCTTTTTTTGCTTTTCCTTCGGCAAATTTTGTCATGATGCCTTTGGAAGAAAGCATTGCACGGACGCTATCGGATGGGGTAGCACCGTTGTTGAGCCACTTTAAGGCTAATTCTTCATCGATGTTGGCTTCTTTTTCGCCTAAAGCTGGATCATATGTACCGATTTGTTCGATATAACGTCCATCTCTTGGGGAACGGGAATCTGCAACAACAATACGGTAGAATGGGTCTTTATGACGACCAATACGGGTTAATCTGATTTTTACTGACATAATTAATTCTCCTTCAAGAACGGCAATATCTTATCTATTGAATTTATGGGTGTCAAGTAAAAATGCTTAACACTTTTAAAAATTGTTGTAAAACCCTCTTTGCTTTGTATATAATATTTCACGCATGTTTTTATACGTGCTACGCAAGTTCCGCCATCCTTAGTCACTTAGATGAGAACTTGAAGAGAACGCAATTCATTCTATTAGGAGGAAAACACATGAACTTAAATTTAGTTAATGAAGTTACCGCTTCGCAACTTCGTGATGATATTCCTGACTTCTCTGCTGGTGACACCGTCAGAGTTTCCGTCCGTATCATCGAAAACAAAAAAGAACGTATCCAAAATTACGAAGGCGTTGTTATCCAACGCCGTGGCCATGGCGTCAGCGAGACATTCATCGTTAGAAAAATGTCCAGCGGCATTGGCGTTGAAAGAATCTTCCCTGTTCAATCTCCATCAATCGCTAAGATTGAAGTAGTTAAACACGGACGTGTCAGAAGAGCTAGAATTCACTATATGCGTGGACTTTCTGGCAAAGCTGCCCGTATCAAAGAAGTTAAATAATTTCTTAAATTTATTGCAAAGTGACACAAGGCTCCGTTTGGAGCCTTTTCTTGTCTAAATACAATAAAATCGATATTTTTGATATAATCAAACCTATGGCGGAGTTATTAGACGTAAATAAAGGCGATGTCCTAGAACCTCTCAATCAAAAGAGGAAGAAAAAGAAAAAAGGCTTTTTCCATGTCTTTTTTCAATTTATTCTTGTAGGTGTTTTTGCCATTGTTTTATCCGCTTTCGGACAATTGACATACGATTTCACTAGATATAAACGTTTTTATGTTAATGGCGAATCGATGTATCCGACATTGAACAAAGATATAAAAATCAAAGAAAATGGCAAAGACGTTTCTGATTATGGAAAAACCTATTTAGTTGGTGGTTTTTCTTCGAAGAATCATTCTTATCTTTGCGATTATGGCTTGATGGATTCTTCCTCGACTTTCATGAATGGCATCAAACGTTTTTCTATCGTCGTTTCTTATTTTGATTCCGATTATGAAAATGGGAAAATCAAAGATGATGCAGAACTTAAAATCAAACGCGTTATTGGAATGCCTGGCGAAAGCTTATATTTCAATGAAGATGGCCTCCTATATATAAAAGGAAAAGAAGACGCCTCTTATAAAGAGGTAAAACAAACCTTCTTTGACATCTCTTCATGGAATGATGAATCGAAAGAATTTTTAAAAGACGCTCTCGCTCAAACAAACGATGGATCGAAATATGCTAACGGAATAGAAAACGCCATAGCATTAAATCAAGATGAATATTTTCTTGTCGGCGATAATAGAATCGAAGGATGTTCCAACGATTCAAGATTTGTTGGCCCAATAAAATCGAATTGTTTCGTTGGAAGAGTTGTAACGATCATCGGTAAATGCTGGTTTTCAATTGATGAGAATGGAAAAAGCCAAGAGAAAATTGATTTATCTAGCCTTATAATGCCTTGGGGGTTAAAAATGCTATGAGTGAATTCCAACAGCAAAAAAACGTCCATTATTTTCCTGGCCACATGGCTAAGGCTTTGAATGCTATAGGGGGAATGGTCAAAGGCGCGGACTTAGTTATCGAAATAGCCGATGCTAGGGCTCCTTTAAGCACGAGAAATCCCATGCTTGATAAATTAATCAATAACAAGCCTCGTATTTTATTACTTTCAAAATACGATAAAGCCGATCCTTTAATCACCAAATCATGGATTGAATTTTATAAAGGGCAAGGAATTATTTCTTTTTCGAGTGATATCAAGCATCAAAAGATTCTTGATTTGCTAGTCAAGACAAGCGAGCCTTTGGTTAAGAAAAAAAGAGAAAAAGAAGCAAAGTTAGGGATGAAGAAACAACCATTACGTCTTTTGATTCTTGGAATTCCTAATGTTGGCAAATCGACATTCATCAACAATCTTGCCGGAAAGAATTCTGCTAAAGTTGGAAATAAACCTGGTGTTACTAGAGCTGAGCAATGGATAAAAGTTTCCAATGATTTTATTCTGTTAGACACTCCAGGTATTTTGCCAATGAATTACCCAAATAAGGATGAGGCGATTCGTTTAGCCTTATTAGGCTCCATAAAAGAAGAAGTCTTGCCGCTCGATGATTTATCAACTCGTCTTTTCACTTATTTGAAAGAAGAATATCCAGCCTGTTTAAAAGAGCGTTATGAAATAGAAGATATTTCATCATTAGAAGAAAAAGATGTGTTTGAACAAATCTGCAAGAAACGCGGATACCTTTTACAAGGCGGGGTTTTAGATATTTCCAAAGCCGCTCAATCTTTAATCAAAGACTTGCAAGAAGGAAATCTTGGGAAGATATCTTTAGAGAAAGTAAAATGTTAGTCAAAGAAAGAGAATTTTATAGCGATTCCGTAAAGTTGATTGTTGGGATAGATGAAGCAGGAAGAGGCCCATTAGCAGGACCGGTTTTTGCCGCAGCCGTGGTTTTTTCTCCGTCCTATACAAATGAAGAAATTAATGATTCAAAGAAACTAAGTGAAAAGAAAAGAGAAGAACTTTTTCTTGAGATAAAAGAACACGCTTTGGCATATGGAATAGCTAAAATCGATGCTGATGAAATTGATGAAATCAACATCTATGAAGCAACAAAGAAATGCATGTTAGAGGCGCTTTCAAAAATAGATGTCCCTTACGATATGATTATCACTGATGCAATGAAACTAAAAACCGAAAAACCTCTTATTGCCATGGTTAAAGGTGACGCACAATGTTTGAATATTGCCGCAGCTTCGATTCTTGCAAAGGTCTCACGTGATCACTATATGGAGGAATTAGACAAAAAATATCCTCAATATGGTTTTGCTAAACATAAAGGATACGGTACTAAGCTCCATATGGATGCCATCAAGCAATACGGGCCAATCGAGCATGTTCATCGTAAGAGCTATGCTCCTATAAAAGCATTTTACTCAGAACAAATTAAACTTTTTTAGGCATTTTTTCTAAAACCTCGTCTTTATATAGATGAAGGGAGAAAAAATGAAACAATTAAGTGCAAAAACAGTCCTCGTTTATTTATCTATTAAATATAAAGGGGACTGGAATTCTATTTTCGAGGCGATAAGAAAAAAGGAAAGTTTTCCTCATGAAGATGCTATCGAGGCAGAGAAGAGTATTAAGTGCAATATCTTAGCTATTACCGATCCTGAATATCCAGACGCTTTAAAAACATGTTGTAAGCCGCCTTTTATTCTTTATTATTACGGAGACTTAGGCTGTATCAAAGATCAAAGGCGATGCATTTCCTATATTGGCAGCAGAGAAGCTTCTACCTACGGAAAGAAAATGGCGGAAAAAATCTCTGGGGAGTTAGCGTCAAAAGATTACACGATAGTCTCTGGAATGGCGAAAGGAATAGATGGAGCAGCGACTAGATCCGCCTTAAATTCAGGAGGAAAAGCCGTAGGCGTTTTAGGCTCGGGGATAGATATGTGTTATCCAATGGAGAATCAAGATATCTACGATAGGTTAAAAAGAGAAGGCCTTCTAATTTCCGAATACCCACCAGGCGTTAAGCCAAATAAAGACAATTTTCCTTTTAGAAACAGAATCATAGCCGCTCTTTCAAAGGTAACCATTGTTGGAGAAGCCAATAGAAGATCTGGAACGCTTATCACTGTTGGCTATGCCCTAGAAGGCGGAAGAGAAGTTGCCTGCATTCCTTTTAGGGCAGATGAAGATAGCGCTTGTAACACCTTGATTCGAGATGGAGCTGCTTTAATTACGTCCACGGATGATGTTTTGAATTTGCTAAATTAATACCGAAAAAAATTTTTTCAAGGCCTTATAAATATTCTTATTTATATATGCTAACAAGGTAATTTTTCGCTTTGACAAAGTAAAAAAACCTCTCTAATATGTTGAACGCAAAACAGGAGGAAACAGCATGAAATTAGTTATTGTCGAGTCACCTAATAAGTGTTCAACCATCTCTCACTACCTTGGAAATGATTATAAAGTTATAGCTTCGAAAGGACATATAAGAGACCTTTCAACGAGATTCAAAGGAGGCTTAGGCATTGATATCGAAAATGATTTCAAGCCAGATTTTGTAATCAGCAAAGGCAAAGAAGCAACGGTTAAAATGCTAAAAAGCGAAGCAAACAAGGCTGACGAAGTCATTCTTGCAAGCGACCCTGACCGTGAAGGAGAGGCTATAGCTTGGCATCTTGCACAGGTTTTAGCATTAGATACAAAGAAGGTCAAACGTCTTGTTTTCCATGAAATCACAAAACCTGTTATTGAAGCAGCAATTGCTAATCCAACCCATATTGATATGAACTTGGTCCAATCCCAAGAAGTTAGAAGAATGTATGACCGCATTATTGGTTTCAAACTTTCAACTCTTTTAAAACACAAGATTGGATCACCATCAGCAGGGCGTGTCCAATCAGCGACATTGAAACTCATCGTTGATAATGATGATGAGATAAAAGCTTTTGTCCCAGAAGAATATTGGACAATCGAAGCCGAGATTTTAGTTGATGGAAAGAAAATTAAAGTAGCCTTAGACAAAGTCGACGGCAAAAACGTTGAGATTCATAATAAAGAGGAAGCTGAAGCGGTTTTAGCTCGTATAGGAAAAGAAATGCAAGTCGTTTCTATTTCAAAAGCCAAAAAGAAAACTGCTCCAAAATATCCTTTCTCAACCTCAACGATGCAACAAGAAGCATACAATCGTTATAAGTTCTCGACTGCAATCACTCAAAACACCGCTCAAAAACTTTATGAAGGTTTAGAGATTAATGGTGAACATGTCGGTTTGATCACTTATTTAAGAACCGACTCAACCCGTCTTTCTAAAGAATTTATTTTTGGCGATGCAAAAGGATTCATCGAAAACAATTTCGGTGAGGAATATATTGGAAATCTCAATAACACCTCCTCAACAGGAAAAAACATTCAAGATGCCCACGAAGCTATTCGCCCAACCTCCACAGCAAGAACTCCTGATTATGTTGCTAAGTACGTTTCTGAAACGGAAGCAAAACTCTATCGTTTAATTTACGATCGCGCTGTAGCTTCCTTAATGGCTCCAAAAGAGGAAGAAATTACAACCGTTTTATTCGAATGTAATGGTCTCACATTTAAGACTTCTGGAAAAGTTACCTTATTTAAAGGATATACTGCCGTCTATGGTGAATTCGAAGATGATGAAAGCAAGAAACTTCCCGAATTTAATAAAGGCGAAGAATATTCCATCAAAAAAGTTGATCCAGAACAAAAATACACTAAAGGACCAGCTCGTTTAACTGAAGCTAAGTTAGTTCGTAGCATGGAAGAAAAAGGCATCGGCCGTCCATCGACATATGCTTCAACGATTAAAACACTTATCACTCGTAAATATGTTACGAGCAAAGCGGGTGTTTTAACTCCTACCGAATCTGGTATCAAAACAACAAAAGTCTTAGATAAATACTTCCCTGAGATAATTTCCTCTGGCTATACGGCTAATATGGAAAATACTCTCGATTTGATTGAACTTGGAGAAGAAACGCGCTCAAAAGCAATGAATGATTTCTACGATCCATTCATCAAAAAATACGAAGAAGTTAAAATAGTAATGTACAAAGACGCGCCAATCGAAACTGGAGAAAACTGCCCTATATGCGGTAAGCCTTTAGTTGAAAAAAGAGGACGTTATGGCGTGTTTACCGCTTGTTCGGACTATCCAAACTGCAAATACGTTTTAAAGGTAACTCCAAAAGTTGAAGAAACCGGTGAGATATGTCCTCTTTGCGGACACCCTCTTGTCAAACGTAAAAACAAGAAAGGCCAGGATTTCGTTGGTTGTTCTAATTATCCTAAATGCACTTACATCAAAGGCAAGGACGGAGAACAAGTTAGCAAAAAAGAATACACCGAGGCAGATTACGTGAAAGAATGCCCATCTTGCCATAAGGGGCATTTAGTTATAAAACACGGATCTAAGGTTGATTTTCTTGGGTGCACAAACTATCCAAAATGTCGTTACCATGAATGGCTAACAAAGAAAAAAGAGGGTAAAGATGCCTAAGCATATTAATATCATTGGTGGCGGGCTAGCCGGATCTGAGGCTGCTTATTTCCTCCTTAAAAAAGGAATCGAAGTTCATCTATATGAAAGAAGGCCATCATTTGATGATGGAGCGCACGTTACATCCTTATTCGGAGAACTAGTTTGCTCTAATTCTCTTAAATCAAAGCAATTAACTAATTGCTGTGGTCTTTTAAAAGAAGAAATGAGAAATATGTCTTCTATCATGATGGAAGCAGCTCTTTCTTCAGAAGTTCCAGCAGGAAACGCTTTATCGGTTGATAGAGAATTATTTGCAACCTACATCACTGATAAACTCAAATCATTCCCAAATCTTAAAATAATAAATGAGGATGTTTCTTCTCTTCCTGAAGATGAAATAACGATCGTTGCAACAGGCCCTTTAACTAGTGGCCCACTCTTAGAAGAAATTGCTAAGACAATTGGAGAAAAGAATTTCTCTTTCTTCGATGCTTCCGCGCCAATCGTTGCTAAGGATTCAATAGATTTCTCGAAAGCCTATTTCAAATCTCGTTTTGAACAAGGGGATTCTGCTTACATCAATTGCCCTTTCACGAAGGAAGAATATTATCGCTTTGTTGAAGAGTTAACTCACGCTGAAAAAGCATTGCTTCATGAATTCGATACTCATTATTTTGAAAGTTGTTTGCCTGTGGAAGTTATTGCATCACGTGGAGTTGATACTTTACGTTATGGCCCACTCACTCCTAGAGGTTTATGGACTGAGGAACATCCGCATCCTTTTGCGGTTTGCCAGCTTAGACAAGATACAAAATTAGGCGATTATTATAACTTGGTTGGTTTCCAAACCAATCTCACCTATCCAGAACAAAAAAGAGTCTTTTCAATGATTCCTGGATTAGAGAATGCTCGTTTCGTCCGTTATGGCTTGATGCATAGGAATTCTTATATTTGTTCGCCTGCCGCATTAAACGAAGATTTAAGTTTGAAAAACAAAGAGAACGTTTTCATTGCTGGGCAACTATCTGGTGTCGAAGGATACGTTGAATCCGCTGTAATGGGAATTATCGCTGGTATTAACGCTTATAGAAAAATTAACGATCTTTCGTTTATAAAATTATCCAGAGACAGTGTTACAGGAGCTCTTATTGATTACATATTACATGCAAACAAAGAATATTTTGCTCCGATGAATGCTTCATGGGTTCTATTCCCAGGAACGAAGAAAGATAATCGCGAACCTACTATCAAGAAAGCCTTAGAAACTGTAGAATCTTATTGGAAAGTGATAAATGAATGAACCGTCCAGAAAGAGAATTTCTTGATTCTTTAATTGCTAAACGTTATTCAAATCATACGATTGATTCCTATCAAAGGGATTTAGATTTTTTCTTCATCTTTTTGAATGAGCACGACATCTTGATGACTAGCGTGGATAGGAACAACATTCGCGATTTCGAAGATGAACAACTCCAAAAAGGAATTGGAGCAAGATCTTTGCAAAGAAGAATAACAACGTGCAGGCAATTTTATGCTTTCCTTCAAAAGAAAGGGTATATCGAAATAAATCCTTTTAGAAATGCTAGAGCGCCTAAAAAGCCAGTTAGATACCCTTCAACTCTTACTACTGAGCAAGTAACTTCTCTTTTGAATGAAAACGCTAAAAGAACGGATTTTCTTGCGCTAAGAGACCAAGCAATCTTAGAACTCATGTATGCTTCAGGCATGCGTGCTTCAGAAATTGTCACTCTTAAAGCTCGTAGCGTTGATTATCGTTCAAGAATGATTAGAGTAATTGGCAAGGGCGATAAGGAAAGGCTTGTACCTATATCAAAAACTGCCGTAGCAGTTATGCAAGGCTATTTTAAAAAACTGCGTCCAGTTCTATACGCTAAACATCATTCAACAAGATCTGCCGACGCATTCTTTTTAAATGATCGCGGAGAGAATCTGACCGTTAGAGGATTAGAATATATACTTAGACAAGTTGAAAACAAAACTGGCTATTACTATGGGCTCCATCCGCATATCCTAAGACATACTTTTGCAACAACCTTCATAGATAATGGGGCAGATCTTCGCTTAGTGCAGGAACTTCTCGGCCACTCTTCAATTAATACGACTCAAATATATACTCATGTCTCGACAAAAATGATGAAAGAACAATATAAAGATTTTTTTCCGAGACAAAATAAAAATAAGACTGATAAAGACTAACTTTTTCTAACAACCATAATATTTACATTTCAAGCAAAAATTAGTTCTTTTTATTGACTTGCTTTTGTTATATAATCTCTCTCGGCCTTTCTTTAGGGAAAGTGCTTATACGCACCTCGTGGATGGGACGCCGTGTTCCTTGATGGGCGAAATAGCTTAAAAATCATCATGGTGGTCAGTTCTTTGAAATGGGGGAGGCTAAAACAAATGGAGGTCACTAAAATGAGTGACAATGAAACAAAAGTAGAAGCTGTTGAAGAAACAGCAGCTCCTGAAGAAACAATGGAATCATTGATCAGAGATCCAAATGCTCCAATCATGACCATGAGAAAACTTCTCGAAGCAGGCGTCCATTTCGGACATCAAACCAGAAGATGGAACCCAAAGATGGGCAAATTCATCTATGGCGCCAGAAATGGCATCTATCTCATTGATATGGCAAAAACAGTTGATCAAGTCAACGTCGCATATGCCAAACTCAAGAGCATCGTTGATGAAGGCGGAAAAGTCCTCTTCGTCGGCACAAAGGAATCTGCAAAACAAATCATCGTTGATGAAGCAACACGTTCTGGTTCCTTCTATATCGCCAACCGTTGGTTAGGCGGAACCCTCACAAACTTCCGTACAATCCTTGGCCGTACCAAGAAATTAAAGGAGCTCGAGGAAATGGAAGCGAATGGCGAATTCGACAAACTTCCTAAGAAAGAAGTTGCTCTCTTAAAGAAAGAATTAGAAAAACTTTCCCGCAACCTCGAAGGCATCAAAGAGATGAGACGCTTACCACAAGCTGTCATCGTTGATGATCCAACCGTTGAACACAATGCCATCGAAGAAGCACGTAAACTTCACATCCCAACGTTCGCAATCTGCGACACTTCCGATGATCCAGATATCGTCAACTTCCCAATCCCATCAAATAATGATGCCCCAAGCGCTTTAAAAGTTTTACTTGGCGTCTTAGCTGATGCTATTGTCGAATCCAAAGGCGGAATCACTGAATTCGCTTATGTCAAAGACACAGCCGAAGAAGCAACCATGAAAGATGCTGTCCGTGCTGCTGATATTGCCAACGAACAACGCAAAGCCGCTATCCGTGCTCAAAAACAAGCTCGTGAAGAACGCTTTAAGAAAATGCAAGCAGAACGCAACGCTCGTTTTGCTGAAAGAAAAGCTGCTCAAGCCGAAAAAGACGGTGCAAAAGCCGAAGAAAAACCAGCTGATACAAAAGCAGCCTAAGGAAAGGAAACAATTATGGCCGATCAAAACACGATTGCTGCAATCAAAACCCTCCGTGAACGTACCGGAGCTGGTATGATGGATTGCAAAAAAGCCTTAGAAGCAACTGGATATGACATTGAAAAATCAATCGATTATCTCCGTGAAAAAGGTATCGCCAAACAAGCCAAACGCGCTGGAAGAACAGCCGCTGAAGGATTAGCCCTTGTCAAAGCAGAAGGCAACAAAGCCGCTTTAATCGAAGTCAACTGTGAAACTGACTTTGTCTCCGCTTCCGACAAATTCCAAGAATATGCCAAATATGTTCTTGACTATACTCTTGCCAATAACCCAGCTTCAATCGAAGCCGCTCGTGAAGCAACTCTCCAAATGCATGATACAGTTGCCCTTGCAACTGGTGAAAAGACTGAGTTCCGCCGTTTAGCCATCGTTGAAAAAACTGATGAAGAAGGATTTGGAACCTATATTCATCAAAAAGGCCGTATCGCCGTTTGTGTTCTCTTAGCAAAAGCTGACGAAGAATTCGCTCACCACCTTGCTATGCATATCGCAGACTCTGGTGCAATCTATCTTAATTTAGAAGATGTTCCAGCTGCTGAAAGAGAAAGAGAACTTAACGTTGCTAAAGCAGAAGTTGCTGCTGATGAAAAACTCATTAACAAGCCACAACAAGTCAAAGATCAAATCGCCGAGAAGAAAGTTGATAAAGCCTTATCCCAATATTGTTTAGTCAAACAAAAATTCTTACTCGATCCATCTAAGACTGTTGAACAAGTTCTTGCTGAAAAAGGCAACAAAGTTATCTCCTTTGTCCGCTACCAAGTTGGCGAAGGTCTTGCTGCTTAATCAAAAGAAAACGCTTAGGATGCCTTCATGGCATCCTTTTCATATACCAAACAATCATTAATTTTGTATAATATATTTATATGGAAAATAAAACTATTTACAAACGTATCGTTCTCAAAGTTTCTGGAGAAGCCCTAGAGAATGAAATCGATCATTCTATTTATGATGAGAAAAAACTAAAGGCCGTTGCTAAGGTTGTCAAAGATGCCCATGATTTAGGCGTTCAAATAAGCTTAGTCGTTGGTGCTGGCAATATTTGGAGAGGCCGCCTTGCAGACAAAGTCGGAATTGAACGTTCTACTGCCGATTATATGGGAATGCTTGGTACGATAATGAATGCTTTAGCCTTACAAAGCGCATTAGAAAGCCTTGGCCTTTCTACAAAGGTTATGTCCGCAATCAATGTTCCACAAGTTTGCGAGCCATACATCCGTAGAAAAGCAATCTCTCATCTTGATAAAGGGCAGGTCGTTGTCTTTGCTGGTGGAACAGGAAACCCATACTTCACAACAGATTCTTGCGCAACTCTTCGTGCATTAGAAATTAACGCTGATTCAATTATCATGGGCAAAAACGGAGTCGAAGGAGTTTATGACTCAGACCCAAGAACAAATAAAGATGCAAAACTTCTTAAGAAACTAACATATCAAGAGGTCATGGCAAAGAAACTTGCTGTCATGGATTTGACAGCAGTTGCAATGCTTGCAGACTCGGATGTCAAAATTCACGTCTTCAACATGTCAGACCCTGCAAGTTTGTTGAAAGTATTAAAAGGAGAAGAAATAGGATCTACCATATCCAAGGAGAAATAAATAAAATGGATCAATTAGTAAATGAAGCAAAAGGACAAATGGATAAAGCCATTGAGTCTTACAAAGGAAGATTATCAAAATTAAGAACGGGTCGTGCAAACCCAAAAATGCTTGATGGCATCAAATGCGATTATTATGGAGATAAGATGGATATCACATCTCTTTCTTCAATTTCGATGCCAGAACCAAGACAGCTTTTAATCAAACCATATTCACGTGAAGATCTTAAAACGATTGCAAGCGCTATCGCCGGCGCAAATTTAGGCGTAAATCCACAAGTAGAAGCAAGCGATATCCGTATCATCGTTCCGCCTCTTACAGAAGATGTTAGAAAACAAATTGCTAAAGAAGCAAAAGTCATTGGTGATGAAACAAAGGTTGCCATTAGAAATATCCGCCGTGATTATTTAGATCTTCTTAAAGATGATGATTCTATGAGCGATGATTACAAAGATCGTGTTGAAGAAGATATTCAAAAAGTCGTTACAGACGCAAATAAGTTAGTTGATGAAATCCTTGCCGAAAAGCAAAAGGAAATCATGACTATTTGATCAAAAAAATCCAAATTTCGAGGGCAGAAGTGCCCTCTTTTTTCATCTGACCCAAGATTAAGGTAAAAGAAAACCCCATGTTTTCACAGGGT
The DNA here is from genome assembly GCA_963641445.1 of Bacteroides uniformis. Classification (GTDB taxonomy): domain Bacteria; phylum Bacillota_I; class Bacilli_A; order RFN20; family CAG-826; genus UBA4951. The sequence goes on from CAVIBR010000010.1 coordinate 33,663, forward strand.
TAAAACACTTAATCGAATTGCTTTATAAAACTATCGTTCCATCAGAACAAACAATGCTTTCAATAGATGAATCTTTGTCCCAATTTGTAGAAGCGACTAAATTTTTCCAAGAAGCCATTGTGCTTGAATAGTTAATTGTTTCTAGAGATGAACAACCGGAGAAAATGCCTTCAGACAAAGAAGATAAAGTAGAAGGAAGAACTATGTTTGTTAGAGCGATGCACCCAGCGAAAGCGTTAGCGCTTAATGTTTGTAAGCTTGTCAAAGAAAAATCTAATGACGTAATAGAGATATCGTTTTCGAACGCATTCTTTCCTATGGATATCAAATTTTTAGCAAAAGAAATGCTTTTTAAGGATTTATTGTTAGCAAAAGCGTTGCTTTCAATATTTTGAACGCCAGAGCTAGCAGAAGCAAATTTAACTTCTTCAAGGTCGGATAAATTTTGGAATGTATTTGCGCCAATCTTAGAATAAAGACCGCTGAAATATATTCCTTTAATTTTGGTATCTGCTGATCCAAAAACGTTTGCATTGGTTTCTTCTTTTAATGCTACTTCAGAAATTGTATAAACCTTATTTTCAGCAGAAATATTAACTGCAGGAGGCATGATCAAATATTTATCTTCTTCTGTCGCATTAATATCTAAAACAACATAACGCTCCCCGTCTTTTTCTATTTTGAAGACATTTGAATTGGTTCTAAACAAACCATTTTCCGTATATAAACCAGGTGTCTGAGTATCCCATGAAAATGAAGGAGAAGCTTTCTTGCTTGGTGAAATTTGATTAGCGAAATGCCCTATAACAGGAATGATGATTGTTCCTAAAAGAATCACCGCTCCAACAGAGCAAATGATAATGGCGTTTCTCTTTTCTTTAGGATTGCCTTTCATGGTCTTATTTTCGTTTACAATTTCCACATCAACTATTTTTTCTTCGTTTTCATTCATAGCCTTAACATTGTAGCAAAATTTCTAATGTTCATCCTATATTTTTAATTTCATAATTTTCCTATGGATTATCATTTTTTATCATGCTGTTTTAGGCTATAATTTTTTCATATGAAAAAAGAGTTCGTTTTAAATAAGAAATTGTCCCATGTTGCATTTATCATGGATGGCAATGGTAGATGGGCTAAGTTACGTGGCCTTCCTCGTTACCTTGGTCATAAAGAAGCTTGCAAGCGTTTGATAGAAATATTTGATACATGTATGGAATTTGACATTAAATACATGTCTTTCTATGCATTTTCGACAGAAAACTGGAATCGTCCTGAAGATGAAATCAATCATTTGATGGACTATCTAGAGGAATTCTTCAAAAAAGAAATCGATTATCTCGATAGTAAAGGAACAAGAATTCTTGTTTCAGGAGATCTTTCTAGAATCAGAGAGAACACAAGAAAAATCTGTTATGAATCAATCGAAAGGACGAAAAATAATTCAACGTTCTTTTTGAATATTTGCCTTAATTACGGCGGACGCGATGAAATTGTTAGAGCTGCTAAAAAGATTGCTTTGGATTATAAAGATGACAAAATCAACTTAGACGACATCAACGAATCTTCTTTTAAAAATTATCTTTGGCATTCAGAATTACCGGATGTTGATTTAATGATTAGAACTTCAGGTGAGATGAGATTATCTAACTATCTTCTTTACGAGAATGCATATGCTGAATTTGTATTCACGCCCGTTAAATGGCCAGATTTCCATCGTGACGAATTAATCGACTGCTTAGAGGAATATCAAAACAGAAACCGTCGTTTTGGGGGATTGAAAAATGAATAATAAGAAATTTGAAATTGATGTAAATACCCCACCAGAGGGTTTCAAAGCATCGTTACGTTCAAGAGTAATTGTTGCTTTGATATTAACTGCTCTTTTCGTTCCTGCTTTTATCTTAGGCAGCTGGACTTGCCTTTTCATGTTCATGATTGCTTTAGCTATCATCTTAATTGAAGTCCATCTTGCTCCACAAAAGAAATATGGCTGGTGGGTTTGGGTCGCAACCTTCTTAATTGCCTTCTCCTATGTTTATTGGTTCATTCTTAAATACAATCTTGCAGGTCACGAGAAAGATCCAAACAATTATGTTTTCTCGTTGGAAGTTTGGTATTCTTCCTTGGACGTATCGATTATGGGAATTGCATCTGCTCTTATTGTCTATTTTGCTATTTCGATGTTTGATAAGAACTTTACCTTTAATGATATCATGTATTTCTTCTTGATGACAATTTTAGTTGGCTTAGGCATTCAAGCTTTCTATTTTATTAGATATTTCCCATTCAACGCCTTCATTAATTCAGAAGTCCCTGCGATTAATGGAATAACAGGTCAAGCAGTCGTTAAGGACGCAGCATTCCAATTTTGGAATTCCGCCGAACTTGAACTCTATGTGCTAATTGGCGTTGTAGCAAATGATATTTTTGCTTATTTTGGCGGAATATTTTTTGGCAAGCATAAGATGATTGAACGTATCTCTCCTAAAAAGACTTGGGAAGGATTTGCTTGGGGCGTTGTTTGCTCAATAATTTGTTCATCTGCGTTTGGATTAGGCTGTGCTTTTGGAAAATCACCGATGTTGCCATTTTTAGATGTCGCTCACTGGTATCGTATCATTGTTTTGAGCTTAATCATTCCTTTGCTTGGCGATCTTGGAGATTTGTCTTTCTCCCTTATCAAACGTCATTTTGGAATAAAAGATTTCGGAAATATACTTAGAGGGCATGGTGGAGTGCTTGACCGTATCGATTCTTCGATATTCGCGATGATTGGTGTTTCGATTATCATCGTATTTATCTCCCATGGTTATAATATTTTGTTATGAGAAAAGTACTGCTTCTAGGAGCCTCCGGCAATATTGGGGGCCAGGTTTTAGACATAATCGAAAAAGATCCATCATCTTTTGAACTTGTTGGTGTTTCAATTGGAAAGAACATTGAAAAAGGCCAAGAAATAGTTAAACGTTTTCCTTCGATTAAATTCCTTTGCGTTAAAGATGAAGAAAATAAATCTCTTTTTGATATTGAACATACATATTCGGGAGATGAAGGCCTTTTAGAATTAATAAACGATTCAAATCCAGATATGGTCGTAAATGCTTTAGTCGGCTTTGCCGGATTAATGCCTTCAATCGTTTCCTTAACGAACGACAAAATCCTTTGCTTAGCTAATAAGGAATCCCTTGTTGTTGGCGGAGATAAAATCAATAAGCTTCTTTTCGAAGGCCATGGAAAATTATATCCAATCGATTCCGAACACGTTGCTTTAGCAAAATGCCTTTCTAGAGTTAAAAGAGAAGATGTTGATAAATTAGTGATTACTGCTTCAGGTGGATCATTTAGAAAACTTTCAAGAAAACAATTAGAGCATGTAACGGTAGATGATGCCTTAAAACATCCAACATGGTCAATGGGAAAGAAAATCACCATTGATTCAGCGACGATGTTCAATAAAGGGTTTGAAGTTATTGAAGCATATCAATTATTTCATTTCCCGGTTAATAGAATTGAAGTGCTTATGCATGATGAAAGCTATGTTCATTCCGCTTTATTAATGAAAGATGGAACATATTATGCTGATGTATGCAAACCAGATATGCACGGTCCTATTGAATACGCCTTATACGAAGGAAAAAACAAATTTGAAGTATTCCATAGGGGAAATATAGGGGATTTTGGGAATTTTACATTTCATAAATTTGATCCTGAAAGATATCCTGCAGTAGGGATTGCGCTTGATGCCTTAAAAGAAGGTGGGCTTATGCCAACAGTCCTAAATGCAGCTAATGAAGAAGCGGTATATCTTTTTTTAGATAGAAAGATTCCTTTCTTAAGCATTGAAACAATAGTTAGAAAATGCCTAACTCATTTTCCAAATAAAAAAGATCCTACGATTCGTGATATTCGCTCCATGGATTTTTATGTTAGATCATTCGTTCGTGAAAAGTATGGGGGAGAATAGAAAATGCAGATTTTTATTACGATAGTTTTGCTATTAGTGATGCTTGGCATCTTAATTGGCATGCATGAGCTTGGCCATTTAACAGTCGCTAAAGCGTTTAATGTTTATTGCCTTGAATATTCGATTGGCTTTGGACCAAAGATTTTTTCAAAAACAAGAAAAGGCGGAGAGACTGCTTTCTCAATTAGGGCGTTACCTCTTGGCGGATACGTTTCTATGTATACCGAAGGAGTTGAACTCCCGTTAGGGAAATCAGTTCCTCAAGAAAGATCACTTGAAGGAATCAAACCATGGAAGAGAGCTCTAGTAATGGTCGCGGGAGTTGTGGTTAATTTCTTCTTGGCTTTCCTTTTTTGCATGGTTTATTCCGTATGCTTCCCTTCCTATTACACTGGTTCTTATGTTGATACCGGCTTAACAAATAACTTGGTATATGTTGATTCTACCGATCAAGAATCAGCTACTGCTAAACAATACTGTTTCTGGATTCAAGGCAGCGTTAATGGAGAACTTTTAGATAGCAATACTAATAAACTATTAGCATTAGATGTTGTAGCGGATGATAACAACAATCAATACGGCTATTTGCTAGATGCAAATACGATAATAGGCGATAAGAATTACTGCGCTGTATTTGTTTTTCAATCCGTTGTTTCAACAAACGATTTAGTTTCATGCGTTACTTTTTATGAACAAAAAACAGGCTTTTTCCCTACAGGTGTTCAAAAAGAATTAGGAGTTAGCGCATATCCAGATAAGAATTACCCATATACGTTGAAAGAAAATGAGACTGCAAAAATCCATCTTACATTCTTAGAATCTTCATCTTATGATGTATCTCCAACAAGAGAGCAATTTAAAGCGTCAAAGGATAATACGAAAGATTTCATTGTCAAAGGCGGAAGTAAATATTCAAGCGATGATAATTTATCCGTTAATGCATATGAATATTGGGCCCCGTTTGGTAAAAGATTGCTTAATGGATGCGCTTATTTCACGAACTTCTTTGTGATGATTGGCCAAGGCCTTGCGGCGATTTTCTCATTTAACTTCTCAAATGTCGGATCCGTTGTTGCAATGGGCTCGGTTCTTTCAATGTCTTCAACCCAGATTGGCTGGGGCAGGACTTTCTTCTTGTATGGTGGTTTCCTTTCGCTCAATCTTGGCGTTTTGAACTTATTGCCATTCCCAGGGCTTGATGGATGGCAATTGCTAGTAACTTTTGTTGAATCCGTCCTTCATAGAAAAATTAATGACAAGGTTAAGAACGTCGTTTCGCTTATTGGTGTCGGCCTTCTCCTATTATTTGGCATTGCCATAATCATCAAAGACATAGTGGGGCTTTTCTAAAATGAAGAACCAAAAAATGCAAAGATTCCTTAAATCAATTGGAATCGAAGAAGCAAGTCGTTATGACATGGATTTTCTTTCCGTTTCTAGAGACGCTACTAAATCGGTCAGAATGGTCATTAAAAAAGAATCTCCATGGGATTCTGATTTAATAGAGGAATTCATTGAACATCTAGCAAATGTCAATTATGCCTATTCATTGTCGTTTGAATATGAAAACAACCCATCTTTTGAAGACGTTGAATTGCTTTTTAATAATTATATCTTAAGCCATTATCGTACCTTACCCTCCTCCTTATTAAGTAACGGAGAAGGGAATAAGATTTACATTCTTGAGCCTAAAGAGAACACGGACAACTTTGACCGTATGGTTTCTGATTTCAACTCTTATCTATCTTTTCTTAATTACGATTTTGAATTAGTTAAAACAAAAGAATTGATAAAAAAAGAAGAACCACGTCCAATAGAAAAGGATATCGAAGAACCTAAAAAAGAGGCAACCCCTATATCGAATAATATTGAAATCGAAGAAGAGGAAGAAGACGAAAGCGAAGATGAAAGAGAGAACCTTTCCATCGAAGAAATTGAACAAAACAATGAGATGGATGAATACCTCAAACAAGAGATCAAAGCGACAGAAGAATCCTATTTAAGCGCGATCCGTGCGGAAAATGAGCGTATCGAACATCAAAAGATATATCAAAAAGGCAATTATGAAAAACTTGAATCAATTAAAGATTGCTATACGACAAAATCAAGCACGGTTGAAGTTGAGGGATATCTTTACGGCATAGATGAGAAAAACCCAACACGTTTATCAAGAAAAGGCAAACTCATGATGTCTGCTGGCATTGGCGAATGGGAATATGGTGCGGCTATAAATATTCGTCTTTCAGAATCTAGAGGCCTTCTTAGCAAAGAAGACGTTTCCCAATTCAATGCTAAATCAAACGGCACAAGAGTCTTAGTCAAAGGAGCAATCGATAAAGATTTTCGTACTGGCCAAAAACAAATTTTTGTTCACTATATAGAAAAGCTCCCCCCAAAACCGTTAAGAGAAGATAAAGAAGAAGTTCAACGTGTAGAGCTTCATCTCCATTCCAAATTTTCTGCCATGGATGGATTGGGCGATATTGAAGATTATCTAAAACTTGCAATCCATTGGGGGATGCCCGCTTTGGCAATTACAGATCATGGCGCAATTCAATGTTTCCCTGCCGCTGAAAAAGCAATGGGAAATATTAATAAAGCTAGAAAGAAAGCGGGGCTAAGCACTGATCCAATAAAACTCTTATACGGATGTGAATTCTATATGTTCGATAGACCTGTCCCAATTATTAACCGAGTTTCTAATGAGAGAATAGCAAATAAAACCTATTGTGTATTCGATTTTGAAACCACTGGTCTTTCTCACGTTTACGATAGGCCAATTGAATTTGGCGCGGTTATCGTTGGACCTGATGGTATGCCAATTAAACGTATCGATCGTTTTATCGACCCAGAAAGAGAACTTTCTAAAGGCGCTATGGAGGTTAACCATATCACAAAAGAGATGCTTGTTGGCGCGCCAAAGATGCAAGAAGCAATCAAAGAGATTTCTGAATTCATCGGTGATTCAATTCTTGTCGCTCATAACGCTCAATTCGACTTGGACTTCCTTAACATAATGAGAAAATCAGCTGGAATGCCACCAGTAGATAATGTTGTCGTTGATACTCTTCAGGTAGCTAAATTCCTTTTCCCTGATGCTGGTAGCGTGAACGAAAAAGCGTTGACTTCCCGTTTGAACATTCAAGGTGAATCAGATAAGTTCCACCGTGCTGACTACGATGCTGAGCAGCTTTCTAAAATCTGGCTTGCAATGATTCCTCTTCTCCAAGAGAAATACAAAAATCCAGATATAACTTTTGCCGATTTAAATAAGTTGCCAATAGATTCACAGAATTTCTATCGTTTGCTTATTTCTTTCCATACGACTGTTATTGCCAAAAACAATGCAGGTCTTAAGGCTTTATACAAACTTATTTCCGAATCTGAAACAACTTACTTAGCTCCTCAATCAAGAAATGCTCCAACTCCATTGCTTCCAAGAGAATTCTTGCAAGAGAATAGAGAAAATCTTCTTGTTGGTTCAGCCTGTTTTAATGGTAGAGTTTTCGAAATGGCAATGAATGGCACTCAAGAAGAACTCGAAGAAGAAATGAAGTTCTATGACTACATCGAAATCCAACCGAAAGAAAACTATTCATGGCTTATTGGCATGGAGATGATTGATCAAGATAGATTGATGGATATTCTTCAAAGAATCGTTGATACAGCTAAACGCCTTGGCAAACGAATTGTTGCTACAGGCGATTGTCATTATGTTAATCCAGAAGAGAAAATAACAAGGGACGTGTATATAAATACGGCCGGATTAGGGAAATCTATCCATCCTCTTAATCGTGGAAGAAGCCATCACGCGCCATTTCCAAATCCTGATCAACATTTCCGTAGCACTCGTGAGATGCTTGACTCTTTTAGAACTTGGTTACCCGAAGAAGAATGCCAAGAATACGTAATTAAGAACACAAGAGAAATCGCAGACATGTGTGAACCTATGAAGGTTCTTAAAGATAAGCTTTACACGCCAGTTGCAAACCTTCCTGATTCCGACGTCAAACTAAGGGAGATTTGCTATGGAAATTTGAAAAAAACCTATGGCGACAATCCCGATCCACAAGTTAAGGCACGTTTAGATAGAGAGCTTGATGGTATTATTTCTAACGGTTATGCGGTTACCTACTATATCGCCCATCTTTTAGTCAAACATGCTGCAGAAGATAACGACAATCCTCAACATATGGGTTACTTCATTGGCTCAAGAGGTTCTGTTGGATCATCTTTTGCTGCGACAATGGCAGGAATCACTGAAGTTAATCCTTTGCCTCCTCATTATCTTTGCCCACATTGCAAACATTTTGAATGGGCAAATGATCAAGAAGAATTTAGAACTCTTCGCTCTGGCTTCGACCTACCCAAAAAGAAATGCCCTGAATGCGGAACGGATCTTTTAAGAAACGGCCAATCAATTCCTTTTGAGACATTCTTAGGATTTAAAGCTGATAAAGTTCCTGATATCGATCTTAATTTCCCTGCCGATTACCAAGCAAAAGGCCATTTATACACTCGTGAAATTCTTTCAACTCCCGAAGAAAATGAAGCATACCGTAAAGGCGAATTCGTTCACTCCCCTCACGTTATTAGAGCAGGAACGATTGCAGCTGCTCAGGAAAAGAACGCCTACGCTTATGCAAGGGATTACTTTAGAGATGTCAAACACGAAGAACTGAATAATGAGAACCGTGCTTATTGCGCTTTTTTAGGAAATAAGTGCGCTGGAGTTAAACGTACGACTGGGCAACACCCTGGTGGAATTGTCGTTATTCCTGCAGATATGGATATCTTCGATTTTACTCCATTCCAACACCCAGCAGATGACCCGGAGGCAGAGTGGCTTACCACTCACTTCGAATTTGCTTCCATGCATGACTCCGTTCTTAAACTTGATGAACTTGGTCACGTTGACCCAGTTGCTTTAAGAATGCAATGTTATTTAACTGGCATTAACGTTTCTGATGCAGCTGAAGCAATTCCTCTTGATGATAAGAAAGTCCTTTCTCTTTTCTCTTCACCTGATGAGCTACATCTAAAAAAGAATCCTCTAGGATTAAAAACTGGTGCTAGAGCATTACCTGAATTTGGTACATCCTTCGTTCAAGGGCTTCTTGAAGAAGCAAAGCCTAAAACCTTCAATGACTTACTTATTATTTCTGGTTTGTCGCATGGTACGGACGTTTGGAATAATAACGCAGAAGATCTTGTCGTAAAACAAGGAAGATCTCTTGATGATGTTGTCGGATGCCGTGATGATATCATGAACTATCTTATTTCGATGGGTGTTGAACCATCAATGTCTTTCCATATCATGGAAGACGTACGTCATGGTAAGGGAACTGGTGGTGATCCAAATTACGACGTTGAAATGAAAAAACACAACGTTCCTGATTGGTATATCGAATCCCTTAGCAAGATTAAATATCTTTTCCCTCGTGCTCACGCGGCTGCTTACGTTATAGGAGCGGTTCGTGTCGCTTGGTTCAAACTCTATCATCCTCTTGAATTCTATACGACTTATTTCACGACACGTTGTGATAAGTTCAATATCAAGATAATGTCAGGCCCACTTGACGGCATTGTTGATAGAATCAATGCAATCAAAAATGATCCTGAAGCATCCGATACGGATAAAGAAGAGCTTAACTCCGACTTAGCCGCATGTGAGATGGTTGATCGCGGTTATAAGATTGAAAATATCTCTCTTATGGAATCTGAAGCGGAAATTTGGAAAGTCTGTAAAGAAAGAAATTCCATTATTCCTCCCTTCAAAGTTATATCAGGTTTCCCATCCTTAGCCGCGGAAGGAATTGTTAAAGCAAGAGCGGAAGGCAATTTCATTTCGCAAGAAGACCTTATGAGCCGTGTTAAAAAGACGGTGAATGAGGAAGAAAGCAAAAAGACAGGAAATACTGTTTATTATTCAATTGGCACTTCGGCGATTGAAGCACTTAAAGACGTTGGCGCCTTAGAAGGATTAAGTGAATCTAATCAGATGTCTCTTTTCGATTTTTAGAGTATAATAACGCTTGCTTCGTGTAAGCGTTACATATCGGGACGTAGCACAGCTTGGTAGTGCGTCTGGTTCGGGACCAGAAGGTCGTGGGTTCGAATCCCATCGTTCCGACCAATCAAATGAAAATGCCGACTAGTTCGGCTTTTTTCATTGTGTGGGTGTAAAAAATAAAAAAGAATTGTCAGTTACCAAGCTGCTTTATGTTTCAAATGAACCAATACGTTCTACCTCCGAGACGAGAACTGGCATTACCGATTCTGTGTGCAAGAACGTTATAAACAAGTATATTAAACATCGACGTAAAATCAGGCCAATTGTAAAGACTAATTTAAATTTATGACTTTAATAGCGGTAAAAAATAAAGTTTATTATTCATCAAAAATATATGGATATTCGTTATCTATTTTCAAGATTAAAAACAAAAATAAGGCATGCGTGTATATGTTTTTCGCATTTTTAGAATGAAATTTCGATTGATTTTTTGCGTTACTTTTATGAATGTTTGCTGATTCATTTTTCTAGAGATAAAACTTGCGGTTGGCATCTGTTACATTTCTTCTTTATATAGTCATTAAAAAATGATAACATTTATAATGTTAGTCGCTAAAAGGAACAATAAATGAAAAGGAATCCAAAGAGAATTATAAAGTCAATTATCCTCTCGTGTTCTTTTCTTGTTTCATGCGGTGAGAATGAGAATAACGTTGAAGATAACGTTTTGAAAATAGTAACTTGCGAAGAAAATCTTGTTAATTGCGCTTATTTTTTGAAAGAATACGCGAAAAATAACCAGGATATACAGGTGAAATTGGAAATTTATGAGTGCGATACTCTTAAATACAAAGCACAGCATAATAAAATTCAAGCTGATATTCTTTTGCTTGATAGTCTTTCAACAGTTAATGGTTTGAATGATAAATTAGTTGATTTCACTTATGATGAAAAACTCATTAACTATTCGAAATACGTTAATAATTTCTTAAAAAACGATGATGGGCATGTCTATTGTCTTCCATCTCCTGGTTCTTGGTATTGCTATTGCGTAAATCTTGATTTAGTTGAAAAATACAATCTCAATATTCCAAATACGATTGATGAATTAATTGAATTCTCAAATGAAATAAAAGATTATGCTATCCCTTTTGTTTCTAGTTTCGAAAATCGATATTACTATTTAGACGCTTTTATGCAAACTTGTATCCCTTCTTTTTTCGCTACAGCTAAAGGAGGATACGCTTTCGATAACTTAATAAACGGAAACGAAAAGATGGCTGATTCGCAATATAAATCGGATTTTTCAGATGCTCTTTCAAACCTTTATAAGTTAACTGTCGCTTCATTTTTCAATCAGAGTTCTTTTGATAATTATGGTGTTGATAAATTCTTTTCTTCTGAAGCGGCTGTTCTTTCTATTAGCCCGTCTTTTGACTTCAATTCATATTATTCAAGTTATGATTGTTCCTTTAATTATGCTTTCCTTCCTTTGATTGGAAGAAAAACCTCTAACGACTGGGTTTGCTCAATTTCGGATTCTTATTTGGCTATTCCAAAAGAGAATTACACCGGGAGCAAAAGAAAACTCATTGATAACTTTGCTAATTTCTTCTCATCTTCTGATGGACAAAATCTTTTACTCAAAAACGAAGAAGGAACGATTAAACAAAATCATTTCTCCTTTGCTAATCAAAATATCATTCCAGAAACAACGAAAACCAATGAAAAAATCATTAATGCCATTTCTCAGGGAAGAGTATTCTTGATTGATAAATTCTATCCATCATTCTCCTCTGCGTCTAATTCATTTAAAGAATACGCTGAAGATAAGATCAACACCGATGATATTATCGCCGATATAGATCTTTATAATGAGCAAGCTCGTTCTAATAGCCAAAGATATTACGAAATTTCTTCTTTAGCAAATATTGATGGCGAATCAAAAGAAAACATGTTAGAAACTATCCGTGTTATTTCTTCTTCGATCAAATCGCAAATGAAATTAGACGTTCTTATCGTGGATGAAAGTTTTCTTCTCCAACCAATATATAACGGACTCATATACGAACGTGAAATGAGCATGATTTTCAATGAGACATCATATTGCTATTCAGTAAAAAGCACGGGCAAGGTTTTGAAGGAAATGCTCGATTTTTGTGATGAAACAAACGCTAGATCTCTAACGGTGACAAAAGAACGCGATGCTAGTATGCAAAGATATTTCTCTTCTTTAGGAAATGTGAGCATAACATTTATTGAATATGGATGGCTTGATGGAACGGCTTTTTATTCTTCAGGCGCTTCAACTACACTTGAAGGAGGAAACAAGAAATATCTTCTTGCTAACAAAAACGAAATCAAAGACGACAGAGAATATTATGTGGCTGTTCCTGCCTCTTTCGTTAGAGGGGGAGAATTTGATCTAACGACAACTGGAGACTCATTCTCTTGTCTTGATGCATATAAACAATATTTGGAGGACCATAAATAATGAAAACTAACAAAAAATTAATTCTTACTCTTTCATTTTTAACTGTATTGCCTACGGCTTTCTCACTATTTTCATGTGAAAATAATAAAAACGACGATTCTTCATCAAATAATATTTCGGTCACCGATAATATCGTAATCAAAAATCCATTCAAAGCAGTTTATGGAGTTGGGGTAATCATTGATTTTGATGAGATTAATTTCGTTATCGAAAGAAATGACGAAACTTTCACGATAAGTGGGTCTGATAATCGTTTAAGCATCAGCGGTGGAGAAACTGATACGGTCGGAAAACATCAAATTAAGGTTGTTTATGCCGAGAAAACATTCATTTTTGATTATGAAGTTAAGCAATTTTATTTGACATTAGACTTTAATAATGGCTTATATAACGAAAAATCATGGGTAAAAGTCCCTTTATTTAATGATCGTGTCGATATTCAAGAATACGTTCCAACTTATCAAGAAGAAGAACTAACTAAAATATTTTCCGGCTGGTTTTTTGACAAGGAATGCACGGAAAGAGCCCTCTTTGCTAAAGAAAAAGAATTCAGAAGTAGTGATGATATAACTTTATATGCTGGATACGATGAGTATCGTGATGATGAATTCACCTATACGATTGATGAAAAGACAAATACTGCCACATTGACATCATTAAATTTTGATGAAGCGGGATTTAGCCTCCTTTTTGATACGAAATTTGTTATTCCATCAACCATTAGAGGCTACCCAGTCACGGAAATTGGCCCAAATTTCTTTGTTAGAAAAACCATAGATGAAGAAGGAAATGAATTTGAAGAAGACTATGCCACGTATATGTTCGCGGATGAAATCGTTTTTAATGAGGATTCAAAACTAGAAAAAATAGGTGATAGAGCCTTTGCAAACCTTTCTTCTTTAACAAGCATTGCTTTCCCTGAGTCTCTACAAGTTATTGGAAATGGCGCTTTTGAAGCAACATCTCTTTCTGGTGAACTACATTTCAACAAGAATCTAACAAAGATTGGTAATAGTGCTTTCGCTTATAACCTTAACTTAACTAGCGTCACCTTTGAAGAATGTTCAAAAATAAAAATCATCGGTGAAAACGCCTTCCTTTCCGATGATATTATTTCTTCGGTTGAATTTCCTGAAGGATTAGAAGAGATTAGAGATGAAGCGTTCTCTGGCTGTAATGACATAACAAGCGTTAATCTTCCATCGAGTATTTCGATTATTGGATCTGGCGCTTTTAAGAACATGACATCGTTACAGTCGATTAATGTTTCTGAAAACAATAAAAACTACGCTACATTAAATGGAAACTTGTACAGCCGCGACATGAAAAAACTCATTCGCTATTGCTATAAGGATAATGAAACTTCATTTACCGTTCCTTCCTCTGTTACTTCCATTAGTGATTCCGCTTTCGCCCTTTTTAGCGATTACGTTGCTTTGAACACATTAACTTTAAATGAAGGACTTGTGAGTATTGGCAAAGAAGCTTTCAATAATTGTATTTTCGATGTAACTTTGCCAAAGAGCGTTACGGGATTCTCCGTAGAGACCTTTAAGGGATATGCTGGAAAGAAGATTGGCGTTGAAGAAGGAAATGAGAAATACGTCGCAAAAGATGGAATCATTTATTCCAAAGATTATTCAGTTTTATATGCTTGCCCTGATTCTTACGAGGAAACATTCTTCACTCTTGATGATCACGTAGAAAGAATAAGTAGAAATGCTTTCTATGGCTGCACGGAAATATCTGCTTTCACAATCGGAGAAAATTCTTCTTTGAAGGAAGTAGAGAAAGATGCATTGAATCTCTCATCGATGGATTCATTGAAATACATTGAAATCGCAAAAATCGGAAATATCAAATTCGCTCTAAATTCTTTATCCTCCAAAGAAACCTTTAGCAATACTTTTTTTGCAATCGTCTTAGCCAACGAAGATGATAAGGAAAAATTAGTAAACCAACTTGATCAAAACGATTCAACTATTGATAACATCTATTTAAAGAAAGATGTCGAAAAAGCAACCTTAGATGCAGTTGAAACGATTTTTGAGTTGCCTTATAGCTCTTTTGAAACGAGCTATCACGATTTCACAAAACTCCCTAACATTTTAAAGGACCAAGTTAAGACATCGCTCTCATTATTAACATATTCGTTCAATAACAATGTATATAGCGATAAAGAATATCTTTACTATGCTTGCTATTGTGAAATGCTCTCGCTTTCAATGTATAACGATATTTTCTTGAGCGATAACTATTCGGTTTCTAATAATGGCTTCGCACTTTCTTATTTGAATGCCGCTTACAAGGCTTGGCCAAGCGAAGTCCAAACTAAGATAGATAACGCTTTAAGTAAATGCAACGGAAAATACGTTTACTTAAATAACGAAGAAGGACTTGCTGAACTTTATCGTGATATCATTTCTTTTAATGCGACATCAACCTCGTTTGATCAAGAGGAATTTGCTTCATTAAAGAGAAGAGGAGAAAGTTTGCAAATTGATAATGCGATTGTTCCAGCAACCGTCTATGAAAAGTACACTCTTCTTAATATCGATAACACTATTGCCGATTTGTTGAAGGTTGATTTAGATTCTTGCGACAATGCCAAACTTGATGAACTATACATCCAGATGAGGGGATGTTCAGAAAATAATTTCTATGGTTTAGCTGAAGCCCTTCTTTCATATAACAAGAGTGAATATCGCAAAAGCAAAGTCTATCGTTACGATGAATATACCCAATTCGCTGAGAAATTTGAACAATTATGGGCGAAAGCAGAAGAAGAAACGGTTGAAAGAATAAAAAAATTCGATCTAACTACATTTGATTCTACTGAATATATCAATTTCTACAATAATAACATCTATTTCCTTTTCAATAGATTCTACTATTCATCATATGCCTTTGATGATGAAATCAAAACGGTTGATGCCGTTATATACACAAGCGTACTCATAAATGATCTCCATGAATTTGATGACGGAATAACTGACGAAAATTTTGCCTCAGCCTATTATTTTGTTAAACGAATCGATGATGGATTAGATTCTTTAAGTGATGATGACCAAAGCAAAGTCCATGATTATTCCTACTATTTGACGATGAAAGCGAAAATAGAGAATTATGGAAAAGACTATGCTGAAACTTTTGCCGATATAATTTCCTCTTTTGAAATTACAGAAGACAATCTTTCACTTGGAAATATAGAAGAACTATATGATGAATATTCATATTTCATCGCACGTACAAGTACTGGCTCTTTTGATTACGCAAGCGATTTCTTAGATTCGGATACCATCGCTAAGTATCATGCGATTGTCGCATCATATTTAATCAATGACGTTCTTGACGCGTATCCTATTGTCACCTCCGAAAATTATCTAGAAGTCAAAAAGATATTAGATGGATTTTATTCATTTGATGATTTAACTAAACATGACGGCTATTCTTCTTATATAAATTCTTATTTAGCTGGAGCGGATACTTCCTTGGTATTAAACTATGCTAAATATCAAGAATTCTTAGAAACATTAACTAACTTGGAGAGCAATCAATGAGCAATTATTTGCTAGCATTCATCGTTAATAAGAAAACTTTCCTTACTACTATAAAAGGAAAAGAAGATGAGGAAGCAATTCCCTTCGATTCTTTTTTCGATGGATATTTAAGCAAAGATATTCTAAAAATCAATCAAGAAGGTTATAAAAAAGAAAACCTAAGGACATTCATTAAGAAAGGCTTAGCCAATGAAGAGTTTGCCTTTAATGATGAAATGGGTAATCATTGTATCTTTAAAATTGTCCAAGACGATGGAAACTCCTTTGAAATAGAATTCAAGAAAACGGATGAATCAGAGAAAAACGAGATTTCCTATGATTATTTAACGAAGGTTCATTCGAGAAACTATTTCTATGATGAGACTGAAAAAGAACTCCTCAAAGGAGGAAATGAGAATGCTTATCTCATCATGTTCGATTTAGATAATTTCAAAACAATCAATGATACGCATGGCCATTTGGTCGGGGACATATGTTTAAAAACCATCGCAAATAAATTAAATGGCATCTTCAAAGATTATATTTTCGGAAGATATGGTGGAGATGAATTCATTGCTTTCGTAAAAGATGTAAGTGATGAAAAACTTGATGAACTTATAACTGAATCCTTGAAGATCAGATTTGCTCAAAATGATAAGATAACCGCTAAAGGAACAATTAGTTGTTCTCTTGGCATAAGCGGAAAAGTCGGCGACAGAAAATCAATAAGCGTTTTGATTGAAGAAGCTGACAAAGCCCTATACAAATCAAAGAATCATGGCAAAAACATTGCTATAAAAGATGATGGAACAATCATTTATGGTGGGAATCAAAAGCAAAAGAAGAAAGCTAAATTAAATAAAGGAGAATCTTCCCTCATTTTCCGCGAGGAAATTGCAAAAAAGAAAAAATTTCAATTTGGTTATCTAATTTTAATCATTGCTATTTTTTCTGTTGCCATTACGGCAATGGACCTTTTGTTTAACAAACAGGCTATCGATCAAACTAAAAATACTGCCGCTGATTTAATGAAAGAACAATCCGCACTTGTTGCTTTAAAAATCACCGACGATTCAAAAGATATTTTTTCAAGGATGGAATCTAGCAAAGAGATGCTAAATGAGGTTAAGGGCAGCGATGAAACTTCCTTGCTCAATAACATGATAGATACCTTAGCAAAGAACACCCTTCTTGAATCTCCTGGTCTTTTACTAGAAAACGGCGATATCTATTTTGGCGATGGGAAAAAATATAACGTTTCATCTTATTCCCTTGCTAATAAAATCATCGTTCAAGATCAGCGTGCCGTTGAAAGGATTTCTTTCCTTGGAGAAGAAGACAGGATTGTTATAGCTGACCCTTATACAAGGAGAATGACCTTCTCTGGATCTGATAATCTTACGATTGTAGGAATCACTTCAATGTTTACCGTTTCTAGATACTCATCTTTGATGTTAAATAGCTTCCAAGAAGATTATTATTCTGCCATCATTGATTCTAACGCATCAAAAATATGTGATACTACCTCTTCAAATATTAAATTATTTTCAAATTATGGGAATATAAGAAACTACTTCCTTGAGAATGATTCTTCAGAGAAACTAGAGCAATTTAACAACGTAATCGAAGATAACGGATTTGATATCGACATCGTTTCATTAAACAACGAGAATTATTTCATCTATTCATCGCCTACATCATTATCTGATTGGTCCGTTTTGATCTTAGTAAAATATGACACGATTTACCAAACGTTTGCATCAATCGTTACTACGAACGCTATATCAGTTAACACTTTATCTATCACTTTCCTTCTTTTTGTCATAATTCTCTTTGTGTATTCCGCTAAATTGAGATTAGAGGTTTATTCAAGAAAATATATCGATCCTCTTACTCGTTCGATTAACCAGCAACGTTTCATCAACGACGCTAACGTTCTTATCGATAGAGAAGACGGTCAAAGATATCTCGTTTATCTCAATATTCGCCGTTTTAAACTCGTTAATACCGCTTTAGGAAAAAAGAATGCAGATGACTTCTTAACTAAGATGTCACAATATTTTGAATCTAAACTCAAAAACAACGAACTTCTTTCTAGAGAATATTCAGATCGATTCATAATGTTGCTTGAAGAAAAAGATGATGAAAGCGTTAAAGAAAGGCTTAGCAAAATAGCAGAAGAAGCTCTTGCCTCAGAAAGTCTTAACGAAAATTCAAGAATATCTTTTGATGTTGGCGTATTTAGATTTGATTTCAAATCCGAAAACAAAACGCCAATCTGGCTTGCAATTGACAGAGCAAGAAAAGCTTCTGGACAAGCTTCACGCGGTGGAAACACATACGATATTAAATTCTTTAGCGGCAAAATGCTTGAGGATGAACAACTTGAAATATATATCGAGCAATCACAAGAATTGGCTTTGCAGGAAGGACGTTTCGAAGTTTATTATCAAGGCAAATATGATCTTCATAGCAGATCCTTTGAAGGATGTGAGGCCTTAGTTCGTTGGAAAGATGAAAGAAGAGGCTTTATCAACACGCAAAAATTCATCGATACATTTGAACGTAATGGCTTCATCAAAAAACTTGATATCTATATCTTTGAAAAAGTCGTAAAGGATATTAGAGAGATGATAGATTCTGGAAAGACTCCTCTCGTCGTTAGCGTGAATCTTTCAAGAAAGCATTTTGAAAATCCATCCTTCTTTGACGAATATGAAAAAGTCGTTAATAAATACGATATACCATGGAAATACCTCGAATTCGAAATCACTGAATCAATCATTTTGAATAATGAATATGCTCTCGACTCTTTGATTGATAGAATTCATGAACTTGGCTCTAAAGTGTCGATTGATGATTTTGGCAGTGGTTTCTCTAATTTTGCCATGATCAACCACGTAAATTACGATGTATTGAAGATCGATAGAAAACTTCTCTTTGGAAAAGATGGCAAATTCGATCAATCTTCAAAGAATGTTTTGCAATCTGTCGTTTCTCTTAACAAGAACATGCATAAAGTCACTCTTTGTGAAGGTGTTGAGCATCAAGACGAATCAGATTATCTTGAATCGATTGGCTGTGATTTAATCCAAGGATATTTCTATGCAAGGCCAATGCCAAAAGAAGATTTCATTAAATTGATTGAAAAATCTAATTCAAAATAAATCATTAAAAGAATATCTTATTTATAGGGTATTCTTTTTTAAAACAAGTGGGTTTTGTAATGGATTTTTGAATATTTTGATTTTAAAAATGCGTATAATTTCAAAAATCCATTTCGTTGATTGTATAATCTTAAATAAGAAAAGGAGGATATCTGAATGAAAGAAATATCATATAAAGAATTGAATATGAATCCTATAACAGCCATATCTGATGACTGGGTTGAATTAGTAACAGGAAAACAAGGAGATAAGGTTAATGCCATGACTATTTCTTGGGGAGAGATTGGCTCTTTGTGGGGACATGGATGCGGCATGGGCGTCGTAACTATCTACGTTAGACCTCAACGTTTTAGCAAAATCCTTTTAGACAAAGAAGCCTATTTCACTCTTTGCTTCTTTAATGGAGAATACAAAAAGGAATTAGCTTATTTAGGAAGCCATTCAGGTAGGGATGAAGATAAGATTGCAAAGGTTGGGTTTACCTCTACTAGCGAAAAAGATTTCTCTTATATAAATGAATCAAGCATGGTTTTTGTTTGTAGGAAACTATATAGGCAAACAATGAAAGAAGAATGTTTCATCGATAAGAGCATTATTGATGATTGCTATCCTAAAAAAGATTTCCACGATATCTATATTGCTAAAATCGAAAAGGTTCTTATCAAAGAATAGTGAAAAAGTGATAACATATTAGCGTTGCGCTCGTAGCTCAGCTGGATAGAGCGTCCCCCTCCTAAGGGGAAGGTCAGGAGTTCGAATCCCCTCGAGCGCGCCATCGTTAATGATTTTAGATTGGTATGTAATGTATCAATCTTTTTGTTTATTTAGCGCTTTTTTAGCACTTTCAATTTTAGAATTCCCTCAAGTTTTCTCTATTGGAGGTAATGTTATGAGTACTGAAAACAAAAATGTCGAAACTAAAACCATCGGCAAAAAACCAGGTGTGGGTCGCAAAATCTTAAATGTCATCTTTAATATTTTCTGGGCCTTATTTGGTGGAATCGGAATGGCTATTGAATGTTTATTCTCAGGTATTGGAACCTGCATAATGATCATTCCTATTTTCTTCGGAATCCCAGGCGTCTATTTCCGTGTAATGGGATTAGCCTTTGCTCCTGCTGGCAAGAAAGTTGAAATTAACTTCGGATCGCATCCAGTTAAGAACGTATTCTATTGGATCTTTGGCGGATTATTCGTTGCTCTTGGTTCATATCTTTGGGGAGCCGTTTTATGCTGCACCGTCATTGGTATTCCTCTTGGCTTACAGCAATTCAAATTTGCTAAATATTGGCTCGCTCCATTTGGCGCAAAAGTATATAAGAATGGACAAGAAGTTACTTTAGATAAAAAAGAATTAGCCGCAAAACAAGCAAAAGAAGCTGAAGAAGCAAGACTCCAAGCCGCTGCTCAAATTGCTGCCGCTAATAGCAAGCCAAAACATACCGTCGATGATCTTCCAAAACTTAAAGCACTTTTAGATCAAGGCGTCATCACTCAAGAAGAATTCGACAAAACCAAAAAAGAAATTCTCGGTCTCTAATTGAAATTAGACTGTGAGTTAATTAGGCCCATCTTCTCCCGGGCCTTTTTTCTATTAGCAAATCAAAATTCTTGAAAGAAGAAAACTTAGGATATTTAATAACATTAATGGAAAGATGCCATTGGTGTAATCTAAATAATCCTTTGCATGTAAGGTATCATGATGAAGAGTGGGGAGAACTCAATCTTGATGATGATTATCTTTTTGAAATGCTCCTATTGGAATCTTTTCAAGCGGGTCTTTCTTGGGAATGCGTTTTGAATAAAAGAGAGAACTTTCGCCGCGCATTTTTGAATTTTGATCCAGAAAAGATATCAAAATTTGATTCAAATGACGTAGAAAGACTTATTGCAGATAATGAAATAATCCGGAACAAACTCAAAATCCAGGCGGCAATTAATAACGCTAAGATTTTCCTATCAATTCAAAAAGAATATTCCTCTTTCAAAAATTATCTTTTGCTGTTTTGGAATCAAACCATAATTAATGAATGTGATAAAACAACAAATGAACTTTCTGATGCTTTTTCTTTAGACCTAAGAAAGCGAGGAATGAAGTTTGTTGGATCCACGATTATATATTCTTATTTACAAGCTATAGGCATCATCAATTCACATGAAGAAAGATGTTATTTGCATAAAAAATAAGATTAAACGATTCTTGAAAAAAAGAGCTGACACATATGCGTATCATATGAAAAATATCATCACCATATATGAATTTTTAAAAAAATAGCGAATACACGTAGTATTTATTTGACAATAATCATACATGGTCCTATCCTTTTTATGTATGTGACATTGCTTTTCGTATCGGCAAATATCATACCATGGATGCCTTTAAATCCTCTTGAAGCATACATGTCTCCACTCATTTGAGGGTGAAAAATTAAATAGAGGATACATGTAGGAGAAAAAACATGAAAAACATCAAAAAAAGCGGCTTGATTGCTTTCATAGTCGCAGCTGTTCTCATCGTTGCTTCTGTCTTATTAGCAGGCATCGGAGGATTAGCAAACTTTATTCCTGGCGGAAGAGGCTATGGCGTCAGGGCTAGCGTTAATTTCTATTT
This sequence comes from Bacteroides uniformis, assembly GCA_963641445.1. Taxonomy (GTDB): domain Bacteria; phylum Bacillota_I; class Bacilli_A; order RFN20; family CAG-826; genus UBA4951. Next base: position 55,454 of record CAVIBR010000010.1, read on the forward strand.
AGCCGGATTTGCATTTAATTTTGCATCCAAATGGTCGTTTGTCGTTCTTATTGTCGACGTCATTCTTTTCTTAGCTTTTGTTGTCACGGTTATCGACCTTCTTCACGCTAAGAAAACAAGATTAATCGCACACGCTTTTTGCATCGCTGTTGGCATTGCCTATCTTCCTTATTTAGTTATCTTAGGCTATGGCATTATGGCTAATAAAGCATGGACTCCAGTAAGCATCTTTGTTATCGTCTTTTGCTTTGCTATGGATATTGTTGGCTGCTTCATCATGCTTAGATTAATTGGCGGTGATGTTATTGCTACCAAGAAAGAAGAATTAATCACCCCAGCCGCTCACGAAGAAGCATTAAGCGAAGATCAAATCCGCGTTATCGTTCGTGAAGAAATCGAAAAATACGAAGCTGAAAAAGCCGATAAAGAACCAGAAGAAAAGCCAGTCGTTGAAGTCTTAACAAAAGAAGACGTTCAAAAGATTGCTGATGAAACTGTTGAAAAAGCTCTTGAAAAACACGTTGATGAAAAACACGTCGAAGTAGTTGAAGAGTCAAAACCAGTTGAACAACCTGTCGAAGAAGAAAAAGAAGAAGTCGTTGAAGAGGAAGAAGTTTCTGAAGAAGATGACATTGCCGATGAAGAAGAAAACGTCATCGAAGAAGGATCCGAAAACGACCCATTCGCCGCTCTTAGAAATAAACGCCGTGCAAGTTTCGAAACACGCGTTAAAAATTCTGAATACGATCTCCGTCATAAATATTATGACTTACGTGATTATATCAAATCATATGGTGTTAAGAACCGTATCTCCATCCCAGGTGATACCTTCTCCGCTCACCGTAAGAGATACGCTTTCATAACAATCAGCGGAAAACACATCAAAGTCTACTTTGCTGCTAACCCAGATGATTATAAGGATACACCAATACCAGTAGAACATCACACAACAAAGAAATACGAAGACTTACCATTGTTATTCAACATTCGTTCTGACCTTTCTTACCGCCGCGCACTCAAATTGGTTGATGATATGTTAACCAAAGAAGGATTTGTAAGAGAAGACAAACCAATCAAGAATACACAAAATCCTGACGAAAAATAATCTTAGGATAAATATGGGGCTCGAAATTCGAGCCCTTTTTCATTTTTATGTTGACACATAGCCTAGAAATTATTATCCTTAATAACGCACTTATCGTGCGAATGGGTCATTAGCTCAGTTGGGAGAGCGCCTCCATGGCATGGAGGAGGTCATCGGTTCGAGCCCGACATGATCCACCAATTGTTACTTAATCAAGTCTTAATGGCTTGATTTTTTTCTTTACTTTTTCTTGCTTTATATTCAGTTATTACTGAATTGAATACCTCAACAATAAGTAAAAGGTATATCATATTTAGCGTTATGAAAAAGAAATCGATTTTATTATTGGCATCGTTGTTATGCTTAGCCTCTTGTGAGAATCCTAATAACTCTAGCGATTCTCTTAATTCAGACGATACTCAATCTTCGGTTAACGTTGATTCTAGTGAATCTGAACAATCTTCTAAATCAAGTTCTTCACCCGAAAGTTCTGAGCCAGATAATACTTCATCCGAGTCGTCCGAATCGAGCGATTCAACTGAGTCTTCCTCATCTAGCAAATCTTCAAGTTCGTCAGAAGAAACAGATGAATTCACATGGAACGTTGACACATCGCAATTTGGAAATACTTTTAGAATCACTCTAGGAAGTGCGATTAACGCATTAAGAACAAAGACTATTTCATATAGTGAATGCTTAAGCGTTGGTGCAAAAGCAGCCGCATATCCAACTATGAGTTCGAATACTTTCGTTCCTTTCTATCACGATGAAAGCAAAACTGTGACGATTGGTTCATGCAATCGCGAACATACTTGGCCAAACAGCAGAGGAAGCAAAAAGTCTGGTCCAGGTGCCGATCCGTTTATCATCAGACCTACCTTATCAAGTGAAAACTCCTCTAGAGGCAATTATTTCTATGGAATTTCCTCCTCCAATGAATGGGATCCTGCTTCATGTGGTTTTGAAGCAGCTCGTGGAGAATCTGCAAGAGTAATTCTTTATGCCGCAACAGCATATTATAAATCTCACGGATTTGAACTTTCTAATAACCCAGGCGATTCAGCAAGCAAAAAGACAATGGGAACATTAAAAACATTATTAGAATGGAATAAGAAATACGCTCCAACTAAGATAGAGAAACAAATCAATAATTATCTTTATAAGAACAAGTATGGCCGTAATCCATTTGTCGACCATCCTGAATACGCAAATTTAATTTGGAATACTAGTGGAATTGTTACTTCGGAGACAGCAATCGAAGAATTTTGAATGAATGGACATAATCATTTCTGTTTTAACAAATCAAAGTTTTCTTGGGGCTATTATTGCCTCCATTGCATTTATCTTTATTGGTTTCCTTCTAAGAAGAATTAATCTCATCAAAGAAGGAGGACGTAAAGTCTTGAATACGGTAGTCATGAACGTGGCTATCCCTTGCATGGCTTTTTGCGCGTTCATGAATGATTTTGATATGGATAAGCTTTCAAACAATCTCATCATTTTTGCAATCGATATTGTTTTCTATATCCTCTTCTTAGCCATTGGCAGACTTATATTCATTAAATTTGGAAAAGAAAAAGGAAGAATATACGCCATACTTATTAGCATTGGACAATTAACTTTCTTTTCAATGCCTCTTTTAGCAGCAACCTATGGCAGTGAATCAGGTATTCTTATTACCACATCATTAATGTCTATTGCCTTTAGATTATTCACATATCTTTATTCTTACGTGATTATAACAGGCGAAAAAATCACTAAGGATAATGTTGGCAAAACATTAAGAAAAGTTTTCGTTAATCCAATAATGATTTGCATGTTCTTAGGCTTATTGATTTGGCTTATTCAAAATGTCATCTGGCAAGTTGAAATAGACGGGATTTGTTATGGATTTTTGAGAATTGATAAAACTTTGCCTGCCCTATATAAGATCTTTCAATTTGGCAATAATATGGCCACTCCATTATGCATGTTAACAATCGGCTTAACTCTTGGTGAAAGCAATATTCTTGAAGCAATAAAGAATGGTTTAGCGTGGGTAATTGCAACCATACGTGTCTTAATTATTCCTTTAGTGATATTAGGGATTTGTATCTTGATTCAATTAACTGGACTCATCCATTTTGACGAAATCCAATTAGCTGCAATGGTAATTGGGAATGCTGCTCCAGTTGGTGCTATTGTTGCTGTATATTGTGTTGATTCAAATAAAGAAGCATACATCGCTTCAGATTCAATCATGCTTTCAACTGTTCTTTCCTTTATAAGCATTCCAATTCTATTCATTCTTGTTAAACTAACGCTTACTTTACCTATCTTCTAATGAATGCGTTTTCTAAAAGAAAAAAGTGGGTAAAAGTCCTTTTTATGTGTATTATTACACATGTGCTTTTAAAAGGAGTTTTACTATGAAGAAAAAAATACTAAACGCGTTAAGCCTAATGAGTGTCATATTCATCGCCTCATGCGGAGAAACAAACAATTCTTCATCTAGCGATATAGCTGAATCTAGCGAGGAATCCTCTTCCATAATCTCAAGTAGCGAAGAGACTAAAGAGGGAGGCCTTTATGCCGATTTCTCTACGACAGCTTTAACTCTAGGACAAACTTTCCGTGAAGCGGCGGCACCTGTTTTCTATCTAAACGGAAAAGAAATTACTCAAGATAATTTAACGACCATTTCTTTGAAAATGGGTAATGAATCTTTCTCAATGGACGCTCCATTAACAAAAACCGGAACGTATACTTTCTTCATAAGAAAAAGCGGTAATAGTTTTTCTAAGGATTTCATCATTACTGAAGGAAATACAACGACTGCAACAGACGGAAATGGCTACACGAAAGTTAGTGACGAAGACGCAAAGAAATACGCTCTTCAAAATGTTCCTTATGCTGGATCTTTGACATATGGAAAAATGCCTTCAACCGGAACAATAAATATTATTGTTATTCCTGTTGTTTTCAAAGATGCTAAAGAAGAATATCAATTTACAAGCGGTGAATTAAATACAATCGAAAAAGGATATTTCGGAAAAGCTAGTGAAACTGGCTGGGAATCTCTTTCCTCGTACTATGAAAAATCATCTTATGGCAAACTTCATATTCAAGGATTCGTAAGTGAAGTCTATACGTCCGAATACACCTCAAGCAAACTTCAGGATAAATTCTTCAATACAGGAATGACTCCAGAAGCAACTAACGACGTCATGAATGCCGCAGTTGAACAAGTCTTCAAAGACAATCCTTCACTTGATAGGAAAGATTATGATTATGATGGAGATGGTTTCCTTGATGGCGTTGAAATCATTTATAAGAGCGATAAGAAATACGGAAGCGGAGAAGAGGGTTCAAACGTTTGGTGGAACTTTACAACCTATGATGATACCAACAAACCAAATGTTGATTCGCCTGCCCCTAGAAGATATTTTTGGAGCAATATTACTCAACTTCAAACTGGCTATTACAAAACTAATATTGATACGCATACATTAGTTCATGAAACTGGCCACCTTCTTGGCTTAAACGACTATTATGACAACGCCGATTTACCTACTTTCCCAACAGGCGGAGCAGATATGATGGAATTGAATATCGGTGATCATGACGCCTATTCAAAATATCTTTTAGGCTGGGTTAACCCAATGGCAGTTGATGGTTCGTTAAATGACTTCGAAATAACCCTTAATGATTTTGAAAGTTCGGGTGATTGCGTACTCATTAGAAACACGACAACCGATAAATGGAACGGAACTCCATATGATGAATACTTAATGCTTTCATATTACACGCCAACGGGATTAAACGAACAAGATTCAAAAGGCTATGGCGAATGGAAGAATTATGGCACGGGCGGAACTTATTCTTATAGAGGATTACAAGTTTTCCATGTCGATGAAAGACTTTATACAAACGTCGGTTCTACTATGAATTCAGAGGATAAATTAACAAAAGCAGTTCGTTCATATACTGATGATGTTTTATCTATAGGAACCGAAAAAGATTCTAATAACGTTATTACAAAGGATTACGCTTACCAAGCCACAAGCAACTATCAAGCAAATTCATATGAAGTAAAAGACAGCAAGTTATTATCAAAATCTAGTTTCAAGGAAATAACATTAATTCCCGCTTCTGGAGATGGAAGCTTATATAAAGCAACAACAAGAGACTATGCTTGCAAACTTGGATCAAGCGATGCTTTGATGGGCTTAAGCGAGTTTGGCGCTAAATATAACGGTTATTCCAAGAACAAGATGAAGTCCTGTTTCCCTAGCAAAACAACGTTCAATGATGGAAGCGACTTCGAATATAACTTCTTCGTGTCAAAACAAACTGATTCGACCATCACGGTTAGATTTGTTAAGACAGCCTAGTTCTATAGTCAAAATAAAATTAGACTAGAAACCTAAAAACATCTAAATAATCATAAATAAGCAGTGCGTTAATGTGATATGGCATTGAATACGCTGCTTTTTTATATTCACAAAAACTCAACAACTAGTCAATTCATTAGTTTATTTT
>CAVIBR010000011.1:0-60845 GCA_963641445.1 Bacteroides uniformis
TAAAAACCCCTCAGGTCTTCCCGATCCCTCGGTCCAACTTTTGGGGTTCACTTCAGATATCTAAATGGAGTTCTTTTTTTATTTTGCTCTAGCTTTTTCCAAATCCTTCATGCTGATATTTTCATTATGAACGATTGGAGTCCAAGCAACTTCTTTTTTGAATAAGGCGATCAAAGAAAGAGGAATAAACATTGAAGCAAAGAATGGGAAGATAAATACTGCAGCAATTTTCTTAAATATATTTGCATGAATATATTTTCCATACTTAATCATGGAAATAACGGCATGGAGCCAAGCAATTCCGAATAATGAAATCAATTCAATGACTGTTGAAGTAAGCGATATGGATGTAAATTGATTTAACGTCTCTAAACCCATTCCTAAGAATATGCCATGTAAAGCTATATTTATAATGAACCATCCCGTTGCAATCAAAGGGAAAGGACAAACATGCACGAACATTTCAAATGATGAAATTCTGTTGGAAAGGCTTCTCTTTTTGAAGGTAAACGTATTAGAAAGCAGTTCTTTTCCGTATATAGCGAAGCATTGGTGACATCCTTTGGACCAACGGAGTCTTTGTTTGTCTGATACCTTGAATTTGTTTGGCTGCTCATCAAAGAAAACCGCTTCTTGGTTATATCCTATTTTTATATTTCTAGCCGCGCACCAGCAAGAAAACTCGATATCTTCCGTTAATGTATTAAAGTTCCAGCCGCCAAGTTCACGAATTATTCTTCTTGAGATGAAATACCCTGTTCCAGAGATAAAGGTCGAAAGATTAAGAATTTGTCTAGAATGATGAACGAGCAAGCACTCGCGGTAGAAAATCAAAGACGATGAGGCTGAGGCTAAGGTTGAATCAAAGTTCTTAGAATCTCTGAAAGATGTGGAAACTTCATATCCTGCATCAAAAACGTCATTCATATGGCTTAAATAATCTTTTGATAAGACATTATCGGCGTCAAAAACAAAGAATGCTTCGATATCATCATAAGATCTATTGCTTAAAATCTTTTTTATCAAGAAGTCTAAGGCGTAACTTTTTCCTTTACGTGTTTGATCGTTTCTCTCAAATACGTGAGCTCCATGCTCTCTAGCGATCTTTGCTGTATTATCCGTTGAATTATCCGCTATAACGAAAACTTCAATTAAATCCCTTGGATAGTCTTGTCCAAAGATGCTGTCAATAAGGTTACCTATGACTATTTCTTCATTTCTAGCAGCAATCATAAAACCAAATTTGTGTTTCTTTTCGGCTTTTTTGAATTTCTTATGCTTGGTAAAAGCACCTACGATAAGGTGGATATTTTGCATTAAATAGACCAATAAGAAGATTATCCCCATGACAAGATTAATCCAGAATAAAATGGTTGGTGCTAATGAAGCGTTAGGCGTTGAAGTGACTGATGTCGGAGCTAATTTAAGCATAATATTACGTATCTTTCTAAAACCAAATGAAATTTGGTCAGAAGATTATAGCCGTATAAAAATATATAAGAAACATGTTAACGCTTACATTTTGTCATGCTTTTGTTTAAAAGAACTAAAACATAAATACATTTCAGTCAAAATAAGAATTATTTAATATTGTTTTATGTTTTATATATTACAAATTTAATATAGTGTCTGACTTATTTTTTTATTATGATGATAGTTTTTAAGAAAATTAATGACATTCAAACAAATAGTCACTTCTCCTCTTTATTAATATTTTCTCTAGCTAGAGCAAGCATTAATTTAATTCTATTTTCTTGATTAACCTTTGAGGCGCTTGAGTCATAATCTATTGGTGTTATATTTGTTTCTGGGTACATTGATTTTAATTTATTCATAACGCCTTTTCCGCAGACGTGGTTTGGTAAGCACCCAAAAGGTTGAGCGCAGACAATGTTAGGGTATCCTTCTTTTATTAGTTCTTTCATTTCTGCTGAAAGAAGCCATCCTTCACCCATCTTTGCTCCGTGTTTTATGACTCCTAAAGATTCTTTTCTTGTCTCTTTGAAAGGCTTCATCGGAGTAAAAGATGAATATTTCTTTATCGATTTAATCATCAAAGTCTCATAATGAGTTATGAATTTAAGTAAGAAAGTGCTGTAGATTTTCTTTGATAATTTTGTTCCGTAATAACGATGATCATATTGTCCGTTTGCAAAGCAATATAACAAAAAGCCAAAAACCCCAGGAACACAGATTTCCGCCCCTTCATTTATAAGGAATCTTTCGAGGTTATTATTTCCAATTGAAGCGTATTTAACATAGATTTCTCCAACTATGCCGACTTTTGGCTTATTAGTAATTTCGATTGGCAAAAATGCAAAATCTTTAACTATGGCCTTAAGATTCTTCTTTATTTGATGGAGAGATGAACCTCTGCCATTTTTAAGTTCATTTCTTAGGAAATTATTCCATTTTGTGACCATCTTATCTGATGACCCTTCTTCTAGCTCGTATGAACGTGTTTTGTTATGAAGATACATGATGGTATCGCCATAGGTTACTGCCGCTAAAAGATTCATTAAGAATGGCAAAGTTATATCAATTCCTTCACTCTTTTTTAGATCTCCTAAATTTAAAGTAATCACCGGAACAAAACCAAAACCGGCATTTTCTAAGGCTCTTCTTAAAAGAGGAACATAATTGGTAGCTCTACAACCTCCGCCAGTTTGGGTAAGAACTAGTGCAACGTGATGAATATCTTCCTCATGTTTTAAAGCATCGATGAATTGACCTATAACGCAAGTCGCAGGATAACATGTGTCATTATGAACATATTTAAGTCCTTCTCTAACGAGAATCGTTTCTTTGTTTTGAAGGATTTTAGCTTTAAAACCCATCTTTTCGAGGGCTCCAGCTAAGATATCCATATGGGAATCAAGGAAAGAAGGAACGAGAATTGTATGGGTTTTCTTCATTTCTGGAGTAAATTTAGGATAATTTAAAATGTATTCCTTATTTTCCATTTTCTTCTCTCTCCTTTCCTTCTAGGGCAGCTAATAAAGAACGAATTCTTATTTTTACCGCACCTAAGTTAGTTATCTCATCAATCTTTATTTGAGTATATATTTTGCCGTTTGATTCGAGGAGTTTCTTTGTTTCATCCGTTGTTATTGCATCTAACCCACAACCAAAAGAAACCAATTGAATGAGATTGACATCTTTATTATCACTAGCGAATTTAGCCGCAGAATAAAGTCTTGCGTGATATGTCCATTGATTTAAGACATTAGTCGCAAACTTTTTATTTATATGTGAAACGCTATCTTCGCTAATAACAGCGCAATTAAAGCCTAAAATGAGTTTATCTATTCCGTGATTTACTTCAGGATCAACATGATACGGACGTCCGGCAAGAATAAAAATTCTCTTTCCTTCTTTTCTTGCTTTTTCGATTATTATCTTGCCTTGCTCACGGATATAGGAAAGATATGCGTCATATTCTGCATAAGCTTTTTTCGATGCAACTTCGATTTCTTTTTTAGAGAAGCCGCCAATGCGATAATTCAATATCTCAAGAATCTTTTTGTTAAATTGTTTTTTGTCATATAAAGCTAAATAATCGCGAATGAATAAAACATCTTTTAATCTTTCGATATTGTTGATGATCGTTTCAGGATAATATGCGACAATCGGACAATTGTAGTTATTTTGCGAAATTCCTTCATCGATGTTATAAGACATGGCTGGATAGAAAATGACTTTATATTCATCATCAAGCAACTTTTCGATGTGACCGTGAACTAATTTTGCAGGATAGCATGCCGTATCAGAGGGAATGGTATGTTGACCTTTATGATAGAGAGATGGGTTAGAAAAACCGGAATTATGTACTTCAAACCCTAATGAAGTGAAAAATGTATGCCAAAATGGTAATAATTCGTAATTATTCAAGACCAATGGCAAGGCTATTTTTCCTCTCTTTCCTTCAATCGGCTTATAAGACATGAGTTTATTTTGAATAATCTTATAAATATTGAATTCATCAGATTGATTCTGTTTAGTGATTGGTTTTTCGCATTTATTTCCGGAAATGAACTTATTGCCATTATTGAATGTATTCATTGTCAATGCACAATGGTTGTTACAGCCATTGCAATTGAACGAAACGCTCTTGAAAAAGAAAGAATCGATTTCTTCTTTTGAAATCATCTTTGATTTCTCTAATTTCAATTCTTTAGCCTGAAGCGCTGCGCCATAGGCTCCAGCAAGTCCTGCTATATTAGGTCTAGTCACGTTAAGATTAAGTTCTTTTTCAAAAGCTCTTAGAACCGCTTCGTTATAAAATGTTCCGCCTTGGACAACGATATTCTTTCCTAATTCGCTAGGATCAGAAACTCTTATAACCTTGTATATGGCATTTTTTACAACTGACATTGATAAGCCAGCGGAGATATTTTCAATGCTTGCTCCGTCTTTTTGTGCCTGTTTTACAGAGGAATTCATGAAAACCGTGCATCTAGAGCCTAAATCTACAGGCTTATCGGCTAAAAGGCCAATCTTTGAGAAATCTTCGATTTTATAACCTAAGGCGTTAGAGAAGGTTTGAAGGAAGGAACCGCATCCGGATGAACATGCTTCATTAAGGAAAATATTAGAAATAACGCCATTTTCAATCTTGAAACATTTAATATCCTGACCACCTATATCGATGATGAAATCTACATCTTTGTTGAAATGCTTAGCCGCTTTGAAATGAGCCATCGTTTCAACTATTCCATAATCAAGTGAGAAAGCGTTCTTTATCAGATCTTCGCCATATCCAGTCGAGCAAGCTCCTTTGATGATGGTTTTTGGATTTATCGAATAGATTTCTTCTAAGACATTTTTGAAAACATCTAATGGTTTTCCTTCATTTGGAAGATATTTCGTATAACGAATGTTTTCTTCTTCATCTATTAAAACCACTTTAAGCGTCGTTGAACCTGAATCTACGCCTAGGTAAAGTGGGGAATCATAATTTTCTAGAGGCAAGGTTTCCACTCTTGCTTTTGCATGTCTTTCTCTAAATTCCTTAAGTTCTTCTTTATTTTTGAATAGTGGTTCGTTATAGGCGTAGTTACCACTTGCTTTGGCTTTTTCTAACAAGGATAAAACATCATCTATTTTAGTTACTTTTGCCGCACTTAATCCTGCGCCTAAGGAAACAAAAAACAATGAATTTTCTGGACAAATTCCTTTTAAAGAAAGAGATTCATCAAAGGATTTCCTTAATTCTTCAATGAAAGTCAAAGGGCCTCCTAAATAAACGATATTGCCTTTTATTTCTCTTCCTTGAGCAAGACCGCCGATAGTTTGATTAACGACCGATTTAAAGATCGATCTTGCTACATCTTCTTTTGAAGCGCCTTGATTTAAGAGGGCTTGAATATCGGTTTTCGCAAAAACTCCACAACGAGAGGCAATCATATAGGTTTTGCTTGCTTTCAAAGAAAGGGAATTCATTTCATCAATGGACACGTTTAATAATGTGGCCATCTGATCAATGAAAGCACCGGTTCCTCCAGCACAAGTCCCGTTCATTCTTACTTCTAATCCGCCTTTAAGGAAAAGAATTTTAGCATCTTCTCCGCCAAGTTCGATAATGCAATCTGCATCTTTTAGATATGTGTTTGCCGCTACTTTTGTTGCATAAACCTCTTGGATGAAATCGATTCCTATTGCAGATGCAATCCCCATCCCAGCTGAGCCAGACATGCCGATTATTACTTCTTCATCACTGACTATTCCCTTGTTTTTTAATTCACTTAAAGTCTTTAGCAAATTATCTTTTATGTGTGAAAAATGCCTTGTGTAAGTTGAATAGATGAGTTTTTCATTTTCATCTAAGACAATGCATTTTATTGTCGTTGATCCTATGTCTAATCCGATGCGTTTCTTGTTCATACAAGTAATAGATTATAAAGGTAAAGTCTATGAAAACAAGAAATAAAAAACAGATGCATCCGACTAATGTATATTATTAATAATATAAATGTTATTTAGAAAGATATTCTTCGATGCCTTTTTTAAGTCTTTCTAGGGCATCATCAATAATGGCTCTTGGATAGGCGACATTCATTCTTAAGAAACCTTCTCCGCCATTGCCGTAGACATCGCCATTTGTGAGGATGAGACCTGTTTTTTCTCTTATGAAGGCGGCTAAGTCTTTTGAATTATTTGTTATTTTCTTGCAATCAATCCAAAGAAGATAAGTCGCATCTCCTTTAACCACTGATATTTGTGGGATATTCTTTTCGATATATTCGCTCACATAATCGCGATTAGAAAAAAGAACTTGATTTGCTTCATTAAGCCATTCTCTTGAATCATTTAATGCCGCAATAGCGCTTAAACAAGCAAAAACGTTAGGTTCAGCCACTTCATCGGTGTTTAATTGGCGATTTACTTTTTTATATAAATCAGGATTTGGAACAAAACATAAGGATGTTTGAATGCCGGCTATATTGAAAGGCTTAGTAACCGAAAGGCAATTGACGGAATTCATTTTTGCATGTTCGTTAACACTAAAGAAAGGAATATATTTCTTTCCTGGTCTAGTTATAGGTCCATGGATTTCATCGCTTAAGACGATAACGTTATATTTAAAGGCTAAATCAGCTAAGCGAATAAGCTCTTCTTTTGACCATATTCTACCTACTGGGTTGGCTGGATTGCAGAAAATGATAAGAGAAGTCTTATCTAAAGAAAAGGCTTTTTCTAGTGACTCAAAATCAATATGATATTCACCGTTTTCATATAAGAGTTCTACTTCTAGAACATGGCGATTGTTGTTGATGATCGAATTATAAAAGATATTGTAAACAGGAGACAAAACAACGACGTTATCTCCTTCTTTTGTTAGCTTTCTAACCGAAGAAGAAACGCTAGGAACAACGCCGGTTGAAAACATCATCCATTCCTTTTTTATCTCGACTTGATAATAATCGCGATAAAAAGAAATATATGCCTCATACCAACTATCGCTTGGCTCCGTATAGCCATAAATTCCTTGTTCTGCTCTTTTAAGGATAGCTTTCTTGATTTCTGGAGCAGTTTCAAAATCCATATCGGCAATAGAAAGAGGAAGTTCCCCTTCTTTCACCATCCATTTGCAAGCATCAGTGTTTTTTCTAGATTTAATTGTTTCAAAATCGTATTTCATTTTGGCTCCTTCAAAAGATATGTGACGTTGTTTTTATCAAGAGAATCGTCATCTTGGATGAGTTCTTTGATTCCATAAGAAACTATTTTTCCGGATATAGGATTTTTAACTGATAAGAGAGTTGAATTGATCTCGCAGTCGAGATTCTCACAATATTCGAAAATAAGGTCAGACTCTTCGATGATGCAATCTTTCATTGTTAGATTCTTTATATAGCAAAATCCTTGATGAGAGATTATTTTGCAGTTTTTCATAACGATGTTTTTGCTATTCCAACCAAAATATTCTCCGATAATTGTCGTATTTTCAATATAGGCATTTTCACAATTCCAAAAGGCATCTTTGCTATTTAAGACGGAATTTGTCACACGAATATTCTTTCCTCCATCAAAGCAATAATTGCCGTTCAAATAAAGAGAATCTACCGAAACATTGGTTGAATCTTTTAAGAAATAATCGCCATTTTCCGCTTTGACGTTCTTCAATTCGACTTTGTCACAACTCCAAAGCGTTTCTTTAGCATCTTTGAATTCAATGTTAGATAAATGGATGTCATTGCATCTTCTAAAAAGTTTTGGTGCGATGATCAAAGAATCTAAGAAGCTAGAATGGTTTGTATACCAGATTCCACTCCTGCTCATTTCTAGGAAAGTACAGTTTTTGACTAAGTGATTTTCCCCATACCATAAAGGATATTTCCAGCCAAAAGAGCAATTGTCTACTTCAAGGTTTCTTCCTTCTTTCAAAGGAGATTCACCATCATCAAATAGACAATTGACGATTCTTTTATCTTTGCACTTAAAAAGAGACCTTTCTCCAGTAAAATGTTCGTTTTCTATTAATTCCTTCATCAATTGCCTCCAAAAAGAGTAGAAATATTATAAACTTACATGAAAAAATTTAAACAAATATGCTTTTGCTAAAATCAATATCTTCAATAAACGAAAAGCAACGTATAGTTGCGTGATAAAATTCTATTGCAAACCTAGACTTATAGGCGTAAGGAGGAATTATGATTGATTCAATTAAAGTTGGAAATAAGATTAATGCTTTAAGAAAAGAAAATTCCTTAACCCAAGATGATTTAGCGGACAAACTTATGGTTACACGTCAGGTTATTTCGAAATGGGAGTTAGGATATTCTCTTCCTAGCATCGATTTGATAATCGAACTTTCGAAAATCTTTAACACATCAATAGATAACATATTATGTCTAAATGATGGGAAAATAGAAATTGACGAAAACAATATATTTAAAGGCCATGACCGTAGATATATCATTGATAAGATAATAAAAAACGAATTAAAAGTTGATCTAGTCAACGTCTTCTATCAGTTTTCGCCATTAGAAAGAATCCTCGTTATCAAAGCTATAAACGAAGGAAAACTTAAAGTGGATAAAAATGAATTTTCCAAACGATTAAGCGAAAGCGAAAAAAGATTGCTATATGAAAAGGGAGAAAAGAAATAAATCTAGAAACGTGCCGGAAAATAGCATTCTAGATAAGAGTTTAATTCAAAAGGAATATCTCGAACAGGAACTTAAACTCCAAGAAGAGATACTTGATGCGTATGATCTATACGAAAAAGACGTTTTGAAGTAAAAGGAGATTCAATTATGATTTTAAGAAGAATAGTTAATGATGGAAAAGAAGTCTTCGAAAAGGTTTCTTTTGAAGATGCTATCAAATTAAAGAAAGATGAACTTGTCTTCACCGATGAAGATGATGAAGAAAAATATGATGAATATTTTGATGATTTAGATGATGAGAAAGACGAAGAAAGCGAGGATATCGAAGATGAAATTGATGATCTTGAAGATGAGCTTTCAAATTTAAAAGACGAGCTTAAAGATCTTGCTGAAGATAAAGATATCAAGACGCATTTTGATATGCCTAAAGATCCTGAAAGTTTGAAGTTCGCTTTCTTGCTACCTTTTTTGAGTGAAGAAAAAATCAATACAATCGTCCAAGAAAAAATAAATGGTGATGAAAAATACAAAGATTTAAAGTTAGTTGTTTTATTGCCGTTTATGCCCACGAAGGATGTAGATAAGCTATTTATGGATTTCTTAAAAGATGAAGCAAAAAAGGATGAACTCCTTCAATTTGCTCCATTCGTATCAGATAATGCACTTGATTACTTATGTGATGAATATTGTGAAGGCAAGTTTGGTTATGTTGACATCAACAAGTTTTATCCATTTATGTCTAATGAATCAATAAATAAGCTATTCGAGTATTTTCTTAAAAATAAAATAAGTAGTTAAATGTTAAATTACAGGCCGATAAGCATTAATCCAAAGGGATTTTACGGCCTTTTTTTCTTTTTTAAATATAAAGCCTGAAGCAAGAGCATCAGACTATAAATTCGGTATTACTGCCACCGTCAAAGAGTTCTGATACGAATTGGCGTCAAATCTAAATCATATAAGATTTTAGTGCCTTTTATGCCGCCAAAATGGAACCTAATCGATTTGACTTTTTCGCCATTAAGCATGCTAAATGAGAGTTTCATAGTGAAAAAATCCGACATAGAAAGCAAAATGAGATACAGGCTTGTCTCATGAGTATTGATGATCTGCTAGTCAGAGAAAAAAAGAAGCACGAGGCCACCTTAAGAAAAAACTCACCTGAGCAACAAACCCGATGAGTTTTCTTTTAAAGCGTTTATTTTTTTGAATTCCAAACTAAACCCGACAATGCATCGCCTTTGGCAACAACCCTACGATAAAAGTCTTTTGTTGTATTTGATGATTTTTCATAATATCCAACTATTCTTCGATAAAAATCTTTACCTATTTTATCTCCATTTGGTTTGGTTTCAATATAACCTATGATTCGACCACCGAAATCCTTTATTATTTCTTCCGACATAAATTTTATCTCCGTGAATATTATAGACCAATTATACAATAGCATCTAATAAATCAGTAGCATCATTTATTTCATTTGAGCTATAAACTTTCATGCCTTTGCAATCATAAATATCTATTATTCCTGGCGAATTAAGCCTTTTTACAGCAATGAAATTATCGCTATAATTATGTAATATGCCAGGCTTTGAAAATATAAGGCTTTTTGTCTCGTTATAGGCATAAACCGATTTATTTATTTCTTCAGCAAATACAATCATAGTGATAACCCAATTTCAGATATGTCAAAAACCACGTCTTATTTTTTCAGCAGCATCTTCTGTATTAACCTCCATCGTTGAACGTTGAATTAGAACAAGGTCAAGGAAGTCTTTGGATTTCGTTAAGCTGAACGTTTTCAATCCTTCTTTCACGCTATTGACAAATTCATCTTCGGTTATCTCTTTTACGAATAACGAGTGAATCAATGCGGTAAACAAAAGTATATAGCACAAAGTTACATGGGAATTATACTTTATTTCATCTTCTTCATTTGAAGTTAAAACGTTTTCTTGTAACACCATAATTATAGCTTTATTTACTCATTTATTATCGAAGAATTCTTCTTCTCCATTTTTAAAAAGATAGTCGAATTTACTCGTCTTTCCTTCAATAGTTACTATCCATTTAAAATCGTTTATATACGGATAAGAGGCTTGCTCAAAAAGCACTTTCCAAAACGATTCATTGTAGATAATCAAAACTCTATTTTCTTCATCACAAACATCTTTTAATTGATTCGCATCAATAATTTTCTCAACAACGGCTGTATTAATTACGTTTAAATAATCGGGTATGTCTGAAAAAACATCTAAGTTTCCGTTTACTTTATAGTAATTAGTAATAAACGTTTCCATTGGGCCCTTTTCGTGTAAACCATAGAAATCAGCAAAATTACACAGGGGCCCACTGTTTGTCCATACAAACTTATCTATCACTTTTTTGCTAGCTTCTGGAAGTAACAATTTGTATTCTTCCATTAAGATTTCTCTTTGTTTTAGACAATCTCGTTCAGTTTTATAATATTTTTTATTTAATTCAAAAATATCCATAAGTTCTTTCCATTGGAAACTATCTTAGTGTCAAACGGCTGACAATTGTCACTGGACCGTAGTACGAATATTCTCTCTTTACTTTTTCTTCTGCTTCCTTCATGTCTTTGGCGTCAACGATCGAAGTGAAGTTTTTTGAACCTGCTCTAAATGTTAGTTTGAATTGTTTCATTTTCTTTTTTTCTCCTATTACTAAAAATTTTAGACCCCCAAATTTTGTCAAGCATTTTTAGAATGAAACGTATTCAGACAAAAAAGCCTGATAACTAAATATCAGGCATCTTTTCAGTATTACTGGGGCGGAATACGAGATTCGAACTCGTGGATGGCCGGTTCACAGCCGGTTGTGTTAGGCCTCTTCACCAATTCCGCCAGCCGAATTAGTTTAATCAAATTTGACTGGTTTATCAAGCAAAAGCGTATCTTTTTCTTCTAAGATGATTTTCTTTGCCTCTTTCCAGATGGGTAATTCCCTTCTTTTTAATAAAAGAGGAATCTCTTTATTTGGTGTTTCTTGATATAGATTTATTATCTTGTTTAATGGCAAATAAAGGGTATTTTCAATAAATGAATCGCCATATGAAACAAAATGTTTTTGTGTTTTATCTATTGTCGTTGCTAAGTAATAAAAGTTAATGTTTTTTCTTTCTAAAAGAGCATATTCATCTTTGATTATCCCTATTTCTTTGATGATTTTTACTTTATAGCCTAGTTCTTCTTCACATTCACGGATAGCTGCTTCAAGAGGAGACTCTCCTTCGTCAACTCCTCCACCAGGAGTTTCGAAATATGTATATCTTCCAAACATATCATCACGAAATATTTTATGAACGGCAAAATATCCTTCTCCGTTAATGACAATAGCTCGTGCTACTTTTCTTTCTTTTGGACAACCTTTATTCGGATATTGGTCATCTTGAAGTTCCTTTATAATTCTCATTGAAGTATTATATCTAGGTATAATTGATATGGTAATTACAAATCGTGTTCTAGCATTAATTTATCGTCTAATTGGGGTAATAATAGGCATATTAACTATTGTTTGCGTCTTCTTTTCGGATTCCCCATACGCTTTTTCTTCTAATCCGATGAGATTTATAGGTACCTGGACCACGCTTTTTTCAACGCTCGTTTTATTTGTTGAAGCAATCATTACAGGTATTTTCTTACGTGCGAACAGGAAAAAGTACGTAGGAATATATGGACAAATGCTCTTCGTTGCAGTTGGTTTAGAAATAGCTTTGGCTTTTGCTCATCCAGTTTCGTACCTTTTCATTAATGCAGGAGATATGTCTGTCGCCTATTTTTCAATGGATAGGATAATGACACAGATATTGCTCTATATTATTTTCCCTGTCTACGTTTTCTTTGATTGGTTTTTCTTCTCTGAAAAAGGAAATTGGAAATATCGCTGGATCATCTATTTATTATCCATTCCTCTTTTTTATACGACGTTTTCAGTGCTGAACCACTACATAAGAACATCAACCACTTTTGCTGCAACGATTTTCGATGCAAACACATATCTTAACTATAATATTTTAGGGTTAGCTAATGGATGGGTGGGCGTCATCCTTGCTTCCTTAACGATTTTTTCGATTTATGTTTTGAGCGGACTTTCTATCATTTTCCTTTCTTATTTGTTTAGTGGAAGATACCATCGTTCACAAGTTTCTTAATGAAAGGATATCCACCTCCCTTCTTCTCCAATTATTTCCACTGATTTTTGATTGGTTAACACATATAAGTCTTCCATATGGGCTTGTTTCTTTAAATCAATTTCTATGGCCACTTTAATAAAAGATGGACCTCTAATATATTCTTTAACTAAATACAATCTGTTAATCCTTCTATTGTAATAACCATATGTTGGTTTAGAGACGATCTTTTTTGCCTCGGCTATTTTCACTAGATAATCTGTTGGATAACGACTTGCAAATTCATCTAAAGTCCTCGTTAATACATACACGGGTAGCCTATCTTCTTTGATATGCAAGATTTTTAAATTCATTTTGGAAATGTTTCCTAACTTTGCGACCTCCTCTTCCATAAGTCCCTCCTCACCTATATAAAGACAGCCTTTTAAGGAAATTGCCAAAATTCATCTAAAAATGTATATAATTTTGTCTATATGATTAAGTACGATAAGAAAAACGATATCTCCTATACCTTAGGAACTACTCTAACATTTGAATTACTTCTAAGAAAACCTGAAGTAGCGAGGAAAATATATATAAGCGAGAAACAAAAACGTGACGCGACATACGACAAACTCATCGCGTTAGCTAAGGAAAAGAAAATTCCAGTTATTGAGAATAATCAAAAAATATTCTCCCTTTCTGAAAAAGAAAATACATTTGTTATCGGTGAATTTCAAAAATTCTCCACGACTTCTATGCCTTCTGGTAACCACGTAATCCTTGTTAATCCATCAAATATGGGAAATCTAGGAACGATTTTTAGATCAAGTGCTGCATTTAATATCGATTTTTTAGGAATAATCAAACCTGCTGCAGATGCTTTCGATCCTAAATGTATCCGCTCAACAATGGGTGCAATATTCTCTTTGCCATTCAAATATTTTTCTTCTTTTGAAGAATACCAAAAGGAAGCAAGCGATAGGTCTTATTACCCTTTCATGTTACAAACAAATAAGATGTTAAAAACAATTGAAAAGAAAAAGCCCTATTCCCTCATTTTTGGAAATGAAGCAACAGGACTTGATGATTCTTTCTTGAAGGTTGGCACACCAGTAAAGATCGAACAATCTTCTAAGGTCGATTCATTAAATCTAGATAATGCCGTATCAATTGGAATTTATTCTTTTCTTGATTAATTGCCTTTTTCTGCCAAATCATGCATAAGAACGGCTAAGGAAGAAGAGAAATTAAAGTTTTCAATAACTATATTTGATGGAGCGTTCAAATGGGTTGGAGCGAAGTTCCAAAGTCCTTTTGCGCCTGCTTCGATAGCTTGATCAGCTGCGCCTTGAGCATAATTAACTGGAACTGTGATAATAGCAATCGAGGCACCAGATTCCTTGAATTTGTTCTTTAGTTCCTTTAAATCATAAATCTCTTTTCCATCAACGTTTTTTCCAATTAAGTTTGGATCAACATCGAATCCGGAAACGATTGATAAACCCATTTGGTCAAAGTTAGGATAATGCAATAAAGCTTGTCCGAGGTGACCACAGCCAATAATTACCGCCTTAACATCTCCCTTATATCCTAAGAAAGTCTCTAATGTATCTATCAATTTGGCGATGTTACGTCCTTTTTTAGGGCGACCTGGTGTGGTTGAAACAGCTTGAAGATCTTTACGTATTTGTTCTTCCGAATAACCTAATACTTTAGCGATTTTAGGTGAAGATATCGTTTCTTCCCCTTGTGCTTCGAGTTCTTTGAAGTATTTAAGATATATTGGATATCTCTTTAATTGGTTCTTTGAATAGTTTCTCATAAATCGGTCCCTCCTTATCGAATTACCGACTTATTTTAACCCATATTAAAAGAAATGCAAATTAAATCAGTATGAAATTACTTAAATAATCCTAAACTGTTTAAAAATTAGCGTTTTTGGCCAACGATAAGGAAAGAATTGTCATCTTCTTTAGCTAAGATGATATTGAAATCCGTTTCAAATTTCTTTGCTTCTGTTAAAGGATCTTCTAAGTGCCTAGTCAAAGCGGTATTAACCGTGGAATGAACATCTTGAAGAGTTGCTCTGCCTAAGGAATGAACGATAGCAAATTTGCCACCATCATTAAGGCTCTTTTTCAACGAAAGAGAAAGCTTATTAACATCTAAAAAGTGAGGGAAAGCGTTATAAATAACGATAACATCGAATTTTGTGTTGAAATCATAGCTCATGAAATCATCGCAAATAAAAGTCGCATAGGACTCATCTTTATATTTTTCTTTGGCGATATCAATCATATTAGAAGAGATATCGATGCCAATGACTGGCGTCTCGCTTAAAGAATGGAGAATATATGTAACTCTGCCTGTTCCACATCCAACATCAAGGATCTTATCTCCTTTTTTGATGCCTATTTGATTGAAAAGTTCAAGAATATGATCATCTTTTATTATTTCAAGGGCATCCCATTTTGGCGCAATATTATCGAAGAACTGCTTAATATCTTTTTGGCTCATAAAAAACTAACTATGATATTGTAACAAAAATAAAATAGGTTGCCATATTCTAACTTGTAGAAGTATTTGTGTTAACGTTTTATACTTTAGGCATGTCGTTAATGTATGTTAATAGATTCAATATGTGATGCGTTAAATTCTTTGTTCCTTGCGTCACTATTGGTTAATACCGGATATATCAATATAATGTTGTCAATTTAGAAGCAAAAAAGGAGAAAATCTTATGTCAGGAAAAAGCACGTTTGGTAAAATAAAAAAGGCATTTTTGCCAATCTTATTACTAGGTATGATGACTTCTTGTAGCAAAAACGATGGACCAATTCTAAAAGATGTTGCCGTACATGAAGATAACAAATTCGGCGCGGCTAATGTTGATATAAGCATAGATGAATTCAACAATCTTGGATTTAAGTTAGGGGATGCATGCGATATTGTTTTTTCTAATGGATATAAAATTGAAGATGTTCCTTATTTCAACGGCTATTATGTTCGAAATGGCGAGCCTGTAATCGTTGCTTATCCAGCAAATCCATGCATAACTATCACTTATAACAATGCAGGCATTTGGAAAACTGCTTCTTTAAAAGAAGGAGACAAAGTAACCGTTACTTTAAATGAATCTGGCAAATACCTCGCTACCCAAGAAGCCTTAGGACAGGCTTATTCCTTAGATATCGGGGATTATCCATCCGCGGAAGCATTTTCTAATTTCCGTTCCTTAAAAGGTGGAAATCTAAAAGATAACTTGATTTATCGTGGCGCTTCTCCTGTTGATAATTCTAGAAAAAGAGCGAAAAACACCGATACATTGCTTGAAAAGAACAAAATCGAATCAATAATCGATTTAGCAGATTCTGATGAGGATATGCAGAAATACTTTAATGAAGAAGATTTTTCTTCTACCTACGCAAAGAAACTATACGATGAAGGAAAAATAGCATTGCTTTCTATGGGTTCTTCTTACACTTCGGAAGCTTATAAGCAAAGTGTCGTAAAAGGATTTAGACATATGCTTAATACGTCTGGTCCATACTATATACACTGTATGGAAGGAAAAGATAGAACGGGCTTTGTTTGTGCTCTTATTGAAGCATTAGTTTCGTCAACATATGATGAGATGTGCGTTGATTATATGACCACATACAACAACTATTTCAAAATCAGCAAAGAAGAAATGCCTGACAAATATGAGGCTGTTGTTGCCCTCTATTTTGATTCATTTATGGAATGTTTACACGGAACTAGCGATACCGAAATTCTTAAGAAAGCGGATTATACGAATGATGCGAAACAATATCTTAAGGATGGTGGGATGACGGATGAAGAAATTAATAAATTGATAAATTTAATTTCTAAGTAAATCTTAAGTCCGCTTGAGACATATAGTTGTAATTGAAAGTTTTATTAAAATAAATTAACTATTATTTTGTTATTTTGCATTTTTTGAAAATCAACTAGGATAAAAAGTATATGTTATAGTCACTCTCAAATTTTGAAAGTATTTATATATAACATATATTATAATATGTCTATTCAACCGGAAGTTGAGCGGCTTCAACCATAAATTGTTAGCCATTCTTCTAGATATTTCTCTATTATGGTTCCAGGAGGAAAAACAATGACGGATCTCGGAAGCAGAATCAAAGAAAATCGATTAAAATTGGGGCTTACTCAGAAAGGCTTAGCAGATAAGCTTTTTGTGACCCCTCAAGCCGTTTCTCGCTGGGAAAAAGACGGAATTGAACCACCTCTTGAGTCTTTAAGGAAAATGAGTTCAATCTTTCATATAAGTTTAGATGAACTTATTGGAAATGATCAATTCGAAGAAAAGCAAGAAACAACCGAAGAAAGTAGTCAGAAAGAGATTCCATTATCTGAAGAAAATCAAGAAGAGGAGCTTCCTCCACTTGTAATTCCTCCAAAGTCATATAAGCATACTTCTACGCCTAAGATTCAAGAAGCTAAGTCTCCAAAAGTTCAAGAAACTGTTTCGAATTCTCCAGATAAAAAAGAAGATTCGTTACCGCCTTTAGTTATCAATAATCAAAATAAGAAAGATGCGAAAAACGCTCAAAATATCAAATATAGACCCAAAGATGTATATCGTATTGGAGAAGAAAACAGTTCAAATGAAGTCGAAACTACCATTGTAGAAAGAGGAAATTATGGCATATGCGATAGATGTCATCATCTTTTGAAAGGCCCTGACGATATTCATGATATCTGTTTAAAAAAGGCAACTCGCAGGAGATCTGCCGTAAATCAGAGAATTTGCTCTAAATGTTATGACAAATACTTGAAAGAAGAAAAAACGAGGAAAGAGAACGAAAAGCGTTTAATTGTTGAGAAAGCCTCAAATCGTCGCACCCGTGCTTTTATTCTAGGACCTTTATGTGCTATTGCCGTTGCACTCATTCTATGTTGGATTGTTTTTGCTAATACCCAAAATCAGTTATATACAATCTTAACTGCTGTGATTGGATCTATTTATCTCTTTCCATTCTTTGGATGTATATTTCTTAACAACAATTCGGTCATGTATATTTTAGGAAGCATTTTTAGCGCATTTGCAATAAAATGGCCGGGAATTATTTTTTCTCTAAGTTGGGATGGTATCAAAACATTGATCGCACTTAAAATCATCATGGCATTAATTGGATTCGCTGTTGGATTCATTGGCTTTATGATCGGAGTTGCTATCTCATCCATCGTTGCACTTTTCGTTTTCATTCCATCAATTCAAAAATCTATAAATAATCCAGAAATAATTTTCTTTGATACGACATTTTCAAAATAGAGGGGTTTTAGTAATGATTTTTGGATTTTCGAAGTAAAAACGCCAAAAAAGTTGCTCCTTATTTTTCGATGATTGTTGAAGAAAAACATCGATTATTTCTACTCTTTTAAACCTAAATTCTCTTAAATCATCAAAAAAATCATCTTTCAAAACCCCTTTCTTAGCATATCATTTGCATATATTCGCTCATTAAGGTAAGGTATTTATGTATATTAACGGAGAAAAGAAAAATGCATAAAGATGAAGCGGCTTATGGCTATGGGATATTAGGAAATCCTGACAGAGTCAAAATTACAAAGTTCCTATACGTAATGGGGGATATGAATAAGGATCAATTAGCATCGATCAGCGCTTGTTCCTTAGAAGAATTAGAATCTCACCTCCAGCTCATGGAAGAAGCAAACTTAATCATCAAGAATGGGGATATATATTCTGCTAACAAAGAATACATTGATACTTTGATGGATTTTGTTAGAGTTCCTTGCGGATGCACTCATCGCTAATATAATCATTATATAATATAGGCCTTGGAAACGAGGTCTTTTTTAGATGAAAAAAATCCGGTCAAGTGACCGGATTTGAAGCGAAGAAGATTTTTATTTGCTTTCTTGATTTTCCGCTTCAGCGCCAGCTGATAGCTCATCAATTTGAGGCTCTTCTTTTTCTTTGTCTTTTCCTGAATGAGTGATGAGATTTGTAATGATACCGATAACCATTGCGAAGGCTAAGGAAGTAACAGTGATTGTTGTCTCACCAAAGACTAAGTTAAGAGTCAATCCGCCAATACCACATACGAAGATTGCAGCAACAACAAAGAGATTACGATTATCGCCTAAATCAACTTTCTTAAGCATTTGTAAGCCAGATACAGCAATGAAGCCATAAAGAGCAATGCATGCGCCACCCATGACACACTTTGGAATAGAGTTAATGACAGCAACAAATGGAGAGACGAATGAGAGAATGATACAGCCAACTGCTGCAGTAAAGATAGAAACTATTGAAGCGTTTCCGGTAATAGCAACGCAACCGATTGATTCACCGTATGTCGTATTAGCAGCTCCGCCAAAGAAACCGCCAACCATTGAGCCAACACCATCGCCAAGCAATGTTTTATCAAGTCCTGGATCGGTGATTAAGTCTTTTTCGATTATAGCAGAAAGGTTTTTATGATCTGCGACGTGTTGAGCAAGTTCAACAACGGCAATAGGAACGAATATTAAGGTAAGGGAGGCAATTGCAGCCCAGTCGATATGAGACATTTCTGGGTTTTGAATAGCTTGGAGGAAGGTGAACTTAGGATAATCTAAGATGGATTGGAATCTAAATGGAGCCAATGCTTTGAATGAATCAAAGCTTAAGATTTGCATATATTCATTATTAGCGGCAATTCCAATAAGAGTGAAGATAAGGGCTAAGCCATATCCTGCGCCAATACCGATGATGAATGGAATTAATTTAAGAGTTTTGCTACCTTTGATAGAAACGATAACAATAACAAGGAATGTAACTAAAGCACAAAGAACAGAGAGAAGATTGTATCCTTCGCCACCATTTGTCATGGCCCAACTTGTAGCTGTGCTAGAAAGAGATAAGCCAATTAAGGAAACGACTGGTCCAATAATTACTGGAGGGAGAAGTTTGTTAACCCAGCCTGAGCCAACAAACTTAATTATCAAAGCCATGATGACATAAACTAGACCAGCAAGAGCGATGCCAATTATGACACCCCAATAGCCGTATCCTGCACCGATTGTTGCTGAATATGCGCCAAGGAAGGTGAAGGAACTTCCTAAGAATACAGGACTCCTGCCTTTTGTGAAGAGAATATAGACGATTGTTCCAAATCCAGCACCACATAAAGCTGCAGCGCAATCGAACAATAACGTTTGACCGTCTGGATTTGTATAGGTGCTCATGATCATAGGCACAAGCAAGGTCGCGGCCATGATTGCGATCATTTGTTGGAAAGCAAAGATGAGGGTTTTGCCAAAAGGCGGTTTGTCTTGAATGTTATAAGTTAATTTCATGTTAGTTTCCTTTTTTTCTGCTTTATTCTTTATCATAGAGTTCGACATTGCACTTCTTGTCTGTTTCTTTGAGGTTAACAGCAATTACTTCTTTCTTTGATGTAGGAACGTTTTTTCCGACGAAATCGCCACGAATCGGTAATTCTCTATGTCCTCTATCAATAAGAATGGCAAGCATTATGCGGTTTGGTCTTCCTTTTGAGAAGATTCCTTCAATTGCTGCCCTGACTGTTCTTCCTGTGTAGATAACGTCATCGACAAGAATGATGTCTTTCCCTTTGATTGGGAATTCTAAATCAGATTTATTAAGAACGGCTTGATCATTCACTTGGGTTAGATCGTCGCGATATAGGGATATGTCCATTTCACCAACGGGAATTTCGATATCGGCAAATTTCTTGATGTTCGCAGCTAAGATCTTCGCTAAAGGAAGACCTCTAGTTTTTATGCCCACGAGAATGGTATTCGACAAATCACAGTTTTCTATGATTTCATGTGAAAGTCTCTTTAAAGATCTCTCAATTTCTATTTCTGTCAGTATTTCTGCTTTAAATTTCATTCATCCTCCTATAAAAATAGCCTCGTTGCTACGGGCAACAAGGCAGAGAACATGCTAAAGTAAAGCATTCAATCACCGTCTTATTGGTCTCTCGTACCAACTTAAAGACTTATTTCATCTAGTATTGTAGACTGCTAGGCTATTTTAGACAAGCAAATATTTGCCAATCAAGTGATTTTTACAATTCATTTACCGTCTATTTTTAAGAATGGACTAAGGTTTCATGAATTATTTCTTTTTGTTCAAGAATATAATTCTTGTAGCCTCTAAAATTCAATTTCCACGGCAAATCCCCCTTATTTTTATGTTTTCAAACAAATCTTTGGTGTTAAAATATTTTTAATAAGGAGGCGGAAAAGCAAATGCTTAATCCAACTGAAAATGTATACGTATTCGATCACCCGTTAATCAAACATAAGATCACGGTCTTATGCGAGAAGAAAACTTCATCCAAAGACTTTCATGCCATTGTAGGAGAAATTGCCACGATCATGGGTTATGAGGTTCTAAAAGATCTCAAAACAAAAGATATCATGATCGAAGCACCGATTTCATCTTTCATGTCACCAGTTCTTGATACTAACTTTACAATCGTGCCTATTCTTAGAGCAGGCTTAGGAATGGTCGATGGAATTCGTAATCTTTATCCAAAAGCCCGTGTTGGTCATATCGGCTTATATCGCGATGAAGAAACATTAAAACCACAAACTTATTATTTCAAATTGCCTAAAGAAGTTGCAGATGGGCCAGTACTCGTTGTTGATCCAGCCCTTGCAACTGGTGGATCCGCTTCTGCAGCCATTAATTACATCAAAGAAGCAGGATGTAAAGATATTCGTTTATTATGCCTTATTGGCGCTAAAGAAGGCGTTGATAAGGTTCATGCCGAACATCCAGACGTTAAAATATATTTAGCAAAATACGAAGATGCCCCATTAAATGAACATGGTTATATCGTTACCGCATTCGGTGATGCTGGCGATAGAATCATGGGGACATTTGATTGATTATCGCCTTCTTCTAAAATAAGCCTTTGCTTAGTTGCAAAGGCTTTTCTTTATGGTTTTTAATTTCTTGGAAGCTCATCCATATTTATGTAGTGATCAGTTTGAATTCCATCGAAATTAGCGCATGTAGCATTTCCTAATTCTTCTTTTTCATCAAGATATAAATTATTCATATTAAGAACAATTCCATCTTCTTTGTTTGTATTTTTTTGGATTCTTCCTTTTGCTCCAACAGAAACTAACATCATTAATGGTAATGCAGCCGCTAATGTAATCTTTTGTAATTTTTTCATAAATGTTTCTCTTTTCTTTTTGAGAGAGACAATTCTAATGAAGTTGTTTCTCTTTATGGCTACATTATGAAATATATTGTATCTTGTGTCAATAGCAAAGTTACATTTTTTTATATTTTGTAATGTTTTATATCAAAAACGCTTATTTTGTAGCGTTTTCGGCGTTTTTATGGAACTCGTGTTTACCTGGACCTACAACTAATTCTTGGTTGAAGAAAATAATTTTTGCCTTTGTATTTGTAGGAATTGAAACATTTAAAACGATATCATCTCCATCTTTTTTCCAAGAAGATTCGATTTTGCCATAAACACTTTGATATGAGCCTTTCGCATAGGTAAAATTACCACCTATTTTTGGCGAGATTTCAAAAGTATTTTCGCTAACAATCTTTATTCCGCACATCTCTTTAAAAATCCATTCAACTAAAGCACCTTTCGAATAATGGTTTAAAGATGCGATGCCTTTAGATTTGGTAGAGTTTC
Organism: Bacteroides uniformis; assembly: GCA_963641445.1. Lineage (GTDB taxonomy): Bacteria > Bacillota_I > Bacilli_A > RFN20 > CAG-826 > UBA4951. The sequence goes on from CAVIBR010000011.1 coordinate 22,434, forward strand.
CCTCCCATGCTTCCCAAATTGTCGTCGCTCCACATTTTGGCATATATAGCCATCCTGGCATTTCTTCGTTTTCGATAAGCTTATAAGAATATTCTTTATCTATCTTTTCTAAGACATCTAAAATCATTGGAGTCGATAAGAAACCAGTTCCAAGTCTCCAATCGTAATTGTCTAAAGCTTTAATAAGTCTCTTTTTTGCGTATTCTTCTTGTTCTTCATTAAGCAAGCCCATATACAAAGGACGAACTAATTTAGCTTGACGATCTGTATCTAAGGAATACTTAGGAATGCTTATATATTCTTGATATGCCTTTTTAGCGCCTAATGAATATTTCTCGATTTTTTCTAATTCCTTAGTTTTTGGCTTATTTAGGATAGAAGCTACTTCTAGCACTCTTTTTAATGTGAAATACGTATATGCGGTTGATTCTTCGGGATGAGGGGAAGCAAAATCTGTCCAAACGAAAGCGCAGACGTCATCTGGTTCAGCCCATTCTCCATAGGATTGTCCGCAATTGACGAAATATTTCCTGTTTTTATGAGATATCTTAACGTGTTTAGCGTATACTCCGCCCCATTTGCCTGCTCTTTTTATCATGAATGAAGCATATCTGAGCATTTGAGGATAATATCTCTCTAACAAACGCTTATCTCCATATTTTTGATAGTAATAAAGAGGAATATAGACACCAGCGCATGCCCATCCAACAGATCCGTTCATCACCCACATATACCAATCTTCATTAGCGAAAGGGGCGATTTGAGGAAGTCTTCCACTTCTCCATTGTCTATCGAAAATATCTTGAACGTGTTTTCTTGCAAATGGCGCATAGTTCACTAAATATGATGCGGTATTAAAGAAAATCTGCGAATCACCAGTCCAGCCCATTCTTTCTCTTGTTGGGCAGTCAGAAGGAAGATCGGTTGAATTGCTTTTAAGTGACCATAACGTATTCTTGTAAAACTGATTAAGCAAAGGATTTGAACATTCGAATGATGAAGTTTCTTCGAAAGCTGAATATACCGCGATTTGTTTGAAATCGTCTTTTTCAAATGGAATATCCGTCTCGATCAAAGCATATTTAAAACCGCCATAGAAAAATTTAGGTTTATAGATGTTTTTTCCTTCTTTGCAAATATAGTCAAATTCTTGTAGTGGCGAGAGTTTTCCTTTGTATTTGCATTGGATATTTTTTAACGTGAGTTCGCCATTTTCATCTAGCATTTCGCCTAAAACGATATGAATTCTATCTCCTTTATGCGCGTTAACTTCAAAAGAGATATAACCAGATAGGTTTTGAGGGAATTCTAATATCTTCTTACCTGTTTGGCTTATTAGTAACTTGCTAGGTAAGAAAGTCTCCCTTTCCTTAACTTGGAAGTTGTTTGATGCAGTTAGATTTGCTTCAAAAGAGCATTCATTGCTCTTCCCTGAATACGATGGAGATTTGTTTGCATCGACTTTTTCTCCATCTTTAAGATTTGCGAATAATATTGGTCCATCAAGGGAGAATGACCAGGTTTTATCGGTATTAACGAAAGTAGTCTTGCCATTAGCATCCTTAATTTCTAACTGAGCGATTATTCTAGTTGTCTTTCCGTATGTGTTCCTTCTGCCTTTTGCTCCGTTTGATCCTCTATACCAGCCATCGCCTAAGGCAATTTCAATCTTATTTTCTCCGTTTTTAAGTAAAGATGTAACATCATATACTTGATATTGGATGCGTTTACGATAGTCTGTTGAACCGGGAGCAAGGACAAATTCTCCGACTCTCTTAGAATTGATGCTTGCTTCATAAACGCCACATGCACTTATGTATAGACGAGCATCTTTTATATCAGCAACATTAAATTCTTTTTTGAAGTAATTAACTGGATAAATTTTCTTTTTGCTTGGCCTATAATCTCCTCTTATCCATTTCGCTTGCCAATCATTTTTATTTAGAAGGCCCATCTCAAAGAATGCAGATTCGGATTCTTCGCCTTCAATATCGGTTTCATCAAATGGAATGACCTTCCATTCAATTCTTTCTCTTGAATTTAAGGAAAGGGGGAAGTAAACAAAGGTTGAGGACGTTTTTACTTTGTTTGAATCCCAAATAATCTCATTACCGCTTTTAGCTATTATGCGGTAAGCGCTTTGGGAGACTCCCCCTTCCAAATTCCATGAAAGTCTTGGATGTTGGATATCCAGACCTACTGGGTTAGTTAAATATTCTGTCTTAAGATTGATTGCTTTCATTTTATATTCCTTTGGCTTTTAATTCGGCTTGAATTTTCGTTCTATAAGCCTCGCCATAAGCCTCTTCTTTTTTCCACTCATTTTCTAATCTAAGGGACTTTTGCAGGGCTTTTTCTTGTTTTTTCTTGATTTCTTCTGCGCTTAAAGAAGCAAGTTTTTTCTCTTCTTTTTCTTTTTTCAAAGTTTCTTTTTGAAGAAGTTTTTTAGCCGTTTCTTCTTTCTTTTGCTCTTTCTTTTTGGCTTGTTCTTCTATTTTGGCGTTATGCTTTGCTAATTCTTCTTCATAGTTGAGATGCTTTTTCTCACATTTAGCTTTTAAAGCAAGAAGATATGCTTCCTCATTTTCTTGGAGATACTTTTCTTCATCTTTTGCCGCTTTGATTTCTGGAGCAATCCATTCTTCTCCTCTTTCGGCACATTCTTTTTGCTGATATTCTCTGATTTTTGCTTGTTTTTTATCAATCGTTCTTTCAACGTTTAAGAACATCAAAAGAATAGCAAGAACTACGCCTGTTATTGTTTCCAAGCCAACAAAGGCGAAAGTGATCACGTTTTTGACTAAATCAGTTTGAGTTGCTGCAACAGTTTCTCCATTCACGATTTCTGGAGCAACATATCCAGCTGAAGAAATCATCGCGTTAAATATGGAGGTAGCAACGCCGACGGTTGCAACAGCAATGATGTTATAAATAGACATAGCTATTCCGTCGCATCTAATGCCACTCTTCCATTCGATATGATCTAATCCATCTGCAAAAAGAGCCATAAATACGTATGCGCAAGGTAAACCGCCGATATTTTTAATGAATTGACCAACAAGAACGATGCCTAAATTAGTTGGCATCATCCAGCAGATTCCTGAGCCTAAGGCATATAACAAGAAGCCAAATGCTGTTACATTTCTTTTGCCAAATTTCTTTGCTAAAGGCCAAACGGCAAAGATGCCAATGCCCATTGGAATTCCGCCAATTACTGAAACCATCATTTGAGTCGTTCCATCGTTATAGGTTCCTAAAACATAATTGCAATAATAGACTAAGCCAAGATTTTTTAAGGCTGAAGCAATCGTGTAAATCAAGAAATATACAAACATGATGATCATGTATTTATCGGTCAAAACGATTTTTAGCTGAGTCAAGAATGGTATTTTTCTCTCTTCTTTATCCGCTCCTTCTAAGGTTACACGTTCTTTTGTGAAATAGTATTCAAGCAAGGTCAAAGGAAGAGCGATCAAAGATAAGATGCTCATAGCTAATAGCCATTTATTTGAATCAACTCCTAGATGAGGAATTATAAGCATTGGGAAAACTAATGCAACCAAGATCCCGCTCATCATGATGGTGGAAATTTGATTAAATACGGAAAGGGAGCCTCTTTGAATGGTGTTTCTTGTTGAAAGAGGGCACATGAGGTTATGGCTCATGTTGAAAATCGTATAAGCAAAGGAATAGAAAAGATTGTAAGAAAGAATAATCCAGATAACTTCTAATGTTTCATTACCAGTAGGAACAAGGAAAAGGAGAACGCAAGTAATAGGAACTAAGAAAGATGAAAGCAGAATCCAAGGTCTTGCTTTGCCTTGTTTAGTCTTGGTTCTATCAATGATGTAACCCATTATTACGTTTGTCGCCGCGTCAATGACTTTTGATACAAGAGGGAATATAACTAAGAACAATCCTCCCCAAACGTTAGTTAATTTCAAAACATCCGTATAGTAGACATTCAAATACGTGGCAAGAACTGCATTTAAAAGCAAAGCGCCAGCTGGTCCTAAAAGATACCCAAGCCATTTTTCCTTTGCTGTAACGTTTTGCGAATGGATTCTACTATCGAATATCTTCGCGCTTAATCTTTCCTTTTTCATCTTTTTTGCTCCTTATTATAAAGATCTATTGGTAAAGGAGTAACCTTAACTGGTGAAAGGAAATCCTTTATTCCCTTGATAATGCGCCCATTTGCTAAATCAACAAACCCTTTTGCAAAATGATAAGGCATGCTAGAGCCTGCAGACATGGACATGGTGACGATTGAATTGCTTTCAAGGATACGTTTTAGGAAAAGAGCGCCTTTGATTTTGTTGTCTTTCTCTATTCCTTCTGGAAGTTCCTTTGCTTTTTTCATATCTTTTTTAGCAACGCCTAAAACGGCATTATAGAGAATTCTTCCCATGAAAGTTTCTTCTAAATCGCTAAATCTAGATTCTAAAGTTATAGGTGTTTTCTTCTTTTTCGAAGGAATCTTCAGCCCGCTCATCATCTCAAACTGGATATCACTAATATTGGCTGGATCTTTTTCATAAGCCTCAATGATTTCAAGAGGATATTCGGAGTTTTCTTTTTCTCCATCTAAGTGAATTTCTTTTTCTAATTCAATTTTATCTGATGAGGAAGATACCTTGATGGTATATTCTCCTTCTTCTTTGATGAAACGATTTTTCTTGATTGAAAAATATCCGATATCTTCTTTATTTATCGTTAATGAAAGTTGTTTTGTCTCATTCGGTTCAAGATAGACTTTTTCAAATGCCTTCAAAGAGTTTTCTTCTTTGAAAATTTTTGTTTTTGGTGATGAAAGATAGATTTGTGTTGTCTCTCCTCCGTAATAGTTGCCTACATTTGTAAGATTAAAAGTAACTGTTATATCTTTTTCGCTTTCATTGATTTCTAAATCAGAATATTTGAATTTTGTATATGACAAACCATAACCGAAAGGAAAAGCGACATTTTTCTTAACTTTTTGATAGTAACGGTAACCGACAAAAATACTTTCTTTGTAAATCTCTCTTTCTTCTTTTGAATAAGATTGAGAATACGGAACATCGGAATAGAAAATTGGCCAGGTTTCTGGAAGTTTTCCCGATGGATTTGCTTCGCCAAAAAGCAATTGCCTAGTTGCTTCTCCACCTTCTTGACCTGGGAGATACATATTTAATAAGGCGGAAACATCATTTATGAAAGGTAATTCAACAGGTGATCCACCATAGAATACCAATACTATTTTCTTATTGAGTTTTCTTAATTCTTCGATCATTGCTAGCTGATTCTTTGGAAGAGACATATTTAGACGATCTCCTCCCTCCGATTCAACATAATCAGTTAAGCCAATGAAAGCTAAAACGGTATCAAAATCTTTAGCGTTATTCTTTATTTCATCTAGGAGAGTATTATTAGGCTCTTCTTCGTTTTCTTTATAGCCTTTGCAATATAAATAGGAAACATTTGCATTATCAAAAGCCATCTTTGGCGTGATTAAATGATAAGGATTGATCATTGAGGAACCAGCCCCTTGGTATCTCATCTTTTCAAATAGTTCACCAACTACGAGATGTTTTTCGTCTTTCTTTAGTGGCAATGTTCCATCATTTTTCATCAAAACAGCAGAATCTAAGGCAATTTCAAGAGCAGTCTTAATATTGTTCTCAAATGGCTTTTCTTCTCTTTCTTGATTTTCATGATTTTTAACAAGCGTTAAAACATTTCTTACGGCATTATCAAGATCACTTTCTTTCAATTGACCATTTTTTATTCCATCGATTATCCATTTACGGCATATATTCGTATCGCCAGGCATTTCTAAATCAAGACCTGCTTGGAGCATTTTTATCCTATCGTGAGTTGCACCCCAATCGGTCATAACAAGTCCGTCAAAACCAAACGAATTTCGCAAAATCTCCGTCAAAAGCCACTTATTTTCACATGCATATGTTCCGTTTATCTTGTTATATGAACACATTACAGTTTCAGGCTCTCCTTCTTTGATAGCAATTTCAAAGGATTTTAGATATATCTCATTGATTGCGCGTATATCAGCGATACTATCGCCCATAAAACGATAATTTTCTTGATTGTTCAAAGCAAAATGCTTTAAGCAAGCGGCAACACCCTTGCTTTCGATTCCTTTGATTTCTCCTGCAGCCATTTTCCCTGATAGGAAAGGATCTTCTGAATAATATTCAAAATTTCTTCCGCCTAGTGGATTTCTTTTTATATTTGCTCCTGGGCCAAGAATGACATTAATCCCATAATATTTTGCTTCTGAAGCAATTGCTTGTCCTAATTTAAAAGAATTAGATGGGTTCCAAGATGATGCAACGCATGCTGCAGTAGGGAAGCATGTTGCCGCTTCTGATCCAGTGACACCATTATCTCCACCAGCTTGTTGGACTCTTAATCCATGTGGGCCATCAGACATTCTTATCGATGGAATATCTTTTTGCGGTATTGGATTTGTATACATAAAAGAATGGCCGGATACCAAGGCCGCTTTTTCTTCAAGCGTCAAAGCCTCTAAAATCAAAGAGATGTCTTTCATATGCTTCACCTTTAATTGCAAAATGATTTTAACATATGATTTTTAATTGTTTTTACATTTTTGTTCGTTTTTGTTTATAATTGTTTTATCAATATGACATTTGAAGATTTGAAATACTTTTGCTTAACAACTGGAAACCTTGCTAGCATTCCTATAAGAATTTATAAAGATGGCGTTCTTCTTTATTATTATTCATTAGTCGAGCTCCCTAAAGACCCAATTGCCCCTTATGAGCAAGACATTTTAAAAATCGATGATCATTTGGGCTATTTCATTACTCCTTCTTTTCATTATTACGGAATCGTTAATTCTCCCGAATACAAAATAGTTATGGGTCCAAGCAGGCAACTAAGAGCCAGCAAAGATGATTTAAGGGAACTTGCTTTTGAATGTAATGTTTCGCATGATGAGATGGAGCATTTTATCTTTTCAATGGAGAGCCTTCTTCCATTGCCCCTAAATAGCATTATTCAGATGCTTTGCTCTTTCAATTTAATCCTCAATGGAGAGAAATTATCTTTAACAGATTTTGCAATTCATGAAAGCCAGCAAGAAGATATATCAAGGCAAATTCAAAGCAAAGAATTAGAGAAAGAATACGATGAACTCGGAATTTCTTCATCCGAGCAAATCGTTCATAATACGTTCACTATCGAGGAAAATATGCTTAATATCGTTTCCCATGGAGATGTCTCCGCCTTAATTGAATGGACTAAGAACGCACCAGCAGTACGTAGTGGAATCCTTTCTAATGACACTCTAAGGCAAACGAAAAATACCTTTATCGTCACTGCAACCTTAGTTTCAAGAGCGGCAATCCGTGGAGGAATGGATTTTAATGACGCGCTTGCTTTATCCGACGCTTATATTCAAAAAGCGGAGTTTCTTTCTTCCTTAGAAGAATTAAGCGACCTCCAATTTCATATGGTTCTAGATTACACGGAAAGAGTTGAAAAAATTAGAATAGGCAAGAATCCATCTAAATTTCTTAAAGATGTATCTAATTATGTTCAAAAGCATCTTTCTGAACCGGTTGATATAGAAAAGATGGCTAAGGAATTATATTTTTCTAGGACTCATCTTGCGACTAAATTTAAAGCAGAAACGAATATGACCTTAACCGATTTCGTCTTAAATGTCAAAACATCTGAAGCAAAAAGGCTTTTGAGATATTCCGATAAACCAATATCTTCCATAGCTTTATATTTAGGATTCTCTTCTCAATCTCATTTTTCCAATGTCTTTAAGAAATATGCTTCTTTGACGCCAAATGAATATCGAAAAAAGCATAAGAAATAGTCATTATTTCCATTTGAAAATCGAAAAATCCCATGCAAAAAGCCGCTAGATTCATTTCTAGCGGCTTTAAGATTAATTTCATTAAAGAGGTAAATCTTTTTTCTTGAAGTCTAATCCACCAAGGGCATAGGTAACAATGGAAATGATCAGCAAGAACATGAGTTTGAACCAATAGGTCGTATATTCTTGATTCATAACTGCCAAGGCATCGAAGAGAGAATCGATTGTCATGTAATTGAAGATCGACATCATATTGATACGAATTGTTCCTGGAATTGCTTTTGTGGCGAATAAGCCAAGGATTGAGCAAATGAAGAAGAATATCGTGAGTCCTCCTCCAACGCCGATTGATTCGCTTGTCTTGTTGAAATGACAAGATGTAAGGAAGTTAATGCCAGAGACTGCAAGGGCTACCATGAAGTTACCAAGAGCATAGAGGCAAAGATCAACAACAGGAAGTGAGCTGCTAAGATCGGTTGAGCCAGCCCAGATACCGATTTCTCTTGTAAGGATGCTAGCAACAAGCAATGATACAGCCATGATGATTTCAGAGAATACAAGGTAACATCCTTGTGTGAAGATGAAGGAGTTTCTTGTAGTTGGAGTTGAAAGGGTGAAGGCAAGGGATCCAGTTTCGACTTTTTCAGCAACCAAGCTCTTAGCGAGAAGGATCGAATATACCATTGGAATTAACAAGGCGGCAATTCCGAAGGCGACAACACCAACAATGATACCGTAAGTATTCATATCCCCCATCTCTTTGAGAGAATCATCAACGCTTGTTGGTAATTGGGCCATAACGCCTTGTGAGCCTTTGTTCATTGCAAGAAGATTGCAATCGGTCATTGAATAACCTTTTTTGGCGAATTCATCGTAATATGTTTCATAGGAAGAGATACCGCTTGCGGCATAGCCTCTTACTAATGTCATCATTTCTGACCCAGACATGGAAGAATTTTCAACCGTGATTTCTTCGATGCTAGAGATTTTTGGATCGTTCTTCTCGTTATAAGAATTAACGAGAGTCGTTTTGGCCATTTCGGAAACTTGATTAACGGCTAAGGAAGCGATGCTGCTTTCATTGACGTTTGTTCCGTCAAAATAATCGTTCTTTCCATCTTCTCTCTTAAGATATGTTTTCATGAAAGATTGAAGATTCAAAGAGATTGTTGTTAAGCTTTCTTGGGCTTTTTCTTTTGCTTCAGCGATTTCTTCATCGGTATACGCTTCGCCAGTAAGGACTTCTTTTCTCATCTTTTGAAGCATATTGGATGTTTTGCCCATCTTTTCGCTTTCTTTGATATAAACATCAGGATTGTAGGTTGTAACAGCGATTTCTTCTTTGATTTCGTTGCCGTTTGGCGCATATCTTCCTGTTCCAACTAGTCTGACTGGATAGCCAAGATCGTTTGTCTTATATTCAACGGTGAAATCTGGAAGGTATTGGAAATAGGCATAGGAGGCAAGAGTGTCCATGACCGTCTTTTGACAGGCGGATGAGACATATTCTTGTCTTTCGGAATCATCACTTACATATTCTTCTTTATTCGTCTCGTATTTTGCTTCCAAACCTGAACAAATATTGCTAATTGCCCCACTTTGTTCGCTGGATGCGAGCATTGGAAGGAGTTTGAAAGAAGATTCAACTTTGACATTTTTGATATCTTCTGATGCGTCATATACACGGGTGATTGCGGAAGTGAAGAGCATGGAAGCTGCTTCTTTCTTCTCTTCGCTTAAGTTATATGTGCTAACAACGGCATCGGTGAAGGCTGAAGGGATTGCCATTTTAAGAATATCTTTATTGGATTTGCTTGTATCTTCTGCGTAAATATCGAAGAAATAAGCAAGAATTCCCTTAGCAACGCTCTTTTCGCTATCGCTATAGGATGAAGAGTTATATATCAAAGCGTTGGCTGCTTCAAGAGTTGTCTTTTTGGCCGTGGATTTCTTTGTTTCTTCATCTCCTGAAGTTAGTTTATAAGTAACATCATAGAGTTTTTTAGCGGTATCGATACTTGAATTTAAGGTGCTATCTTCAACTTTTTCTACTTCAGTTGCAATTAAGCTTTGGGCTTGATCATCGGCTGCGATGAAGCTTTCATAGGCTGAAGCAGTATTGTCATAGGCTGAATAAAGGGAGATCGCACCACTTTTTACGGTGTTTTCATAATCAGCATTGTTGAATAAATCTGCTAAAGCCGTGGCTGTTGAATTGATATGAAGGGTAGAAAGAATCGAGATGATAATGACCATGATTGCAGCATTTCCGGCTGATACGATTCCTAAGCCCATTCTGTTTGAATGAAGGGATTCTTTGAATAAGGCTTTTGAGAAAAGGTGATTCTTCTTTTCTTTTTTCTTTCCTTTTGAATTTGTTAAGACTGGTGGCAAGGCCATTTCTCCTTCAGAAACGACTGCTACTTGTTCTTTTGCTACTTTTTTCATTTTACTTCTCCTCCGTATTAACGTTTTTTCTTCTTTCGTTGAAGTAAGTCGTGAGGTTGTATTTCACCTCAGAGATAAATCTGATTTTGTATTTCTCTAAATGAGAGAATAAGGCAGGAATGTCTTCTTTATTTACTCTTACCGTAACTTGGTTATATTGTTCTTGTTTTCTAAGGATATCTTTTCTTCCTTTAAGGAATGATTGATAGTCTTTTTGATTTTCGAATTCAATCTTAAGGTCTCTTTGATTTCTTGCTTTTATCGCATGAACATCAGCAACATCAAGGATTTTCCCTTGGGACATATAAGCGACCTTGTCGCAAACTCTTTCAAGCTCTTCGATGGTATTTGAGGACATCAACATCGTTGCTCCTCTTTCTTTTTGCTCAAGAATAAGTTTAAGGAGTTCTTCTCTCATCAATGGGTCTAGGCCGATTGATGGCTCATCCATGATGATTATTGGTGCTTTAAGCATCATAGCCGCAACAATTGACGTTTTTTGCTTCATGCCCTTACTCATTCTTTTAGGGTAGGCTCTTATATCAAGTTGCATTCTAGAGATGATTTCGTTGGCGTAATCGAAGTCTTTTTCTTTCATTCCTAGGCTTCTACCATAGTTATGAAGGAACTCGCTTCCGCTTCTAACATCCGGGAAATTGATTTCTCCAGGGATGTAACCCATATATGATTTAGTTAATGCTGAATCTTTATATGCATCGTAGTTATAGATTTTGATATTTCCCTCATCGGATTTGATGAATCCCATTATCTGACGGATGAGGGTTGTTTTTCCTGCACCATTTTCTCCGACAATTCCAAGTGTTTCTCCTTCTTTTATATCAAGTGCGATATCGAAGTTTCCTCTTCCTTGTCCATAGTCTTTGCTAATGTGATTAACAAGAATTACGTTCTTCTTTTCATTCATTTGCTAACTCCTCCATAGGTTTTATCTTCCTTATAGAAAGACATGAAGTAATCTTCCAAGGTTTCTTTCTTCTCAGAGAAATCAAGGAATCCTTCTTTTGGAAGGTCTTTAAGGAATTTGTTTATGTTCTTCTCATCCACGAAGATTGATATTCTATTAGGATTTATCGAAGAATCTTCCACGTGATACTTATGAGCGACAAGAGATTTTTTCGCTTCGGTTTTTTCTTTAAGGGTCTTATATGTCACGTGATATTGCTTAATGCTCTTATGTTTCAATTCGCTTGCAACGAAGTTTGAGACGATCTTGCCATCTTTGATAACGGCAATCCTATCGCAACATGAATCAACTTCTTGGAAGATATGACTTGAAAGAAGAATTGTCTTTCCTCTTTTCTTTTCCATTTCAACCAAAGAAACGAATTTCTCTTGCATTTCAGGATCAAGTCCGCTTGAAGGCTCATCCATGATAATGACATCTGGATCAGACATAAACGCGCAGATGATTGCTGTTTTTCTTTTCATTCCTAAGGACATTTCCTTGCAACGAAGTTTTGGGTCGTATTCGAATTCTTTAATTAGCCAATCAAGGAATGTTCTATCTGTCATTCCTTTTAATTGCATTTGTTCTTCAATTACTTCTTCTCCTCTTAAAGCTAGGGGGAGAGCGACCTCACCAGGGATATAAGAGACGCCTTGCATGATTTTTTCACGGTTCTTAAGAGAATTCTCTCCTCTGAGAAGGGTTTCGCCAGAATCAGGAACGCTAAATCCCATAAGATGTCTGATTGTCGTGGATTTTCCTGCGCCATTTGGGCCTAGGAATCCGAAACATTCCCCTTTTTGAACCGAGAAAGAAACATCGAAAATTCCTCTTCCTTCACCATAATCTTTAGTAAGGTTTTTGATTTCAATGATATTTTCCATATTTGACCTCCTCAGCAGTTATTGGACACTAGTGCAATAACTTACTTGCAGTATATTATTACTACTCTATTCCATTTGCAATACTTTTGTGTTAATATTTTTCACGTTCAAAAAAGAGAGCGAAAATTATGGAAGAAAAAGAGAAAATATCTATTAAAGAAGATGCGCGTATCGTGCGTACGAAAAGAGATTTAGCAAATGCTTTAGAAGAATTATTAAAAGAAAAAAGCATTGATGATATATCTATTAAGGATATAACAGATAAGGCTTTGATCTCTAAAAATACCTTTTATAACAATTTCAATGACAAAAATGAGTTATTGGTATTTCTTTTCGAACGTTATGAATCCGCTCTATTAAAGGAAATAAAGCCAATCTTAGACAAAGCTTTTTATGCTACAAGAATCTTTTCTTTCAAAAAAGCAGTCGAAGTTATTGTCCATTTCTTCTATACGACCGATCTCCCAATAAAAGAAATCATTCAACACGATTCATCAAAAGTTCTCTTTTATGCCTTAGACGTATTTATTCAAGACGTCTTCAAAAGATTAGAAAAGAATTATGAAAAATTCTTAACGAAAAAGATCAATAGTCAGATAACCGCCCCGTTTTATGCAGGGGCTTTTGCTAGCACGATTTATTTTGCCTATATAAATGGGTTAACCATCGAAGAAAAAGAGATGGCAAGGGATTTAGTGAGACTTTCCTTGCCTATCGTTGAATAGTTCTATTCATCTTTTATCTCCTCTGGATGATGGAGGATATGCACATCAAGTAATGTAGAAAGACATAAGCCAATAAAGGTCATTCCTGCCATGATAAAGAATGGCAAATAAACCTTTCTGTTAAAATAAGGATAACAGAGCTGAAGAATTGCATTAACAAGTTGGAAGATTAATGGGGCAATAAAAACTGCTTTTCTTCTTAGTTTCGGTCCTAAAATATGATTTAGCATAGTCAGGTTGCTTGTAACATATAAGCCACTAGCAACGCCTTTTAAGGAATGGATAGCAATCAAAACAATAGCAAGTGTCAAACTTGCTTTTTCTTCACCTCTAAAGTTATAAGACATAATGCCTAAAAACAATGTTTCTAAGCAAATGACTATCAAAGCCAAGCTCAAAGAAAAACGAATCTTTTTGCCTATTCCGAAATGTGTATTGATGAAAATTGTTATAAACTCAAAAAGGTATGCAATACCAACATATAAGCCCCACGTGAATGAATTAAATTCGTTTATTGCACTTGTTGAACTTTCATAAGTTGACCATAAAGATGATGATAATGAATCGCTAGCCCAAATCAAAGGAATCCATAAACACGCCAATAAAAGATAGAACAGGTATGTCTTATTTCTGAATAGAAGTTTCGTTGGAACTCTTTCATCACTGTCTGAATGATACATAGATGATGGAAATGGTTTAAAAATGAAGGTTAAAGCAAAAATAATCAATATCAATGGAGAAGAAACGAGGAATAAATACAAATATCCTTTGTATCCAGTTAAGAAGCATTCAACTAAATAACCTGCGATAGGAGATGCAATCATGGCAACAAGTGGGCCATATAGACAAACATGACCGTATTTGCTTTTTTCAGCAATATTTATATCCGAAGAGCAAGAAACGTTATAGGAAAGGAAAGCCCAATGAAGACCCATTAGAATTGATGGAAATATCAAAAAAATCGAAAATAGCTGGTAAAACTGGCCTGGATTTACGATATTCTTGTTTGAATCAAGGCCATTTGGAAGGAAAATTCCTAGCAATGACATCATTATAATAACGACGAATGATAACAATGCTATTACTCTCATTATCTTTAAATTCTTTTCTTGATGAGAGGCGAAAAATGAGCAAATGAAAATGCCTATTGCTGCCCCAAAAGGAGGAAGAAAAAGAGAAAAGGAAGACATTACTTCACTCCAACCTAATTGAGAGCGGCATTCATTAAGAAATATCGTTAAGAAGGAAATGATCATTCCCTCGAATAGACAAACAAATATATAGAAGATCTGAGCTTTAGCAGTCTCTTTTTTATTTATCCTATCTAGAAAGAATGTTGCACGCATAGAAATTAATCCCAAATAATATTAGTAAAAAATGTCTAAATTTCATAACAAAAGATGGTAAGATTATTCCGTTTTGGAGATTTTTATGAAACTTAGTGCTAAATCAACGATGATCGCATGTTTCATCGGGTATATCGTTCAAGCTATCGTTAACAATTTTGTCCCTCTTCTATTTGTTACATTTCAAAATACTTATGATATTCCTTTGTCAAATATCACATTGCTAATAACGATCAACTTTGCCATCCAATTATTCATTGATTTTGTTTCAGGCTTCTTCATAGATAAGATTGGCTATAGAACATCAATCATTATTGCTCATGTTTGTTCTATTTTAGGCTTTTTGATGCTTGCTTTCTTACCCGATCTTTTATCAAATCATTTCCTAGGAATTCTTCTTTCAGTCATTGTTTATGCGATTGGTGGAGGCTTAATTGAAGTTCTTATTTCTCCGATTATGGAAGCATGCCCATCCGAAAACAAGGAAAAGGCGATGAGTCTTCTTCATTCTTTCTATTGTTGGGGACACGTTGGAGTTGTTCTTCTTTCAACTCTTTTCTTCCGTTTCTTCGGAATAACGAATTGGAAAATCCTTACTTTGGTATGGGCTGCCATTCCTTTATTTAACCTTGTTCTCTTTATTTTCGTTCCTATCTATCCTCTTACTGAAGAAGGAGAGAAAGGTGCAAGCCTATTGGATTTAATAAAGATGCCAATCTTCTGGATTATCATGGTGATGATATTGTGTTCTGGCGCAAGTGAGCAAGCCGTTTCTCAATGGGCTTCAACATTTGCTGAACAAGGATTAGGCGTCTCTAAAACTATCGGAGATTTAGCAGGGCCTATGTCTTTCGCCTTACTTATGGGCATTTCTAGACTTATATATGGAAAATTCGGTCATAAGATAAATCTTAATAAATTTATGATCGGAAGTTCTATTCTTTGCATAATGTCTTATTTATTGATTGCTCTTGTTCCAAATCCAGTTGTTGGATTGATCGGTTGCGCATTAACTGGATTTTCAGTTGGAATTCTTTGGCCTGGAACTTTTTCTAAGGCATCATCTTCTATTAAGAATGGTGGAACGGTTCTTTTTGCAATGCTTGCTTTAGCTGGAGATGCAGGCTGTTCACTTGGTCCAACTATCGCAGGAAGTTTCTCTTCTCTTTTCAATAATGACCTTCATATAGGGGTTCTTTTTGCCATAATTTTCCCTATATTAATGTTATTGAGCTTACTTTTGTGTCTAAAGAAAAAGGGTCATAAAATAGAGGACTCGAATTCAAAATAAAAGGGTTTTGCAAGGAATTTTAGAGTTTTAGTACTTCTTCCCTAAGGGTGTAGCAAGCGCTTGCTACTTCTTTTATATCCTTTACGATGATTTTACTACCATCATTTAGATAGAAGAACATTGTGCCTGATTTATAGTTTCCGGGTCCAAAGCCTCTTTTACCACCATTGCCACCGCTTGAAATTCTATAACGGATATCTTTTATATCTCTATAAGAGATCTTTTTCTCTTTGAAAGTCTTAATGATGATATAAGGGTATTCAAGTGCGATTGCATCTTTCTTTCTGATAAACAAGAGAATTGTCCCTGCTATTAAACCTAGAGTTATAACACCAACTAGGATGACCATCGCAATTAATAAGGGTTCGGGATTTTTAGCGTGTGATAAACTAAAAATAAGCCATCCTTCAGTAGCTATGAAAGAAAGAGAAAGAAAGAGTAAAAGGAATTGATCCCAGATTATTCTTTTGAAAGTTATGGTTTTCATTGTCGTCATGAATTTATTATATTTTCTTTGATAAAATTTTAAAACGCTTATTTGATTGAAGCTATTAATATTGCTAGTCAATATATTATTTGATTTTGAATTTTTCCAACCAATTTTCACCAAAAAGTTGCATTTTTCCAACCACAAAATGGTCTATTTTTGCATTTTTCCAACCATCATATTTAGTTAAACTTTATGTATATTGTATTGATTTCGCTAATTTAAGGGGGGTTTCGCAGTGCTTTTTTCGATATTTTTATTCTTCGTAAATGAAGAAAGTATATGTTTGTTTGGTATAAACGCTAGTTGAAGTTTGCATTTTGCCAGTCAGGGACAATCCGTTTACGTTCAATGTTAAATTCTCAAGAGCATACAATAACGATGTATTTGCACTCTTCAAATTAGAAACCGTTATCAAGAAAGATGAAACAGAATATTCAAATGTTCCATAAACGGTTGAATAGTCTTCAAATCCATCAACAACTCTTCCTTTTCCATTTGCTTGGAATTGGAGGATATACGTCTTTGAATTAGACGCAGTCGCAGCATATTTGTTATTAAGCAAGGTATCTAAGACATCTTCTTCAGTTAATTCTTCATAAACATAGATTGTTTTTGTCGCACTTAAGGATGAATCAACATTTGACGTCGCTTTCAAAACGACCTTTCCCTTTTTAAGGCCAGTTAATGAATATTTTTTGCTCGTTGAATCATAGTTCAAGCTTGCATATTCTTCTCCCGATTCAATAACAAGTGTTGCATCATTTTTCGCACCATATGGGGAAACGCTTAAAGAAATATCATTCAGTGTTTCTCCTGCTTTCACACCTTTTTCTGAACAATCGATTGAGATAGATTCAGGTGCACGATAATTAACGATAACGTCTACGCTTGATGTAACTCCGTTTGTTGTAACGAAGGTTACGGTCGCCTTACCTTCTCCTACGGCTTTTAATCCACCATAATTAGAGAAAGTTACGACATTATTATCGCTACTCGATTGATATGAGATTGTATCAATGCTTGTTGTGGCGGTGTTTGGAAGAGGGTTGCTAACTACGAATTTAAGATAATCTCCAACATATAAATCCGTTGAAGAATCGCCTGAAGCAACTAAGGAAACATCAAAAGAGGTGAAGTAACATTGAGATGGTTCTAAAGAGAATGATTTGTTTTCGCTTCTTGTTCCACTAGTTTGCGTGAAGGAATGTTCAACGCTTTCCATTGCTGTCGCGCCATCTTTAAGAGCATGGTTAGTGAAATCATATGAAGTTGAATCATAATCATATGACTTAAATTCATATGAGGTGATCATTCCTTTATCATCCGTATCGATTATCAAGCTTAATGATCTGAAGTATGAAGTCTCATAATACGCCGAAGCAGTCTTTTCATAAGATGCTATAAGGCTAATCTTATTTCCCTCTTCTTTCAAATCGTAGTTTTGCCATGTACCTGAATAAGCAAAATATAAGGAGGAATCGATATATTCTTCTTGAATGATGCCAGCAAAGCCATAACGTGTACGGTAATAAGCAAGGGAAGAGTATTCTTTTGCAGTATCTAAAGAGATCTCTTTTTCTCCATCGCCAATTGGTGTGACAGAGGAATTCGAATAATCAGTCCCGCTTCTATTTATTTGGTAAAACTTATCGTTATATATGCCGTAATATCCTTCATAAGTCTTAGATTTGTTAAGGTAATTGTCTTTTTCGGTATAGCTTCTTGAAACACCGTTTGTATAGATATTGAATGTTTCATTGGTTTCATCATCGATTGATGACTTCTTCTTTTTATGAACGATCTTTTTTGTTCCTGAAACGACGTTCTCTTTTTCTAATGCAGTTGATTTCTTAAGAACGTTTTTCAAGGAATATTGAGTATATATCGAATCTTTTACGACTGAAAATGTCACTGAATCAGTTACAAGATTATCTGTTGTTACGGAGACTGTGATTCTAACTTTGTATTTTCTTCCAGTTAAGATTCCTGATTTAGATACAGATAAATACGCACTAGCATCGCCAGATGTCGTGCTTGTGCTAAAAGTAACGGAATTAACTGAATTTGCTGGGCTTAATTCATAGGATAGCTGCAAACGTTGATCAACCTTTATTAAATAATAGCCATTATCATCTTGGATGACGTTTTCTGGGAGAATAAGCTTAATCCCTGTTGCTTGCTCACCAACAACATTTATTGTCGCAGTATCGCTAAAGCTTCCATCAAGTGTGGTTATTGTAACAGTCGTCGTTCCAACTGCTAAACCAGTTACTAAACCAGTTGATGAAACGCTAGCAATAGTTTCATCTAGGATTTTAAATGTAACTTCCTTATTTGTTGCAGTTGATGGATATATTTTCCATTCTAGTTGATTTGTTTCGTTAACATTTACGTTAATTGTCTTAATGACAAATTTAATGTTTGTCACCTTTCCTTCGTCTATTGATGAGGAGGATTCGCTTGAGGAAGATTCTTCGCTAATGCTCGAAGATTCGCTAGAAATGGGCTCACTAGATATAGATTCGCTAGATTCTTCGGAAGAAATAACCTCCGATGAAGAGTTTTCATAACTTGAATTAGAAGAAATTCCTTCAGAAGATGACGAATTATTTTCTCCACATGAAGCTAAAATAAAAATAGCGGATAAGACAGTAAGGGCTTTGGTTCTTTTTTTCATAAGCGTTTCCTCGAACTTTTGTATAACGAAAATATTATACAATCTATTTCCTAAAGGTTAAAATATCATTTAGGTTTAAATGAACTACTTTTAAGGAGTTAGTAATGAAATTCAAGAAATTGTTAATATTAGGCATTATTCCTCTTATGGCATCATGTGGGGAGACTGATTCTTCTAGTGATGTCGTGCCTTCTAATGAAGATGCATCATCAATTATCTCTTCAAGCGAAGAAACGCCGATTTCTTCTGAAGAAAGTTCTTCTTCATCTTCCTCATCTTCATCTATTTGGTCAGAAAACGAGATCACTCTAAAAGAAGCGGATGTCTTAGTTGAAAAAGCAAAATCTTTCAAGAACACCAATAAAATTGAATATTATCAAAAAGGCAATTCCCGTTACGAAAAGACGGAATATAAGAGATATGAAAACTTCTATACCCTTGAAGGTGAGTGCGACTCCTATCTTGACGCATGGGATCAAACAAACCTTGTTGGATATGTCGGTTTCCCATCTGATGGCTCGATAAATTGTTTCTATGACACCCTTAAAGCGGATGTAGGAACCCAACATGCTAAATACTATTCAATCAACGACAATCCAACAAAAGAAACCGAACTTAGCGAAGAAGAAGCTTTAGAAAAGCTTGATAACTACGAAAACAATCTCTCCAATTTCATGAATGAAACCTATTATTTGCTTAGAAAAGACAAATTTGGCGAATATATCAACAAAGGTTCTTTGAGAGCAGAAAGAAAAGATGTCGAGGGAAAAGACACCTTACATATCTTTGCTGAAAAAGACTATACCTATTTATATAAGGAATATCATGCGGAATATAACATCAATATCAATATCAATTCCGATGGTTCCTTCTCCATGGTTGATTTTGATCTCAATGATGCGGGATATACCACAAAATACACCCTTAGCTTTGAATATGGTGATTTCTTTGACGTCTCTTCCTTAGATGAAATATTCAATCCAGAGCTATATTTCTCTAAGAAACTCGATATCAATTTCACCTCAATCTACGCGCCAAAAGGATCTAAAAACACCCTAACGGTCGGATCAGCCGCATATCTAATCCCTCATCAGGACTATATGCCATATACATCCGATTTCACTTATTTGCCATCTACTGCAGTTGATTATTGGGATATAAACGTTCTTTCTTCTGATAACGAGGAAGTCATATCTTATTCTGAAACAGATGGATGTTTTGTGGCCAATAAGCCAGGGAAAGCCAATCTAACAGTTGGAAATATCTATAATCCTTATTGCACGACAATAGTTGAGGTCGAAGTCATCTACTCTTCTCCATCAGAGATTCTTGCTCATACCCCATATAATCAATCATCTTATGTTGGTGAAGCATTCACAAATGCTGATGTTCTCCTTGATGTTGAAGTTGGACCTTATGGTGCGGAAAAAGGAATGATCGTTTCTTCGTCTGATGAAGATATTGCAACCGTATATGTTAACGAAAATAACGAAGTCATGGTTCATGGCAAGAAGGAAGGTTATGTCACAATAACTGTTTCTTCTGAAGTAGATCCAACAATCACTCGTTCATTTGATTTCCATGTCGTAGGAGAATTAACGAACAAGAATTTCACTGGAACTTGGGAAGATAACTCCTATTATTCCACTTATAAGATGAAGTTCTCCTATACCTTCAATGAGGATGGATCAGGACAAATGGTCTTTACTGCCTTAGATAGCTATGGCAAGGAACAAGTTAACACTGTTCCAATGAAATATGTTCTTGATGCAAGCACCCAAACAATCACCATCACTCCTATTGGCTGGACAGTTCAAGAAGACCTCTTAAGCGTTCATTACTATACAGGTGAATATCTAAAGACGCACTTCACTTATGGAGAATATTATTTCTCCATCAACCTTAGTAGGGTGAAAGAATAAAAGAGAGAAGAATCTATAGGCGACAATTTGTCGCCTTTTTCTTTACAATTCAGAAAATAAATAGCATATTTAGCAAATAAAAATTGACATTTGATGAAGTTGGTATATCTTTGGTTTCATGATTTTTAAGCGCTAATCATTTGCATAACGCAATAAATCAGGAAATAGGAGAAATAGAACAAATGAAAAAAGCATATTTATCCATAGGTGCTTTATTGGCTGTTCTTGCCCTTAGCGGATGCGGTGACAATACCGAAAGCTCATCTGCCCAAGCGGACAGCTCATCAACAGCTTCTTCAAGCTCTGCTGAATCTTCGTCTTCGAGCGAATCTTCAACCTCAAGCGAATCTTCATCTTCGAGCTCAGCTGAATCTTCATCCTCTTCTAAAGAAGATGTTTTCAACTACCAATTAGCTGTTACCGCTCCAGTCGTATCTGTTTACGAAGTTGGAGACACTCTTGACTTTGCTTCTATCACTGTCACCTTAACCACATACAAAAACGGTGAAAAAGACGGTGAGGCAACCTTAGCAAGAGAGAAATACGTCGTTAAAGTTGGAGACCAAACAATCGAATCTAACTTTGTCTTCAGCGAAGCAGGAGAAATCGAATTCGAAGTCTCTAGTGCAGATCATGCTGAAGCTAAAGCAACTTTCAAAGTTACTTGCCAACAACATTTCACAATCACAAATGGTTCATCGGATAAGGTCGTTTTAACTTCCTTGCCAGAGAGAGCCTTACCAGGTGATAACATTTCTTTCGGACTTACCCTTTTACCAGGATATTATTTCGAAGGAACACTCAGAATCGTTGATAACGAAGGAAAAGATGTCGAATACACCGATGATGGCAATTATGGCTATTCCTTCGTCATGCCATCAAGCAATATCGTTATCACCGTTACAACTGATCTAAACGACTTCACCATCGCTAAAGATGATGATCTTATTGGAAACGTCGTCTTAGATAGTGCTACAAATGATGAAGATGCGGTATATTCCGCTGTTGCAGGAACTGCTCTTAAGTTCAAGGCAAACGATAAACATCCAGATTATGTCTTCACGACAATCTTCGTTGATGGAGTTGCGACAGCTAAAGATGCGGAAGGATATTACCATTTCAACATGCCTCATCACCCAGTGACCATCTCTGCCGATAAAGGTCCAAGAGACTACGAATTAACAACAAATGCTGAAGACTTAAAGGTTTCAACAGTCTTAATGTATAAAGATGCTGAGACAAAAGAAGCAATCACTGAAGCTCATAAAGGCGAAAAAGTCTTTATCAAGATGTCTTATGAAGTAAGACTCGTTAAGTACAGCGTTTCTATCTTAGATAATGATGGAAATTCCATCGCGGTCACCCAAGATACAGAAGATGAAACCCTCTTCTCCTTCACGATGGTCTCAAGCGATTTAACCATCGATATCAAAGAAGATGACTGGTCTAAGTATGCTGGTTATCACGTTGTTGGAAAGACATTCAAAGGCAAATATACATATGCATCTTCAAGTTCTGGAAAAGTCTATGAATACAAACCCGCAGATTTAGGATCTCACACCTATAAATTTGATGGTAACGGGAATGGTATGTACGATTCATATTCATTAACTTGGAACACAGTTTCTAGCAGAGTTTCAACCGAAGGAAAGGTTAAATTCAATTACAATAGCTCATACTCTAAGTTCGAAGATTGCGAATTCTTCTATTCTTCACGCTTATTCATGACCTTGTCTTCCTACAAGTCCACATCATCAAGCTCGGCTTCTAAATTTACCGATAGTCTTTCTGTTGGTACATGGGACGAGAGCGTCACAGTCCATGTTGTCACATTCAACAAGACGATTATTGCTTGGATTCAAGATGAATTTGGTGAAATCGAAGAAAAGATGCTTGCTACACCAGACAACATCTATACAAACTTTGGCATATACACCGATGAAACAAAGAGCACTCTAATCACAGAAGGTGCCGACCTCACCGCTACGCTCAATGCTTATATTGAAGCATCCGATGGCTATTCTTGCGAAATCGAAGGAGGCAAGTTTGTTAAGCCATACACCCTTACCGCCACAGAAGATGACACCTACTCCATCGTCTTTAAAGATGAAGAAGGAAATGTCATTACTTCCGCAAAGAATGGTAGAAAAGTCTATATCTACGGTTCTATCAAAGAAGGCGCAAAAGAAGGCTTATCAATTAAGGCCCCTGTTGTTAAGAGAGGATCTTATAGCGTCACGACAACCGCTGTTGATGGAGTTGAAAATGCTTGGTACTTCACAATGCCAGAAGACAACGTCACCGCTTCTTTGACCATCAAAGATGACACCAAGATGGCCGGACACATTGCACTTGGCTCATATGTTGGATTCAACCTCTATAGTACTTATTCAACAGATAGAGATTTCAGCAAAAATAGTTATACAGCATATGCCGTAAATGTTGATGGAACCTTCAAAGATGGCAATAGCACATACGATATAGAATCATTTGATACAACCGCTGAAGGAACATTCTACACCAATTCTAAAACATGGAATTACTGCAGCAATGCTATCGTTAGACCATATAGTAGTTATTACAATGATGTTTTGGTTGCAGCAAAATTAAGTGATGGAATGGACGCAAAGCAAGTCAAGACCCATACGCATTGGATGTCTAATGGTTCTTCATGGGCTATTGAGTTCTATCATACTGCAACGGATGGCACAGTTACTTCACTTGCAAGCGTCTTCATGACAAATAAGACATTCTATCTAGGCGTTAGCTTTGAAATGACTGGCGATTCAACATCGGTTGGAAAAGATGCAACATATAACGTCGTTAAGGATGGAACAACCCTTTTCACGGTTGCTTCTAACACCCCTACTGCTGCTTAATAAAGAAGGAGATAAAAGAATATGAAAAAATCTTCAAAATTATTATTAACATTAAGTTTAATGGGACTTGGCGTTACTGCTTTAGCCTCATGCGAATCTTCCTTCACTAATCCTATCACTGGCGACAAAGTCGCCTTTGATGGGGATGAAAGTACTTCACTTGAATATAGCATCACCAACACCACTGCTGATTATGCTTATCTTGATGGCCTTCCAGAGAAAGGTGAAGCAGGAAAATCCTATACTTTCCGCGTTTCACTCAAACCTGGTTACCATTTCAATGACAAAGTAACAATCACTGCTGGAGATGAAGATATCGCTGTTACCCAAGAAGGAGACAAATACACCTTCGTCATGCCTTCTGCTGATATTTTGATCAGAGTTGACTGTGGCCAAACCAATTTCACAATCACAAACAAATCTTATTTCGTTGAAGGCGTTTATCTAGACGATGAATCCGAAGAACCTACAAAGGTTACTTCCGCTATTGCTGGCACCCCTCTTAAATTTGAGGCAGTCGCCGATATTGACTTCTCCTTTACCAAAGTCACAATCAATGGCAAAGTTGCAACAGTTGGTGAAGATGGCTACTACCACTTCAATATGCCAGTTCGTCCAGTCGTTATCGATTCTGACAAGAACGCAATCGCATATGATGTCAACTTTGTTACTGAATTAAAGCAATCGACAGTTTCCGTATACAAACTTGTTAAAAATGAAACTGAAGGCGAAGCCTCAACTAAGGTTGTTGTTGAAGAAGCCATTAAAGGCGAAACTATCTACGTTGAATTCACAACCGAAATCGAGCATATGGAATACGGTCTTACCGTTAAAACAGCTGTCGATGAAGGTGAAACTCCAGAAGAATTGAAAGTAACTCCAGTAGGAGAAACAGGAAAAATCTTCTCATTCACTATGATTTCAAGCGATATTGAAATCGAAGTTAAGGAAGATGATCGCACACTCTACTATAACTCCACAGTTGTTAACAAATCTTGGAAAGGTGTCAACGTTTATGGATCTAGCACCACTGGACCAACAACAAGAACGTATGATAAATTGTCGTATGAGGCATCATTCAAGACTGATGGAACCGTCAAATCTGGTTCTAATGATGGAACTTGGACAATAACTGAAGAAGGAAAAGCCGATATTCTCATTCATTATTCCACAAGCTCCGATAAGAATGTCAAAGCAGCTTGGACGGCGAACATCATGGCCATTCAATACACGAACAACACTTCATGGCTTGATGCATATTTCTGTCTTGCTGATGACACGCACGAGTTACATTACTTCGGATTTGATTCTAAATATCGTCTTGCTTGGATTGAAGATGGTGAAGGAAATATCACAGAATCTATCGTTATTGTCGGTGAAGAAGCCTACATCAATCCAACAATCGTCTTAGATGATGAAGCTGGAACAGCAGCAAAAGGTAGCGATATCACAACCACCGCATCATTCATCGTAAAAGAAGGCGATACCGAGATCTTGAAAGTTTCTAGCGCTAAAGGCACAGTCACCCGCGAAATTAAGACATCACTTGCTCAATATGTCTCTTGCGAATTCTTAGATGCAGATGGAAATGCCATTACATCTGGAACCTATAACAAGACTGTAACTATCAAACCTTCATTAGATGCAGAAGCTCCTTCTAAATACGCATTAAGAACGCCAGTTGTAACTGATAAATATGGTAATAGCCTTACAGTTAAAACGGTTACTACTGATGATGGCGTAACATACACCTTCACAATGCCTATCACCGAAGTTACTGTCACTATCGACTTAAAAGATAATGAAAAGTACAAAGATTATAGTGCATTAGGCTCCTATTATGCCTTTGAGTTCTGGGCGACAAGCCATCAAGATAAAGATTCAGATGACTTAAGCTCTACTCCTAAGTATCAAATCAAACAAGATGGCACATTAAGCAATAATTCAAATGATTACGAAATCACTGAAATGACTAATGCTGATGAAGGAAAGATTGAAGCCGTTAGCTCAACTGGTTCAAAATCTGAATACTACTTCAGCAATGGCTTACTCGTCACTCCTTATAGTTCATCTTGGAATGATGTTTGGCTTGGAACGAGAATTCCTGAAGGGCATACCAAAGATGAATATGCATGTCAAATTCACTATGGCGAAAATAATGGCATAAAATCATCATGGGCCGTCAGTGTCTTCTTCGGAGAGGAACTCTTCGGATCCGTCTTCTGCTTTGAAGGACAAGTCTATATGGGTGTTACCTTCACCTTCGATGAAGGAAGCACACGTATTAGCGAAACTTCTTCATACCACGTTGTTAAGGATGGTGCAACGTTATTTGATGTTAAAAATAACGTATTCACAAAGGCTTCAACCGCCGCATAATTCTTGATTCTAACGGCCTAAAAATAAGAACGTCTCATATTACAATGGGGTGTTCTTTTTTTGATGGGCAAAAAACGATTTTAATGAAAGGTTAATGGTAAATATTGGTTAAAATATTTTAGGTAACAAATTATTCACATATTTTCATAGTTTTCTTGCTTTATCTAATAAATTTTCACCTATTTCATTGACTTTTCAACAGTTTTTGAGGTCGATTTGATTGACTTTTCAATAGTTTTTATCGCCAAATTCGTTGACTTTTCAAAATAACTACGATTTTCAGTCATAGAAAAATAATTCTAAATCGCCTTAGTTTTAACGATATTAGGATATGATATTTCTAAGTTTTCGTATTTTTTGCAATCCGATTGCAGATTTTCCGTAAATCACACTGCAAATTTTACGAAAATATCAACAAATAAAAAATGCCTATCCGTTTTAGATAGGCATTTAATGAAACGCAAATTATTGAGCTTTCTCGTTATTTTCTTCGTTTGTTGGGGAAGAAATTTGTTTGTTTCCTTCTTTCATCATGAACATACAAACAATGTTTAGAACTATATAAGCCAATAAAGTTAATCTTTCAAATGTCCAAAAAGTGAATGAGAGTCTAAAAACATTATAAAGAGTGATTCCACCAATTAAGAAGGCAGAAACAAGAGCAAGGATTTTGCCTATATTTCCTTCTTTATCTAAGAAGAGTAAGGCAATAACACCAAACACGCAGAAGAACATATTTAACAATAGATTGAAGAAATATGATCCGTTATATGTTGCAACCTCAATCAAATTGAAGCCATAGACAAGAACTCCGCAACCGCCTTCGATAGTCGTAAATAAATCAAACAAACGGATTATTTCTCTTCCGCCAGTATTTGTGCCTTTGTTTTTAGCAAGAGATATAGCTAATAAAACTAATAATGATATTGATTGAGAAGCATTGAAGAATATTCTGAACCAATTGAATCCGTTAACGGCATATTGATGAACGTTCAGTATGCCTGATATCGTTATTAAAACTGAAACGATTGAAAGTGAGAAAGCGCATATTCCAACAATCAGAGTAGCTAAGAACATTCCTTTATTTAATTGAATTGTTTTTTTCATATATATTTGTCCCCCCCTTGGATAAACGGCTTAAGGATTATATCATAATTATATCACAGTTCAATTTAAATTAAAATTTAGTTTAACTTTTTTTAGAAAGTAAAGAAAACAAATCAAATAAAAATAACGTTTTATTTAGCGTCTTTCGATTATTTTAGCCCATTCTAGGGAAAATTATATATCTCAAAACCCTAAGTTTTGTGTATAACCAATCATCTCAACATATTAAATCAGGGGTTTTGATTATATCTTGAAATCATCTTTCCCTAATGCAAAAGTTAGGTAATATGGAATGGTAAGAATATCATTCTCATATCCAATATTCGTATCACATATCTTTATGAGTCTTGTCTCACCATAATGTTCTTTGTGTTTCAAAATCATCGCCATTGGATGTATTGGTATTTAGTCAATTTAAAGCCTAAAACTATATAACAACTTCTATCATGAAATTTTCTGTGGCAAAAATGACGCAATGAAAGATTTAGAGCATTGCATTTTCTCGTTCGCACTAGATTTCAAGGGAGTTTCAAACGTTTTCGCACCTAAATTCAAGGGACTTTTGATGTATCTCGCACTGAATTTCAAGGGACTTTTGCTACGTTCCGCACCTAAATTCAAAGGACTTTTTTTCTATTTCATCGATTCTATCAATGTTTTTGTGTCAATGACTCTGCTATCGTAGCAACGAGAAAAATACTCAAGTCCGTCTTCTTGTTTTCCAATAAGGAAAGTCGCACAGGCATCAGCTGCTACAATCGTCTTATATCCTAAGAAATATGCACCTGCTAAAGTCTGTAAAACGCAGATATTTGTATCTGTGCCAAAAACAATCAATGTATCCACGTTAAGTTCTCTTAATAGCAAATCTAAATCCGTTTGGAAGAATCCGTTATATCTACGTTTAGGAACAATGAAATCTTTATCTGTTACATTGAAGATATCTAAAGGCTTAGCCGCTTCAGAATCTTTTATTCCATGCTCTCCCCAAAGTTCAAGTTCTTTGTCCACTCCTTTAATATGTTGATCATCACTGAAGATGATTGGCATATTTAGTTCTCTTGCTTTATTGACAATCATTGAAGCGTTCTTTACTGCTTCATCAAGAGTGGGGATATTCCCTAAAGATCCTCCTAAAAGATCTACGACTAAAATAGCAGTTTTCTTCAAATCGATATCTTTGCCATTTTGCCATGGAGTGTTTTGATGTTTTGGTAGATACATGTTTCTAATCCTCTTATATATTAATTTTAATTTGAGAATCGCTTTTTAAAAAGATACGAAAATACAGTCAAAGGTAATTTTATACAAAACAATAACTTTTGTATCTTTTTTAATGAAAATCTTCGTAAAATGTGATTTTTAACACAAAACGAATTCGTAAAATGTGATTTTTAACACAAAACGAAGATTTCATAAAACCTGAATTTTGATTTTCAAGTCAATGAAAACAAGTCAATCTCGCTTCATGAACGACCGTAATATATCGCTTATCTGATGACTTTCCAGAAACCTTTTTTATTTGTTCCGATTCTTTCAATAAAACCTTTTTCAGCCAATGACGTGAAAACTCTAGATACAGTTCTTCTTGATATTCCCAATTCAACAACAAGCGAATCATAGGGAGTGCTGGGATTATTGATCAACTCAAGCAGGACTCTTTTTTCGTTATCGGTCAATTCGGAAGAAATATTTTTGTCATAATCTTTATCGGCATCTTTGAAATTCGGCAACGTTTCAGTTACCCTCTTATTAAAAGGAATGATTACATTGACATAAGTGTCATGAATATCAAAAGCTTGTTTCCCATATTTTTCTATAATCTTTGGTATTCCGTGACCGGTATGTTCGACAATGCCAAGTTTCAGGAAAATCCTCATAAGAACGGAGTTTCTTGGATGGCTAACTCCGTTGAAAAAATCTTCTCGACTGATTTCTCTAGGTATTCCGCCATGAGACGTGATTTCAATTCTATCGTTATATAGCGAGACAAGAGGCTCGGATATAGTCCAATCATTGTGAACAATTGCATTCACCAAAGCTTCATTGACACAATCAATGTCATACAAGTATTCATCAACACGCGGGCGAACCGTAGTGTCTGTTACGCAAATGTTTTCCGCAATCAATCTGTCCTTTAATCTTTGTAGCCCAAGCAGAATACTTTGATCCCCATAATCGCTTCTTTGAGAAATTGATGCTTTAGTGTTCCCTCTAAATTTGACAAAAATAAGAGGAACCATATTTTTATCCGAAAGAAGTTCAGCCATTAAGTTATATTCGCCATTCTTCATCAACAAGCTAAAATTTGACTCAAAGGCAGTTTCATTAATATGATATCCTCTGCTTGTCAGTAAAATCTTCATCATGTCAAAAGATAATGGAGCATAGTGCGCTGGAGCCTGCAATATGAAATCATCATCAACGAAATTCTGTCGGTATCGGCGTTCGATTTCAATTGGATTCATTTCTTTACAAGTCGTTCCGATTCTAATAAGACATCCTTTCGAAGAATAACCGTATTTCTTAATGCAATAAATCGGCTTAAACCCTTTCGAAACGGTTATCGCTAAAATTTCCTTATTTTCTTCTTTTGCTTGCAGAATAGAAATCTCATTTTGAGGATTCGGTTCAATTTGGGACGTAATGCAGTCAGAAATTTTCTTTTGAGTATCGTCTAATTGATCAGCTGATAGTCCCTTTACCACTCCATTGTCATCGATTCCAACGTAAATAGTTCCCCCTTTAGCATTCAAAAAAGCAACGATATCTCTAAGCAAGGAATCGGTATATCTTTCTTTCAACTCTATTACTTCTGATTCAATCAACATAATATCACCCTCATTAGTGTACAACATTTTTGTCATTTTTGAAAGATTTTTGCCATTTACCAAAGATTTTTGCCATTCATTGTGGCAAAAATGGCAAAAACGATGGCAAAAATCTCATAGCAAATAATTTATTTACATATATTTGATGATACAAA
Organism: Bacteroides uniformis; assembly: GCA_963641445.1. Classification (GTDB taxonomy): domain Bacteria; phylum Bacillota_I; class Bacilli_A; order RFN20; family CAG-826; genus UBA4951. The sequence goes on from CAVIBR010000011.1 coordinate 52,387, forward strand.
TAGCCCTTTTCTGGGTATTCGGTGAAGGTTGAAATATGGATCTAAAAAGCATTTTCGTAGTTTCGATAGGAATCTAATTCCATTAGATATACGTATCATATGATAGTTTTTATGTTTTCAAACGAATCAAGATTGGTTTAAACCAAGATCAGGAAAATACAGCTTTAATTTTTTGGTTTATTCTATTCCTGTTATAAGCGCACAGCCCTCCATAAACCCAAAGTTTATCCCATCTTCGCTATCTTTTGTGGTGCTTTCGGTATGATCAAAGCAAACATTTCCATCTTCGTCTAGAAAGAAATAACCAACCTTAATAAATATGTCTCTTAAAGAAGCGTGTTCTTCATCGTTGTTTTGAGGTGAGAGAACGAAGAATTTTTCCATGACCTTCGTTTCGTCAGGAATCCATATGAATATATCCCAGTCACAAACGGCAATGAAACCATCATCATACACGCGAGTGACGATAAATTCGTTATGGTTAGGATACGTGTCCGTATCAACAAAATCTCCTACTTTGAATTTACTCATAAATCTGGATAGTGGTCAAACCCACTTTTATCTTCCTTTCTTATATATGTCAATCCAAAAAAAGCATGAACGTCGCGTATTGAAGGTGTTATTTTGCCGCTAGGGCTTGTTTCCTTTCTATACCTGCCTGCAGTTTTTGTCACAGGATTATACATGCCCAAATGATAATGATTCCATCCCCAAACGGCATATTTCATTTCATCAAATCTGTCATATATCAAATTTTTATAGCCATATCCGCCATAATTTGAATATGCATTTGCGCCATTATAAAGCATTCTTTTTGCCGTGTTGTTGTACCATGTATATGTGCTAATGAAGTAATTTGAATAAAGTTGATTGTCTACGACAAATTTTTCTGTCACGCATCCATCATCAAGCCAAAAATCCATTTCATTAGTGCCTTTACGCGTAACGAGATTCTTCATAAGAAGAACATCAGTTTTGTTACGCTTCCTTTTTGATGCAATAGAAATTACTAATTCCTTTGAGGCAGCGATGTCTCTCCAAACAAGTTCCCTATCACCTATTTTTTGACGTTCAGCGACAGTTGATTCATCTCCTTGCGCAACTGCATCGGCAAAGAATGATTCGATGAAAGAAACAAATTTTGAAAATTCTTCAAGGAACCAAGTCTTTATATCATTTATGACAGTCTTTATTTTATCCCAATTCTTAACTATGATTACCGTTAACGCTATAAGAGCGCCAGCGACAAGTGCAACCGCCAAAGCCCAGCCAACGAATGGAATCCAACTTGTTGATAATCCTGTAGTCATTGTTGAAATACATGCAGTAAAAGCAGCAATGACCGCTTCGCCTAATCCTGCGTTTGTTAAGATAGCTATAATACCAGCCGTCGTAGCTGCTACAGCTCTTGTTGTTGGAGTGTTTGTATTAATGGATGGGTGAACTGGCGTAATTGGAAGTGTAGGATCAAAAGGAATGACAGCGTGGTCATATTTCAATGATGGTTCTAATGTCGAATATTTGACATCGTTCATGGTAACGTATCTATCGAAATTGTAGTCTTTCTTTCTGAGCTCCTCATATTTCTCAAGCTGTGATGCGGTCAATGACGCTTCTAATTTGACTTGGTAGTCATGCATAACATCATAATATTCAGGTGAGATATAGTTGATGTCGAAATTTGGAAGATTTACCGCTTCCTTATCTTGAACGTTTAAAGCGGTAATATCCAAATATTCTTTGAATTCGTTCTTATATCCATCTATTGCGCGATCAAAAACATCATCCGGATCCTCCGTATCTTCGGATTGATTTGCAGCATATGTGATAGTTTTTGTAATTTCTGATTTAAACCTCTCTATTTTTGTTGAGACCGTTTTTTCTCGTCCCCCCATATCAAAAACAGAAACGATCACTAGTATAAAAGTTGATATTTTCCTAAATTTCATAATTCCCCTCCCTATCTCTAGAAACTATTGTAACACAAAAATCAGCTTTCCATTCTTATTTTTTCAATGATTATGATCTAAATAGCAAAACATAAAATCATATGGGTTAAAACATTTTTTGGTAATGAATGATTTGAATGATTTCGTGTTCTTAATTTTGTATTAAATCTGTTTTTTGTTGAAATTTGTTTATCGGTTAAAACGATGGAAAATAGGATTTATTATTATTTTCACAACCAAAAGAAAACGGATAAACCTCTAAGTTCTATAACCAATTTCAATAACAGCATTTATTTCTATCATCTTGCATCTCCTTCTCTCCCATCTTTATATAAATAAAGATAAGTATTAAAATAATCCCATGGTTAACTTTAAGATAAAGCTTGCAACGAAAATAATCTTAATCAGTTGTTTTGATATATATACAAAAGAATATTGCAAAGATTATTTAGTTGATGATTCCCTTAAGGAAAATTTTTCTATTAACCTAACCAAGGAAGATATCATCAAAGAGAAAGAACTTGAATGTAACCAGGGAGCATACGGATCAATCGAATTATCCGCTTTATATAGAAGAATCGTAACCGAACTTGCTAAATACAACATCATCCTTTTTCATTGTTCTTCTTTTGAAGTAGATGGCAAGGCTTTTGCTATTGCCGCTCATTCAGGAGTAGGGAAATCAACACATGTTAGAATATTAAGAAAAGTATTTGGCGAAGATAGAATCAAATATATCAATGATGACAAGCCTCTTCTTCTATTTAGTAAAGATTCCATCGAGGTTTTTGGAACACCTTGGAATGGGAAAGAAAGATTATCAAGGAATGTTTCTTTTCCTTTGAAAGGAATTGCCCTCCTATCAAGAGGAGAGACTAATTCCATCTCTTTGATGGATAAGAAAGACGCCTATCAAAGGATAATGGAACAGGTCTTTCTTCCTCGAAGCAAGCTAGAGATGATATCCGTTTTAGGAATGGTTGATATTCTCCTAAAAGAGATACCAATATATGATTTAAAAGCAAATATGTCCTCTTATGCGGCATATTGCACCTATAAAGGAATGATTGAAAGGAAATAGATATGAAACTAAAAGATGAATTCATCACCCATTCTGGGGTGGATGGAACAATATTGCTTGCAACCGGAGATGAAGCAAGGTCTTTCCATGGAATCGTTAAGCTTAATGATACGGCTGCAAAGATTGTTGAAGCCCTTAAGAAAGAAACAAGCAAAGAAGAAATCGTTGAAAGCTTTGCTAAAGAATATCCAGATGTATCCAAAGAGATACTAACAAAAGATATCGAGAATGTTCTTAGCCAATTAGAATCAATCCATGCCATCGAATAATTTTGAAACTCTTCTAAAGGAAGATAAGGAATTAACCTATATCTCAAATGGTTATTCGATGTATCCTCTAATTAAGCAAAGAGAAGATATTCTTCATATAGTCCTTCTTGAGAGGAAACCTCTCCTTGGAGATATTCTTCTATATAAAGATATAAATGAGCATTATATCTTGCATCGACTAATAAAGATCAAGAAAGATGGAACCTATCTTCTTGCAGGAGATAACAACTATTGGGTTGATAAGCCAATAAGAGAAGAAAATATCTTAGGGATATTGAAAGATATCACCAAGAAAGACGGAAAGATCATCAATCTTGAGAAAGACTACAAATTCAAAGGATTCCTCAAGGTTCATTTCCATCATCTTAAATCCTTACGATTATATATTAGGCATATCTTTAGAAAGATATTTAGAAAAAGAAAATGAAAAACAAAGAGATACTTAAATGGATTTCTTCCTCGATTAAGGGGAAGAAACATTACCTAGTCATATTAAGCCTTATCCAGGTTGGACTTGGTCTTTTGAGCGTCTTTTTTGCTTATATACTTAAGTTTGTGACTGAAGGATTGGAAAACAAAGATAAGGCCTATTTCCTTAATTCGGTATATATCCTCCTAGGGATTGCCGTTCTAATCATTCTCCTAAATTCCTTATACCGTTTTCTTTTTGAATATGCGTCTTCTTCAATTGAGAATTCTTTCAAGAAGAACCTTTTTGAGTCATTGCTATATTCACCATATAGGATGGTTAAGAATGAGCATAAGGAAGATTGGATCAACCGTCTTAGCGAAGATACGAAGATTGTCGCGAATAACATTCTTTCGATTTTTCCTATATTGGGGAGACTTGTTGTTCAGCTTGTCGCAGCCTTTGCCTTAATTATCTATATTTCCCCATTATTTGGGCTAATTTTGTTACCTATTTCTGTTGTTCTCCTCCTATTGACTTATGTTCTTAGAAAGAGATTGAAGAGATATCATAACGATGTCTTAGAGAATGAAGGAAGATATAAGATATTCCTTTCGGAATCGCTTGAAGGTCTTTCGATCATCCATTCCTTTGTTAAGGAAGATACGATCAAAGAGATTGGAAAAGAAAGACTTGAAGACTATAAGAAGGCAAGGATTAGGCGTAATAATTTCTCCATTATTTGTTCTCTTGGTTTCTTATTCCTTTATTATGGGTCTTACCTATTTGGCATCATCTTCTGCGGACTTAGGATTCTTACTGGCGAGATGGATATTCCTTCTCTAACATCGATTATCGCCTTATTAACTGAAATTCAAGCACCAATTGGCAATATCACAAGTATCTTACCACGTTACTATTCCATGCTTGCATCAGGAGAAAGACTCTATCTAAAAGAAGAGGAGGAACATATCAAGGAATATTCCTTAGAGGAAATAGAAAAGAAATATTCTTCCCTTGAAAGAATTGCTATCAAAGATATTTCTTTCTCTTATCTTCCTGAAAGAAAGGTTCTTTCATCTTTCTCATTAGATATTAAAAAGAATGATCATCTTGCTTTATTAGGACATTCAGGGAAAGGAAAGACAACATTATTTAGACTTCTTCTATCTCTATATCCCCTAGATTCAGGAGAAATCAAATTGATATATTCTCAAAAAGAAGAAAATCTTTCTAAGGAAGATAGGAATCTTTTCTCCTATGTCCCGCAAGAGAATCTTCTTCTTAAGGGAAGCATCAAAGAAAACGTTACCTTCTTTGCTAAAAAGGTTGATGAAGAAAGACTTGCTAGGGCCTATTCTCTTTCTTGTTCGGATGAATTCATTTCTTCTTTAGAAAAGAAAGATTTAACTCCTTTAAATGAGCACGGAGGAGGATTATCTTTAGGACAAATTCAAAGATTATCAATTGCTAGAGCAATATATTCAGATAAACCGATTCTTTTGCTTGATGAAGTAACTTCATCCTTAGATAAGAAGACTGCAGCTAAATTGCTAGAAAACATCTTCTCCATCAAAGATAAGACGATTATTTTGATCACTCATCATGATGAAGATTTGCCAAAGGACGTTAAGATAATAGAGATTGGAGACTAGTAATGGAAAAAGAAGAAATCATCAAATACGGGAAGATTCTTTCTTCCATCATCTCGGATTATCTTTTAGGAAAGAAAAGAGAGATATCTTTAAGCAAGGAAGAAATCATCTCAATTCTTAATATCGCAAAAGAGAATGGAATCCTTATTGTCACTTATCTTTCTTTTAAGAATGAAGGAATTCTTCTTCCAGATAATATCAAAAACAAATTAGAAGAATATTCCTCGATGAATCTAAGGAAGACCATTCTTTTTGATGAGGAAAGAAAGGCTTTATATTCTTTCTTAGAAGAAAAGAAGATTGCCTATCTTCCTTTAAAAGGAATCATCATCAATGAATTATACAAAGATTATGGCAGTAGGGAATTTGCCGATAATGACATTCTTTTTGATGCAAAATATAAGAAGGAAATAAAGTCTTTCTTTGTATCTAGAGGATATGAAGTTGAAGAATATAACAAAGGAGTTCATGACACATATCAAAAGAAACCTTTCTATAACTTTGAGATGCATCGGACTCTTTTCCTAGATTCAAGCAATGATGAGGCAATTAAATCTTTTGAAACATATTTCAAAGACTATCTTTCTAAGGGAAAGAAAGAAGGAATATATCAAAGAAGTCTTTCCAAAGAAGATTTCTTCATCTATTTCATGGCTCATTTCTATAAGCATTACATCATTTCAGGAACAGGGATTAGGTCTCTTCTAGATATATTCGTATATCTAAGAAGAAATGAAGATATCTCTTTCTCTTATATGGATGAAGAATTCAAGAAGATTGGCCTTTCTTCTTTTGTTAAGGAGATCATCTCTTTAGCTAATCATCTTTTCCTTGATGAAGAATTAACTAGCAAAGAACAAGAGATATTCTTATATATGTTATCTTCCGGAACATATGGGTCCCTTGAAGCGAATGTTACTAATTCAATCAAGAAGAAAGGGAAATTTAAATATGTTCTTAGAAGAATATTTCCTCCAATATCTTTTTATAAGGTGACATATCCCTTCTTCTATAAGAGCAAGGTTCTTATCCCTTTAGCGTGGTTAATTAGATTAGTTAGGGCTCCATTTAAATCAAAAGAGAAGATTAAGGAAGAACTGAAGATCATTAATGAGGGTGATAAGAAGTAATTGAAAAACGTCCCGTATAGTAAGAGTGTTGCTCTTAGAATATGAGGCGTTATTTTTACCTAGATATCCAAGGAAGTTCTACACTTTTCTTGCCTTCGGATGAAGATGATGGGTCTTCATTAGAGGAAAAAGACGAACTTATTTGACTTGATGAACCTTGTCTTTCGGATGAAGATTCATTCGATGATTGACAAGATATCAATGAAAGGGAAACTAGGATTGTCAGAAAAACAAAGTGTGATTTAGACATTTATCAGCTAAGTATGCCATTCCAAAGATCATTCTTTGTATCGTTATTTCCGACTCCACTCGTACGGATTATATCTTCTTCTGCAAAAGTGACAACGACTACTACTGGTGTTTCATATTTATTATCCATGGTTTAATTCTCCTATAAGTTTTAATTTTTATAATGAACCTTCAACATAGCCTTCTTCAAGAAGCATAAGAGTTGCAAGAATTTCTTCATTATCTTCATATAGATCTTGATATTCTTTGGCGATTGAAGAAACCGACTCGGTCTTATCCGAGAAGTATACAGTTTTATCATTATCAAATGTTATGCTTGCGATAGCATAAACAGTTGTTTTGAGTGCTGTTTCTTTTACATCAAGGCAAACATTGTAAAGATAATATGCTTCATCATCTGTTAAAACAGGTTTTCTTGTTGCCACATCGTTTGTTAAGATTTTGGCATTATTTTCATTAAGTGCATTGGCTTCAGCTGCTGCCTTAATAGTCTCATATCCGCTTGGCAACTCTGTGGTATAAATCATTCCAACAGACTTAATATGTTCTTCTAAAGCGTCGTAATATTCTTTTTTAATTAATCCGCCAAATCTTAAATTAATATTAGAAATGGAATATGTTTTGTCGTTAGTTGAAGCATCTTCAGTAACGGTATATTCGTAATATAGTTGAGCTTTAGTTTCAGATGATTCAACGTTGGCAACGGCTTCTGTTTTCTTAGTTTCCCACTTAGCATGAAGTGTGATATCTTCGGAAACAGTGTCTTTGCTAAAATCGAAAGCCGTTCCATCGTCTTTTAACCAAGCCGTTAAAGTTGGATTTTCATACCAGTCTGTTCCATAAGTTGTACCAACTGCGACAGGCGCAGTAATTGTTGAACCAGCATCTACAGAGTCGTTAGTTTTCCAGGAATCATCCTTATAATCGCCATAATCATAAGTTACGGTTTTAGTAGAAGTAAGCTTTAAAGAAACCGTGGAAATATATAAGACATTGGTCTTCCCTTTCGCACCTTCAATCACAATAGAATTAGAGCTTCCAGTAAATCCGCTAAAAAGGCAATCGCCAAACCCATCAGAGGTTTTTCCAGTTTTTGTTGATACGGTCTTTTCACCAATGGTTACCTTCAATTGAGCTCCATTAGCCGTATTATTGCTCGCTTTTGCCCTTATAGTTACTGACTCAATCGTCAAAGCCGTGCTAAAATTCATCGTAATTTTGCCTGCATTATTTTTCGAAGACACTTTTAATGGCGATTCCGATGGAGCTGTTTTGTGTTCAAAACAATTTTCCGCCGATATCGACTTTAAGGTGAAGTCAGCGTTGCTTAAGGTGTAAGTCGGAGAACTCGTGGCTGTGTCACTATAATTGGTTGAATTCGTATCCGCTGTTTCAGATCCAAACGTTATCGTTGGATTACTAGATGTATCTGTCGCCCCCCCCGTTTCTTCTGCAAATCTTATCTGATTCTTTGCTAAATCAGAAACACCGTTGCCACTAAATGTTGGGGCAACGATTAAAGCCAAACTACTTAAAATAGCTAGTCTTTTCATTTATTTTCCTCTCCTTCAATGATTATTCTTGATTGATTATTTTCAACACGAATAATATTCATCATGGACAAAATTTTAACACGATATATATGTGATAACAATACCAGTCAATGTATTTTTAGCAAAATTTTTACGATTGAAAAATAATCCCGTAATTACCGATA